>JAWODC010000011.1:0-34570 GCA_046483495.1 Desulfobacterales bacterium
CATTTCCAAGGAAAATGAATCCGCTTACATAGACCATTTCCGGCATATACTTGGAAGTAGTTTTAATCGGTATCAACTGCTCAACCTGATTACAGCCCTGTGGAAGACAAGACGAATAAGGCTTCTGATCAAGCAGGCTGCATCTCTCACGCAGTCAAAGCCCCTGGTCAAAGACCCGCTTGCGGTATGCTCAGTCGAATGGCTGTCATCGACGTTCAATATGGATGTCGTGGTTGTCATCCGGCATCCTGCCGCGGTCGTCAACAGCTACAAGCAGCTGAACTGGTCTCATCCTTTTTCTCATTTTCTCGACCAAGACTTGCTGATAAGAGATCATCTCTCTTCGTATAAAACCGAAATCGGTGACTTCGTAAGTGGGAACCGTGATATCGTTGACCAGGCCGGCCTGCTCTGGAAATTATTGCACCACATGATAATCGAATACCAGTGCGGTCACACCGATTGGCATTTTGTGCGTCATGAAGACCTTTCGATGGATCCGATGTCCGGTTTTCGGGTAATTTTCGACAAACTGGGTCTGCCGTTCGATGACCGAATACGCCGAGTCATTGAAAAAAACAGCCGGCATGCAAAACCGGCTGAGCTGAAGAATCCCTATGCCATCAAGCGCAGCAGCGCACAGGCAACAGGGTCCTGGAAAGATCAGCTGACCGCAGAAGAGGTCGACAAAATTCGTTTACGGGTCAAAGATGTGGCCGACGCATTTTACAGTGCAGAAGAATGGAAAACACATTGAAACTTCATTATGGTTTTGGAGATAAAGGCTGGTGATACAGGAGCGGGAAAGAATTGCCGTTATCGTGCTGACGTATAATCAGCGGGATTTGACTCTGAAATGCATTGAGAGTTTGCTTGCGGCAACGCGTTTGCCTTTTCATACCGTTGTCTGGGACAATGGATCTCATGACGGCACCTCTGATGCCTTGCAAAAGATGTATCCGCAGGTATTGGTGCATCACCATGATACCAATCTCGGTGTGGCTTCCGGCCGGAATGCCGCCGCCGATCTGGCAATGAAGACGTTTGACGCGACCCACCTGCTGTTTCTTGACAACGACATGGTGGTTGCGCCCGGTTTCGTGGACGCCCTGTTCAGGCCTTTTCGTGAGAATGGCCGGGTGGGCCAAACCCAGGCCAAGCTGCGCTATATGCATGATCCGGAACGTCTGAACGACGGCGGCGGCGCCCGTATCAGTTATCTGCTGTGGCGAATAACGCCCGTCGGGGTCGGAGAAGTGGACCGCGGACAGCATGATACGGTCAAGAAATGCACCGCCTGTGGTGGGGCCATGATGGTCCGCGCCGACATTTTTCGTGCACTCGACGGTTTCGACCCGAAATTCGGGCCGTTCGGCCCCGAGGATCTGGATTTCTCCCTGCGGCTGCAGAAAGCCGGGCATCATGCCCTCTATATCCCGCAGGCAGTTGCCTATCATCTTGTTAACCACACGATGGGAAGAGGGTATACGGAAGAGTATGCGCGGCATAAGATGCGCCACTGGTTTATCTTCATGCGCCGGCATGCCTCGATGCTCCAACAGTTGGGCTTTTTTTGTCTTGGGGCTCCTTACCTGGTGTTTTGCGTACTGATGCGCGAAGGTAGAAAAGGAAATTATCAGGCATTGCGGGGGCTCTTTCAGGGGCTGATCGACTATTCCAGGGCATCCCTGGGTAAGGGTGTCGACCGTTAGTACTTATCCCGGGTCTTTGGAAAGATCCCTGGGCCCAAAGCATTTTGAACGATTCATATAAGCCGGGTTTTCGGATCCGGCTTTTTTTAGTTTCTGATTCATGAAAATTGTATATTTGAACCGATCAGTAAGATTCAGGCAAGTCTATTACTAGTAAAAATCGAAATTTGAAACTCAAAACACGAAACAAATTCAAAATTCAAAATTCAAAATTCAAAATTCGAAACAGGACGCCGTATCGAAGTTCACTAGTCAAACTCATCACGGATTGGTATTCCCGCCTTGCTCGCCGATGCCGTCCTGCTGTCCCTTTTCCTGGATGCCGGTTTGTTCCGGCTGCGTCTCCATGAGCCCTTCCAAGGCTTTCTGGAGATCCTCCAAAGCGCCGGCAGCCTCACGGAAGCGTTTATCCGCAAGACGTCCGAGGTATTCATTAAACGCCCTGTCCGCCTGCTGAATCAGACCCTCGAGCCCGATGCCCGGGGCCGGTACGGCTGCCCGGCCGTCCGTGGGGCGCATGCCTTCCCCCTCGAGAAGCAGATTGAGAGCCTCTTCGAAGCTTTCCCCATAGGTCATGTTGTCCCCCTGCATGACGACCACAAGCCGCAATTCCGGGTAGGCGGCCGTTACCGCCTGCAGGTAAATGGGCTCTACATACAGCAGTGACTTTTTAATGGGAATAACAAGGACGTTTCCCCGGATGACCTGGGAACCCCGCTGGTCCCAAAGCGTAAGTTGCCCCGAAAGAAATCGGTCCTGGTCAATTTTTGTCTCCACCTGCTGAGTCCCGATGACGCGTTCCTGCTTGGGGAAGTTGTACCCTAAAAGGCGTCCGTAATTGGGCGGGTCGCACATTCCGGCGATCCAACCGATGAGGACCTGGCGGTTTTTCGGGGTAAACGGGAGCATCAATATAAATTCCACGGCGTTCCTGTCCGGCGGTTCCCACATGATATAGTACGGCTCTACCGGCTGAACATCACCGTAATACTTTTCCGTGGCCCTGACCCACAAATCTTCCTGATTGTAAAAAACCGTCGGATCGGTCATATGGTACTTGGCATATACCAGTCCTTGTATCTCCAGCAGATCGGCAGGATATCGGATGTGATTGTAAAGGGGTTCGGGCATTGCTTCCTTCTTTTTGAACAGCCCTGGAAAGATCTTGTCCCATACGGTTATGAGCGGGTCATTTTCCTCGAAAATGTATAAATCCACGGATCCGTTGTAGGCATCGATCACCGCCTTTACCGAATTGCGGATGTAATTGATTTGGCCGAGACCTTTCTCTTCGTACTTCAACTCGGCGGAGATGGGCCTTTCCGTAGTGGTGCCGACTCCGGACCACACTCCTGAGGAGAACGGTTCACTGTAAGGGTATCGACTCGAAGTGGTATAGCAATCCGCAATCCAGTAGAGCCTTCCTTCCGCCATAACGATATAGGGATCCCTGTCAAAAGCCAAAAACGGGGCCAGGGTCCGCAGCCGATGCTTGATTTCCCGGTGGAACATGATGCGGCTCTCGGCGATGGGATATTCGGAAAGAAGAAAAGGCGTCCCATCGAATTTCCAGCCGAATAAAAATTTTCTGAAAAAATTTTCCAGAGGTACGCCCCCGTTTCCCTGGTAGTGCGTATAGACGTTCGCATCGCCCTTTGGGTAATTCAGTTCCTGTTCCCTTGAATTCCCCACGACATAGGATTGTGTGAGTTCACCATAGTAAATTTCGGGCCTTTTTACCTCGAGCGATTCGACGCGGGCAACCGGCGGAATATTCTTGATCAGCAGATACGGAAGGCCTTCCGGGGTAAATCTGCTCACCTCGTTCATCGTAATGCCGTATCCATGGGTGTATTTGAAACGCCGGTTTACGAAGGTTTGACTTTCGGAAGGGAGATTGGCCGTTTCCAATTCCCGGGCGGAGACCATCACCTGCTTGTAATCCCCGTCGACGTTATACCGGTCGATGTCCACATCCGCGAACTCGTAATAAAGACGGATTTCCTGAAACTGCTTGAAAACGGCGTCCAGCGCCCTGGGATCCCACAGGCGTATGTTTTCGAACAGGTTTTCATTTTCCGCCACCATTGCTTTCGTGAACCTTTCAAGGGTGGGAAATTCACGCTCTTCCACGTTGTGCAGGCCGAATCCATGCCGGGTGAGTTCGATATTGTTGGCGATGTAAGGCCTTTCAAATGTGATTTCGTTGGGTTCTACCCTGAGCCACTGGAAGAGGCCGGGAACGACCGTTAGTGCGACAAACCAGACGGCGGCAATCGCCAGCCCCGCTCCAATGTACGTTTTGAACGGAGAATCTTCGTAGCCGAGTTTCAGAGGACCTGAAAGGCGTTTCAGCCGTTTTCTCATACCGGGGAACAGGAGGGCAAGACCGATGACGCCCGTCAATAAAGCCGTAATCCAATATGCGGGCATTCGGATATGAACGTCCGTCCATCCCGGACCGGTGACAATGCCCCCGCTTGCGTACATGAGATGGAATCGGTCCAGATATTTTCCCCAGGCCAGCACGAGGATCAAAGCGGCGGCTGAAATGGAAAGAGCCCTCTGATAAGAGGCTTCACGCTGCTTTGGCATCTGGGGCCCGATTTGAACGGAATCTCCCGCCACCCTGACGAGACCCGCCAGAACGACGCTTCCAAAAGAGATGATGGTTAAGAGAATCAAAACGTTGTAAACAGCATCGAGCAGCGGCAGGGTAAAGAAATAAAATCCCGTGTCCATGTCCAGAATGGGGTCCGCGACATCGGTGGACACCCCGTTGAAAAATTTCAAGATGACTTCCCAGGAGGCATACCCCCAAATGCCGCCGATGAAGGCGCCCAACCCTCGAGCACCGTAACGGGCGATGCGCCGTTCCCTGCCGAGACCGTAAGTGAGCAGAGTGACCAGCAGCCAGCCACCGACCAGTCCGCCCAGGGCAAATCCGGCTTGTGAAAAAAATACCAGGAGAAAACGCCGGGAATATCCCAGGGATTGAAACCACAGCAGTTCCCCGTAAAAACCCAGAAACCAGAAGAGGAGGAATGTTAAGGCGGCCACCACCACTCCCGCGAAAATTCTTACGTGACTTCGCCGTTTAAAACCGCTGATGACGAGTGCGGCACCGAATCCCAGCAAAACGGCGATAATGATGATATACATGGGCTGCTCCTTTACGTGAAGTCGCACAAATCAATAAGGCCAGATTAACCCCGGATCAGCCTCTGTACAAATGGGTCCTATCCTGTATTTTCGATGAATTCCTATGGATTAGGAAACCTTAACGGCACATTGGGAGGACAGCAGCGGTAAAGCCGCAAAGAGGCGCTGATATACTATATCGTGATCAGCCGTATATTACCGGTGTTGAATATTCCGGTCTTTCATGCGCCTTCCAAAAAGCCTCGTGCAGCTTCATCGTGATGGGGCCCGGCTTGCCGCCGCTGAGTGGAATGTTATCGATGGATTTTACGGGCATGATGCCTCCCGCCGTGGTGCACATAAAGATTTCATCGGCTGCACGAACGGCATCTGCGGGAATCCTGCACGCTTCGGCCGGAATGTTCAATTCTTTGGCAAGCTCGAAGACGGTGAGACGCGTAATGCCCAGCAGGCAGTTCGAATCCGGAGTGAACAGTTTGCCGTCTTTGATAATAAAAACGTTAAACCCCACGCCTTCGGCAAGGTTGCCGTCAAGATCGAGCAGAAACGCGGTTTTCGCGCCCTTTTCATGGGCTTCCCTTTCGGCCCGCGTCAGGTCTCCCCAATGCTGGTTTTTTATCGTCGGATCGACAGACGCTTCCGGAATTCGGGGGACTACGCTGATGATGACATCGGTCCCGATCTTCTGCTCTTCCGGATCGACAATCCAGATGAACGGCACGGCAAAGGCATAAAACATCGGGTGGTACTTTGTCATATCCCGGGGGTCTTCCAGATCCGGCAGCCCCCGTGTCGCCGCCATGTAAACATAGGCATCCCTAAGCTGTGCGCGGGCAACCATGTCGATCAAAATCTGTTTCATTTCCGCTTTGGTGTAAGGCATGTCGAAGCCGAGCCCCTGATAACTTCGTTCGAAGCGATTCATATGTTCGTTCAGTCGGAAAAAGCTCCCCTTCCAGACACTCACCACATCATAGCACACGTCGCTGTGCAAAAAGCCCATATCGATCATGGGAATACGCGCTTCGAGTATCGAAACGATTCGGCTGCCGTCAAAAGCAATGCCCATCGAGAACTCCGAGTCCTCATTCATTTCGATGCCGGGTTCCTGTAATGCCATCTTCTCCCCCTTTTTTTGATGTGTTGTTGCGCTGATGCTTATTTAGTGTCCATCCATAAACGGCCCTTTCACGCGATTTCTGCGTTGGACGCAAGATCGAAATCCTCAAAACAGCACACGATTCCTGCGGTTTCGATCTTGGGTTCGCTTTGAACTCACGCGAAATTGCCTGTTTCCGGATGGACACTTTTTATGATGTCATGTCGATTTCAACGACATGTTGAAATTGATCTACCACGAAATAGCGTGACACTCTTAGCACGATCAATCGGGTCGAATGGGATGCGGCGAAATCGGCAAGGTACGGGTGCTTTTCCAGGTAGATGCCTTTTAACGTGATCAGGGAATCGCCTGATGCCATTTCCACGGTGCCTGTAGCTGTAGCCGCCATAGCCTTTTCGATGTCCATTGACGTATTGGACCGGCTGTCGATCAGCATTGCCGCACGGGGATCCGACACGAGGTTGGCGTATTTCTTTGAAGAGGCAGGGGTTATGAAGATAAGCTGCACCAAGTCCGTCGAGCAGGCAAATGCCATTAAACTGGTGTAGGGTTGACCGTGATCATGCGTTGCCAGAACGCCGAATTTCTGGGTACTCATCAAGTCTTCCAACGCATGCCACGCGGATTCGGATTGACCTTTTGTCATTCGATCACCCCTGAAATACAAACATCCAATATTCGGTGTTTATGATCCTTTAAACCAATACGCCCGTTTTGGTGTATCTCTTGAGCAAATCGCTCTTCGATTCTGAAATCACACCTGTTTATACGGGTGCTTACGCTTTTTCGGTTCAGGACACTTTAGCGGAAGCGGCTGCAACCGTCTCCCTGGATAAGGCATCACCGTGGGCCCTGGTCCAGCTTTCAAGCCATGGCGCCTCCGCGTCGAACGGGTTTGTTCTCATGGCAAAGACATAAAAATAGGGATAGTTCTCATGGGTATACTCCATATACGAGACCCACTGCCGGATCAAGTAGCCGTAGGCCCGCTCGAGGTCGTTTTTGAGGTGACTCCGGTCCTCCTCGGAAATGTCGGCCAAATCACGTGCGGCAAGCTCTTCGGTGATGTGGAACGTGGCCATGAGGGACCTTGTAAAATTCTCATGTTCGAGAAGATTCGGGTTTTGAAGAAGGTCGACAAGAAAGTGACGGTGCTCTCTCAAGAAAAGCTCGAGTTGCTCCAGGTCGATTTTTTCCAAATCGAGATTGCCGTGGTACCGCTCTACGGCCTGGTGGGCGGCCTTGAAGTCGGGCTCTGAGCCGGCACGGTCCATGATGACGGCATCTCTGATTTTTTTCAGGGAGGTGTCCGCGCTGGACAGATAGGCCAATAAAAGCTTGCCGAACTCGCTGAAAAACGTCTCGATCACCATGTTCAGTTTTTTAAGTTTGGACCGCTTTTCCCATTCTCCGAGCAGGTGGTGAATAATCAGGGTAACGAGCAGCACTTCGATAAAGACGAAGGCGACATCACCCACCATATAAATGAAAATGTGGTGGGGATCACGAAAAATTAAATAGTGGAGAAAATAGAAGGCGATCGATAACACCAGAAGCAGAATGCCTATATAAAATCGCCAGTTCAGTAATCGGCTCATCGCGTGTTCCTCGGAGATGAAATTTGTGTCCATTCGGAAATGAGATGATTCGTTTCAGGTATAAACGGTCGGAAAATAGAGTGAATCAGCATTTCCGGATGGACATATTTATGGAATATGTCTAATATATATCTAATATGCAAGACAGCCTTTTACAAGCAGAATAAATTATGACCCACTAGGATTCGCTTGTCAACCAGGCGTTTTTACCGAATTTGAATCCGAAAGAAGCCGTTCGTCCAAATCCGAAAGAAGGCTTTTATGGATGAGCATCGATCGAGATATGCGATGACTCGGGAACCGGACCGTCCGGGCGGTACGCCGCATCAGAACCGGCGCGTTAGAAGCCTGTCCGGTCTGGCGGTTTGGATTGCCCTGTGCCTGGCAACCGGCTGGGCGGGCTCTCTGGTTACGGATCCCCGGTGGTATGAACGTCTTGTACAGCCCTCCTGGAGTCCTCCAGCATATGTTTTCGGGCCTGTATGGACCTTGCTCTACATCCTTATGGGTGCTGCCGCGTGGCTGGTGTGGAAGGAGTACGGTTTTTCAAAAGCCGGGGGGGTTCTGATGCTTTTCCTGGTGCATCTCCTCTTGAATGCCGGATGGTCGTATCTCTTCTTCGGTATGCGGGCAATGGGGGCCGCCTTGGCGGAACTGATTGTTCTCTGGGGTATGATCCTGGCGATTGTAATCGGTTTTGGACGCAAGCGGCGGCTTGCAGGAGTACTTATGATTCCATACCTTGCCTGGGTCGCCTACGCCGGGCTGCTCAATTTTTCATTGTGGCGGCTTAACAGCTGAATTGCAAGAACGGATACCGGATTCCGGCGACGGCATCATCCTTTTTCTTTATCGGAAAACCGCTTTGCCTGCTCACCGAAAGAAGCGCCGCTTCCCGCACCAAGGCAGATGTCCGTTTCCAGCCGAAGACCGGCGTCCAGCGGGGACGACATGGCCAGGTTTACGGCCCGTTTGGCGCCCTCGACAAGTTTAGGATCGAATCCGGCGATTTCCCGGGCCAGTTTCAGAGCTTCGTCCATGAGCCGGCCTTTTGGATACACATGATCGACAAGCCCCACCCGCAGGGCTTCTGACGCATCGATCCTTCTACCCGTAAGGATCAGCTCCTTGGCAATACCCGGGCTGATGATGCGCGGCAGGCGCTGTGTGCTGCCCAAATCCGGTATGACGCCGAATCGGATTTCCGGCAGGGAAAAGAGGGCCGTTTCACTCGAGAGCCGCATATCACAGCAAAGCGTCAGCTCGAAGCCGGCGCCGAAGCAGTATCCGTTTATGGCACAAATGACCGGAACGGCTAAATCTTCATACAGCGTGAATATGGATTTCAACCCGTAAAGCCGGTCGAAGCCATCCCGGTACCGGTCTAAAACAGCGCGTCCGCCTTTTCCGGAGGCGACCATCTTCAGGTCGATGCCGGCGGAAAAGGCCTTTTCCCCGGCACCCGTCAAAACGGCCGCCCGCACATCCGGGGTCTCTTTCAGATGCATCGCGGCGTCGCGAAGTCCGAGAAATGCATCGGCGTTGAGTGCATTCATGGCATCAGGCCGGTTGATGGTCACAATAGCGACGGCATCTTCGATTTGGAGGTCAACGGCATCATTGGCTGTCATGGTATTCGATACTCCTTTCAACCATTTTTCGAATCGGTTAAATTTTTATATCACCCAACCCGGAAAAAAAGCAAGCAGCCCTTTATGCGGTTAACGGGTATGGCCCGGCAACATCACCTTTTTTATGTTTAATACCGGTGCTCAGGTACGCCAAGATGCTTGACAAAAAAAGGGCGGGGTGCTCTATTTGGTTTCCTGACCCAATCGGAATGGTTTAAATGATAGGTTGCGCAAGTTTAATGTCAAACCGTGAAAACAACAGATCAGGAAACATAAAACGAAAGGAGAAAAAATGAAAAAAGTGGCGATCGTGGCATGCGGCAGCTATATGGATCAGGGATATGGGTGCCCCGGAGAATGGCGGTGCTTGAAAGCTGCAACCCTGGGGGAAGGTCATTTCGAGGAGCCTTCTCAGGTGGTTGCCTTACTCCAGTGCGATTGCCCGGGAAGGCCCATCATGTCGAATATGGGGATGACGCTTAAGGCTCTTGAAATGAAGCCCGATGTCATTCATCTGAGTTCTTGCATGGTGAATGCCAAACCGGGGTGCCCCTACATGAACCCGGAAGAACTGGCTAAGAATATTGAAGACAAGTTCGGTATTCCAGTGATACTGGGGACCCACCAATATCCTTGACAATATGCACGTTTACATCTTTAGATGGAAATCGAGTGCTGAAGAAAATAGCCCCGGGTGAATGTGTTTCACCCGGGTAGGTTCTGATTTTAAACACAACATTTCCCCTGCTTGTCTTTTAAATAATCAAAACCGGCATCGTCGGGTGCGCTTGATCGGTCAATACAGAGCACAATGCCGGCGACCGGCCGAAACCCCTCCACCATCGCCCCTGGAAATAATTTTCCCAGCTTGAAAATACATCAGAAAAGTCGACAGAATAAGGTTATCCAAGCCTGTTTTACATAGTTGACTCCATTTTCACCTTTTCTGTTTCATCATTAAAATCAGCAAAGAAAGTCGCTGAATTCGAGATGCGAAGGGAAGCGAATTGCATTCGATCATCAATAATTATTCGGGAGGTCTTTATAAGAACCATACGGCACATTAAGTGGAGAAAAAGCAGGGAAATACGCATCCCCGGAAGGGAGGTGGGGGTGCTTTAATACGGTCCCTAAAAGTATAACGTCTTTTAATCCGAGGTAACTTACATGAAAACATTGAAACATGCATCGGTAATCGTCGGGTCGGTGGCATTAATAATGCCGGCCTTTTTCATAACGGCTTTTGCGCAAGTTGAGACGCTGCACACCAAGAAGGGCATCGAGGTGACGGTTCAGAACGTGGTCGACGGTTTGAACCACCCATGGGGCATGGCGTTTTTGCCGGATGGCAGGCTTCTGATCACCGAGCGAAATACCGGCAATCTTTATATGTTTGATTTCGACGACCATGCCCTTTCCGACCCATTACAGGGCGTGCCGGATGTCTGGGCGAACGGTCAGGGGGGACTGATGGATGTAGCGCTCGATCCGAAATTTGCAGAAAACAGAACCATCTATTTATCTTATGCGAAGCCCGGTGAAGGCGGCAAAGCGACGACCGCACTGGGCCGCGGCAAGCTGACCGACGGCCGGGTGGAAAACTTCGAGGATATATTCGTCCAGGATCCCTACCTTATCGGGCCGAACCATTTCGGCAACCGCATCGAATTTTCTTCAAACGGCGATTATCTGTTTCTCGCGCTCGGTGAACGGTTTCAGTTCGACCCCGCGCAGGATTTGTCCAACCATCTCGGCACGACCGTCCGTATATATCCGGACGGCCGTGTGCCGGAAAACAATCCTTTTGTCGGCCGGGAAAATGCAGAAGATGAAATCTGGTCGTACGGCCACCGCAACATTGAAGCGATGGCGTTTCAGCCGGAGACGGGGGTGCTCTGGGTGGCTGAAATGGGGCCGATGGGTGGTGATGAACTGAACAAAATCGAAAAAGGCGCCAATTACGGTTGGCCGGTGGTCAGCTGGGGGGATCATTATGACGGCGGCGAAATACCGGACCCGCCGACCCATCCGGAATTTGAAGATGCCGTCCGGCACTGGAGTCCTGTCATTTCGCCATCGGGTATGACATTCTACAACGGCGACATGTTCCCCGACTGGAAAGGCAACGCCCTGATCGGTGGGTTGTCATCTCATGCCCTTATCCGGCTTGTATTCGAGGGCGCCGGCGTTCAAGAGGAAGATCGGCTGCCGTTGCCGGCCCGTATCCGTGATGTCGCCGCAGGGCCGGACGGTGCGATTTATGTGCTGACCGACGAGAATAACGGCAGCCTTTGGCGGATAAGTACAATAAAAGAATCCCGGGAGTAATTCACGGGCACACAACCTGTTTTGACTTCCGAGTGAAATATTTTCATGCTGCCGTTTCTATGCAAATTCGGTGTATTCGGAAACATCTTTGTGCATACTTTTTTTTCTTGCCGCAGATCTTTATTTTCTGTAAGAAATTTTTTTAATTTACAAACCCGCATCGCAGAATCCGCTGCAACCCATCAGTAAAGGAGAAAAAAATGACGACCAGCCAAATCGATGTCAACACCAATCGCAAGAAACAGCTTGGAAAATGCCTGGAGGCCATGCCGGATACGGCGAAACTGCTCGGGACTCAGGTCGTCGAAGCATACAAGGACGGTGCCATAAACAGTAAAACCAAAAGGCTCATGGCCATGGCCATAGCACTGGGCGCGGGGTGTACGAATTGTATTCTTGGGCAGGCAGAGGGCGCTTTGGAATTGGGGGCGACCAAGGAAGAATTCTTGGAAACCATTGCAGTGGTGGCCAGCATGCGAGGCACAACAGGGGTGGCGGAATCGCTGCGGGTAATTCAGTTCCTGGATGAAATGGGAAAACTGTAATCTTCTGATGCAGCATAAATCCCATTGCTTCGCGGGCTTGTTCTGTGTATCCTTCTTCATGACCGGTATCCTGTCAAAATGGAAAAAGTGCCCGATAAACTGAGGATCTTTACCGATAACCATAACGCACGAGAACGTAAATGGCTGAAATCTTCGATGATGTCGATGTGCAATCCTCTTATCTGAAGCATCTTGTAAAAGCAGTTCTGGAGCGCATTAGAAAGCATTCAGAAACGGCGGATACACTGTATTTTGGGAAAATCCGTGAGGGTTTACCAATCTTTGAGGGTAGTGTCACTGAAGAAGGTACAATTTACCTGAATCCTGCTAAGCTGGCAAATTACCCGGATGAAGTGGCCCAGGCAATTGTTGCTCATGAATTGGCGCATTATCACCTGGAGCATTTTCGTGATAACCGTTGCACCAGAACAATGGCGTGTGAGAATGAAGCCGATGATCTGGCAAAAAGATGGGGGTTCAATGTAGATAAACTCAGAAAAGTAATCAGCATCGAGTCCAGTTCCAAGCGTGAATAAGATGAGCGTTCTCACCTTAACCGGGGCTTGACCGGTTCAGACGGCGGTCGAGGCCGGCGAACGGCCCTGGACCGCTTTGTCCTTCGCTATGGAACGCGAACGTTGAAATGAAAGAAGAAAGGGCGGCATGAACAAGAAACGATACTTCAAAGAGGGGATTATCGGTGAAAAGGACGGCGCTCCGGCGCTTATGGGCCGGATGTGTGCGGAATGCAAACAGAAATCGTTCCCCCCGACCGAACTTTGCCCGTATTGTGCGTCGGACAAATTGGAAAACACATTTCTCGAAGATGAAGTGACGGTTCTTGCAGCTGCAACGACGCGAGCGCCGGTGCCGCCCTATGAACCACCGTTCACACTGGCCATGGTGGACATGAAGGGCGGCATTCGAACCATCGGCCGTGTCGAAAAAGATGAAGATGCGACGATCAGGAAAGGCGACACGTTGGCTGTCAGGTTCGGGAAGCTTTACGAAGAGACGGTGTTCAACAAGAAATTGAAATGCAACGAGACGATCGATGTGATCGGCTATTATTTCGTGCCCAAAGAGCAGCGGGGGTGAGCAATCATGAGAGATGTTTATGTACTTGGGATCGGGCAGACAAAGTTCGGCGTTTTCGAGAACTGCACCGGGGTTGATTTGGGCGTAATGGCATCGGTTGAAGCGGTGAAGGATGCCGGCATCAATGCCAAGGAAATCGAGGCGGCCTACGCCGGGTATTGTACAGGGCCTTCCACACAGGCGCAAATGGCCTTCATTCGCTTGGGGATCGGATCCATTCCCATTGCCAATCTGAACAATGCCTGCGCGAGCGGCAATACGGCCATTCACATGCTGTATAAAGACATCGCCGCGGGATTCTGCGATGTGGGTTTGGCGGCGGGATTCGAGTCCCTGACACAGGCCTCGAAAGAGCGGGGAAAGGGCCTGTTGACCATCAAAGAAGATTTCGGCGGGATGATGGGGCTTACCATGCCGGGTTTCTTCGGTTTTGTCTATCAACGGCTGATCGACGAACGAGGCGCAACCATGGAAGATCTCTGTTATCCGGCCATCAAAAATCATTGCAATGCCCGGTTCAATCCCCTTGCCCAGTACAACAAACCCCTCACGTACGAGCAGATCATGGGCTCCCGGGTCGTGGTCGATCCGATTACCGTTCTGCAGTGCTGCCCCCAAAGCGACGGCGGAGCCGCCGTGATTCTGTGCTCGGAAGACTATTTTAAAAAGCACAATGTGAACAACCATCCGAAAATCAGGGTGGCCGCCTCTGTCATACACAGCAGCGGTTGGCTTTCCACCCGGCAGGACCCTCTGTTCAGTCAGGTAAACCGGGAAGCTGCGGACATGGCATACACCATGGCCGGCATCGAGCCCAAGGATCTGGATTTCGCCGAAATCCATGACGCCTTTTCCGGTGAAGAAATCGCGGCTTACGAGCCCTTGAGATTTTGCCCGGAAGGGGAATGCATCAAGTATGTTCGTGAAAAATATTTTGATTTGAACGGAAAGTTTCCCATCAACACCAGCGGTGGTCTGCTTTCACTGGGGCATCCCTTAGGGGCCAGCGGTACGCGGGTCAATTGTGAAGTGGCCCGGCAGCTGCGAAATCAGGCCGGCGGTTACCAGGTCGAGGGCGCCGGAATCGGCATGGCGCAGATGCTGGGCAGCGTGCTTTTCGGCGGCAATGAATCCGCCGTCGTATGCGGAATTCAGATTCTCGAGAGAGTCGAATAGACACAGCTCGCTTTTATTTGTTCCGCATCTCGAGAGGCGCGTGCAAGGGCCGAACCATTAAAATGGTAACGATCCCGATACCGTTTAGAAAAATCAACAACAGCCATAATGGTTGATAATGATGGAAGGTATCGAATATCCAGCCGCCCAGGGTCGGCCCGATAATTGCGGCAATGCTGCTCACCCCCATGGTTAAACCCACCATTTTTCCGAACGAAGCGCGGCCGAAATATTCTCGAATAATCGCGCCTCTCAAACTCATTCCACCCCCATATCCGGTGGGAAAAATCAGGACGAAGATCAGAACGGCCCAGGTAGATTGGATCTGAAGAAACATGATCAGCCCCAGGCACATTAAACCGTAACTTAAGGCGATCATACGCCTCTTATCGTGCATGTCTCCAAGCCACCCGAAACCGAAGCGGCCGATCATGCTGCACAAAGGAACGCCTGCAGAGATCATCCCTGCAGTGTATCTGGAGACGCCCATGCTGCTCAAATAAGGCATGATGTGCATGATCAGGGTTCCAACCGTCATCATTCGGAATGCTTCAGCAGAAACGATAAGCAGAAAGGATCGGTTTCTAAGGGCCTGCCGAAACGTCACCGGTGCGTCGGGATGATCGCGTTCAGCCACGGCTGATGTATCAAGCGGATCGATACCATCGGGCAGCATGCCGTACAGTTCGGGTTTGTTGCGGATGACGAAGGACAACGGCAAGCCGATCATCCACGCACCGACACCAAGGTATAAAAACGTGCTTCGCCAACCATAGGCTTCGATCAATGCGACGACGAGCGGGACCATCAGGCCGGATGCCCCGAAGCCGCATACAGCGATTCCCATTGCCAACCCGACACGCCTTCTGAACCAGTTGGCCACCACCGCCATCACCACCACGCTGGTGCAGCCGCCCGCACCAAAAGCCAGCAAAAGGAAGCACAGATAAAACATGGGGAGGCTGTGGATCGTGCTGAGCAGGATCAACGCAAACCCGACAACGATCATTCCGATCAGGATGATGATCCTCGATCCGAACCGGTCTATCAAGATCCCGACAAAAGGAGCGAAAATTCCCATCTCCAACCCACGGATCGAAGAGGCCAACGACACCTGGGTATAACTCCAGCCGAACTCTCGGACCAAAGGGTCGACGAATGCGGTAAAGCTGTAGAAAATGGCACCGGCAACATAAAGCCCTAAGACAAACGAAGCCAGGACGATCCACCATCCATAGAAGATTTTCATGGTTTTCTTGCGCTTGGCAGGTTCCGAAAGATCATAATCCGTTTTGAAATCCTGTCATAAATATGGACATTGTCAAGCATAAACGATTCGGCATCCCTTAAATGGAATGCGATGTCCGGAACCCATGCATATACCCCAAACTGATTCGGCATGCCGAGGAGCGCCATTATGCTTTGAAAATCCCCGGACTACAATCGATGATGCCGGGGATGAAAAAAGCCGCGTGATATGACGGCGAATAGTGTTCATAGCATAGGTTCGTTTTTTCTTCTCGGATATGGCAAATGACGTGTGGCTTTATGAATATAAATAGTGTATTAAGTACCAGAATGCCATTTCATTATGGATGCAGGAAATCGTCAACAAATACGATCGAATATCTGCGGCCCTTTTTAACACAACTGAGGTCTTGCAATCGCTTTTCGTCACCAATTCAATTCACAAGGAGGTAGTACTATGGCTGAAGAAGGAAGAAAGGACACCCCGGAGCAGGCCGAGTTTCGAAAACATTGCCGTGATTGGCTTTCCGAAAACCTGCCCGGTCCCCCGCCTGTCCGTCTGCCGCAATCGGGTATAGAAATCACCACCCGGGAACAGCTTGACTATTTAACGGCTTGGCAGAGATCCGCTTATAACGCCGGCCTGGTGGGGTGTGATTACCCACGGGAATACGGAGGAGGAGGGCGGACAGATTGCCAGCGCATCGCCAATGAAGAGATGCAGCGGTTCGGGACCCCGTTTTTCCCTAACGTAATAGCCCTGGGAATGGCGGCGCCGACCATCTATCATCATGGATCGGAAGAATTGAAAAAACGGTTTATTCCCAAAATCCTTTCCTGTGAAGAAATCTGGTGCCAGGGATTCAGTGAGCCGGATGCCGGTTCCGACCTGGCGAATGTTCAGACCTTCGCGGAAAGGAAGGGGGACAAATGGATCATCAACGGCCAGAAAATCTGGACGTCATTGGCGACCTTCGCTTCGTGGATCATTCTTCTCTGCCGCCATGACCGAACGGAAAAACATGGCGGACTGACCTATTTTATCGCCCCTGTCAAAGATGTTTTGGGCAAAGCGGTAGATGTTCGTCCCCTGATCAAGATGACGGGCGAAGCGGGTTTTAACGAAGTGTTTTTTACCGACCTCGAGATCCCCGATGCTTATCGGCTGGATGAGGTCGGAAACGGGTGGCAGGTCGCTATGACCACTCTATTGCACGAAAGAGGCGCAGGACCGTTGGTGACCCCGGCCGCAGGCGGCCGATCATCCGAAGCCTCTGAAAAATCGTCGAATGCCGTTAAGCTCATCGATCTGGCCAAAAACTGTCGGCGTATGGGTAAACGAGCGGCGGATGACCCGGTTATAAGGGATCGAATTATGGACCTGGTGATTCGGCAGAAAGGATTCGCCGAATCCATTCGCCGTGCCCGGGTAAAAGGGCTAACAGATCACCCGATGCGAATCCCCCAACAGGGCAAATTGCTGATGTCTGAAATTACACAGGATATCGCCGCTCTCGGTGTCGATATCGAGGGGGCCGCGGGCACGCTTTACATTGCAGACGAAAATGCACCGGCAGGGGGGCATTGGCCGCTTTCCTATCTGTCTTCATACGGCATGACCATCGCCGCCGGGACCAGTGAAGTATTGCGCAATATTTTAGGGGAGCGCGTTCTTGGCCTGCCCAAAACAAAATAAGGAGGAAAAATAATGGGACAACAACCTCTAGACTTCGGATATGGCGTGGAGGAGCAGATTCTGAGAGCGGAAGTCCGAAAGTTCCTAAAAGATAATTGCGATACGCTGACGCTGATGGATCTGGTGGGGGCCGATCCGGACCCGGAAAGAAAACCCGAATGCCTTTGGGACAAAAAGGTCTGGAAAAAGATGACGAAGTTGGGCTGGACAACCCTTCCCGTACCCGAAGAATACGGCGGGATCGGCATGAGTGCGGTTGCCGTAGCCACCTTGGTCGAGGAGGTGGGCCGTGCTGCTTTCCCCTCACCGCTCGTTTCAAACGTCAATGCCACGTACGTGCTTATTGCATGCGGTTCCAAGGGCGCTGAAACCGCGCTGGCCGAGATTGCAAAGGATAAAACCGCGAGCCTTGCCGTTACCGATCGAAAAGGATCATGGCTCGGCATGGATACGGATGTCACCGCATCCGGCAGCGGTGACACGATTACGCTGGACGGAACGGCCTGGTATGTGCAGGATGCCGGCAAAGTGGATTTTTTCATTGCAAGCGCACGATCCGAAGGCGGTATAGGACTGTACGTAATTCCGGCCGATGCTCCGGGTGTGACCCTTCATCCGGATTCCATTGTAGACCTGACACGGGATCAGGCCCATATATCTTTTGAAAATGTAAAATTGGGGTCCGAACATATCGCGGCCGAACCGGGAACGGGGGAACAGGCCCTGAATGCAGCACAACCCGCCATTCTGACAATGGTTTCCGCTGATATGTGCGGGGCGGGCGAATGGCAGCTTCAGACCACTGCGGACTATGCCAAACAAAGGGTCCAGTTCGGACGTCCCATCGGTTTTTTTCAGGCGGTCAAGCATCCCATTGTCAATATGATGATCATGATCGATTCGGCACGGTCCCATCTGTATAATGCCGCATGCGCCATCGATCATGAACCCGAACAGGCGGCTCTTTTTGCACACATGGCCAAGGCGGCGGCCGGCGATATGGCCGCATTCTGTTCCGGGCGATCGGTGCAGTATCACGGCGGAATGGGATTTACCTGGGAATGCAGTGTTCACCTGTATTTCAAGCGCCAGATGCACAATCGGCTGTTGTACGGCGACGCCGCGTACCACCGGGCTAAGCTGGCCGATATGATGATAGGTCCGATCGCCGCGTAGAAGCGCTTTCGATACTAGAGCATTTAGATCGTTTGGATCGTTTAGAACGTTGAGATCGTTGAGAGAGTCGAGAGCGTATAAAGACTTCCCAACGATCCTAACGATTATAACGATCCAAACGATCATAACAATCCAAACGATCATAACAATCCAAACGATCATAACGATCTAAACGACCATGTCCTTTTCTGTGGTTCTCATCCTGGTTTTCTGGCTGTTCGGATTCTATTTCCTGTGGAGAGTGCCGTTTCTGGAATCCGAACCGGGTCGAGGCATCCATGGGGACTATTTGTCGATCATTATCCCTGCGCGTAATGAGGCCGAAAACCTGAAGTACCTGTTGAAATCGTTAGATGGACAACGTGTGCGTGCCGGAGAAATAATCGTTGTCGACGACCACTCTGAAGATGGCACCTCGGATGTCGCAGGCGAAGCAGGCTGTGTGGTTCTCCATTCCGAACCGCTGCCTGAGCGATGGATCGGTAAACCATGGGCGTGCTGGCAGGGAGCCCGGCGGTCAAAGGGATCGATTCTTCTCTTTCTGGACGCGGACACGCGTGTAGAGCCGAACGGCATCTACAAGCTGTTGGCCGCCTATTATCGTCATGGCGGCCTGCTGTCGGTACAACCGTATCATAAGATGGAAAAAGGGTACGAACGGCTGGCGGCTTTTTTTAACATTATCACTATGGCGGGCATGAATGCCTTTACCCCGCTGCAAAAGAGGCTGAAACCTATGGGGGCTTTTGGGCCCTGCAACATGTGCGGTAAAGAGGCCTACTTTAGAACCGGCGGTCACAAAACCGTTCAGGGAGATATTCTCGAAAGCGTGGGACTTGGCCGAGCCTTTTTGAACCATGGCCTGCCGGTTCGGTGTTATGGCGGCAAGGAGGCCGTTACCTTCCGTATGTATCCGGACGGCTTGAGATCGCTGGTTGAAGGGTTCAGTAAAGGGTTCGGTTTGGGTGCCAAGGCAACCACGACTGCCGGTCAGGTGCTGATCTTTGGATGGATCTATGCCCAGGTCCATCTGACCCGGCACCTGCTGAATGCGGCAATGGGTGGAAATGTCGAAGGTGTGACGATTTTTGCCGGTTTGAATATCCTTTATATCCTTCAGATCCACTGGATGCTGCACCGGATAGGGAATTTCAGATGGATAACGGCGTTGTTTTTCCAGGTCCCGCTGCTGTTTTTCATCGGTGTCTTTTGCGTGTCATTGGTCAAGACGTTCGTGCTTCGGAAAGCAACCTGGAAAGGCCGATCGCTGAAAACCAAAAGAGGATGAGCCCGTGCGATTGATCGACCTGCCGACCTTATGGACCGTTATTATCGACATTATCGCCTGGTTTGTCATTCACATGGCTGTCGTTGCCGTTATCCTCAGGGTGCCCATCGATCGATTCAATGCCTTCGGCCCTCTCTGCCGGGGAAGGACCTGGGAAAAACAGGGGCATGTTTATCAGAATATCTTCCGAATTCGAAAATGGAAGAAATATCTTCCCGATGGTGCGGGCATGTTTAAAAACAGAGGTTTTCCAAAGAAAAACCTTAGTAATACAAATCCTGATTATCTGTCCGCCTTTTTCCGAGAAACCTGCAGAGCGGAACTTACGCACTGGATTATTATGCTTTTTGCGCCGTTGTTCTTCCTCTGGAATCCATTTTATGTCGGTTTTATTATGATCTTTTATGCTGCGGCGGAAAACATACCACTGATCATGGCCCAGCGCTTTAACCGGCATCGTCTCGAACGCATATTGGAACGAAAAGGGGTAAAGCAGGGTCTCATCAATGACGAATCCTATCATCCGTGTTGAAAACCTCCGGAAGTGCTACGGGGATCTCGAAGCCGTTGGCGGGATATCCTTGCACATTGCACCCGGTGAGTTTTTCGGACTGCTCGGACCGAACGGCGCCGGGAAAACAACCACGATCAAAATGCTGGCCGGACTCATTGCTCCCACATCGGGAAACATAGTCATCGACGGACAGAATATAACTAGCCACCCCAATTCGGTCAAAGCGAAAATCGGACTGGTTCCACAGGATTTTGCCTTCTATCCGACATTGAATGCTGAAGACAACCTGGCCTTTTTTGGAAGGATTTACGAAATAAGGGGGCGCCGTCTCAAAAACCGGATCCATGAGGTCCTCGATATCGCCGGTCTGACTGATGCCGCAAAACAGGCGGTGGGAAATTTCTCCAACGGGATGAAACGCCGCTTGAACATCGCTATCGGGCTGCTGCACGAACCCCGAATACTTATACTTGACGAGCCGACCGTCGGGGTGGATGTGCAAAGCCGTTCCGCTATTTTCCACTCACTTATCGAGCTGAACGCAAACGGCGTAACCATGATATACACCACGCACTATATGGAAGAGGCCCAATCCCTTTGCAGGCGCATTGCCATCCTGGATAAGGGCCGGATCATTCAGTTGGACGCTTTCTCCGAAATGGTGCGGAAATTCAGGGATCCTGTGGTGAAAATCGAATTTGCCGACCCGGTCGGCGAACTCCTTTATGAGCGCATTAAGAGCATCGGTTCGATAGCCTCTCTGGAACAGGCAGGTCGAAGTCTTCTCATCAGGTCGGCATTTCCTGCTCAAACGGTGAGAAATATCCTGTCAATACCTGAAATCAGGGATGTGGACATCCGGTCACTGGATATTTCGAAGCCGAATCTCGAAGATATTTTTCTAACGCTCACCGGGCGTTCTCTCAGAGATAACGAATGGGAACAATTCTAAAGATCCTGGCCATCGGCATAAAAGAGATGAAGGTCATCTGGAAGGATAAGGAGGGGTTGGCCCTGCTTTTTCTCATGCCGGCGTTTTTTATTTTAGTCATGAGCTTCGCCCTGCAGGGCGTATTTGAATCCGGCAGCAAGAATCAGCCCCTGCAGATCCTCCTGATCAATCACGATCGCGGTGAGGTCTCCGAAAAGATCATCGAGGAGCTTTCACAGCATGAAGGCATAACCCTGCATTCACGACATCAGCGACAAAACCTCAATATCGAGCAGTCGGAAGCCCTGTTACGTCAAAAGGAGTACATATTCCTCCTGATTTTCGCCAATAACTTTTCCGAACGCATTGTGCATCCTTCCGAGGCCGAAAACCCGTCCCCGACAGTTATTTTTGTGTTCGATCCCACCCTGAACAGGCAGCTGCTCGCACCGGTCGAAGGGGCCATACGGAGCGTGGTCGAACACCATGCTTCCATGGTCCGGATCCATCATCTTCTCGCCCGGGAACTGGGACCCTGGGAAGCATTAATGGAAAACGGTCAAGGCGGGTCCTTCGGGGATTCCGCCAATCCGGCCGACCGGGTTTTCGAAGAGATGAAGGCAGGCGGCCGTAGGAATTCAGGCGTCGTTTTTCAAACCCGGATGCCCTCCGGAATGAAGCGTGTCGAGCGGCCCTCGGCCACTGAGCAAAATGTCCCCGCTTATACGATTTTCGGCGTTTTTTTCATTGCGCTGACGTTGGCTTCAAGTATCTACAGAGAAAAAACAGACGGCACGTTTCAGCGGCTGCTTGCAGCCCCCCTGTCAAAGGGCGCACTGCTTTTGGGAAAGCTTCTTCCCTACCATCTTGTGAATCTTGTTCAGATCGCGCTCATGTTTTCGATCGGTGCTGTTTTTTTTCACCTTAACCTCGGGAATCTTCCCGCACTGTTCTTCGTTTCCCTGTCCCTCTCGATTACGGCCAACGGATTGGGTCTGCTGGTGGCGGCTTTCAGCCGTACCGAAGCTCAGATCAACGGGTTCTCAGTGCTTCTGGCCATAACGTTGTCGGCACTCGGCGGAATGATGGTGCCCTCCTTTGTCATGCCGGACGTCCTGGAGACCATCTCTTTGCTGACACCTCATGCCTGGGCTCTGAAGGCCTATCATGATTGCATCATTCGCGGTATGGGAATACGTGAGGTGCTTCCCGAAATCGGAATTCTAATCATGTTCGGAAGTGTATTTTTCGGCATTGCTCTGTGGCGTTTTCGCTTTCGGTAATCAGGCCCGCTCTTTACGAATTTGGGGCTTTATCGCTTGTTGATTAAAACATCAGTAAACTGTAAAATATATATTTGTTCCATATGCGGCCAGTGCGTGCACAACCTGAAGGAACACTATGAAAAAAACGATTCTTTTGCTGCTTCTCTTTTTTTGTGCGTTTCCATCCGGACTTCCTGCTACCGAGCAATATGCCCGGGAAACCGGTAAAGGATGCCGTTTCTGCCACCAGCAAAGTACAGGCGGGCAACTGAACACCGTGGGGTTCGCCTTTATCCGCAATGGCTATGACTACCCCATTTCCCCCGCGGTTCTGAAGAAAGCCGAGTCCCTTCAATCGCCGTTTCACAAGATCCTGCGCTTCGTCATCGGCTATTTGCATCTTTTGGCTGCCATTGTGTTTTTCGGCGCCATTTTTTATATCCATCTTTTCGTCAAACCATCCCGGCTTATCGGAGGCATTCCCAAACCCGAACGCCTGCTGGGTCTGTCCTGCATGGCTGTTATCACGGTTACGGGCATTTATTTGACCTGGGTGCGCATCTGGCGATGGGAACAGTTTTTCAACAACACCTTCGGACTGATGCTCTTCATCAAAATTCTCCTGTTTATATCGATGGTATTGATCGGACTGACGGCCGTAACTGTGATCCATCGGAAGATGAAAGCTGAAACCCGTTCCGTGCCGCAAACCGAGGAAGTGACCGCCGATACCATCAGCCGGTTTGACGGTTCCGGCGACAACCCTGCCTATTTTATTTATGAAAATCAGATTTATGACGTAACCGGCAATGCCAGGTGGAAAAACGGCCGGCATTTCGGCAAACATTCGGCCGGCACCGATCTGACCGACGCTCTGGCCGGGGCCCCTCATGGTACGGAAGTGTTCGAACGGGTTGCCTCGATCGGACAAACGGCATCCGGTGGTCCGGAGCCGGTAAAACCTTTAAAGGCCCACAACGTTTTCATCGTCATGGCCTATACCAACCTGATCTTGATCTTTCTGATCCTGGCCTGCATCAGTGTCTGGCGCTGGGGCCTGCCGTTTTCCATTGTTCCGGAATCCCGCAGCCAGATGGTGTCCGGGCAAACGTGTGTGGATTGTCACCGGATCAATACACCGGGAATCCATACGGACTGGCAAAACAGCACGCACGGCATGGTCGGGGTGACTTGTGAGAAGTGCCATGCCACAACAGCTTCCGACCTGGTCCTTACCTCCCACCTGAGCAATACCCCCATTCCCATTGCCGTTGTCGTCTCACCCAAAACCTGTGGAGGCTGTCATCCCAAACAGGTTGAGGAATACGACCGCAGCAAGCATGCCCATACTTTGGAAATTATGTGGGACATCGATCACTGGTTAAATGACGGCATGAACAATGCCATTGAACGCACAACGGGCTGCTACGCTTGCCACGGCACGGAGGTGGAACTGGTCGACGGCAAACCGGTTGGCGGCACCTGGCCTAATGTCGGGGTGGGACGCCGAAATCCCGACGGCAGCCTGGGAAGCTGCTCCAGCTGCCATACACGGCACCGGTTTTCACTGGTGGAGGCCCGCAAACCCGAAGCCTGTGACCAATGTCACCTCGGACCGGACCACCCACAGATTGAAATCTACAACGAATCCAAACACGGCACCCTTTATCATGCAGAAGGTGACGAGTGGATTTGGCATCCTGAAAAACGAGACTGGCAGGCGGGGGTCCATTTCCGTGCGCCGACCTGTGCGGCCTGCCACATGTCCGGGACAGGTCTAAATGCCGCCACACATGACACCACCGAACGGCTGGCATGGGAAACCCAGGCGCCTCGGACCGTTCGCCCCAGTGACTTCGAACCGTTTCCGGCGGATACCGACTGGCCTACCCAGAGAAGAAAAATGGAGTCCGTATGCCTTCAGTGTCATTCCCTCACCTGGACCAAAGACCATTTTCAAAACTATGATGAGGTCATCGCCAATTACAATGTCCTTTACTACGATCCGGTGAAAGAACGAATGGATCAATTGTATGCAAAGGGACTGCTGTCAAAAGAACCCTATTTCGATGAGGAGATCGAGTGGCAGTTTTATGAACTTTGGCATCACGAAGGCCGCCGGGCCCGCATGGGTGCGGCCATGATGGCGCCGGACTATGCCTGGTGGCACGGATTCTATGAACTGAAGCACCGCTATGCCTGTTTTATGGACCTCGCTGACGAACTGCTTGAAACCGGCGAAAGTGAGAAATTCGATCGAATCCCCGGCAGATTCGGCCAAGGGACCCGGCCGGATTAGAACCGGTTTCAAAACCTCCCCTCAGGCCTAATATCGGCTTTGGGATGAAGGATTAAATGGCTCAACATACATTCCTGCGCTTGAATCCTTCCTTCCGCCTTGATCGTAGACCTGATTGAAGGTTTTGAAACCACTTGGAGCCGATTGGACCTATTCAGTGCCCGCCATTGCCTTTGCGTTTCTCCACATTCATCAAACCCGGGAAGATCTGTTGAGCCGCTTGCGGCTTTCCCGTTTTATGGTGCGCAAACACGGCGCATGCATCGGCGCCCGGTGCGTCGCGACCAGCTTCGATACCCTTCCTGGCCTGAACGCCTTTTCGGTAATAATTTTTCATTTCCCGCATTTCGGTAACCAGATCGGCTTTATCCATCAACTCCGGGGGACGGTATCGTCCCGTTATAATCACTTCGGTGAAAGCCGGTTTCTGTTCCAATAATGAAAGCACGGGCGTTGAATACAACGAAAGGTTTGCATTTCCGGATGGACAACGATGGATATTCCGAGCAGGCAACGTTAATCCTCTCTCCCCTCGCTCTTATATTTACGTGCTAAAATGGCGGCCCCGAGTGCTCCGACAATCTGCGGTTTTTCCGGTATCTTTGCCTTTAAGCCCGCCTTTTCCTCAAGCCTGCGCACCACGCCGATATTATTGGCAATGCCTCCCGTAATGACGAAATCTTTTTCTATTTTCACTCTCTTGAGGAGATTAAAGGTTCTGACGGATATAGCCTCGTGCAGCCCGGCCAGAATATCGATCTTATCGATTTTGCGCCTGACGAGAGCAGCCACCTCTGATTTGGCGAATACGGCGCAGGTAGAGCTTATTTTAACCTCATGTTTCGATTGGAGACTCAACTCACCGATATCTTCGATTCGAAATCCCAGTGTATCCGCCATGACCTCCAGAAATCTGCCTGTACCGGCCGCGCATTTATCGTTCATTGCAAAATTGATGTGATCCCCCTTCGCGTCTACCCGTATGGCTTTGCAATCCTGCCCCCCCATATCGAGGATGGTCCTTACGCCTGGAAAATACCAATGAGCACCCTTGGAGTGGCACCAGATCTCAGTAACGATCGTATGTGCAAAAGGCACGAGGAATCTGCCGTATCCACTCCCCACAATAAAGCTGATGTCTTCCATCGTAAGAGAGGCTTTCGTCAGGGCATCCTCCATCGCCCGTTGGGAAGTAAGCGCACTTTGAACGCCGGTATTGATCAAGCTGTATGAAACAATATGATTATCCTCCAGGATCAGGGCACATGTGGTTCGTGACCCTACATCCACACCGCCTGTAATCACTGTTTGCCTCCGATGTCTCTTGCGATCAGAGCCGCTCCGAGTGCTCCTGTGGCTTGTGGTTCTTCGGGAATTCTTATTTTCAGATTCGTCCGCGCCTCCAAACGCCCGATGATACCGATATTTTTCGCTACCCCGCCGGTGACTGCCAGATCTTTCTCGATTTTCACACGGTTCAAGACTTCCATAAGACGGCTTACAACCGATTCATGAATGCCGGCAACAATCGATTCTTTGGATGAACCCGTATGGATGCGCGAAATCACCTCCGACTCGGCAAAAACCGCACAAAAACTGCTGATCTTTACAGCCGTATTTGCTGCAGCAGCCATTTGTCCCATTTCCTCGAGCGGCAGATCTACAATTTTGGTCATCGATTTCAAGAAAACACCGGTTCCGGAAGCGCATTTTGAATTGACTGCAAAATCAGTAACTTTGCCTTTTTCATTCACACGCATGGCCCTGCTTCCTTCAGCTCCTATGTCCAGTACCGTCCTGACGGAAGGAATCCGCCAGTGCGTCCCCCTGGCATGGCAAAGCTGCTGAGATCTGTGCTGGTCGGCAAAAGACACCGTAGCTCTTCCGGTACCTGTAGACACGATGCAGGAAAATGCATTCCGTGTAAGACCGGTTTTTTTTAATCCTTCATCGAGAAGGCACCGGGAAGCAATCTCGCCCTCTTCTTCGGTGGTCACCGCCTTTAAAAAAAGAATCTCTTCATCCTTAAGCATGACCAGTTTGACACTCTCGGCTCCGACATCAACTCCCGCAGCCATCATGGATCAGTCTCCGATCATTTCAATAAATGCTTCTATTTTACTTCTCGATTCTTCCAGAACCTCGGGTGTATAATCGCCGCTCAATAAGAGTGTCGGTACGCCGTAATTTTCTCTGAATTTATCTTTGAAATGACAGAGTTCCAGCCCCCTGCACTCGCAGTAATTGAGATTGTAAATGATCGCACCTTTGATTTCCCGCTCTTGCACCAACCGGTTAATATACTCCCATCGCCATTCAGGCCATGGATTTACCAGTGTGGCGTCAACGGTATTGCGGGGGCATGGAACGGATAGGCTGTTTTTTACGATTGCGTCCAGGGGCTGCTTTCCGGTATCGAAAGAAATCCCTCTGATATAACTGGTGCCTGTGCTCAGATCCTCGGCAACCACCTGTCCGCCCGATTCCTCGATAATGCGGTACAATTCAGCGGCTTCCTGATCGATGGAAGATCCCGATAAAAACAGCCTGACCCCTTTGTTCTTGCCGCCGTCGCCTTGCCGCACGTCGTCAAGATAATCTTTCATTAGGGAATTGTGATCGGATTTGGGCATGAGAAGACTTGCAAATTCCGCTTCCCAGGCTTCATACCCCGAAACCAGCGGCGGATCCTGCTTGCGCAAAGCATCCAGTTCATCCATGTAGTGATAGTGCTCATTATAAACATCCAGGGTTTCACGCAGCATTTCGTCAGTGATATACGTATTGGTCAACCGTTCCAGGTGCTGTTTGAGAACACGGAATTGATTCAAAAGAAAATAGTGGACGCCGGTGCCCGTGACCTTCTCCGGATAATTTAAATAAAACACATAAGGATGAGCTTCCAGGCCCATCAGAATGGTCGATTCCTTGGGGCTGGCAACCCTGTACCAGTATTCCATTCGCGAAACCAGGTCACACGTATTGGGAATAATGACGGTATCGAGGTAATCGTAAATTCCCCGGGCGGCCAGGTCAAAACAACTTCTTACAAAACCGCACCCGTATTGAACCATATGATCATCCACGAACGCCGGCGGTTCCGAACTCCCGGTAATTTTAACCGGCAGTGCGCCGACCGCTGAAATCAATTCTTCAGGAACGACACAGCAAAAGTATCCAACCGCCTTTTTCTGATTTTTTTCTTTCCATTCTTTAATCGCTTCGTGACGATTCTGTACCCACCATCTAAACGTCGTATTCATAATCAACCCTCCCGATATGGTTTTGCCCGGCAAATCCTCCCGCCCGCATACGGCTATGGAAAAGTATCCGTTATCTTATTTTCCGTGAGCGATAGACCCCTTTTGAAGCAATGCCTCCGCAAATGCATCGAGCCTGGTATAGGCCTGGGATTGTGCGAATATCCTTTCATCCACCAGGTCGCATTCCAGCCGGACCGTTGGGATCCCCAGTTCTCTTTCAAGTGCGTTTGAAATTTCAACCGCGGGAAATACCACAGGTCGGCAGGTAATGAGATAGGCGAGCACTACACCATCGATTTTATATTGCAGGCATTCTTCAACCATGCCCGATACCGTCGATCCGATGCCGCCGCCCCCGCTGATGCACTTTATGGCCACTTCTTTAATCGGATCTTCCGGTCTTCTGGGTCTGAGCAATCCCGTGTTGTACGCTCCCTCATAAACAAATACCCCTCCGAAGTGCTCAAAATAATTGAAAATACCAAGGTTGAACCAGAGCGGAATGCCAAACCAGCTGAGGCGAAATTTCTCATTGGGGATAGCGCCTTCGCCTTTTGCCACCTTTTCTTTGAGTTCATCACGAAGCTTGGCGAAATAATCATGCCCTTTTTTTGTCCCCATCAGATACAGCCTGGGATACGCCGATGCAAAGCCGTCGGTGGAGGGCATGGGGGCCGGCACCGCTTTGCGGAGTTCGTTGATTTCCCGATTGACTTCGCATGTTTTATAGGACCATTCCAGGGCTTCGTTCAGCTTATCCATATCCGCCTTGTTCCCGGTCACGCTTTCCACAAAATCAAAATAGTCCTTAATTTGAGATACCATGTAATCGATTTCATAATCTGCGGGTGCAGCGACCAGAGGCGGTTCCGGATCGGTTCTTCTCAATGCTCTCTGGGTTATGGATCGGATGCTCAACGCAGGTGCCCGCGTGCCCCAGGGGCACCCGGGCGTATCCCTGGTGACTTCGGGCACGTCGAGCGTGAACAGCGGAATCTTCAACAACTGCGCCATGGCCTCGAACCATTTCATTCTCAAATCGCAGACATAACTTGTCGTTATCAAATAATCAGGCAGCGGAGGGCCGCCTAAAGGCACATCGGTCCAGTTGCCGGTTTTGAGACCGTCGATTACGTAGCCCAGGCCGGTTCGGCCGTATCCGCACAAATAGTCCGGATACCCTTCCGCCTCGGCGATTTCACAAAAACGGGTACAATACGTGGGGACGTTGGGGTCTCTACTTCCCCCCAGCCTTCTTGTGGAAAAAAGGGCGGAAAATTGTTCCGGAAAAAAGGGAAACACGTCTTGAGCCCAAAACAATTCCTTGGGAAAAAGTGCACATGACCAGGCTACAGGCTTGCCTTCCTTTTTCCATTGCTGACCTGCGGCATAGGTCTCCTTCTGCAAAAGCCAGGCGTCTTTCGAAGCTGATAGCGTTTTCCTTGAAGCTGCGATGGATGTTTGTTCCTTGCTTACCATGGATTCACCTCATTTCTTTTATTAGGCGCCCAGAAACGGCCGGCATGCGCCATTTCTGCGTTGGAAAAGGCGTATGTATGTGTTGCCTTTTTGCTACTCCGAGCCGCTTAATAGTTGCATTTATGAGACGTCGCACGCTTTTGATTTCTCAATATGCCTGCAAAAATCTAACCCCCTTGCAGCGGCTTTTCCTGTTTGGGGAGAAGGCGGACTTTCTCTGTTATGAGCGTCTCATCTCAACGAGCCTCCCGATCGACTCTTTTAACTGCATTTTCAACGCTTCGGAACTGAATTGGGATTGGAATCCGATGACCTTGCGGGCTTTTTCGCCGTTCAGTCGGCACTCATAGTAGATGCTTTTGTCACTCCCCCCCAGGGGATCCTTTTGCATCTGATCGGTTGATATGCACGTGATCCTTCCTTTACCGCACCTTTCGATAACCATCTCCGCCAGTTCCACCCAGGTGATGAAAACCCCGCTGATCAAATTGAAGGACTCGCCGAATGTCTTTTCATTGAGAGCGGCCATTCCCAGACAGAGGGCGGCGTCATCGTTGTGGATGAATTGGCCGCCCGCATAATCCGGCACATAAATGACTTCCTGATTAAGTGCCGTATCGATCATGTTCCGGACAATCTTTCCTCGAATTGCGGGATAAAAAGACCACCAGGGACGGAAAATGCTTACCGGAAGATCATGCTGTTTATGCCAGGCCAGACAGAATTTTTCGTTGGCGACCTTTACTGCACCGTAAAGCGGCCGTCCGGATTCTTCAGGGTGAAAGATGTGGTCCTCATCGATCGGCAATTGACGGGGTCTGCCGTAAACACGATGGGTGCTCATGAAAAGGAAATGTTTTATGCCGGCTTCAACGGCTGATGTGAGCAGATTGATATTTCCCCTGATATCGGTTTCCAAACACATATAAGGGTCGTTTGAAAAGCTTTCTGCCAGATGATAGACAACGTCAACACCCGCTAAAGCCTTACTAACCGTATCCTGGTCGGTGATGCTGCCCTTAATGATTTCAAGAGCAGGTGTTTTTATTTCCCGGACTTTTTCGGGGGCAATATCCAATACCCGAACATCGACGGAGTTGTTGACAAGATAATTCACCAGGCTTTTCCCCATGGTTCCAGCGCCGCCTGTTACTAAAGCTTTCATAACACTACCGCCTTGTGGTTTTGAAAGTGGAACGGACGGATGCATTGCACGACGAAATCAGGGCGATCTGAAATGCAAAATAATGGTTTGTACAAATACGTCTTCGAGAAACTGCGACACGGTTTTTATCAATTTTTCTTCATTAAACCGATCCCCGGGAATGGTCTCAAGAAATCTATTTTCAAGATTTTCAACAGCGGGCCTCACCACCGTTTCTACATCGACTGTCAAGGTATGTTCATTGGCAAAAAAATCGACCGACGACCATAGGGAGTCGGGATAATAACGGTCCTCCGGATACCTGTGCAAATGTCTGGGAACGACGGATAAACGAAAACCGTAAAAATCATCTTCCGATGCTTTTTCTTCGATCCGGACGGCGTGGGACTTGTCGATGAGTTTTTCTGCAATTTTTTCCAGTATCGGTTTATACTTGTACAGGTAATCCTGCTGGAAACCGTTTCTGAATTCGGAACATCGGTTAACTTTTCTGCATACCCCCTTGTCCGCCTTTTTCAAGTCCGATTCATACTTGTCGAGTAAGTGGTCAATCCTATCCACGATGTCTCCTGCAATTTTTCAAATCGACTTGGGCCACAGAGAAAAAACGCCATAAAAATCCACCACCATGCCCGATTTCGATTTTCATCCATCGACTCAAGCCGCTGCCCCTCTAATCTCATCAGCAGCTTGCCATCGACCGGGGTTGAAATGCCTGAGTGACGACACGGCAGCAGCATAACCGCAAAAATGAATGAAGCCGGCGGTGTTGAAAAAATCGGTGCAGGCACTGAACAGCCCGCTTCCTATTCCATCGGAAGGCCTAATGAATACGATTCATATTCTGTCTCCCCAATCAGGTAGCCCTTGAATTCGTCTTCATTCGCCTTGCGGGTATAGCTGGTTTCCCATGCCTCCCATGCTTTCAGATCCTCCCACATCGAGATCACTAATACGGTATTGGGATCATCGATGTTCCGAAGGGTTTCCGAGGAAATATAGCCCGGCTGCTTCATCGCACCAATACGGTTATTGACCAGAAACCGCGAGGCTGCCCGCAAATTATCGTCCTTGAATTTGCGCTTGATCAACACTTTAACGGCCATGATAATCCTCCTTCCGGTTATGTTCATGGAAATCGGCTGTTAATTACATTCTCTGTACTCACTAGATGCAAAATGCGTTCCATGAATCTTCAATTTGGATGGACACTATACTAAGCATCATCTTCCAGGCCAAAAACGTTCGTAATGGTATTAATATAGTTAAAATAACCTGTAATTGCGACTGCTTCAAGAATTTGTGTGTCGCTGTAGCCGGATTTTTTCACCTCATCGACATCCGATTTCAGTATTTTGTAAGAATCCTTCTGTGAGGCGCGCAGGCAGAATTTCAGCAGGCGCTTCTCCTCTTCCCCGCATTCAATTTTATCTACACCGCCCATTACCTGCTCGATCTGATCTTCGCTCATGCCCAGCCTTTTAGCGATCGTCTTGTGTGCATTGACGCACAATTTGCAGCTGTTTTCCATGGAAACCAGCAGCGCGATGCGCTCCCTAGTGGAATACGGCAGTTCTGTTTTGGAAATTAAAAAAACCTTGACCAGGTTGTTTGTGGCAAAAAAAATGTCTTCCCGCATCGAAAGCAGTCGGGTCGTTTCATCGAGCCTTCCATCTTTGCTTAACCTCGGTTTTACCAGTTTTTGAATTTCCGGTTTCATGTCGTCAAATTCCGGGAGCGTTACATGTGCCATAGGAGCCTCCTTGTCAATGAGATCGTTGGGATCGTTTTGATCGTTCTGATCGTTGGGACCGATCCAAACTATGGGCGCTCGTTTCATTTCGGGTTGGGCATGCATTGATAATTCAATATTCATGCCAGTACTGTAAAAAATGTAAGAGCTCCGGTATCCGGGGTAAACGTTAAAGCGTAACGCATTGCAACAAAAAGTAACTCGTTTGTAACGTTTCTGATAACGGTATTGCATCGGTGATTTCCACAGAAAGCACTTTCTGCACGTATGTCCCCATATCAGTTACGAAATAAGCGAGGGAAAAATGAAGAAGGGTGAAATGATTAAAACAACCTTGCCGGCCCTTAACTTAACTTTCGGCTTCCATGCGAGGGGGGAGCGATTTGGGCCATTTGCAGGCTCGGATGCTGTCTGAGCCGAAAAGGCCCATTACAGGCGCTGGACAAGCAAATACAATTCAAGAGCTATCCCGTCTCACTCGTCGCGCCCGTCTCGATTTTCTAGTCGGCGAACTGCCCGATCCGATTTGCCATAAACCCAGATAGATCCTTTATGCTTTTATCCGATGTCCTGCTTTATCAGCTGCTTAAAAAAATTCGACGATTACCTTGAAACACTGCCGGCATTTTAGTGCGAATGTGTGTGTATCTCGCCATCGTGACCCGGATGCGGGTGATCATGATCGCCGTGCTCTCCTCCGTCATGCGTATGGTTATGAACGTGAAAGTCATGGCTGTGTTCATGTTCATGCATGTGCTGATGTAAATGGTCATGCGTATGGACATGGGTATGCTCGTGGGTATGCGTCTTATCTTCATGAATATGCTCATGGGTGTGAGAATGTTCGTGTTCATGCCCATGAACATGCTCGTGTTCATGTTTTCCTTTCATGTTTTTCCTCCTTTTTTTAGGACTGGGAATGCGTCTTAGTAATTATTCTCTCGTCTCATCAAAGTTTGCCTCCCCTATCATTTTACATAATGTTACATTGGAACACCCACGTAAATAGAGTCAAACATGTAAAAGCAGGATAAAGGGCATATATTGAAGGGGTTGTTTTGTTGCCGTATTCTGATTTGCCGCGAATTTTGCATCGGAAATCTCGTTAGCGCCCTTACAGATTGGAATAAAGGCAAAACCCCATTCAAAAATTTCGACGCTAATCATATGAATATGTTTCGAATCGTAAACACGAAGGATTCAAAAACGAGAAATATGCGGCATTGGATCGATGAGAAATGGATCTGAGTTTTCAAACGATTGTGTTTTGGCTCTCGACCGGCTTGGGTCTCGGATATGTGCCGCTGGTGCCGGGAGCTGCAGGAGCCCTCGCAGGTGCAATCCTCGCTTTTGGTCTTAAGCGCCTTCAGTTCCGGACGCGGACAGCTGCCGTTGCGGTCTTCATCGCCGTATCGATCCCGATCTGCGAATTCGGGTCACAACCTTATGGAGGACAGGACCATTCAAGCATCGTGGCCGATGAGCTGTTTGCCTTCCCATTGACCACTTTAACGTTATCGATGCGAAGCCGACCGGTTCATTTCGCAGGCATATTTATCGTTAATCGAGTGCTGGACAGGCTGAAGCCGCCCCCGGCCGGAATTGCCGAGCGGCTGCCGGGCGGTTTCGGGATTGTGATGGATGATGTTGTTGCAAACACCTGGATATTGATCTTCGTGACGATCGGTCATTATATGCTTCGAAAAAAGCACTTATAGATAGTGTCCATCCATAAATGGCCCTTTCACGCGATTTCTGCGTTGGACACAAAATCGAAATCCTCAAAATAGCACACTATTCCTGCGGTTTCGATCTTGCGCCCGCCTTGAACTCACGCGAAATTGCCTATTTCTGGATGGACACGGATAATTTTTATGAAATCGACGGCCTGCGGAGCCGATTTTGACCTGCTGATTTGTCTGCAGACCAAAAGAGGCTCCGCTTTTATAATCATCAAAATCTTTGTTTTTGTAAGCTGATACTGTTTTGCGATTTGCTTACCATCGCATCGAATTTCTTCTCCAGATTTTCGTCTTGCCGGACCTCCTTGATAATATTATTGTATGTTTGAAAATCAAGCCCCACACTTTGGACGGCATCGACCATTCTTTGATTGGCAT
>JAWODC010000078.1:0-51043 GCA_046483495.1 Desulfobacterales bacterium
CTACAACGAAGGATCTGTACAAGCTCAACATATGACTGAGGAATTCTTCGATTACGTATATCTGGGCAGGGGTGATATCGAAGAAGTGTCGGAGATCACTGGATTGAAAGAAGAAATCATCGAGCAGGTTCGAAGAGACTTCGAATACTGGTATCCTCTCAACCTCAACCGTGCTCTTCGAATTCAAGCAGTGGGACCGGTGCCTTCCCTCGTACGTTCCTGACCTTGTGACGATCGGTGGCGTTGATCACCTCCATCCGTCCGCACAGGTACTTTCTTACGAGCGGTACTTGGCCGACACGCACGAAGCATTTGTTGATGGGCAAGTTGAGCTATCGAGCTGCGCCTATCTGCACAATGTGCCTTCTGCCGCTAATTCATTCTTTTTCGAGCCCTCCTATGCGGACCTCTTGGACGCGTCACCTGCTTTCTGTCTTGAGACTGTAGAAGATCTGGCCCGCTTCGCGGGAGAGAAGACACGGTTTGGTGCCTCGCAACAGCTTGTCGGTAGCGTGTTGCACGGTCGCTATAGACCTAGCAAGGCGCTTCTCAACTATGTAGCTGACGCCATTGAAGGATACGAACCCTGGCAACTACTGGACGAGCAGCTCGTCGTGTACAACCGCATTCTCGCTGAGATCCAGCAGGCGCAGGAAAGCGGTGAGAAGAGAGTCATCATCGCGTCAGGGGGGCCAGGAACCGGCAAGAGCGTGATCGCCGTGCAGGTTCTCGGGGCAGCTGCCCGCAAGCACTACACTGTAGCCCACGCGACCGGATCGAAAGCGTTCACGACGAATCTTCGGGGGATCGTGCGCACCAAGGCTCCGTTTCTCTATACCCACAATTTCCGAGATACTCCTCGCGGAGACATAGACCTCATCGTCTGTGATGAGGCCCATCGGCTGCGAGCGAGAACGCAATTTGGCCCTATGATCTACTCTGACCGACCGCAGGCTGAAGAGATCATAGATGCCGCAAAGGTGTCTGTATTCCTCCTGGACCAGCACCAGAGTGTCCGTAAGAATGAGATGGGCTCAGTGTCTGTCATCAAGGGCTATGCAGAAAGCCTAGGCATCCCAGTCAGTCTCTATGACCTGGACACCCAGTTTAGATGCGCGGGCAGCGAATCATACATCAGGTGGATTGAATATGTCCTTGGACTGAGCGAGGAGCCTTCCTACGCTTGGAAGCGCAATGACGAGTATGAGGTGAAGGTCTTCGATCAGGTGGAGGAAATGGAGACTGCCCTGCGCCAGCGACGCAAGGGGGGCAATACGGCTCGAATGGTGGCCGGATTCTGCTGGGACTGGTCGGATCCCAAGCCCAGTGGCGAACTGGTTCACGACGTCGTCGTCGGTAGTTGGTCCAAGCCTTGGAACCGCAAGCCCAGGGACATGTGGAAGAATCGAGGAGCCGCGCCGAAGCCCGAAGTCCATCCGTATAAGATCTGGGCGACGGAACCCGCTGGGTTTGAGGAAGTGGGTTGCATCTACTCTGCTCAGGGCTTTGAGTTTGACTACGTCGGCGTAATCTGGGGACCGGACCTGCAATGGGATCCCCGAACTGGTTCCTGGTCTGCGAACTTGGGCGCCAGCAAAGACCGCGGAGGCAAGAGAGGCCTCACGAAGAATCCAGCACTTGCAGTCGAGAAGCTCTCGCACATATATCGGGTTCTCAGCACGCGCGGTATGAAGGGTACCTACTTCTATCATATTGATGAGGCCACCCGGTGTCGGTTCAAATGTCTGATTGCTGAATCGTAGAGTCCAGCTCGATTGTGAAGGACACCATGACAGACGAATCCGCCGCTCCGAGCTTGAACGTTACAAGCCTAAGCCAGTACGTCCGCCTGGAGAACTGTGAGCGTTACCTGCGCTTTCGCCTGCGTCCTGACGAGGCAAAGGCGATGCTCGAAAGATGGAACCTCACCATCCAGCCACTCACGCCGTTGCTCAAGGAGGCCGGTGTCGCGTTCGAGCGCGACGTGGCCGAGCGGGTAGCGGCGCGGGGCGAAGAGGTTGTTTCCCTTGAGGGCCAGGATGTAGGGGCCACAGTACAGCAGCTTCGAACTGCGCGCCAGCCAACGGTTCTGCTACAGCCGTCTCTGGAAGCGCCGCTGGGTCGCTACCTTTGCAACGGGCGAGCTGACGTGGTCCGTCTCGAACGCGACCGGAAGAACCGGTTGCGCGTCATCGTGTCCGACGTCAAGGCCAGCCGGCACGAGCGCATGGAGCACCGTCTCCAGGTGGCTACGTACGCCCGGATGATCGAGTGGCTGGCGGGCGAGGACGGCGTACCGCTGGGTGATATCGACGGGGTGGTGCTCCACATTCAAGAAGATGGAACCATACCCACCCTTGACCCGGATGGTCCCTTTTTCGATCTGGAGACCTACACAACCATCCTGGAGAGGCTGGCCATAGATCCAGATTCGGTGGTGAATCGAATTCTGGAACTGCCATTTAGGGAGGTCTCTTACCATCTGGGGTACAAGTGCGACGGATGTCTGTACAATGCGATCTGCATGTATGACACCGCCGAGCGCCTGGATCTCTCGCTGGTGCCGTACATCTCGGCAGTGGAGAAACGGGTCCTCCGCAGCGCAGGGATCGAAACAGTACCCGAACTAGCTTCTCTCATGACCTTGCCCAAGCGTGGCTCAGGCAGGTACGAGTTGGAAGTTGCGCCAGGGCAAGAGGAGAAGGTTGACGCCCTCGCCAACCAGTGGCCTGTAGGTGCGAATCTGCCGCTACTCGTCCAGCGTGCCCGCATGGCCTGGCAGCGTTTTGACAGAAGCGTTGAGGCGGCTCCCTTCGTCTTCAACAGCGGCTTCGGCACCCTCCCAGTCGATAATGAGCACCCGAATCTCGTGAAGGTGTTCTTCGACGCCCAGCGGGACTACCTTCAAGACCGCGCCTACCTAATCAGCGCCCTGGTAGATGGGCCCCTCGATGAGCGCGTCGTCGTGCGCTGCACAGAAGACAGACCCACCGAGGAGAGCGAGCGTGCCCTCCTTATCGGCTGGGTGATGGACGTGCTGGCGGCCATCCGCGAAGTCTCAGCAGGCGACAGTGCGCCCATTCATTTCTACTGCTACAACCGGTACGACCAGCGGGTGCTGCTCGAGTCCCTCAAGAGGCATCTCGAACAGGTAGCCGCACTGCCGGCCTTCTTCGACCTGATGACGCAGAGCCCAGCAGTCGAGCAGCCCATTATCTCGTTTCTCTCGAGCGAGATCGAGGACCGAAAGAATCTAGGGATCGTGTGCACGCCGCTCCATGATGCGGCCCGATGGCTTGGGTTTGACTGGAGAGACAAGCAGTACGCTCACTTCCGACTGTTCCGCGCTCGTCTCTTCGACAACCGCCGCAACCTGATCCGCAGGCCGGACGGAAGGTTGGTACGTCCCACTGCCGACGGCCCCACAGATGACGGGAATCGCATCAGAATCGAGGCCGCCAGCCGATTCAACTCACAGATCCCACTTGAGTATGCCTATGCAGCGTGGGATCGCCTTCCAGAGGACGCGGATGACGAGCATCTGCTGGAGCCGTTTCGCCGGGTCTCGCTGGAGCAGCTAAAGGCATTCGCCGCGCACCGTGCTCGGGCGCTGGCGCATATTGAGGATTCATTCAGCCGCAAGGCCAAGTACCTGGATAAGCCGAGTCTTCACCTCCCATCGCTGGGTGTACCGCCGACGGAGGATCCGCCACTGTCCCGAAGTCTGGAGGAGTTCCTGTTTATGGAGCACCACACGGCGCTTCAGGACAAGCTCCTCACGTACGGGAAGTCGATTGACCGTCGGGCTCAGACGGGTCTTGCCCTGCTGCTGCGATATGAGGGCCAGTACCGGGGTGACGGCGTGTATCGTTTCACCATCGATTTCGACGCCATGGGACTAGAGCCGACGCTGACAATGAATGCCTTCCGGCTCAAGGAGGGCGGCTGGATTGTGATCAACAAGGCCGATCCCTCTCCCTCGGCAAGCCAGATCAAGAAGGGGCGGCTGGGGATCATCCAGGACGTAGACGCTCACTGGATCGACATAGATCTCCTTGACATCAGCTTCTGGCACTCTCGATTTCGATACAGACACAATGCGGATCTGGAGCCCAAGCCCGGAGAGCGATACACTCTGGACGAGATGGCGGACAACATGAACGCGGACAAGATGCGGGAGGCATTGCTCAACGCGGAGTCAAACGTCCTCTATCAGTGGTTGTGTGAGACGCCTGACGGGCGGCCGGTGGACCATGCCCAGTTTTACACCCGCTTCGCCGATCTGATCGACCAACTTGAGAAACCGAAGAAGCTCACGAGGAGGCAGCGCGAGGTCGTAGTGGAGAGGCTTGAGGATCCCCTGTTCTTGGTACAGGGTCCCCCAGGCACGGGCAAGAGCCATACGCTCTCATGGGCGGTGCTGGCCCGGCTCGCAGCGCGCGGGGCACAGGGGCATCCCTTCCGCGTCGCTGTCTCGTCCAAAACGCATAACGCGGTCAACATCGTCGTCGGCACCATCGCCGAGAAGCTGGGGTATGAAGCCCCTCCCTGAATGAAAGGGCCTCCTTGAAGGAGGCCCGGGTCAACACTTCAGACAGGCGACGGTCCTCGGATGTATCGGATGTAAACGCAATATTGTCCCGAAGTGTGCCGGCAAAAAGAACGGGTTCTTGCGGCATGTGGGAAATGGCGGACCTGAGGTCCTCCAGGTGAATGTCCCGGATATCGATTTCATCCACACGTATTCGTCCTTCGGTGGTGTCGTAAAGTCGTGGAATAAGGTTCAACAGCGTGCTTTTTCCTGCTCCCTGGGGACCGACGATGCCGATGATGTGTTTTGGAGACAAGGTGAAATTGATGCCTGTAAGCGCCGGAAAATTCCTGCCGGGATAAGTAAAACCGACATTCTCGAATTTTATGGCGCCCTGCGGCGAAGTCAGGCGGACGGCCGTCGGCGCATCTTCGATTTCGGGCCGGATCATGAGGATGGCATGAATCCGGTCCAGTGAGGCACGTCCCCGCTGGATGAGGTTCGTTACCCAACCCATGGCCATCAAAGGCCAGGTCAGCAGCCCCAAATAATTGATAAAGGCAACAAAGTCGCCCGTTGTAATGGCGGCCAGGATGGTCAGGCGCCCGCCGAAGAAAAGGACCAGCGTCAAACTCAAATTCGAGAAAAACAGCATCATGGGGAAAAATGACCCGGTGATGCGGACCAACCGGATGTTTTTATCGATGTAGTCGTTCGAAACAGCGGCCATTTCGGCCAACGCTTCAGGTTCACGGTTGAATGCCTTGATGATGCGGATTCCGGAAAACCTTTCCCGTACAGCTTCGGTTAGATCCGCAAAGGCCGCCTGGACTTGTTGATACCGTTTATGCATTTTTTTGCTGAACATACGCGATCCGAAGATGATCAACGGCATGGGAATAAAAACCAGCAATGTCAGCTTTACATCGATATAGGCCATGAATCCGATCGCCGCGATGCCGAGAAACACCGCATCGGTCAGGGCCACCATCCCCATACCGGAAGCCATGCGGATATGTTGCATGTCATTGGTGGCATGGGCCATGAGGTCCCCTGTTTTGACGGAATCGAAGTAGGACGGTGAAAGGGTTTGCAAATGGGCGAAAAGACTGTTTCTCAGCCCCTCTTCCATTTTCCTCGAGGTGCCGAATAATGACCACCGGGCGACATATCGCATCACAGCGATGACAGCCGACAGGCCCACGATTATGCCGGCGTAGTTTAAAAGTTCGGTAAACGTCACCCGGTTTGCCGTTAAACCGTCTACCGCATTTTTCACGATTCGGGGGATGAAAAGGGTAAGAATGTCCAGAAGGATGAGACCGGCGATGCCGGAAATCAGAGTGATGCGGTTTTCCTTGAAGTACGGTTTGATAAGGTCGGTCGATTTCATAGAAAAATAATTCTAGCATACCGGAAAAGTGAATAAAAGGCTTTTCATCGGCAAAGCCCCTTCGCGCATGCCGGTTATACGGCGCCGTTTGCACACAGGGTGCCCGCATCATGCGAAGGGTTTTTTGTCAAGTCGGCTGAAGGCGGGTTTGCCTCTGCAAAACGAACGATCGGAATGGGTTGCGGTCAGTGACGTCTATCATCAAAAAGCGTTTTTTTTGCGCTTTTCAGTTGCATTTATGTTCAGTTTGGAATAATTAAACTATTAATCATGAAAAGCCGTCATCAGACGGATAAGTTTCGACTTATAGGGTAAAGATCCATTTGTCACAAGTGGTCGCCTGAAGTTTGGAACCGTGAGAAATTATCGGAAAGGAGGTGAATCACAGATGGCAAATGGAATCGTAAAATGGTTCAACAGCACCAAGGGGTATGGATTTATAGAACAGGAAGACGGCGGCAAAGATGTTTTTGTCCACCATTCGGCAATCCAGGCAATCGGTTTTAAATCTCTGAATGAAGGTGACCGGGTTACCTTCGATATCGAGCAGGGCAATAAAGGTCTCGCCGCTGCAAATGTCAAGGTTGTCTGATCTATCCAGTTAGAATCCATCCGGAAATAGGAAAATCCGCTTCAGTTCATTGCAGCCGAAAAATATTAACCACAGGAATACGTTACGTATTTTGAGGGGAAATTTTCCGGCCGGTGCCGAAATGGAGCGAATCAGCCGTTTCCGGATGGATACGCGGCAAGGCATTCCATCATGAATGGAATGCCTTTTTTGTCGGTCCTCCGGCATCATTCTTAGAACCGGTTTTAGAAATAACGTGCCATTACTACGATGCTCAAAATCATCAACAGCAGCGCAAGGGAGCTGCTGATGACAACGACACTCCTGAATTTTTCTTTGATCCGTTGCCGTTTTTCTGCTCTTTCGGCCTGCTTTTTTTCATCCTGTTCCATGGTAATCAGCGCATAGTTGATGAGGCTCCAATACAAAGGTGCCATCATGATCAGCAGCAGCAGGTTTATCGACATCGTATTAGGGTACAGGTATAAAAAACATGCCGCTTCCCAGATCAAAAAAGCCGGGACAAACAGTTTCCACAGGGTCTGAGAGGCTGTTTGCTTTGCATAGGCATATCCATACAAGGGGATCAACGAAAGATAGATGAAAATGGTGTTGATCAAACCCTTAAACGTGTCCAGTTCCTGCGTCGTTGCCACCATCGATGTCTGAACGATCAGCAGAAGCCAGAAATAGACCTGGATGTAGATGCGTTCAATGAGATCTTCTTTCATCGGATCCGTTTCCCTTCACCGGAGTTCTTGCCACCTTAGCCGAAATAAAACCACAGGACCGTCTTGAGGGTCAACAAATAGTTGATGAACCTGTAATTCCGACTTGGAAAGCGGCTGCTTATTCAGGTACTGCGGTTTTTCGGGCTCGAAAATTTTTTCCGGATTCGACTATGGGTATCTGGTCTGCTCAGAGCGCATCGAACGCCGGCGAACGGCCGGAACAAGTCTGCTGTTCGTATGAAAACGCAAAAAGTTGACGATACGAGTTAAATGCCGATATTATTATTAATTGCATTTGAAGCGAACTTCAGATAATATTTGTTTTATCCGTTGCATCCGTTGTAGAACCGCACCGGATCCGCGGAAATGTTGCAATTGCCTGGCATCACGGAGGACCCGGCCGCCGGATCACAGGCATATGCATAGGGACGCTATGCGGATGCTGCTGTATCCGGAGGGTTTTCGAGGTCCTTACTTTTAAAATCGGTCGAAAACGAAACGGTGCCTCGTGGAAATGAAATCGGAATATGTTTCAGTCGATCCCGTCCACCCCGATCCATCCGCGAAACCAGACAGGAAAAGGACATGAAAGATTTGATCAAACACATCGTACAGGCAATGGTCGATTACCCCGAACAAGTTGAGATTACCGAGATCAAAGGACAGAACACTACCGTACTGGAGCTCCGGGTAGCGAAATCGGATCTTGGTAAGGTGATCGGAAAAAAAGGAAACAACGCCAAGGCTATCCGGGACATCCTATATGCGGCTTCCGCTAAAAAAAGAACGCGGGTGACGCTCGAAATCGTAGAGTAAGCGCAACCGCCCCGTTGATAAGGCGGCGAATCCAATTGTCGAGCAGCTGCCTCTGCACCATCCATTTGTGTTTTCGTCCGCCCGGAAATCGGACACACATGCCTTCGAATCATTTCCCTGAGTTGATTTTTTTCCGGAACATGATACATACCCTAAATACAGATTCAATCCGGTTCATTTCCCTTTATTAACGTTCACCAACGAAAACGAAATCGGTGGCTCGCATGGCAAATTCACGCCCGAAAGACGCGTCTCCAGCGCCTGAAGCGCATCTGAATATACATCTTTTTTCCCACACCCACTGGGATTTTGAATGGTACGAAATCGAAGAAGGATTTAAACTGCAGCTTGTTTGTTTTATCGATCATCTCTTGAATACGCTGGAGAAAGATCCGCAATTCACATTCCATTTTGACGGGCAGGTCATGCCGATCATCGATTATTTGGAGGTGCTGGAAGAGCGCGACGGGTTGGACGATCAGGAAAGGGTGAAAGAAGCTGAAGAAAAGATAAGAAAATTCATCCAAAGGGGTCAGCTTTTCATCGGCCCCTCCTGGACAACCATGGAGACGTCGATAATCAGTACGGAATCACTGATCAGGAACATCAACCGAGGGAGACGGTTTTCCAAAAAACTTGGCGGCGTCAGCACGGTTTTTTATAATGCGGATGCTTTCCAGTACCATTCGCAAGTACCTCAGATCATTGAAGGCACGGCTTTGACTTCCGCCTTTACCTGGCGGGCATATAAAAAAAATGAACCGTTAAAAGATGTATCCATCTGGGAAGGCGCCGATAAAACCGCCATTATAAAGTACCATCCTGTCAGAACCTATGCCCAGATCTGGCATCTTCCCCTGAACGCGGAATCGGCTGCCGATATTATCCTCCATGAAGCCCGCCAATCAGGTTATTTCGCCGTCTGCAATCATGTGCTGATAACTCAGGGCAATGATCAATTCCAGGCGCAGCCGGAATTGACCCGCATCATCCATGAAGTCAAGGACATTCTCGACAACGGGTTCAGCATCGATCAGATGACACTGGAGGATTTCTTTTCATTGTTCAAAGACCGCCGGTTAAATGTAATCCGGGGTGAACTGACGGGGAACAAATGGGCCTGCACCATGAGTGGTCAGTTATCCGCGCGTATGTATCTCAAGCAAAAGAATGAAAAAGCAGAAATTTTCATGGAAAAATGGGCGGAGCCTTTTGCGACATTCGATTGGCTGCTCGGGTCCGAATACCAGGCCGGACTTATTGAAAGAGCATGGGTTTACCTGATGAAGCAGCATTTTCATCATTGCAACGCCTGTGCCGTGGATGCCGTTCATCGAGAGGGAGAAGTAAGGTATAACAGCGCAATTGAATTGGCGCGGGATTTGACGGATACGAGTATCAGGCATATTGCGGCCCGTGTGGACACGTCTAAGCTGATTCACAAGTGGGAAAATGCACTGGTTGTTTTCAACCCCGTTTCGGCACCGATAAACGACATCATAACAGTAAACATCAGTCCGCGGAAATTGATGGAAGATGCCGACTGGCAAACCGGATATCCATCGCTTAGCAAAGAAGCGGGTGTGTTATCGAACCTCATCGTCTGGGATGAAGATGAACACGTGGTGCCGATTCAGATGCTTTCCAAGGAAAAAGGGCTCTACGAAGTCGCCTTACAGGTCAAAGACGTGCCGCCGTTTGGCTATAAAACGTTCGGCCTGGACTTCAATGGCATTCCCGCAGAACCCGATGATGTTTTTATTGCCGATGAAAAAGAGGGGGTTCTGGAAAACGAATGGATAAAGATTCGGGTCCGGAAAAACGGGTCCTTTACTCTGATCGACAAGCGAAATAATGAAGTATACGAAGATGTAAACCTCATGGAGGATACGGGGGACCATGGCGACACCTACAATTATGATCCGCTGGAAAATGACCGGCCGATTACTACCCACGGATTGAAAGGAAAGGTTTTTGTATCCGCGAACGGCCCCCTGTCGGGGACCATAACGGTGAAGCTCGTTTGGCCGCTGCCGGAAAGCCTGACCTCCGACAGGAAATCCAGGAGCGGGAAGACGGTAAATATGCCGGTGAAAATGGAAATATGCCTGACGAAAAATTCAGCGTTTGTCGAAATTCGAACGACCATCGAAAACCGTGTCCGAGACCACCGGCTCAGGGTGCTGTTCCCGGGTGTAAAAAGTGATTATGCCTATGTTCAGACCCAGGCCGATGTAGTAAAGCGCAAGCTTCATAGGCCTTTGAAATACAAGCAGAGCCGGGAACGAAGAATAACCCATCACACGAGTGTCGGGGAGCTGCCCATGGAAACCGGGCCCTCACCAACACAATTTCAACGGAATTTTGTCGGAATGAATGACGGCACGAAAGGATTGGTCGTATTTAACAAGGGTCTTCCCGAATACGAGGCCTCACCTGATGGAACCGTTGCCCTGACTCTGCTGCGGTGCGTGGGGTGGATATCACAGGATGACCTGGGCACACGGATAGGTTTGGCCGGTCCGAGAATCGCCGTTCCCGATGCCCAATGTCCAGGACTTCAGGTGTTTGAATATGCGGTTTGGCCGCAGGCGGGACCATGGGAAACGGGGCCGGTGTTCAACCGGAGAAACCGGTACAGCGCAGGTGTGAAAGCTGTTCAGGTTCCTTGGCAGGAGAAGCGGCTGCCGAGCCGTTTGTCCTTTCTCGAGATCTATCCGGATGAACTGATGGTGAGTTCTATAAAGAAAGCCTATAAAGATGGGTTCATCATGGTTAGGTTTTACAATCCTACGGGGAAAAAACTTTCCGGCGGCTTAAAAATGATATCCGGAATTCAGGAAGCCTGGATTGCAAATATGAATGAAAAGAAACTGGAGCGGATTTCAGTGGGCGGAGACGGCGGTTTGCACTTTGAGGTGTCGGCAAAGAAAATCATGACATTGGCTGTCTTGCCCAAACCACTGTAATTTTCGATGGAAGCGAGGTTCGCCGTGAGCCATAAAAAATCAATCCCTATTCTGCCTGCAGTCGATCTGGGAGGAACAAAGATCGCGATGGCATTCGTAAATGCCGAATCCCGAAGGAGGACGGTAAAACACTATCCCCCATCGAAAGTGGTAAAAAGGGGCGGCCGAACAGATGCGGTAAAAACGCTGAAGCGTGTGGCCCGCCTGATCAAAAAGCGAACGGGGGAAATGGAAAAAATGGGCTTTACCGCCTTGAAGCTCGTCGGCATCGGCGCTCCGGGATTGTATCGAGAAGACGGGAGTGTGGATCCGAATACGGTCCCCAATATCCCCGGTCTGGCGAATATAAAGCCCGCTGATTTTCTGAAAAGCCTGCTCGGGAAAAGTTGGAAAGTATTTATCCAGAATGACGGCGCGGTTCAGGCCCTTGCCGCGGGGCATTTCTTTGTTCGTTCACCGGACTTTAAATCCAAATGGAGCCGGGCACTCGAGAACGGGACCCCGCTGATTTATTTTGGTCCGGGTACCGGATTCGGAGCAGGGAAAATCCATTTCGACCCCAAATGCGGGATTCATCTGCCGCCCGGCTCACAGGCGTTCTTTGACATTATTATCCGGGACCGGAAAACCGCCGAAGATTTGATCGGAGGTCGGGGCATCGCGAAAATCGCCCGGGAAATCGAGCGCCGCAATATAGAACGAAATTCCCCTGTGCTGACCACCATGCTGCAAACAAGGCAATCACGGCGGGTTGCGCCGGATACCGATCCGGACGAAAACGTGAGCAAGCTGACGGCCGTGCACGTGGCAGACGCATATGAATCAGGCAATCCCGCAGCCGTGAAGCTCTCAAAAGACATATTCGAAAAAGTCGGGCAGGATCTTGCGGAACTGATCATCCGGCTGTTTACAGCAAACGTTTCAAAAGCGGTGGTCCCTTGGAATAGGGAAGATCGAGAATCCGTTCGGGGTGCCTGCATTTTTCTGGCCGCCGGACTGCTGATCAAGCCGGTCGGCAAACGCCTGATTCTTCCTTCAGCAAGAGCTTTACTGGAAAGCCGCGGATACGGGGAAAAAGTTCATATCGTTGAGTTGGATATGCTTCCCGGAGTAAAAAGTGAAATTTCACACATCGGAACGTTCGGCGCTTCTCTGATGGTCCCGGATAGAGACATTGAAGAAATGAAGGCGGCGGATTCGATGGTTTCCGGAAGATCAGCGATATCCCGGTATGTCAGCAGCAAAGTGCTTGAAGTGCATCGCAAAACGGGCAGGCTGGTCCTGTTGGCCATGGATGGGTATGCCGGGATTGAATGGAAGAAAAACATCGTTTCCCTGCAGCGACAAATGGAAGAAGATGCTATTGAGGTGAAAGCTATTGACGCAATGCGCCTCTACAAGTCCCCGGAGTGCATCGAGCGCATGATTCAGCCTTACCTGTCGGAAGATAAAACATTCGGACGGCTGTATGGAGGAAAGCTCTCGGATTTCATGGACCTTCGACAGGTCGCCCGGTTAAAGGAAGAACTTGAGAGGGAAAAAAATGCACCGGCGTCCTCACCTGCGGCCATTTTGTGCTACGGATCAGGCGCCGCCTGCCGAGACCTGGCGGGTCTTTATGATCTTATTTTCTACAGGGATCTGACACGGGAAGAAATTACCAGACGATCGAAAAAGGGGCGGGTGGCGGCCCTGGGAGCCCGAGGTTACGATAGAACAGGCAAAGGAAGGCCGGGATATCTTGCCGGCAAACGTTTCCACTACATCGATTACCCCCTACTGGACCGGCATCGAAAGGCTTTGAAAAGAAAAATCCACTATTATGTCGACGACAATCTGCCCGGACTGCCGAAGCTGATCGGAATGAAACAATTCGGTCGAATGATCGCCGTTTTCTCCAGAAGTCCTTTTCAGTTAAAAGCCTATCATGAGGAAGGCGTCTGGGGCGGTCGATGGCTGAAAAGCGTTCGCCGCTTGCCCGACACAATGATAAACTGCGCCTGGGCCTATGAGCTCATGGCCTACCACATGAGCGTGAAGATTCCTGTAGGCCCCACGTATATCGAAACACCTTTCGCCAACCTGCTGGACAGAGAAGCAGATAATATCATGGGGGCTCGCATTCGGAAGCGGTTCAACGGCCTCTGGCCGATTCGTGTGAATTACGATGACTGCCTCGATGGCGGCGATATGGCGATTCAGATTCACCCGGATAGAGCATACATCCGAAAAAATTTTAAAGAGCCCCTTCACCAGGATGAAAGCTATTACATTGTTGCGGCTTCACCCGATGCCTACGTCTACCTGGGAATCAGGCAGGATGCCGATCTGGGCGAATTTTACGATGCGGTAAAAAAAGCGGAAACGCAGGGTATCGCCTTTGATCACAGACAGTATGTCAATGTATGGCCGGCCAAAGAGGGGGATTTGTTTCTCATTCCGGCGGGAACCGTTCATGCTTCAGGCAAAGGATGCGTCGTTCTCGAGTTAAGCTCGACTACAGACCGGTATACATTTCACATTTATGATTATCTGCGTCCCGATTTGCAGGGAAGTTTGAGAGACATTCATGCGGATCATGCCTTTAATGTGCTCAAAACGTATTCACACCGGAGAACCTCGTGGGTAAAAGAAAACCTTTTGCAAAAACCGAAGCTGATCCGTAAGGGGAAAAAATGGGAGGAATACCTGATTGGTTCACGTGATGGGTATATTCCGGAAATCCACCGTTTTCGTATCGAAGCGTCAGCCGAAGACGATACGGCCGGTGTTTTTCACGTGTTAAGCCTGGTAAAAGGCGACGGCGTCGCCCTTGTGCCGAAGAATCCATCGGCAAAAGAATTCCATTTGAACTTTTCCGAAACGGCTGTTCTCCCTGCTTGCCTGGGGCCTTACTGTATCGTGAATCCCAAGAAAGAAGCATGCACCGTCCTGAAAACAGTTGTAAATCCGTCGATGCTGGACCGAACGTAAATGACATGCTCAAAATCAAGCAGGAATGTACTGCCGGCAAATGGCTTCGAATGCCTTTACCTGCTTCTTTTTCCAGGCGCGGCCGCGGCCCAGCTCCTTTCCCATCAGCGATGCCGTTTTAGGGGCTGCTTCCTTGGCCGCACGGGCGTTTAACAGCAAACAGCGGGTCCGTCTCGCCAGAAAATCATCGATGGTTCTAGCGGCTTCGAATCGAACGGCCCAAACCACCTCTCCGGCCCTGACCGGCAGGTCCGGATGCAGCAGTTCTCTCCTTGCCGAATCCGACCGCATGAGGTCCTGTATGGCCGGTGCATCAGAGCCGTATATCGCAAATGCACCAAATTTTTCAGGTGTTTTGTGGAAACCGTGAATATTAAGCGTTTTGGTGACGCACGGTCGCGATTCCAGTCCGGCAAGCGCAATGGCGTGATTCACGCATATTTTTGCCATCTGACGATAGGTCGTCCATTTGCCTCCCGCAATGGTGAGCAGGCCCGACCGGGAAATGTCGATCGTGTGATCCCGTGACAATGCCGCCGTATTTTTATGCTCAGCGGTTCTCACCAGCGGCCGTATGCCTGTAAATATGCTGCGGATATCTTCCCTGGTGGGTTTCTTTTCGAGATAGGCCCCGGCCGTTTCCAAAACGAAGTCGATTTCTTCCTTTTTGGGGGAGGGTTCGAGAACGGCACGGGTTATCGGGGTGTCCGTGGTGCCCACAAGGGTTGACCCCAGATAGGGGATGGCAAACATGACGCGTCCGTCGCGGGTGTGGGGAACCATAATGGCGGATCCGCCCGGAAGAAAAGAACTGTCAAAGACCAGGTGAATGCCCTGGCTGGGAGAAATGAGCGGTGAAGCGTCAGGGTTATCCATGACTCGAATGTCATCGGAAAAGGGTCCGGTTGCATTGATCACCACCTTGGCTTTCACAACCAACTCCTTTTCGGCTTCAAGATCTTCAAATAGGGCGCCGGTTACAAACCCTTGATAATCCTTCGTTACCGCCGTAACCCGGGCGTAGTTCAATAATGCGGCTCCCTGGTTGCACGCGGTTCTTGCCAGGTTGATCAGCAGCCGTGCATCATCGAACTGGCCGTCGTAGTAAATGATTCCGCCGCGCAGGCCTTCTCTTTTGATGGTTGGAATCCGGCTGAGCGTCTCCTCTTTGGAAAGCAGTTTGGACGGACCGAAGCCGTATCTTCCGGACAGCAGATCATAAACCTTGAGGCCGATGCCGTAAAAAGGAGCCTCCCACCAGTCGTAATTCGGGACGACGAATGCCATATCATGAACCAGATGGGGTGCATTATTTCGGAGTATGCCGCGCTCCCTCAATGCTTCCATTACCAGGGATATGTTTCCCTGCTGAAGGTAGCGAACACCGCCGTGTACCAATTTGGTGCTTCGGGAAGAAGTTCCTTTCCCGAAATCACTTTGCTCCAGAAGCAAAATATCGTATCCTCTGGAGGCTGCATCCACCGCAATTCCGATGCCGGTTGCACCGCCACCGATCACCATTATATCCCATGGGGCTTTTCTGTCGCGGACTCTGCTGACCATTTCCTCCCGGTTCATGTCAACTCCTTTTTGAATTAACGGCCTTTTAAAACGGCTGATCGCTCCACTTCTACATTGGCCGAAAAGACGTTTGACCCTCTAAATATTTTTGCGGCCAACATTTTTTCGGCGCCTTCACCTGTATCGAATTTCTCGTTTCCGGATGGGCACGAACAATCATTGCGCCTGCTTCAATCCTGCGGTGGCAATACACTATTGTAATTGCAGCATGCGGCTCCGTCAATAACTTCGTGCGGACCGCCCATTGCCGCATCCCCCAAAACAGCTTGACATATTGGATTGATTTCAATACGTTACTTTAACAAGAAATGGTGTGATTCGGCTCTGAGCCGACGGTTGCGGGGTGTAAAATCACCAAAAGACCATAGTATTTTACAGGGCCCAAATTCAGGCTATGCTCGGTCTGCCATTTCAAGTGCAAGAAATTCCAAGGGGTTGCTCTTGCCCCCATTATACTGGGAGACCCAAAAACCGTAGGGCCGATGCCCGAGCCAAAGGCCCCTAAAATGTTAAAAATTCTCTCATGACATTCGAGAATTGGAGAGACGGTATGCCCCAAGAAGCATTGCATCGGTTCGATTTTGAAATCGGCATGTATCGGCCCCCGAGTGAGGGTGGAAGCTATTCCCTGCTGCTGCGGGTCACCCGGAATTGTCCGTGGAATCGGTGTGAATTTTGCGTCATGTACAAAACCGAGAAATTCCAGATCCGCCCTGTTGATGAAGTGAAAAACGACATTGACAACATAGCATTCGTATGCGGCGAACTGAAACGCATTTCATGGGAGCTGGGATACGGCGGAGCCGTTACCCGCGAATGTGCTATGCGAATGCTGGATAGATATCCGGAACTGAGCAACCACCACGGCTTTTTCATGGTTTTCAACTGGCTGGCCTCGGGTGGTAAAACGGCGTTTCTGCAGGATGCCAACAGCCTGATTATGAAAACGGTGGATTTGCAGGAGATACTCAGGCATCTGCGCCGAACCTTTCCTTCCATTTCACGGGTAACCTCCTACGCACGATCTAAAACCCTGGCGCAGCGCAGCGGCGACGAGCTGTCGATCATTCATCGGGCGGGGTTGGACCGCCTTCATGTAGGGCTCGAAACCGGGGACGACACCCTGCTGAAGCTGATCAAAAAAGGAGCGACATCGGAGGATCACATTCGCGGCGGGCGAAAGGCTGTTGAAGCCGGTTTTCAATTATCGGAATACTGGATGCCGGGGCTCGGTGGAAAAAAGATGTGGCAAAAGCACGCCGTAAACACCGCACGGGTTTTAAATGAGATCAATCCCCATTATATTCGATCCCGGCCGTTTCATCTTCCTCCGGGTACGCCGATGGCCGAATGGCACCCGGCCGAATGCATCGGCCTGCTCTCGCCTAAGGAGCAGTTGACGGAGCTCAAATTGATGATCGAAACGTTGGACGTCACATCCCGGGTATGCTTTGATCATGCGGGCAATTACTGGCGCAACAGGCGCGGCGGGCTTCTATTCAGCCAGAGCTACGAGGGCTATCGGTTTCCCGACCGGAAAAAGGACGTTCTGCGATTGATCGAAGAAGGACTGTCCGTCGACCAAGTTTCCCCGATGGGCCTGCTGTAGCGTTTTTGCACTTTGACAAGGAGGTGTTTTCATGGCGAAAAGAGCACTTAAGCTCGACGGCTGGCAGGATGATTTCCGACAAAAGAAAATATCCCCTCAAGAAGCCGCAAAGCTAGTAAAATCAGGAGATTATGTTGTCATTCCCAATGAATATTTCGGCGTCATTCCAAACCATCTGGTTGCCCGTCGTGATGAACTTCGGAATGTGACCGTGGAAATATGTGTGGCCTACTTCGATCCGGGTTGGCTGCAGCCGGGATTGGAGGATTCCTTTAATGTCGTTATCCGCTGCTATTTGCATCTCGCCCGAATTGCTCACGACGAGGGGCGGATTCCGTTTATACCGGTAACCAACGGGACCTGGAGCAAAGTGTATCGTGACAAACGACCGATCGGGCACGATATCGATGTTTTTCTGGTCGTTGTATCGCCGCCTGATGAAAACGGGTTCTGCTATTTCGCAAACGGTATATGGGAAAAGCGGCTCTATGCCCGACAGGCAAAAACCGTTATCGCGGAGATCGACTCGACACAGCCTAAAGTGCATGGGGATGCGGCGATTCATATTTCTGAAATTGATTACCTGGTGGATATTACGCCCGAACCCCTGACCAGCGATGAAATCGATGCCATTGCCGGCGTTATAAAACCGGAGAAATCAGCGGCTGCAAGAAATCGCCTTCGTGATGTACATCCCGCACTCTTAAGAAGCATGTTGCCGATTATCAATGATATCCCTCCGGAATTATTGGAGGTCGGCTTGAATATCGACGACCCCACGGACGTGATGAAAGCCATGGCGGCCAACTTGAAAACCCTCGTTCAGGACGCAGACACCCTGCAGGTCGGGACCGGAAAGCATACCAAGCATCTGGTCGATCTGGGTGTTTTCGATGATGCCAATGATCTGGGAATTTTTTCCGAGTTGGCCTGCCCCGGAATGGGGTTTCTGGTAAAGCGCGGCACAGCCACCGGAAGATATGCGACATTGCACCCCGGCAAGGCGGTTTTTACAAGTTTTATCGGGATGAACCCGGAAGAAATCCGTTGGGCCGGCAACAATCCGCTGTTTGAGCAATACCCCGGGGATTATGTCATCAACATTGCAAATATCGCTCGGCAAAAAAACATGCTCGCCGTGAATAATGCCGTCAAGGTGGATCTCACAGGCCAGATTACCTGTGAATCCCAGTTCGGCCCCAGGCTGCTGAACGGTGCAGGCGGACAAATCGAATTTCACATCGGCGCTTTCATGTCCGAGGGCGGCAAAGCGGTGACCTTTATTCCCTCCACATGGGGAAACGGTGCCGTATCGAATATCACCCCTTATTTCGAAGAGGGGACACTGGTGACGATTTCTCGGTACTGGGCCGACTATGTGATTACCGAGTATGGGGTGGCGCAGCTTGCCGGCAAATCCCATCGGGAACGAGCGGAAGAATTGATACGGATCGCACACCCCAAATTCCGGGACGAGCTGACGGAAGCGGCAAAACATATCTGCTGAACAGCATCGGTTTTGACGATCCGAGTTCTGGTCAAGATCCCCGCCTCTTTGTCCCTTTTCACCGCCCCTTGCCGGGGAACCCCCTTTTTTCCTTCTTTTTGACTTAAGTCAATGCGGTCACGATAGGACTTCGGTATATTGCAAACAAAAGAAAGATGGATATGATTGAAAAAAAGGCGGATGATCGTCCCGTTATTTTTAAAACCGGCAGGAAAGGGGAATATCTATGAAATGTCCCGGACAGGACAGCCAATATTGGAAACCCGGTGCGATTTACGAAGCGGATTGTCCGAAATGCGGGCATGGAGTGGAATTTTTCAAAGATGATCCAACCCGAAGATGTCCGAAGTGCGGCCACCGGTTCGTCAATCCCAAAATGGATTTCGGATGCGCCGCATATTGTCCGTTTGCCGATCAGTGCGTCGGCGAGTTGCCTCCGGAAGTCGTGGCACAACGGCAGGATTTGATAAAAGATCGGGTCGCCGTCGACATGAAACGTTATTTCAAAAACGATTTCAAACGGATCGGGCATGCCACCCGTGTTGCTCGGTACGCCGAAAGAATCGGTAAGGACGAGGGCGGCAATATGGCCGTCATACGTATCGCCGCATACCTGCACGATATCGGCCTGCCCGAGGCGGAAAAGAAATACGGCAGCAGTGGAGTCGAATACCGGGAAAAGGAGGGGCCGCCGGTGGCCAAGCGGATGTTGAAGGGATTGGGCGCGCCGAATGAACTTATCGAGGAGGTGTGCGATATCATTGCTCATCACCACCATCCCGGACCGGGGGACAACCTTAATTTCAAGGTTGTATTCGATGCCGATAGGATCGCCGATATGGAAGAGAGCATGCGGAAACAACCGATGGCTTCAGCACAATTGGAAGAAATGATCGAAACGAAATTCCTGACAAAAAGCGGTACACTTCATGCCAAAAAATTATTGTTGGATAAATAGACGGTTCGCAGAAGGGTGGGATATAGCGTCTGTTTAAATGCCTGGATGCATTTAAGAAAGGATTTTCATAAATGAAAGTAATGAGAAAGGTCATTCACATAGAAGATGAGAAATGCGACGGTTGCGGGCAGTGCATTCCCTCCTGCGCCGAGGGGGCGCTTACGATCGTGAACGGCAAGGCACGTGTCGTAGCCGATAAATTTTGTGACGGTTTGGGCGCCTGCCTGGGGGAATGTCCCAATGATGCACTGCACCTGGTGGAGCGGGAAGCCGAGGAATTCGATGAAGAGGCCGTGGAGCATTATTTGTCCGGGAGACCGGAAAAACCGGCTCAGCCGGCGAAAGCGGCTGTCCGAGGCTGTCCTTCGTCCGTAATACAGGACTTTGGATCAACCCACCCGTCCCGAGAAGCCGACGCCGCTCGCGGCGGTGAATCGGCCCTGACCCATTGGCCGGTTCAGATTCGGCTCGTTCCGCCGACCGCCCCTTTTTTGAAGCATGCGGATATTTTGGTGCTGGCGGACTGTTCGGCGGTCGCCATGCCCACCCTGCATCGGGACCTGTTGAAGGGAAAGGTTGTCTTGATGGGATGCCCGAAGTTCGACGATGTGGAGGATTATATTCGGCGGTTTGCTGAAATTTTCAGGGTTGCCGATATTCAATCCGTTACGACGGTGGTCATGGAGGTGCCTTGTTGTTCAGGCCTTCCGATGATCGTGAAAAAAGGAATGGCTGCTGCCGGCAAAGATGTTCCGATGGAGGAAGTCACCATCGGTGTGCGGGGTGAAACGCTGCAGCCCGGCCAAAAATTGGAAAGAAGAATCGGTTAAAGAAGCTCGACGGCTTCCACAATGGCGGGAAGAATTATGCCGGCGGATCCGCGCAGGCTGACCCGGCAATGCGGTGTGAGACCGCTTTCATCAGCATTGATCTCGATGACCGGCTTTCCGGATCTGAGGATTTTTCTAGGGAAAGCGGCGGCCGGGTATACCGTTGCGGAAGTGCCCACCACGACCATGCAGTCGCATTTCGCCGCTTCGGCATCACATGCAGCAAGGGTGTCCGGAGGAATGGGTTCGCCGAAAAAGACCGTGTCCGATTTCAAAATGCCCCGGCAGCCGGGGCAGGCCGGCGGCAGTTGATCTGTGGCTATGTCTTCCGGGTCATACCGCCGGCCGCAGCCGATGCAGCGAAGGCGCATGGCATTGCCATGAATTTCAATGACTTTGCGGCTGCAGGCCTCCCAATGCAGGTTGTCGATATTTTGGGTAATGACCGATTTAATGATCCCGATTTCCTCCAGTTCGGCAAGCGCCAGGTGACCGGCATTAGGTACGGCATTTTTCAAAGCATTGACAAATTCCACCATGGGGCCTTTCGGATTGAGGCGATTTTCCCAGGTTTCTTTCGGATTCTCCAGGAAGCGTTGGTAGCCGTCCATCGGCGGCTCCCCATACCGGGTCCAGATCCCTCCCGGTCCCCTGAAGGGCGGAATTCCGCTTTCAACACTGATGCCGGCTCCGGTGAGAGCAACGGCATACGATGCCTCCACCATGATCCGGGCGGCCTTCTCGATATCACCCAAATTCATTGCTTTTTGTGTGTGCCTTTCAGTATTTCCTTCACAGCATTGCCGTCGGCCCGCGGCCCGAAATGGTTCATGATGATCCCCATAGCCTGCATGGTATTGCTGAATTGTGAAAAATCCACATTTTCATCGATCCATGTCTGGATTTCTTCCTTCGATGCCGGTTCGGGCATATAGGATTCTGCGACGGCAACAAAATCGGAATCTTCCGTTATTCCCTGCTTCTGCAGCAGTTCGCGTTCCGATTTGATCAGTTTTTTCAAAACGGCGATCACCTGGCTGTCGGACAGATCCTTTTGCTCCAAACGGCCGAATTCCCCTAAAATCACCCGAATCGCCTCTTTTCTGACATCATCTTTGGCCTTCATCGCGCGGGCCAGATCGCTTTTAATTCGTTTTTGAAGGGTCATTTTTTTCCTCGCGTTCGGCAAGCGGTTTCTGCCCCTCGAGCAGAAATGTATTCTCTATGAAGTCGGCGAGTTCGCCTGTTTCCTCGAGACCGAAATGGGGAACATGGGATTCAAACCGCCGATCCGATACAAACGCGACCAGTTCATTACTGTTCAGGCAGAGAGGTTCGTCATGAACGGCGGAGCGGAAAATTTCGATCTTCGGCAGTTTCTCCTTTTTAAATCCTTCGGTAATGATAAGATCGACATCCTGCATATAATGCAGGATGTCCGTCAGATGAAGCGGTTCTTTCCTTTTAAACATCGCCATGCTTCCGGATGCGGCTACGACAACGGTATCCGCCCCGGCTTTTCGGTGGCGCCAACTGTCCTTGCCCTTGCGGTCCATGTCAAAGCCGTGAAACGCGTGCTTTAAGATGCCGATGGCATAACCGCGTTTTTTGAGTTCCGGTATGATTTTTTCAATCAACGTGGTTTTTCCGGCTCCGGATTTGCCGACCACGGAAACAACCGGTGTCATAATCAACTCCTTTAATTTTAACACAAGCTATTTCCATACAACAGCATGTTTGTAAATTCAATTCATAAACCGTCGACATATATTTTAATGCGCTTTCGTGTAAGACCCACAAATATTTTGACATGCCGGAGTTTAGTTGATATTTTTTGCAGGCTTATCGGAATGGACGATGATACAAACTGCGTCTTTTTTAAACCTGTGACATTCGGGGACATATTATGAAACGATTGATAAAATGGGGTCTGATCATCGGTGGTTCTGTTCTGATCCTCATTCTGGCGGCACTTTTCATTCTTCCATTCTTCGTGGACATGCAACAGTACAAACCCATTCTCGAAGAAAGGGCCTCTGCCGAATTGGGGCGGCCGGTTTCCATCAACGGCGACATTCGACTTTCACTGTTGCCTCCGGCCGGCATTGCCATAACGGATTTGAATATCGGAAATCCTGAAGGCTTCGAGGAAAAAGAGTTTGTCAGCATCGGTCATTTTGAAGCGGGAATCAAGCTTTTGCCGCTGCTGTCAAGGAATGTACAAATCGATCGATTTGTCATCGAAAAGCCGAAAATCCTGCTCGTTACCCAAAAAAACGGCCGTTCCAACTGGCAAATGCCCGAAAAGAGCACTCCCGAAGAAAAGCCCGAAGAAAGGACGGACGAGACCCAAACCGGATTTAATCTTCCGTTGGAATATATCAGGGTCGATGAAATTCTTCTGAAAGACGGCCTTGTGCGGATCATAGATCATACAAAAACGGGCAGTACCGAAATCTCAAACATTTCCGTGAAGATCGAAGCCGTTCAATTTGACCGGCCCGTCGAATTGTCCTTTATGGCCGAATACAATAAAATTCCCATCGCATTAAACGGAAGGGTGGGGCCGGTAGGCCGGAATTTTGGAGCTGATGATGTTCCGGTGGATTTTACCGTGCGGGCAATGGATGAAGCGAAAATCACGGTTAACGGGAAACTGCGCCGCCTTGCAGATAAACCGGCTTTTGATCTGACGTTTCGATCCGATCCGTTCTCCCCTAAAGAAATGCTGTCGGCGATCGATTTAAAGGACCGCGTCCAGACCATGGACCCGCAGGCGTTGACGAAGATGGCGTTCAGTTTTACGTTGAGTGGCGATAGCGAAGCGATGACGATTTCGGACGGAAATATCGTGCTTGACGATTCAGCGCTGGCTTTTGGGGCTGTGATCCAAAATACGAAAAAACCGGCCCTGACCTTTGAAGCAACCCTGGACCAGCTGGATGCAAATCGGTATTTTCCACCGGAAACAAAGTCAGAAAAAGCGGCGGAACAGCCGAAAGCCGACGCCTCCGAACCGCCGGATTTCAGCGTCCTCAGGGCTCTGTCCCTGAAGGGTGATCTAAAAGCGGGTGAGATAAACGTTCACCAAGTGCCGATTCGAAGGCTCGTTTTGCGCATAACCGGAAATGACGGTGTTTTTAGGATTGAGCCACTATCGTTTCAGCTGTACGAAGGGCGGATCGATGCTCAAGCGCTTTTCAATGTGGCAACCGACAAACCGAAAACGGAAATCGCGTTAACCGCGGAAAACATACAGGCAAACCCGCTGGTAGTTGCTTTTCTGGAAAAAGACATCCTGGAAGGAACGCTGAAGGCAAATGTCGATCTGCAGGCCCGCGGTATCGATCCGAATGCCGTCAAAACGTCTCTGAGCGGCTCTACGGACCTCCTTTTCCGCGACGGCGCCGTCAAAGGAATCAATCTCACCGATATGGTGAGGAATATCAAAACAGCATTTGCCCGAAATGCATCCGAACCTTCCGGGGAAGCCCAGCCGCGGACTGATTTTACTGAGCTGCACCTTCCGATCCAATTTGAAAATGGAATAGCCCGGACATCGAGCGCACGGCTCGTTTCGCCGCTCGTCCGCGCCGAGGTCGAAGGCTCTGCCGATTTGATGAATGAGCGCCTCGATTTTCGAATAACACCGAATTTTGTCGCGACCATTTCCGGTCAGGGTGATACCCGGGAAAGGTCCGGGATAAAAGTGCCCATCCTGGTCACCGGCAGCTTTTCTTCTCCTAAATTTGCGCCGGATATGGAAGGCATCGTAAAAAAACAGTTGGAGCAGCGCCTGCCTATTCCAAAAAAATTAAAGGAATCCCTCAGTGGCGGGGAAACGGGCAATGAAAAACCCGGTTCCGGTTCGGTGGAGGACGCTGCCAAGGGGCTGCTGGAAAGTCTGCCGTTCGGCAAATGATTCGGGATTGATAATGATGAAAACAGCAAAGGATATCATGACAAAAAATCCGGTAACGGTTCTTCCGGAAACGGAGATTGTCCGGGCGGCGGAAATTCTCCTGGAAAAAGGAATCAACGGTTTGCCGGTAGTCGATGAAGAGGGGAAATTGGTTGGGATAATCTGTCAGAGCGATTTGATCGTTCAGCAGAAAAAAATGCCGATCCCATCCGTTTTTACGATGCTGGACTGGATCATACCATTGTCATCCATGAAGCAGATTGAAAAGGAAGCCCGGAAAATCACGGCCATAACCGTGGCTGAAGCCATGACGCGGCATCCCGTCGCCGTTGATCCGAGTACGGCTATCGAGACGATTGCCGAGTTGATGGTGGATAAAAAGTTTCACACGCTTCCCGTGGTGGAAGGCGGCAAACTGGTCGGCATCATAGGAAAAGAAGATATCCTGAGGACCTTGATGCAGCCATGACCGTCTGTTGCAGCGTTTACCTTTCGTGATTGACGGCCGTTCGTCTTTTCAATGGGCCTTTTTCCGGATTGCGTCATTTCTCTTGCGTCCATGATGCGCGCCATTTCCCCGTATGAATTCGGCTGAAGGTCACTTCGTAAAGTGCTTTTCCTGATTTAAGAGAAAAACGATGGCAAGCAAAGAATTGAAACGGGTTCTGGAAATCGTGCGGTCCATGCCGGTTAACGAGGATGCCTCCTTGCAGGAAATGCGGGCGGAAATGGAAAAAACGGCATTTCTTCAGCCGGAGATACAGGGGGTTTCTTTTGCTCCGCAAGCCATCGGCGGTGTGCGCGGTGCTTGGATTACTCCGGAAGCCGCCGAAAAAAATGCCGCTGTCTTATATTTTCATGGCGGCGGTTACTGTATGGGCTCCATCAACACCCACCGGGAAATGGCCTCCCGGATCGCGGCGGCCTCCAAAACACGGGTCTTTATCATTGCATATCGGCTGGCGCCGGAAGATCCCTTCCCGGCGGCGCTAAAGGATGCCGAAACCGTCTACCGAGGAATGCTTAAAAACGGCCGATCACCCGAAAAAATGGTCGTTGCAGGGGATTCCGCCGGGGGCGGCCTCGCGGTGGCCCTGCTGCTTCGCTTGAAAGCATGCAAATTGCCGCTGCCGGCTGCAGCGGTCTGTATTTCGCCGTGGTTGGATTTGACCTTGAGTGGAGACTCGATGAAAAAAAAGAGGCATTTGGATCACGTGGTGCGGCATGAACTCATATCGAAAATGGCCCGGGCCTACCTGAACGGGGAGGATCCCTCCAATCCACTGGCATCCCCATTATTCGGAAATCTGGAGAACCTCCCGCCGATGCTGATCCAGGTGGGGACAGCCGAGGTCCTGATGGATGACAGCGTTCGTCTGGCGCATAAGGCAACAGCGGCGGGAGTGGATGTGACGCTCGAAACATGGGAGGATATGGTGCACGTATGGCATACGTTTGCCGAAATTCTGCCGGAGGCCGGGGAGGCCATTGACGCCATCGGGAGTTATGTTCTACACCATGCCCGATAAGAACCTTTTTTGGACAAGGCAGATGTATGAAACCATATGAGGTCGCCTGCCGGCAGGTGGACATCGCCGGGCACTATCTTGATGTTGACAAAGACCTGCTTGATTATTTGAAATATGCCAAACGGGAACTCGTGGTTCATTTTCCCATCAAGCGGGATGACGGAAAACTGGAAGTATTTACAGGCTACAGGGTTCTCCACAATGCCGCTCTCGGACCCGGCAAGGGAGGCATCCGGTTCCACCCGGCCCTCGATCTGGACGAAGTCCGGGCTTTGGCGATGTGGATGACATGGAAAACGGCTCTGTTGAATGTCCCTTTTGGGGGCGCCAAGGGCGGCGTTACCTGCAATCCCAAGGCGTTGTCCATCGGTGAAACTGAACGGATAACCCGGCGCTTTACATGGGAAATCGCGCCGTTTATCGGACCGCAGTTGGATATTCCGGCCCCGGATGTCTATACCAATCCCCAGATTATGGCCTGGATGATGGATACCTTCAGTTCATTGAAAGGGTATGCGGTCCCCGAGGCCGTAACCGGCAAACCCATAGAAATCGGCGGTTCTGCCGGCCGTTTCAACGCCGGGGGAAAGGGGGTTTTCCTGACAAGCGTCTATGCGGCCTTATACGCCGGGCTCGGAGAATCCGTTAAAGGTGCACGGATTATTATTCAGGGTGCAGGCAGCGTCGGGGAGATCACCGCCAGGTACTTCTGCAAAGCCGGAGCAAAGCTGGTCGGCATCAGCGATTCCGCCGGCGCCCTGTTCAACCCCCGAGGAATCGATGTGGAAAAGGCAATGGCGGGAAAAAGGAGGCACAATCGTTTTCTTGCCCGGGCAAAAGGTGATCGTGAAATGTCCAATGCAGAACTACTGGAGTCGGAGTGCGATATACTCATTCCAGCGGCTTTGGGAAATCAGATTACCGGAGAAAATGCGGACAGGCTGAAATGCCGGCTGGTGGTGGAGGGTGCCAACGGCCCGACGAGCCCGGAGGCCGATGACATCCTCTTTGGAAAAAACATCATGGTGGTTCCGGATATCCTGGCCAATGCCGGGGCGGTGACGGTATCCTATTTTGAGTGGGTGCAGAATGTTCAGGAGATTATGTGGAGCGAAGAAGAAGTTTTCGCCCGTCTGGAAAAAATCATGGCCGGGACCTTTACGGAAGTCGTGAGGCTTGCCGAAGAAAAAAGCATCAGTATGCGAACAGCGGCGTACATCATCGGTGTCGGACGGGTGGCCAAAGCGATGCAGCTTAGGGGAATATATCCATAGAAAAGCCCCTATCAGCTGCCGGATGCCCGATTCGATTAACGTTCATTCTTTTGAAGAGAGGATAGCTAGTGTTGCCAATCGGAATAATCGCAAACCCAGCTTCGGGTAAAGATATCCGGAGGCTGGTGGCATTTGGATCGGTGGTTCCCAACAGCGAAAAAGTGAACATGGTGCGGCGGATTCTTCTCGGGCTGGATTCCATGGGTGTCAAGGATGTTTATCTGATGCCTGAAAATGCGGGGATCGGCAGGCTCGCACTGGACCGGCTGAAGGTTTCCCTGAGTGCATCCTTTCTGGATATCCCGTTGGAAAATTCTCAGGACGATTCGACTCGAGCGGCCCGGCTGATGACCGAATTGGGTGTGGCATGCATCATCACGCTCGGTGGGGACGGAACCAATCGGGTCGTCGCCAAGGGATGCTCCCAAACCCCGCTATTATCCGTAGCGACGGGAACAAATAACGCCTTTTGCTATATGGTGGAAGGAACCCTCGCCGGAATTGCCGCCGGTGTTGTGGCTTCCAACCACTTTCCTGCCGAACAATTGACCCGAAAGTCCCCAAAACTTGAAATTCTCAATGGTTCCGAAGTATTGGATATCGCCTTGGTCGATGTGGTGGTGTCCTCTTCAGAATTTACGGCATCCCGTGCCGTGTGGGATGTGTCGACACTAAGGGAGGTCTTTTTAACCCAATCCGAACCGGGAAATATCGGGTTTTCCTCCCTTGGCGGGTACATCTGCAGACTGCCGGAAGACACGGGTCAAGGGATGTATATCGTTATCGGTGAAGGCCGGCAAAAAGTCAGGGCGCCTATTGCACCGGGGCTGGTGCGATGGGTTCCCATCAAAACCCACCGGATCATTGAACCCGGAGAAATCATTGCGCTGAAAACAAGGCACGGTGTCATTGCGCTGGACGGTGAACGGGAAATTTCAGTGGGTGATGAAGATCGCTTATCGGTCAGATTGAGCCGGGAAGGTCCGCGCGTACTAAATCTTACCGAGACGCTGCGATATGCTTCTGAAGAGTGCGTCTTCATCACCGAACAGGATTTGGCCCGCCAAGACCCGCTTGACCGGTAAAATTTTGTCTGATATGCAGGCAATCGGTTCAGACCATCCTGTAGTCGGGAAAATGGAGACGGCCTCATGCTGATAACGGAGATACTAGCAAGAAACGCCCGCATGTACGGTGATGAAACAGCGCTTGTCGAACGGGAGCCTGCGAAAAACATCCGAGAGGAAATTACATGGTGGGAATTTGACGACCAGGCCAACCGGATCGCTTCGGCATTGATCGAGCTCGGCGTTGGAAAAGGGGATCGCGTTGTCCATTTGATGACCAACTGTATTGAATGGCTTCCGATTTATTTCGGTATCTTACGGACCGGTGCATGGGCCGTTCCTTTAAATTTCCGGTTTGTCGCCCAGACCATAAAACGGTGCGTTAATACCGCTGAAGCTGTGGTCCTCATTTTCGGTGAAGCGTTTATCGACCGGATCACTTCCGTGAAGTCGGATCTGGACAACTCGGTTCGGCATTATATTTTTGTCGGCCGGCCATCGATGACACCGGCTTGGGCCCTGCATTATGAAGCCCTGTTTTCCTCGGCGCCTGCCGCATCGCCGGGTGTGGATATCGATATCGGTGACGAGGCCGCCCTTTATTTTACCTCTGGAACAACCGGAACACCCAAAGCGACCTTAATCACTCACCGTAATCTGGAGTTTGCGTGCTATATCGAAAACAATCACCACCGGCAGACCCACCAGGACAACTTTCTTTGCATACCGCCGCTATATCACACGGGGGCAAAGATGCACTGGTTCGGCAATTTCCTTGTGGGGGCAAAAGCCGTTATTTTAAAAGGGGTCGAACCCAAATGGATTTTGGAGGCGATTTCGGAGGAATCGGTTACCATTGTATGGCTGCTGGTTCCTTGGGCGTTGGATATTTTATTTGCCATCGAGAGTGGTGAACTGAAGCTGAATGCCTTCAAACTGGACCAGTGGCGATTAATGCATATCGGTGCCCAACCGGTTCCTCCAAGCCTGATTAAAGAATGGTTGAAAGTATTTCCCCGGCACCAGTACGACACCAATTACGGTTTAACGGAAACCACCGGACCGGGATGCATCCATTTGGGCGTGGAAAATATAAACAAAGTGGGAGCCATCGGCGTTCCCGGATTCGATTGGGAGTTTAAAATCGTCGATATCCAGGGAAACGCCGTTTCCAATGGGCAACCGGGTGAACTTGCGGTAAAAGGGCCGGGGGTCATGAAAGAGTACTATAAAAACGAGTCGGCCACTTACGAAACCATCAAAGACGGCTGGCTGTTCACCGGCGATATTGCACGGCAGGACGAAGAAGGCTTCATATGGCTTGTGGACCGCAAAAAAGATGTGATTATTACGGGCGGGGAGAATATTTATCCGGTTGAAATAGAGGATTTTCTTCAGGCTCATCCAAAAATTCAGGATGTAGCGGTCATCGGACTGCCCAGTTTGAGGCTCGGCGAAATTGCGGCGGCCGTTGTACAGGTAAAACCCGGTCAGGAACTTACAAAAGAAGAGATAAGGGAATATTGCTCGACACTTGCCCGCTACAAAAGGCCGCGCCGGATTATTTTCGGTGATGTTCCAAGAAATCCCACCGGGAAAATCGAGAAGCCGAAGTTGAGAAAAAGATACACAGGAGGCGAAGAGAGCTTTAAGCTCTGACTCCTGATGCTGAATGCAAGGAGATGTAATATGAAAAAATCGGTTGTCGCAGTTGTCACATACGAGCAGCCTGTGGCTTCGGTAAGAAAAGCCGTCGAGTTGGCAAACGGGCCCTCGATGTTTAAATCCGGTGCCCGGGTGTTTATTAAACCCAATATCGTATTCTGGAACAAGCACTATCCCATCCCCAAATACGGTGCCATTACCACCAGTCGTGTGGTTGAAGATACGATTAATCTGCTGAAGGAATGCGGTATCGATGATATTACGGTCGGCGAGGGCACCGTGATCAATAAGCCCAAGGTTAAGGGGCTTCAGGAACACGCCTTTGAAACACTTGGTTACAATGCCCTTAAGAAAAAGTACGGCATTAAGACAATGAATGTTTTTGAGCGGCCGTTTAAAAAGGTCGACTTGGGTGAGGGCATGACTCTGAATTTTAGCGAGGATATTCTGAATGCCGATCTTATAGTGGATATTCCCGCGTTAAAAACCCATGGCCAGACCACGGTCAGCCTGGGGCTGAAAAATTTGAAGGGTACCATTGACATTGCCTCGAGGAAGAAATGTCACAGCACGGACCCGGTAAAGGACCTGAATTACTGGGTGTCCAGAATTTACGAGCCCATGCCGCCGATATTCACGATTATCGACGGCATCTACAGCCTCGAATTGGGACCCGGATTCGAAGGAAGAGCCAGGAGAAGCAATTTGCTGATTGCTTCCACCGACGTGCTTTCCGCGGACATGGCCGGTGCAAAGGCACTTGGTTTCGAGCCGAATCAGGTGCCCCATCTGGTCCATGCGGCGGAAAAACGCAACCGTCCGATGGATTTTTCAGATGTCGATATCCTGGGTGAACCCCTGGATACGGTTTCCTCACCGCATCGCATCGAGTATGATTATACAAATAACGGTGAATTGCCCGCATATCTGGCCAAATATGGGGTTGAAGGGATTTCCTGGCGCAATCCCGGATCCACGATGTGCACTTACTGTACGGGGTTCACCAGTCCCGTTTTGACGAATATCGTTTCCAATTGGAAGGGAAAAGCGTTCGATGACGTGGAGGTGCTAACGGGTAAAGACTTAAAGCCCACGCCCGGAAAGAAAAAGACGGTTCTGTTGGGAAAATGCATTTATCAGGCGAACAAGGACGATCCGGATATCCAGGAGATGTACGCCGAAAAAGGCTGTCCACCGTCTGAAAAAGGCATCATAAGGGCTCTGCAGCAGGCCGGAATTCCGGTTGATGATAATTTGTTTGAAATCTATGACAGCACCATTATGCCGATACTGAGCCGGCGATACACCCGGAAACCGGAAGAATTTCAGGAGTCCTTTTTTACGATTCAGGAAAATACACCTTGAGAAGCGTCGGACTTGCAATTCTGTCGATGATCGTCCCATAAACAAGTCCTTCGAGATGCCTGTTTGATGCCTTATCACATCCGATGGGATTCGCTTCTGCGCGAATCTCAAACAGCGCCCGGACAAAAATCGGTGCTGTCGGAGTCTAAAGTCCGGGCTGCTTATATAGTGTTTCATATTGAATTTTTACCCAAAGGCCATACAAGACCGCAAAATTCCAATAAATGGCGTTGTCAGCCTGATCCTCTCGGCCGCGTTTCCGATCAGCGGATGAAACCGAATCGCGGTTGCTGAATATAATCAATCCATCACAATTCCCAATCAGGAGATTTTTTATGGCCCTGACCAAAAAAGACCTTGTTAAATCCCTTCACCAGGAAATCGGATCGACGTTGGACACCTGTACCGTCATCATCGATGCGATGCTCGATCAGATCAAAGGTTCGCTCGGAAATGGTGAAGATGTGCTCGTATCCGGTTTCGGCAAATTCTGCGTGAAGCAAAAAGATGCCAGAAAAGGCCGGAACCCGGCCAATGGTGATCACATGATGCTCAGGCCAAGAAAAGTGGTCACGTTCAAGTGTTCAGGAAAACTTCGAAAGAAACTGAACGATGGATAGTAAGGTGCATTCCGGCAGCCGCACTTGGGCTGCCGCGCAAAAGCCTCGTATGTAGGAGCACACGCCGACATCACCTGAGAAACCATTTAATAGATGTCGGGGGAAAGATACCAGTTATCCGTAAAATAGTTGTATTCCCAGTCATAGTCGTACATATAGCCGTTCTCAGCATCCTCAGCCTCACCGTAATACCCGGAAATGTCCCTGTTTTCGAAATCATCATAAGTGTAAGAATAGCCGTACCAGTCCTTTTCATAGCTGATCCCCTCGCCCTCGTCATCGAACCAATCGCCGGGATCGTACCATTCTTCTCTGTGAAGCCCCTCGCCTTCTTCATACTCGTATTCGCTAAGATCTTGGGCGAAAACCGGTTTGTAAATGTAAATCGCCGATACGGTAAAAGCGATAAACATGTGAAGTGCAAATGTTGTCGTTATGACCTTGCTCACCGTTTTCAATAGCCCCTCCCTCCGTAAATGAATGGCGCCGATGATCTATGGTTTTATAGGACTGAGAAGCCCTTCAATAATCATGTCCGTCGCCTCGTCTTCTGTGAGCCCTCGGCTCATCAGCGTCTCGAGCTGTCTGGAATCCACACTGCCGATGGATGCCTCATGGGTGACGTGGGCCTTTGGGTGGTGCACCTCTACGACAGGTACGGCATTTGCAAAGGCATTGTCTTGAACGATCTCCTTGCAGTCAACATGGCCTCTTGCCTCCGGTGCGGAAGCTATCATGACATTTTCGATTTCAGCCCTGGCTGACTCCCGGACGGCAATATTCGTCCTGAGCAGACCGTGGGCCCCTGCGCCGATCAGATGTGCCTTTTCATAGATTTTTATCAGATCATCTCCTCGACCGCTTATCCGCACAGCCATATCCAAAATGCTGTAGTCGCGGCATTCGGCTTCATACGCCATGGCGATTTTGCCTACTCTGCCCTTTATTAACTCAAAATCGGTATGGAATCGGGCATTTTCGTGTAATGTGATTGCAGCTCTGGGGATGATATCGACGCCCCCTTCCGGACCATGGACATGACGCTCGAGATAGAGGTATTCGGCTCCCCGTTCGATCTCGATTTGCGCATCCATTGTGTGAATAACGTCAACAGCATTGGGAAAAGTGCAGCTCGCCAGGACCGCCGCCCTTGAATTTTCTTCCAACCGAATGTTCATGTAAATTTTTTGGGTTCCGGTTTTTTCCAGCAACCCGAAGCAGATCCGAACCGGCTGCTCGATTTTTTGCCCATTCTTAACGGTAATCGATGCCCGTATGCCGTCCGGCAGTTCTTCGGCGTCTACTTCAAAACCCGGCACCAAATGGAGACCGATCACTTCGTTGGCATGAATTTCGATATGCGCTACGGAAGGATCGGATACACAAGCCTCTCCAATACTTTCGTAGAGGGCGGTAATGAGTTCATCTCTTTTCATCGCGTTCTCTCCGGATCAGGCAAATTTTTGTGGTCACAGGGAATGCATTTTTCGGTAAAATACGTCGAAAGGGTTTCCACCGGCCCTTTTTCAACAATTTGCCCGCAGCACAACAAGAAGCCGTAATCCGCCTTTTCCAAAACGGTAGGGCTATGCGTAATCAAGAGAATGGTCTTTCCTCTTTCCTTGAGAATGTGAATTGCGTCAAAAATCTTGTTGAGGGCGTCCACATCAATGCCGGAATCCGGTTCGTCCATGATTACCAGCTTCGGTTCCATGGTCAAAATGGATGCCAGTTCGATTCGTTTTCTTTCTCCGCCGGAAAGAGTGCGGTCCACATAACGATTTAAATATTCCTCGGCACTGAGTCCGACGAGCTCGAGCGCCTCTGCACTGCTGACCCTCGATGGTTCCCTGGCACCGGCATTGACAAAGGTTTCAACCCTCAGTCCTTCATACCGTGCGGGTTCCTGCCAGGCCATAGTTACTCCTTTTTTTGCCCGCTGATCGATCGACATGCCTTTTATGGATTTTCCTTCAAACAGGATGTCGCCTTTAAAAGACGTGTATCCGTAAAGCCCCATAATGGTATTGGCCAAGGTGCTCTTTCCTGCACCGTTCGGCCCCACGACGGCATACACGTACCCCGTTGAAAACTGCATGGAAAGATGGTCGAGGATGCGTTTTTCTCCCAATGTCAGACTTATTTCATTCGTTTCCAGAATCGGATTGAGATTTGCCATTTTATCCATCTTTTCTTTAAATTTGGTTTAGTATAAACACGAAAAAAATCCGATGATATAATTTGGTTTATGTATTTTGAGGTCAGGATTTGCTTATATCGGCAATACCCAATCCGCTACTGCCGGAATCATATGCTGCGGCCGATGCGTAAAGTGAAAGGAATTGAATCTGTGGCTTTTTGAAACGTTGCGGCGGGGTTGGAATGCCGTTTAACCGGCGTCCGTATTTCCGGATGGAAACCACCTAATATCCATCCGGAAATGAGAAAATTTGCTCCCGTTAAAGGCGGCCGGGAAATTTTAACCGCTTGAATAAAATGAGTATTTTGATGATTGAAATTTACCGGCCAACGCCGAAATGGAGCGAATCAGCCATTTCCGGTGGGCACTGACTATCGGATGGATGTGTACCCGCCGACCAACCCCTTTTTCGAAAATACGATTTGCCAGAGTTGGATGTTTCGCGCGCGAAAGGCGCCGGCACATGAAAGCAGAAAATATTTCCACATTTTGTAAAACCTGTCATCATATGCCGATTTTATGTGTTCAAAATTGCGATGCCATGCCATTAAGGTTTTATCGTAATCGGCTCCGAAATTATGCCAGTCTTCCATGACAAATAATCCCTCGGCGGCTTTTCCGATTTGTTTCATCGACGGCAGCATGCCGTTTGGGAAAATGTACTTGTTCATCCACGGATTGACAGATGTGACGGATGCATTGCCGCCGATGGTGTGCAACAAAAAAAGACCGTCGTCTGTGAGATGCTTGTGAACGATTTTCATGAAGTCCGCATAATTTTTGTATCCCACGTGTTCAAACATCCCGATTGAAACCACACGGTCGAATTTCCCGCTTATTGAGCGATAATCCTGCAGTTTTATGTCGACCGGAAGCGACCGGGACATGGTTTTTCCGAATTCCGCCTGTTCTTTGGAAACGGTTATGCCGATCACCTCGACCGGGTATGTTTCAGCCGCATATTTAGCAAAACTTCCCCAGCCGCATCCGATATCGAGCAGTTTCATGCCGGCTTTCAAGCCGAGTTTTCGGCAGACCAAATCCAGTTTTTTCTCCTGTGCTTCATCCAGTGAGACGGCGTCCTTCCAGTAGCCGCAGCTGTATGCCATTCGACGGTCAAGCATGCCCCGGAACAGATCGTTGCCCAAATCGTAATGCCTTTCACCAACCTGAAAGGCTCTGCGTCTCGATTGCCTGTTAATCGTCCTGGATAGAAGAATGTCCATGATCAGTGCCGGATTTTTTTTCACCTCCCGTTCAATATCATGGCGAAGTACCCGGTAAAAGAAATCATCCAACTGATCACATTCCCACCAGTTCTCCATATAGGATTCGCCAAGCCCCAAGGAACCGTGGGTGAGGACTCGCCGATAAAAATCCTCATGGTTGACCTGAATGTCCCAGGGATTTTTTCCGTTAACCGTTATTCCTGTTGCGCCAAGCAACTCGACAACATGATTTTTGAGTCTGTTGTAGTTCATTTTGATTTTCCCGGATGGGCTTTGTATCGGCCGCTTTTCGCGAGTCGATGCGATCGTTGGTTGTGGAAAGGATGAAAGTTCATTGAAAATATCGGGTTTCGAGGATGATGTCAAGACCTTCATTCATTGCAACCGGTCGAATTTTATATGTATTACACAACAAAGCCGTAGAGATCATCATTGAAATTTTGGACGAAAACAAACACGATTTGATGCAATAATTTTCGGCAGTCAAATTAAATTTTCCTTGCCCGCTTCTGATTTTCTAAAATCAGCTACCAAGCGGTCTTCCGCATCGTAATCGAAGAAGCCGGGGCCCATTAATTGGGGAGGAATCGGATGAGAACGCTCCCACGCAATGGTTTTGGCAACCGCCTGCTCGAAATCAACCGGCTCCGCATAATTCAATTCGGACCGAATACGAGAGGAGTCTACAACGGCGTCCTGATCCGTATTGATAAAAGCCGTGGCAAACGGGCTGATTTCCAAAACCTGCCGGCGAGGGAAAATAATGATATCGCCGTCCCATCCGGCGGCTTTTCCGATGATTTCTACCCATGCCGCCATCGATATGGGATTCGGATCCCCCACATTGTAAATGCGACCGGATGCCCTTTCATCGATGCACGCCAGTGCGACGGCATGGGCGACATTTTCGACATACCCGTGCGTCCACTGCCATGCCGACAGTTGTCGGCTTAAAAGAATGTGCGGCCGCCGATCGTCCATACGCTTGAGATAGAAGAAAAGGCGATGCATCAGTGAACGCGGCCCGTAAACGGGCGGAAGTCTGATCACCGTACCCGGCATCTCCTGATCCGCAAGTATCACCGGTTCCATGTTCAGTTTGTCGTACTCGCCCAGTCCTGGAAAATTGATCGTGCGCAGCGGGGCATTTTCTGCAGCCGGAACCGGTTGGACGGGTCCCGGCTCGATGCCATAGAGCCTGCCGTAGAGAAGATAGACATCCGTACCGCTTAACACTACGATACGCCGTGAAATACCCTTCACAGTCCGGCTTACCCGCCTTGCATCGCTAGCCGAGAAGTGAAACATATCCACTAAAACCACTTCCGGTGCCAGATCCCTGATCTGAGGCCTGTAATATTCAATTTCTTTCAATTCACTTGTGATCCGGACGGGTCCTTTTTTTTCTTGGAACGTCGGTGCCTCCCTGTTGAACAGGATTAGATCGTGTCCCATTCGGCTCAGCGAATTCACCACATCCCTGCCGATAAAACCGGTTCCTCCGATAACGAGTATCCGCATGGCCGTCTCCTCGATGCAAGCCGGTTTACGAAAGGCTGATAACGTTCGTGTCGTTCGCGTGTATAAAAAACCGGCAATAAGACCCGATCATTTCCTTAGGGGCGCCCTTCCGCCTTTGTCCACCCCTTCAATATAACAGGGAAGTAAATGGTCATGTCATTCAGGAGTCTTTCTCGCCGGGTCGTATTTACAACATAACTGAAGGCCATTTCGGCCCCGTGTATTGCCGGGTGGCTTTTTCCGGCATATATGAGCCCTTCCCGGCGGTTTCGTTCCGGAGGGGCATAGAAGCATTCCGCTTTAGACCAGGGGCCGGTGATCTTTTTTGCCGACAGGGCCGCCAAACAGGGGTTTTCGAGGTCCAATGTTTGAATCAGAAGAAATCGGTTTGCAGCCGGTACAAATTGAACGGAAAATTCCATCCGGCCATTCTCTAATAGAGGATACGGCACAATATCATCCCGGTTCGGTTCGACCCACCCCATGGTCTCTCCGGTCCACCACTGCGGCTTCAGAAGGTTCCCGGTAAATGCGTCATGCTCCGGCCAGCGTACGAGATAGACCATCCGGCTTATCGGATCCGTTGCGAAAACATGCAGAAATCCGTTATCCATGATCGGATTTCCGGAACCGACCACTATCCCTTTCTTCTGAGGACCGGCAAGGCGGTTAAAATTCCAGTGTTCCGGATGCTTTTGTGTATGATCGATCAAAACGGCTTTCCACCCTTTCACATTGAACCCGAAGGCATTGTCGGCCTTTTCGATCTGCATCAAAAAGACGAGAAGTCGGTTTTGTATCAGAATGCCCGAAGCCGGCCAAAACCAGTCGCCGGCATTGGACGAAAAAAAATCCGCCGGGGCGTTTTTTTTCGTTTTCCAGAAAAATGCCATTTCGGCATCGGCCGGATCATATCCGTTCTGGATACCGATGCTGTTGCGCACCAAACCGGCTTTCTTTCGATCACCGGAGCCGGATGGATCGATAAAGCTGTCACCAAAGAGCCAGAGGAGCCGGCCATTCCCCAAATCCACAGATGATGCGCCGTCTCCTCCGAGCCAAAACGGATCGGATTGGAATAATTCGCAGGCTTCTTTCCACTTTTCGGCCGTGATATATAAGTGCAGCGATGTTTGGGTGGGCTCCTTAATGGACGCGACGTTCGATCCGCCGGCAATCGCCGCAACCGGCAATACGATTGCAATGATGCATAAGGCTAATCGGCGGCGGGTGGATGCGTATGTCGATCTCGAGTTGAAGAAGTCCATGACGTTTTTTGGGGTTTCTTCAGTTCCAACAGGTATACCCGATAACGAGGTGAGGCCGGGAACGTATGGCCGATAACGGCCGATTTCAGGATAGCACCAGTCTATACGTTTGAGGCATGAACCACAACTAAAAAATCCTGAAACGAAAATCCATTGTTGTAAACGGTTCTTAACGGCGGCATCCGGATGCTTTTTGTTGACTGTCATTGTAGGTTTCGACTAAAATAATCAGTGACCATCCATAAATGGCCCTTTCACGCGATTTCTGTGTTGGACGCAAAATCGAAATCCTCAAAATAGTACACTATTCCTGCGGTTTTGATCTTGCGTCCGCCTTGAACTCACGCGAAATTGCCTATTTCTGGATGGACACTAGTTAAAAAAATCGTGTTTCGCGCACGCCGTTTCATTACAGTTCGCGGTGGAAGTATCCGCAATTACAGGAAAAAGATGATGAACGACTTTCCCCCCTCATCCGTTCGCCAAAAATTGCCGGCCTCCGTGAATATCACCCTGTCGACGCCGGAAGAAGCGATAGAAGCCGTCCGCTCGGGAGACCGGGTTTTTGCCGGAACCGCCTGTGCGACACCCCGAACATTGCTTGCCCGGCTGGAAGGCACCGATCGGCGATTATCCGATATCCAGATATTTCATTTTTTAACCGATGGCGCCATCGAACTTGACCCTGAGGGAAGACCCGCCACCCGGTTTCAGCACAAGGTGTTTTTTGTCGGCACGGACACCCGGGAAGCCGTCAAGAGCGGCAAGGCCGATTACATTCCCATTTCCATTTCACACATTCCGAACCTGTTCAGAACCGGGCGCTTCCCCATTGACGTGGCATTCGTACAGGTCTCACTTCCCGATGCTCATGGCTATGTCAGCCTGGGCGTATCCGTGGACATCACCGCCGCCGCTGTCTTTTGTGCAAAAAAAGTTGTTGCCGAAATCAATCCGAACATGCCGAGGACATACGGCGAAACGACGATACACGTCAGCCGGATCGATGTATTCGTTTGGGTGGATACGCCGATTATCGAGTATGTCCATCCGCCGGCTGACGAAGTCGCCCAAAAAATCGCGCAATACGTGGCCAGAATCATCGATGACGGCTCCACGCTTCAGATCGGATTGGGAAGAATTCCCAATGAAATGCTGAAATATTTAACCAACCGGCGGGATCTCGGCATCCACTCCGATGTTATCACCGATCCGGTTATCGATTTGATCGAGAAAGGTGTAATTACGGGGAACGCCAAAACGCTTCATCCGGGAAAAATTGTCACCAGTTTCTGCATGGGAACCCAGCGGCTTTACAATTTAATAGACAACAACCCTTTATTCTCCTTCCATCCGATCGATTATGTTTCCGATCCCTCAGTCATTTCACGAAATCACGAGATGGTATCCGTTACTCAGGCCTTTGCCCTGGATCTCATGGGGCAGGTTTGTTCGGATCAATTTGAAGGTGAATTTTACAGCGGGGTGTCCTCGCAGCCCGAATTTTTGCGTGGGGCGGCAATCTCCAAAAGAGGCAAGGCGATTATCTGTTTGGACTCCACAACAGAGGATGGAAAAGATTCACGAATTCGTCCCCTGTTAAGAGAAGGCGAGGGCGTGACCATACCGCGGTCCGATGTTCATTATGTAATCACCGAATACGGAATCGCCTATCTATTCGGCAAAACGATACGGGAAAAAGCCCTGGCATTGATCGAAATCGCCCACCCGTCGTTTCGTACGCACCTGCTGGAGGAGGCCAAGCGCCTCGGTTATGTGCGCCGGGACCAGATATTGAAAAGTATGAAAGCCTACCCGGCTGAAGAAGAGCGCGAGGTGGCGTTGAAAAACGGCACGGTCGTTCTCATCAGGCCGTCCAATGCATCGGATGTGGAAGGCCTGCAGGATATTTTTTATCATTTGACGCCGAAAGACATACAAACACGCTTTTTTACGCGCTTGTCCTCTTTGCCGGTGTCCAAGGCGGAACATCTTTGCAATGTCGATTACGAAAACGAAATGGCATTCGTGGCGGTTGCCGGGGAGCGTGAAAAGGAAGAAGTGGTCGGCAGCTCCTGCTACAGTGTCGATCCGGCCGCCAACATGGCCGAAGTCGCGTATATGGTTCGCCCGGACTATCAGGGGTTGGGGCTGGGAAAAGCCTTGCAGCAACGCATGGTCGAATATGCCCGATCAAAAGGCCTCATTGGGTTTACGGCGGATATTTTGGAAGAAAACCACACAATGCTGAGTCTTATAAACGAGGCAGGGAAGGTATCCATGAAAAAAGTATTCGATGAATATCGGATCACGGTTCTGTTCTAAGCATTTCCGGCTTTCGAAAACCGCTTATCGCCTCCGCATACATTTCAACGGGATGGACGACCTTGACGTTTTGCCGGTATTTTGACAAAAAATCGGCCAGTTGCATCATGCATGCCGGGCATCCGGTTGCAACGGTATCGCAGCGGGTGGCGACAATGGATTCAATTTTACGCCGGCCGATTTTCTCCGAAAGCTCGTAATGATGTAAGTTGAACGTGCCTCCCATGCCACAGCACCGGTCCGGATGCTCCATTTCAACGAGTCGGCAGGATGGATTGGCTGATATCAGTGAGCGCGGCTGATCGGAAATGCCGAGGCTTTTCTTCAGGTGGCATGGATCGTGGTAGGTAACGATACGCGGCCGATTGTCGGCATTCGTATTGGTATGGTGAGATGCGATCCGGGGTGCCAGAAATTCATTGATATCATAGGTTTTTGCCGCGATTTCAAGTGCATGGGCTTTGAGTTCAGGGTCATTTTCGGCCATTTGAGGCCACAGATTTTTAATGACATGCGTGCATGTGGCACAGGCGGTGACAATCGCGTCGCTTTCATAGCGGCAAAACATTTCGATGTGATGGTAAAGCAGGCGTTTCATGGTTTTCCCATCACCGGCCGAAGCCGACGGCATGCCGCAGCATCCCTGATCGGGTGGGATGAGGCAGCGGATATGATGCTGTTTAAAAACCGAAACCACCGCCTCGGCGATTCGGGGAAAAAACCGGTCGATGAGGCACCCGATAAAAAAGAGAACCGTAGGACCGGATGAGGGGGCGACCGGGTCGGCACCGATACCGGCCTGAAAGGAAGTGTCGGCCGGAAAGATGAAATGACGTCGAGATGGATCGGATGACGAAAACCTGAAAGAGGAAGTACCGATCACTGCATTCTCAGGTTTTGCGACGAGATTGCGGAATTCGGCGCTCCACCGCATGACGCGGTGGAATGTTTTCGATTCCGACAGCAGTTTTTTGAGAAGGACCTTCTGCAGTGAAGGAAGCCGCCGGGCTTCCGATAAGATCATTCGGGCCTTTAAAAACAGGTCCGATGCATTGACGCCGTTGGGGCAGACGGCGGCGCAGGATCCGCACAGCAGGCACCGATCCAGACGGTCGGCTACTCCCCGCGATGAATCGAACAGCAATGCCCCCAATCCGTCCAAAAGGGCCAGCTTACCCCGCGCCGCATCGCCTTCCCGCCCGGTTTCCAGATACACGGGGCAGACGGCCAGGCACATGCCGCACCGGGCGCATTTGGAAAGGTCGGACTCGATTTGCCCGAGTCCCTTCACGATCTCCTGGATAGCACTCATGCGTTTCTCATCTTACCCCATAACGGACCACCCGCCGTCTACCGGAATGCTGACCCCGGTGACAAAATCCGAACCGGGGCTCGATAAAAATGCCGCTGTTCCGGCCATGTCGTCGATTCGTCCCATTCGCCCGGCAGGGGTCCGGCTGACAACCCATTCACTCATGCCGGGAAAATTTCTTTCGCTCTCCAGAATCATATCCGTTTCTATCCACCCCGGCAAAATGGCATTGACCTGAATGTTGTCCGGGGCCCAGGCAACGGCAAGACTGCGAACCAGCTGAACGACTCCCCCCTTGGCTGCGCCGTAAGAGGCGCTCATAAATCCGCCGAAGATGGAATACATGGAACCGATGCAGATGATTTTCCCCCCGCCGGCCGCCTTCATCACGGGATAGACCGCTTTAGAGCAGAGAAAAACGCTCTTCAGATTGATATCGATAACGCGATCCCACTCCTCGGTGGAGAGGTCCTGGGGCAGTCTGGCCATAAGAATACCCGCATTGTTTACCAGTACATGGATGCCGCCGAAGATTTCTACGGTTTCTTTGACCATGTCATCGATCTGCGCTTTGCTTCGCACATCCACCCGGAGGCATGCGGTTTTCGTTTTGAATTCGGCCTCAATCGCATCGGCGGTGCGGCGCATCCGGTCCTCATTTCGTGCGGCGATTGCGATATCAGCGCCCCTCGAGGCCAGCCCCCGGGCGATGCCTTTTCCGATTCCGCGGCTGCCGCCGGTAATCAGGGCGGTCTTCCCCTTTAAATCGAACAGGTCTTTCATCATTTCTCCACTTGTTTTTAGAGCAATCCATCCAATTCATAGGCCACGTCTTTTTTGCAATAGCGGCATCGCCGCGCACCCCGAAAAAGGGGTTTGCCGCAGAACGAGCAGTGGTACCGATTGCATTCATGCCGGGCCCATTCGACACTTCCCGCTTCATCACCGAACCGGTCCGCCGTTTCCCGCCAAATGGGAATGGCCCGCTCCATAACCCGCCTGCCGGTGGCGAGACTGAAATTTCGAATCGAATCACAGGGCCAGTCGCTGCACTGATGGCAGGAATAAAATCTCCTGGATGCAACGCAATCTCTAATTTTGCAGGTTCGGCAATAAATAAAGAGATCCTCCGATGAATCCTGCTGCATGCAGCCCCGGCATCGCGCCTCTTCCGGTTTTAAACCGTAAAGATTTGCCATAATGTTCCGGAATTTTTCATTGCCGTCCCGGTCTGCGATGTAAATGCCGCAGGTACCGCAATATAACCCGCAGGGCGCCATCAGCCGCCTGTCCCTGATTTCTTCTTCCGTCCATCCTTCCATGCAATTTCTCCCCTCTGCAAAGAGAGACGACCGTGCATCAGCCGTCTTAGGGATCACGGTTATGGGGCGCCCGCCTTTGGAGAAAAACGCCCCCAAATGAAAATCCGGCTGTCCCCCCGGACCTTGAACCGGAATTCCATCACAAATCGTTTCAAAACAGATTTGCCCGGTCAGGTCAATGGATAACGCATTGTTGATGGAAACAAAATGTATTTTGAGGACTACAATTTCCCGGCCAACGCCGAAATGGAGCGAATCAGCCATTTCCGGATGGGCACGGGTTATAGTTTGGTCTTGAGTTCTTCCTTTAGAACCTTACCCGTCGAGGAGAGTGGAAGCCGGTCCAGAATAATGATTTCGGGCACCTTGTATACGGCCATATTTTCCCTTGCCCAGGCGGTCAGCCCCTCCGCATCGATGCTCCCGGCCGGATCCTCTTTGAGTTTGACAAACGCTACGGGGATTTCACCCTTGTCCGGGTGAACCTTCGGTATAACGCCGCTGCCCTCCACAGCGGGGTGCCGCCCTAAGATGATCTCGATCTCTGAGGGGAATACACTCATGCCTTTGACCTTGATCATTTCCTTATTCCGGCCGAAATAGTGGAGGTATCCCTCTTCGTCGAGCATTCCGATATCGCCGGTTCTGTACCAACCGTTCCGGATCTGCTCTTTCGTAAGCTCCGGATTCCGCCAATAGGAGGTCATCAGAGTCGGGGTGCTGATGACGATTTCACCCTCTTGTCCCAACGGGACCGGCTTTCCTGTCTTGAAATCGATGATTTTAAACCGGGTGCCCGGCATCGGCATTCCGACAAATACGGGTCGGGACTTCAAATCCATATCGCCCTCTTGCATGCCGTTGGTAAACGTGTCCAGGGTGTGCGTTTCCGTCATTCCATAAGACGACTCACGCATGATGGAACCGGTCAGTTTCTCCCACTTCCGGCGGTAATCGATATTGAGTTTTTTCACGAAGGAGCTTACCAATGTAAATTTCAGTGATCGGATGTCATAATTTGAAAGGTCCGGATGCTCCATCAGTTCGACAATCATATCCGTGGTGCCTGAAATGGTATCGGCTTTGTAGCGGTCAATGGCCATCAGGGCGGCCTTGGCATCCCAGCGGGTGAGGTAGACAATGGTGGTTCCCTTGATGATGGGGATGATCACCAGCAGTTCTCCGGCGATCCAGAATGACGGGAGAACGGCGATGGCCGTTTCGCGGCCGGTTTCGGCCTTTTCTCGATACAGATTGATTCCCCCGGCCGCTCCGGTGCACAACATGTTCCAGTGGGTGTGGACGCACCCTTTCGGCAGTCCCGTGGTGCCGCCGGTATAATTGATTGCGGCGATATCGGCAATGGAGACGCCGTTGTCGGGATAATCAGGGGATTGGTGTTCGAGGATCGTCATGAAATCATCAGCCCCGGGACACGCTTGCGGCGGGATATCGAACACGTCGGGCAACGGCAGTTCGGGATCATTCGGGAGAAAATCAGAGAGACGCGTCGTTATAACACCTTCAAACCGGGTTTTGTTCCGGGTGGACTTCACCAACGGATAAAGTATATCCAGGCTGACGATGATTTTCGGGTCGGCATCGTTCATTTCGTGGACGAATTCGTGCTCCTTGAACAGCGGATTGACCGGAACGAAAATGCATCCGAGCTTGAGGATGCCGTAAAAGACAATGAAAAACTGGGGGCAGTTCAACAGAAAGACGGCAACGCGATCGCCCTTTTTCAAGCCGCTTTTCGACAGGTAAGCCGCAAACCGGTCGCTGAGATCATCGATTTCGGCATACGTAATGCTTCTCCCGTAAAAGATAATGCATGGCTTGCCGGGGGTTTGATGTGCGTGATGTTTCAGGTAGTGAAAAATGGGGACTTTTCCGAGGCTGTATTCGATCTCCCGTGGAATGCCCGCGGGCCAGTTTCGTTTCCAGATTCGGTCCAGTTCTATCAAATAGGCTTTTTCATCCATTTGCCGGCTCCATTTCTTAATCGGTTCGGGTGGGCGTTTTTCAGGTGAAAAGGGTGCTATCCCCTTTTTGGGAAAGCCGAAAATTGAATACGAAAATAGAACACAAAGATAAACCCCGGCGCTGGACAATCAGAAGAAGCAAGGGCAAAGATAGAATGGATTAGATTATTACCAGATTTGCTCGGCCTTTCAAAGAATAAATGATCGAAAATGCCGCATTAGAAGCACAAACCTCAAAAAAAATGAAAACAACTGCCGAAAGATGAATCTTTGCGCATTTCGGGCGCATTTCGGCAATTTGATTGTTTTTGATGGGTAATCGTGTATAATCGGGCCGTTTTCATCCCTTTCAAATTCTCTTTTTGCAAAATATGCGAGGAGAAGCGCTATGGAACTTCAGGACGTGGCCGAAAACATGTTTCTGCCGTTGCCGGGTGTGCCGCCCATTCTCATCACCAAAACGCAAGGGGTTTATCTCGAAGACATCTCCGGGTTGAGAATTATCGATGCCAGCGGCGGGCCGATGGCCGTTACGATCGGATACGGCCGAAAAGAGGTGGCGAATGCCGCTGCCAAAGCGCTGGAGGAAGTCTCTTATCTGCTGCCGGTATTCGCCTCCCGGGCACGGATAGAACTGGTGAAACGCATCAAAAGAAGACTGCCTGACATGTTAAGCCACGTATATTTCTGCTCCGGTGGATCGGAGGCTAATGAGGCGGCCGTCAAGTTCGCCCGGCAGTATCAGGTGCTGTGCGGCAGAAAATCCAAATACAAGGTGATTTCCAGAAGGCTCAGCTACCATGGTATGACCCTGTTGGCCCTGTCCATCAGCGACATTAAAAGCCGGCAGCGCGATTTTCAGCCGATGCTCTGGAATTCGCCGAAGATCGAAGCCTGCTACTGCTACCGATGCGCTTTTAATGACCGGTATCCGGAATGCGGCCTGAAGTGCGCCTCGGCACTCGAACAGAAAATTCTCGAAGAGGGACCGGATACTGTTGCCGCCTTCATTGCCGAACCGATTGTGGCCTCGGCGGGAGGCGGACTCGTCCCGCCTCCGGAATATTTCAAATTGATTCGCGACATCTGTGACAGGTATCATGTCGTTTTTATCGTGGATGAAATCGTTACCGGATTCGGAAGGACCGGAAAAAATATGGCCATGGATCACTTCGATGTCATTCCGGACATCGTCACGTTTGCCAAGGGCGTCAGCAGCGGGTATGCGCCGTTGGCCGGCATGGCCGTAAAGGACGATATGGCCGCGGTTTTCAGCTCTTCCGGAGCCGAATTCCAGCACTTGTACACCTTTTCGGCACATCCCATTGCCTGTGCCGTAGGCAATGAAGTCCAGCGCATTATCGAAGAGGAAAATCTCATATCACAAGCGGAAAAAACGGGTCAGTATCTGCAGGAGCAACTGACCGCGTTGATGGATCTTCCCATGGTCGGGGATATTCGGGGAAAAGGGATGCTGTGGGCCGTTGAATTTGTAAAGGACAAAAAAACCCGGGAGCCGTTTGAAAAGGAATTCAATCTAAAGATGAATTTGATCACCACCTGCATGCTCAAAGGGGTTTTCTTCTATCCGGGGTATTATGAAGACGCACTTGGAAGAGGTGATCATATCCTGGTGGCCCCGCCGTTCATTATCACGGAAGAACAGATCGACACCTGCATGGGTGTGCTTCGGGAATCGATACTGGAGTTGAACGAAAAATATGCGTCATGATCCTTCACCCGAGCTGTTGCGGGCACGGGTTTTTTCGAGTATCGACGTTTAAGGAAAAGGAATATGGATATCGTTATTTTGGGCGCCGGAGCCACCGGCTCGATACTGGCGGCGCATTTGATCAAAGCCGGAGAAAATGTCACCCTGATCGCCAGGGGCGCGCGCGCGGAATACCTGCGAACAAACGGCATCACCATTACCGGGCTGGCCGACTTTACCGTGCCGTGTTCAGTGGTCACCGACCCGGGTGGGGTAAAACGCACCGATCTGCTGATCGTTACGGTGAAAACCTATGATACGGAATCAGCCCTTCGCGGTCTGGCGCATCTCGACCTTTCCGCCGCTGTTTCCGTACAAAACGGCGTAATGAAAAATGATCAGCTCGCCGCGGTTTTCGGTAAGGAAAACACATTGGGGGGCGCCTTTTTCTGCAGCGGGGAAGTTGCCGCTGATGGAGCGGTTCGATTTACATTGAATCAATGCTTTTATGTAGGGGAGCTTGGCGGCGGCGTTACGGACCGGGTGCGGCATGTCGTCGATATATTGGCTCATTCAGGCATCACGTCCGAAGCATCGCCGATGATCGGTGCGGTTGAATGGTCAAAATTTATTTCCTGGCTGGGCATGATGTCCCTTTCCGTGCTGACGCGAATGGAAACCTGGAAGTTTCTGGAAAACCGCCATACGGCCCTCATCGGCGTACGAATCATGAAAGAGGCGGCAGGACTCGCGGAAAGGCTCGGCATACCCCTCGAGGACAACCCGCCTTTCCCCATTCGATCCATGCGCCTGCAGCCGGAGGAGGAAACAGTCGAAACGCTTCACGGTATTGGCGAATTCATGAAGGCGGCCACCCCCGACCACCGGGTTTCGGCCCTTCAGGATCTCGAGCGGGGGCGGCGCCTGGAGGCCGGAGAGACCTTGGGCTATGTCCTGGAAAGGGCACGTGCGGAAAAAATTGAGGTGCCGACAGTTACGACGGTGTTCCATCTTATCAGCGGCATCGATGACCATAACCGGTTGATGTTTGCCGAATCACGAGCCTCAGACAATTAAGTGATCGTTTTCTAAAGGCATAATCGGCAACCGAAGTGAAGCACGGCTTTCAGCGCACGGTTACTTTCGGGGGCCCCTCGGCGGCAGCGTCATCCGTTTACAGAATACGGTAAATGCGATATACAACTTTACTGACTGCGATTTTGCCGATGCCGACGCAAACGATCCGGTTCAGCCATCCGTATTTCTCCGATCCTGTTTCAAAAACCGGTGTAGTTCGGAAATAGTATTCCGAGGGATCCACTTCCTCTCCGGCTTGAACGCGCGCCATTACTTCCGGGGAAACCAAAAGGATCCCGCGGTACCAAACATGAATGAATGCGTCGTCATGCGTCTTAATAGTGATCCGGACGTCTATTTCACAGGCACCGTCCGGCCGCATCAGGAGCCAGTCCGCGCCGAAGGGAAGAAGCGTGCCGTTGAGCTCCGGCCCGGAAATCGATCCGCCTTTTACCGGATAAATCATTCGAATGCCCTTGGGTGTGGGGCCGACTGCCTGGGGGTCTTCCAATTCGCCGGTGCATTCACATAAAAATTCGAAGTTAAGCTCGGTCACATGCACCTCCTGTTTGCTTTTTGGTCGTTTTGAATGTGGTCATGCAAGAGGATGCTCGAAATGGAACAATAATTCTGAATGGCATGTTTTTGCCGAAATATCAACCGGTTTGGCTCAATATACATGTGCTTGTTTCATCAACCGGCGTAAATCGTGGAGGGGCGTCATGGCGAAAATTGGTTTTATAGGATTAGGGATGATGGGAAATCCGATGGCACTGAATCTTATCCGGAGCGGCTATGATGTGATGGTATTCGATATTAGACCCGATGCGGTAAGTGCGGCCGCCGGTCTTGGGGCTGAAGTCGCACCGCGCATCGATGTGTTGGGGACCTGCAATCCGATATTCATCATGGTGAACACCGGTCGGCAGGTGGAGCAGGTGCTCGAAGGAATTCGTCCCGCAAAGGACAGCGGTAATATGCTGCTTGCGGTGGTCATGTCCACCATATCGCCCAACCGGGTTAAAAATCTGGCGCAGCAGGTTGCCCCGAAAGGAATACAGGTAATGGATGCACCTGTCAGCGGCGCTCCCATTCTCGCGCAGGCAGGAGGTCTTTCCATCATGGCCGGTGGATCCGCCGAAGATTTTAACAGGGTCAAACCGTATTTCGCCGCCATGGGAAACGTCATCCGGCATATGGGCCCGCTGGGAATGGGGCTCACCATGAAACTGGTCAACAACCTCGTGGCCATTACAAACGGTTATATGCTGACAGAGGCTATGAAGATCGGGATCGCGGGCGGTATGGACGTAAAAACAATGGTGGAAATGATCCGGGCCAGTTCCGGGAACAACTGGATCATCGAAAATTGGGACACGTATATGGGTTATCTAAACATGACTGCTTCTCAGCCCGGGCTTCTCGATGATTTTCACCAAACGGCCGTCAAGGATATAAAAACGATGTTGGAATGGACAAGGTCATTGGGGATGAGCACAGGGGTGGTCGAGGCAGCCCTGTCCATCCTCGATTCCAGTGACGCAATGAGTGAAAAATCCATTCATATGCTGACCTCTTAAGGAAGCGGATTCAATCGATTTCCGGGTTATTTTGAAAAACCTGTTTTTTGACGTACCTTGACATTTCTATCACCTGCCCCAGGACCTTTATGCCGTTTTCGATTTCCGGGGTAAACGGGGACCCGCAGCTGATCTGAATATAGTTTTCAAATTGCCTGGAATTGGAGCAGACGATGCCGGGAATCAGGGCGATATTGCGGTTAAGCGCCTCCTGAAAAACCGTCAATCCGTCAACCCCGTCGGGAAGCTGCACCCATAGAAGCGATCCGCCTTCGGGCATAGCCAGGCGTGTTTGCGGGGGAAAGTGCTTTTGAATGGCCAATGCCGTCTGAATCATCTGTTTTTTCAAACGAACCCGCAACGTCCGCAGGTGCCGTTCATAGGCACCGCTTTTTAAAAAACGGGCGATAATGGACTGATCCAGCGTGGAGGTGGATACATTCATTCCGCCCTTCAGGTTTTGTATTTTTTCCCTGAACCGATCACCCGGCATAATCCAGCCGATCCGAAGCCCCGGGGCAAGTGTTTTGGAAAAAGAAGAACAGGTAATCACCAACTCGTCCCCATCGAAAGTCTTCAGCGGAACGGGCCGCTGTTCCCCAAAATAAAGCTCGGAGCTGACATCATCTTCAATCACCGGGATGCCGCGCCGGTTGGTCAGCCGGACCAGTTTCTTCTTTTTCCCCTCAGGGATGATCGCTCCCAGTGGATTATGAAAATTGGGCATCAGCAGGCAGGCTTTGATATCGTTTATTTCCAGTGCGTTTTCGAGCTCATCGATATCGATCCCGAATTGCGGGCTCGACGGTATTTCAGCCACCATCAGGCCGAGTTCCTTTAACAGCTGAAGATAACTGAAATTGGTCGGTGTTTCGATGGCGACGGTTTCTCCGGGCCGGGTAACCGCCAAAAGTGCCACTGTGATGGCCTCCATGCAGCCGTTCGTGATAATCACGTCATCCACGGAAATGTTTTTGATGCGACCTACTGTATTCAAGACCAGCTGCCGCCTGAGGTCGGGGTGCCCTTCGGCAAGCAGATATCCCGTCTGTGTTGGATGGGGAACCCTCGCGGGCCTTGGTCCCAGAATGAGGGACCTGGGTTTGTGCGGCACCGCCCACATCGTCAGTGACGAGACGGTATGGTCGATTTACGGTGAGAAAGCCAAGACCAGTCTTCAGGAGGCGGGCATCCCCGCTGATCATCTCAGGTTCGCTCCCGGTGAAGCGAGCAAGACGCTGGAAACGGCGGCCAGGATGTACGACTGGCTGGTCGAGTGCCGGGCGGAACGCGAGGACTGTATCGTTGCCCTGGGTGGAGGCGTCGTCGGTGACCTGGCTGGTTTCGTTGCGGCCACCTTCTTGAGAGGTGTGCACCTGGTTCATGTGCCTACCAGTCTGATAGCGATGGTCGATGCGTCCATCGGCGCCGACCCGAACGCGGCGGTCCGCGCGGCCGCCGACCGACTCGTCGAGGTCGGCGCCGACGCCGACGCCGCCGACCTGCTCGACGCGGTCCGCGAACTCGACGGCGGGGACCGCCCGCATGACACCTGAGAACGATCGAGTCTGAAGGCGATCGGGGCCGACGCGGTGGCGATCG
>JAWODC010000009.1:0-118825 GCA_046483495.1 Desulfobacterales bacterium
AACATCAATTTCAAATCAGAGGAGGCCGTTCCACAGTTACGCACTCTCGATATCACACATTGCGGCTGATTGGCAAATGCTAAATTCGTTCCGTGGTGAATGGATGATCATGGCTTGATAAAGGTTTGGATTTGTGCGAAATAGGTTGGGAGATGGGTGAACAGTGAACAGTGAACAGTGAACGGTGAACAGTGTGAAAAAACGGGTTATGGGCTATAGCCCATAACCCATAACCCTTAACCCGTTTTCCCCGGGGAGCCAACGTGAAAAACCCGGAAATAACCGAAAAAATCACCCTCATCACGACCCACATCAACGCGGATTTCGACGCTGCGGCATCCCTGCTGGCTGCGCAGAAACTGTACCCGGGGGCAGTGGTGATCTTCCCGGGCTCCCAGGAAAAAAACATACGCAATTTCTTCATCGACTCCATGGGATACCTGTTCAACCGGGGCGATATCGATGACATCGACATGAACCGGATCGACCGGCTGGTCCTGGTGGACACCCGTCAGCCCGGCCGAATAGGAGAAGTGGCATCCCTGCTGGACAGGTCGGATATCGAAATACATATTTACGATCACCACCCGCATATGGAAAATGACATCAAGGGCGACCTGGATGTCTACCGGCCCACGGGCGCGACGGTGACCATTCTGACCGATATTATCAGGGAAAAAGGCATCGATATATCCGCGGACGAGGCGACGGTCATGTGTCTCGGGCTGTACGAGGACACGGGCTCATTCACCTTTTCCTCGACGACGGAGCAGGACTTTTTGGCGGCGGCGCATCTCGTGGCCAAGGGAGCCGACCTGAACGTGGTGTCGGACATGATTTCACGGGATTTCAGCCATGAGCAGATCAACATATTGAATGACATGATCCAATCCGCCGCCCGCTACATTATCAACGGCATCGAATTGATGGTGACCACGATCACCTCCGACACGTATATCCCCGATTTCGCGTTTCTCGTGCACAAGATGGTCAAGATGGAAAACATCGATGCTCTTTTCGCCGTCGCCCAGATGGGGAACAAGATCTACCTGGTCGCCCGAAGCCGAACGCCGGATGTCGATGTGCTTGAGATTCTCAGCGAGTTCGGCGGCGGGGGGCACGCCTATGCTTCGGCGGCCTCGGTTAAGAATCAGACCCTGGCTCAAACGGAGAACCGGCTGTTGGACATGCTGTACAAAAAAGTTTCCCCAAAGCGGCAGGCGAAAGACCTCATGTCCTCCCCCCCGATTACGGTCGACGCCCGGATCTCCTGCAGAGAGGCGGCGGATATTCTAACCCGCTACAACATCAATGCGCTGATCGTCTTGAAGTCGGAAGACGGGAAAAAGGCGCCTGCCGGCTACATCACCCGGCAGGTTATCGAAAAGGCCCTCTTTCACGGTTTGAAGGAAGTGCCTGTGCAGGACTACATGTCCAGTGAATTGGCCACCGTGGGGCCTTCGGCGGGGCTTGCCGAGATTCAGGAGAAGATCATCGAAAACAAGCAGCGCATTCTTCCGGTGATCGACCGAAACGACATACTGGGGGTTATCACCCGCACCGACCTGTTGAATATCCTGGTCCGGCAGACCCGGAAAGAAGCTTCCGGACGCCTCAAGGACCCGTACCGGGAATCCGTGAGCGCACGCAAGCGAAATATCCTTAAATTCATGAAGGAAAGACTGCCGGACCGCATCATCCAGGTGCTGAAAAGCATTGGTGAAACGGCAAAGGAAAACGGCATGAGCGCCTATGTCGTCGGCGGATTTGTCCGGGACCTGTTTCTTTACCGGAAAAATGAGGATATCGACATCGTCATCGAAGGCGACGGCATCCTGTTTTCGAGGAAATACGGCAAAATTTACGGGGCAAGGGTCCACGCGCATGAAAAGTTCGGCACCGCCGTTATCGTATTCAATGACGGCTTCAAGATCGATGTGGCTTCCGCCCGAATGGAGTACTACCAGTTTCCGGCGGCATTGCCCACCGTTGAAATGGGCTCCATCAAACTCGATTTATTCAGGCGCGATTTCACGATCAATACGCTGGCCATTCGGTTGGACCCCGGACAATTCGGCATGCTCATCGATTTCTTTTCCGCTCATCGGGATATCAAGGACAAGGTGATCCGCGTTCTGCACAATTTGAGCTTCGTTGAAGACCCCACGCGGGTTTTTCGGGCCATCCGGTTCGAGCAGCGGTTCGGATTCACCATCGGTAAGCTGACGGCGGGACTGATCGAAAATGCCGTAAAAATGGATTTCTTCAAACAATTGAGCGGCAGGCGGGTTTTCACGGAGATCAAACTGATTCTCCAGGAAGAAAATCCTGTCCCGGCGCTGGTTCGGCTGAACGATTACGACCTGTTCAACTTTATTCACCCGGCCATTACACCGGACAAGGAAACGTTCGAGAAGCTGGATTCCGCCAAAAAGGTGCTGTCATGGTTTGATTTGCTTTTTCTCGAAGAATCATATATGAAGTGGGCCGTTTATTTTTTGGTTCTCTTGCGGGAATGCGATAAACAAACGACGGAGGCCATATGCGAACGGCTCGAGCTGTCGCCGAAAAACCGGACCTTTTTCGTAAAGGAGCGGCTTGAAGCCGATGCCTGCCTGGGCTGGTTTCAGCGGCAGTCCGATGTGGAGAACAGTGAGATTTACAAAATGCTGTCGGGTTTTCGGACCGAGCACACCCTGTACATGATGGCGCTGGCGGAGAAAGAATCGATAAAGCGGTCGATTTCCCACTACTTTACCCATCTGCGGTTTATCAGGCCGCTGATCAAAGGCGAGGACTTAATGCGTTTGGGGTATAAACCGGGGCCGATTTACAGGGAGATCCTCACCGCTATTCTCAACGAGAAGTTGAATGGGCGGCTTAAGACGAAGGTCGAGGAATTGTCTTTCGCCGCTCGGGTTGGGAAGGCGTTGGTTGAAGATGGTGAAGCGTAAAAAACAGGTTATGGGGGTTTAACGCTCAGGGATCAATTCAAAATTCAACATTCAACATTCAAAGCGGGGCGGCGTATCGGATAGGCGGATCATTGCTCCTGAACAGTACGATGATCCGAGGATGATTGTAAAAACCACGAAGAGCACGAAGGACACGAAGATTTTTTAAAAACATTTTTTTTTCTTCGTGCTCTTCGTGCTTCGTGGTGAAGTAAAAATATAACCTAATCCGGACCGTTCACTGTTCGAATTCACGGAGTAATCGATGACGAAAAAAAGGATCCTGAGCGGCATGAGGCCCACGGGGCCCCTGCACCTGGGAAATTATCACGGCGCTCTTGCCAATTGGGTGAAAATGCAGGACGAGTACGAATGTTTTTTCTTTATCGCCGATTGGCATGCGCTGACCAGCGACTATGAAAACCCCTCGGCGATTTCCGAAAACGTGCGTCAGATGATGATCGACTGGCTCAGCGCCGGGCTCACGCCGGAAAAAAGCACGCTCTTCGTGCAGTCCCGGATCAAGGAGCATGCCGAGCTGTTTCTGATCCTGGCCATGATCACGCCGGTGCCGTGGCTGGAGCGAAATCCCACCTACAAGGACCAGATTGTACAGATGAGCAACAAGGACCTGTCCACGTTCGGGTTTTTGGGATACCCCGTGCTCCAGGCGGCCGATATCATCATGTACATGGCCGACGCGGTTCCCGTGGGCGTGGATCAGGTGCCGCATGTCGAAATCACCCGTGAAATTGCGCGCCGCTTCAACCATCTTTACGGCAAACTGTTTCCCGAGCCCATGTCGGTCCTGACCGAAACCCCGAAAATACTGGGGCTGGACCGGCGGAAAATGAGCAAGAGCTACGACAATGCCATTTACCTGGCCGACAGTCCTGCCGAGATCCGGTCCAAAGCGGCCCGAATGATAACCGATCCGAACCGGGCGCGGAAAAGTGATCCCGGAGATCCTGAAATCTGCAATGTTTTCGAGTTCCACAAGCTGTACAGCGATCCTGAAACGGTCTCCGAAATTGAGCGGGATTGCCGGCGGGCCGCTGTCGGGTGCGTGGCGTGCAAGAAGCGGATGGCCGAGAATCTCGTCGCCGCCCTTGAGCCGATCCAAAGCCGGCGGCGGTATTATGAAGAAAACGATGCGTTGATCCGGGAGATTATGGAAGAGGGGTGCCGGAAGGCCCGGAGCCTCGCTCGACAGACTATGGCGGCGGTTCGGGGGGCTGTGGGGATGTGAAAAAAAACGGGTTATGGGTTATAGGTCATAGGTCATAGGTCATAGGTTATGGGTCACAGGTTATGGGTTATGGGTGAGGATCGGTTCTGATTTAAAATAAACAGTCATGAAATTAAACCAGCCGTGAGCGAAGCGAACGGCACTTTTGTTGACTTGTTGAAAATTAAACCTCTACGATTAGTGGATGCGCGGCGCAGCAACTCCCCTTCACCCCTGGAGGGGGAAGGCCGGGATGGGGGGGAATAAAGTCCCGATCCGCCGACGATTTGCAATTTTGACAGGAGAATCAGGAGTACAGCGTGGAAACACCGATAGACATCACCCGGATCATGGCCTATTTGCCTCACCGGTATCCCTTTCTGCTGGTCGATCGTATAACTGAAATCGTCCCGGGCGAAAAGGTCGTTGCCCTGAAGAATGTCACTATCAATGAGCCGTTCTTCCAGGGCCATTTTCCGGGGGTTCCGGTGATGCCGGGGGTGCTGATCGTCGAGGCCATGTGCCAGGCGGGTGCGGTCCTGGCCTATGCCGGCAACCCGCAGGAGGACCCCGGCTCCCACATCATCTATTTGACGGGACTGGACAAGGTTCGGTTTAGAAAACCGGTGGTTCCGGGTGATCAGCTGGTCATGGAAGTGGTTCAGGTAAAGCAGCGGGCCAAGGTTATCAAAATGTCGGGAACGGCGTATGTGAACCGGGAGCGTGTGGCGGAAGCGGATCTGATGGCTACGGTCGGGGTCGAAGAATAATACATCCGGGAAGCTGAAGGCTGGAAGCACGAAATCCGAAAATGGAAATTCGAAACAAACATTCAAAATTCAAAATTCAAAATTCAAAATTCAAAATGGGGCTTCATATCGATATCGGCATAGTTGCTCCCATACAACACGATGAACGAGGGTCATTTTAAAAACCACGCGAATTTACAATGTTTCGCAAATGCCAAAAATGATGAATAAAAAAGGAACGGATCACCCTTCACGATTTACGATTCACGATAATCAGGAGTCGACGAATGATACACCCGACGGCAATCATCGACAAGCAAGCGCAAATAGGAAACAACGTGGAAATCGGTCCCTATACCATTGTCCGGGATAATGTCGTCATCGGCGACAATTCGGTCATCGGGCCTCATGTAGTCATCGAGCGAAACGTCTCTATCGGGTCATGGTGCCGGATTTTTCAGTTTGCATCCGTGGGTGCGATTCCCCAGGATTTGAAATACAGGGGAGAGGAGACCTACGTAACCATCGGCGACCACACGGTGGTCCGGGAATTCGTCACCATCAACCGGGGCACCGAGTTGGGCGGCGGCAGGACGGAAATCGGCGACAGTTGTCTCTTGATGGCGTATTGCCACATCGCCCATGACTGCCGCATCGGCAAGCTGGGAATCCTGGCGAACTGCGCCACACTGGCCGGGCATGTCACGCTGGGCGATTACGTCAGTATCGGTGGGTTGACGGCCGTCCATCAATTCGTCACTATCGGCAATTACGCATATATCGGCGGTGCGTCGGCCGTGGTCAAAGATATCCCTCCGTACGTACTGGCCGCCGGAGACCGCGCCCGGCTTCAGGGGCTGAATAAAGTCGGGCTCAAGCGGCATGGGTTTTCGGATGAGGTGATCGGGCCGATCAAAAAAGCGTACCGGATTATTTTTCGCCTCGGTCTGACGCGGAAGGAGGCTGTCGAAAGGGTCAAGGCCGAAGTGGAGCAAACGCCCGAGGTGGGGTATTTGCTCGATTTTGTCAGGGGTTCCGAACGGGGGATTACGAGGTGAAATAACGGGTGAACGGTGAACAGTGACGCTTCTTGGGCTGAAGGTCTTGAACAAAGGAGAAAACACGAAATTCGAAGCACTAAACAAATTCGAAATTCAAAATTCAAAATTCAAAACGGGGCGCCGTATCGGAATAGGCGGATAACTGCTCCTAAATAACCCATAACCTATAACCCATAACCCATAGCCCATAGCCCATAGCATTTTTTATGAAACCCATAGGCATCATAGCGGGGAACGGCCGGTTACCCAAACTTTTTGCGAAAAAGGCCAAATCGAACGGCTTTTCGGTGCATGTCGCGGCGATCAAAGGCGAGGCCGATCCCGAAATCGAAATGCAGGCCGACTCGACGGCCTGGCTGGCGCTCGGCCGGTTCGAGAAAATGGTTGCCTATTTCAAGGCGCACCGGGTCGAAAACGCCGTCATGCTGGGGGGTGTGGACAAGACGAAGATTTTTTCACGCGTGGAGCCGGATGCCAGGACGATTTCCATTTTGGCCGATATGGGCCACACGCATGACGATGCCCTGTTGAGAGCCTTTGCGGATGCATTAGCCGCGGATGGGATCGAGGTTCTGCCGTCCACACTGCTTCTGCCGGAGCTGCTCGCCGAGAAAGGGTGCTGGACCGTGCGCGAACCGACAGCGGGAGAATACGCCGACATCGAGATCGGCTTTCGGGCCGCCAAGAAAATCGGCGAACTGGACATCGGCCAGAGCGTAGTGGTCGCCGGCGGGTCCGTGTTGGCGGTCGAGGCTGTGGACGGCACCGATGCCACCATTTTAAGGGGCGGGAAACTGGCTGACGGCCCCTGTGTTGTCGTGAAAGTCAGCAAGCCCGGCCAGGACTTGCGCTTCGATGTGCCCGCGGTGGGTTGCGAAACGATTCGGGTCATGGCACGGGCAGGCGCCTCCGTACTGGCCGTCGAAGCCGGTCGGGCGCTGGTGTTCGACAAAAAGGAAATGGTCGGCCTGGCCGATGCCGCCGGCATTGCCGTCGTGGCGGTTACGGGAGGATCATGACGGAAGCATCGATGATGATCATAACCGGAGAGGCATCGGGTGATCTGCACGGTGCGAACCTGGTAAAAGCGGTTCACCGCATCGATCCGGGTGTTGTTTTTTTCGGGATCGGCGGAGCCGGGCTGAAGGAGGCGGGGGCGGACCTGTTCTGTGATATCCGCGTCCTTTCCGTAATGGGTCTGACGGAGGTTTTGCCCAAGGCCGCCGCTCTGGTCCGTGCGCTTTCTGCAGCCAAACGGGTCCTGCGCACGCGGCGGCCGGATGTGCTGATTCTCATCGATTTTCCGGATTTCAACCTGAACCTGGCGAAGACCGCCAAGCGTTTGAACATTCCCGTTTTATATTATATCAGTCCCAAAGTGTGGGCGTGGCGTTCAGGACGCGTCGAAAAAATCAGGTCCCGGGTGGACCGGCTGGCGATTATCCTGCCGTTCGAAGAGCGGTTCTATAAAGCGCATGATGTCGCGGCCGACTATGTCGGGCACCCGCTGCTGGACACGGCATCGGCGGATGGGCCGTTTTACGGCGATGCGGAGAATCCCGGCCGGAAAAAGGTCATCGGCCTTTTGCCGGGGTCGCGGGAAAAGGAAGTAACCGCAATCCTGCCCGTGATGATGGCGGCCGCATGCCGTCTTTCATCCCTGGACCGGGAGCTTACGTTTCTCGTTTCGAAAGCGCCGAGCATGGACCCGGTGCTGATCGAAAGGATCATTGCGCCTTATCGATCCACGGTTCAATGCGACGTCACGGACCGGGAAGCGGCGGAGATATTCTCGGCATGTGGATTCCTGATGGCGGCATCCGGAACGGTTACCCTGGAGGCGGCCATTGCCGGGGTCCCGATGGTGGTGCTGTACAAAATGTCCCGGTTGAGCTATGGATTGGCAAGACGGCTCGTTCGACTGGAGCATGCCTGCCTGGTCAACCTCATTGCCGAAAAGGAGGTGGTGCCCGAGCTTTTGCAGCATGACGCCGAGCCGAAAACGGTTGCACAGACGGTGTGGCAACTGTTAAAAGATCCCGGTGCGCTGGAGGCGATGACCGTCGAACTGAAAGCCGTCAGGAAAAAGATAGGCAGCCCGGGCGCATCCGAACGTGTGGCCCGAATGGCAATGGACATGGTGAGATGAAAACGTCCGGTTCATATCTCCAGGATGCGAAATACAATGCGTTCGGTGTCCTGGGCAAGCTGTTCATCGATGGGCTGTTCTCGACCGCCGCCATCGAAGTCGAAGGATGGGAGGATGTGGAACAGCATTTCGAGGCGGGGCGTTTTTTGCTCGCTTTCTGGCACTCGCGGCTGCTGCTGCCCAGCTATGTGCATAAACGGCTGGGCGTCGTGGTGCTGGTGAGCCAATCCAGGGACGGTGAAATCATTTCGCGGATTTTGCACCATCAGGGCCAGAAAACGGTTCGGGGGTCGTCCACCCGCGGCGGCCTTCGCGCCTTGGCCGGCATGATCAGAACAATGAAGGAGGCGGGTGCTTCGGGTGCGGTCACCCCGGACGGGCCCCAAGGCCCCCGGTTCAGGGTGAAGCCCGGCGTCATGATGGTGGCCAGGAAGACGGGGTATCCCATCATCCCGATAAGCTACAGCGCCGATAAAGTGAAGCTGTTTGCCAGCTGGGACCGGTTCATGCTGCCGTACCCGTTTTCCACCTGCCGGCTGGTATACGGACGGCCGATGTACGTGCCGCGGAAGGCCGGCGCGGCTGAAGAGGAAGTCCGGCGCATTCAGCTGGAGGAAGAGCTTAACCGGATCACCCGCAAGGTGGACCGGTATTTTCATCACGAGATCGTATGACATGATTACAGACAAACTGCTGCACCGCATAAAACCCCGGCATCGAACCATTCTGGGAATGATCTTTGAGAACCGGTATCGACTGCTCCTCGCAATGGTGTGCATGCTGGTCATTGCTGCGACAACGGCGGGCATCGCGTACATGGTAAAACCGGTGATCGACCGGATATTCATCCAAAAAGACATGGACATGCTCAAGCTCCTTCCCTTTGCCGTGGTGCTGATCAGCCTTTTGAAAAACCTTGCTACTTACGGACAGACGTACTTGATGCAGTATGTCGGCCAGCAAATCATCTGGGATCTTCGGAACCGCTTGTACGGCCATATTCTGGATATGCCGATTGCCTTTTTCCACCGGGAGAAAACCGGGACCCTAATGGCCCGGGTGACCAGTGATGTGGCAATCGTTAAAAACATGGTGTCCTCCTCGGTGACCGGTGCATTGAAAGACTGTTTCAGTATTATCGGGTTGACCGCCGTCATCTTTTACCAGGACTGGCAAATGGCTGTTATCGCCCTGGTCGTCATTCCCCTTATATTTATGCCCGTGGTGAAAATCGGCCGCCGCGTCCGGCGGGTCGCCATGCGGCGCCAGGAAAGCGTCGGGGATTTGAGTGCGTTCCTTCACGAGACCTTTGCCGGGAACAAAATCGTCAAGGCTTTCGGCATGGAATCCTATGAGAAAAAACGGTTTCTGGCAAAAAGCGGCAGGCTGTTCAAAATGGAGTTGAAGCAGGTCCGCGCAAAGGCCCTTTCCTCGCCTTTCATTGACTTTCTGGGGTATATCGCCATCGCCGTCATTATTTTTTACGGGGGATTCAAGGTGATCGCGGGCGAATCCACGCCCGGCACCTTCTTCTCCTTTATCGCGGCCGTAGGCATGCTCTACGAACCGATTAAAAAGTTGAGCCAGGTCAACAACACGGTTCAGGAAGGATTGGCGGCGGTGGACCGGATTTTCGACGTAATGGAAAGCCGGTCGGAAATCCGTGAAGCTGAAAATCCGATCGTGCTGCAGACCGGACCTCACAGGGTGTCGTTTAAGCACGTCTTCTTCAAGTATGATTCGGAATATGTTCTGAACGATATCAACCTCGAGGTAAAACCCGGTGAAATCGTGGCGCTGGCCGGTATGAGCGGGGGCGGGAAAACCACCCTGGTCAACCTGATCCCCCGGTTTTACGATGTCAGCGAGGGCTCTGTTGAAATCGACGGTATCGACGTCCGGAACATTGGATTGGCATCCTTGAGGCGGCAGATCGCCGTGGTCACCCAGGAGCCGATCCTGTTCAACGACACGGTCTACAACAACATCGCTTACGGCAATACGGCGGCAACCCGGGAAGATGTTGAAAATGCGGCGAAAGCGGCTTATGCATACGATTTCATCCGGGGTTTTCCCGATGGATTCGATACGGTCATCGGTGAGCTGGGTGCCCGCCTTTCCGGAGGTGAAAAGCAGCGGATGTGCGTGGCCAGGGCCCTGTTGAAAAACGCTCCGATCCTGATCCTGGACGAGGCGACGTCCTCGCTGGATTCGGAATCCGAGGCGCTTGTGCAGAAGGCCCTTGACAATCTCATGCGGGGCAGGACAACCTTCGTGATCGCACACCGCCTGTCCACAATTTTAAATGCCGATAACATACTGATGATCGTAAACGGACAAGTTGTCGAACAGGGCAGCCACGGCGACCTGCTGAATCTGAAACAGGAATACTTCAAATTGTACAACATGCAATACCGGCACGCGTCAAAAAGCGTCTGATCGGGGGGGGCGGCACATTGAATCTGAGGTTTATCAGAAAAAACAGAATCGTCGTATCACGGATTGCGGCGATTATCCTGTTAATGGTGTTCGTTTTTACGCGAACCGATATCGAAAATACGTTCGTCAGGGTTTTCATGAATTCGGCGGGCCTGCTGCTGATTACCGTGGGGGCCTTCGGGCGCATCTGGTCGTCCATGTTCATTTGCGGATACAAGCGGAGAAAAATTATCGACACCGGACCCTATGCGATTACGAGAAACCCGCTCTATCTTTTCAGCTTCATCGCCGCTTTGGGGATTTCCCTTACAACATTGAACGTTATCTTCATCATCCTGATGATCATGCTCTTCATCGGCTATTATGTCCTTGTCGTTATCAGCGAGGAGAAAAATCTCGAGCGGATCCATGGAAAACCCTACCTGGACTATCTGGCGAATACACCGCGATTTTTTCCCAACTTCAAGAAGTTCGTGCTGCCGGAACGGTACGATGTCGATGTAAAGACCTATTCACGAGCGTTTCTCGATGCCGTCTGGTTCTTTGTCGCTTACGTGATGATCGATATCGTGAAGCTGCTTCAACAACAGCATGTCATTCCTTTGGTGTTCGGGTAACCCGCCGCTCGGTGGCTTATGACCATGTTTTCGATCTTATATCGCTACGTATTTACGGGGATGATGGGTCCTTTTGCCGTCAATCTCGTATTTTTCAGCCTGATTTTTCTCACCACGAAACTGCTTGAGATCACCAATCTGATCGTGAATTACCGCATCGGGTTTTTCAATATCCTGATGCTGTTCATGTATTCCATGCCGGCGTTTTTGGTGTTCGTGATTCCCATGTCCGTGATGATGGGGGTGCTGCTGACCTTTCTGCGCATGTCGACGGACAACGAAATTCTGGCCCTGAAGTCAGGCGGCGTCAGTCTTTACCGAATGCTGCCGCCGGTTGCTGCATTTTCAGTCATCGGCGCCGTTCTAACGGCGGTGATGACGTTCTGGGGTATGCCGTGGGGGAATTCGGCTTTCGAGGACGTGGTGTATCGGATGTCGACGGCCAATCCCAACATCGCATTGAAAGAACGAACCTTCAATGATGCCTTCGACGATGTCCTGCTGTACGCAGACACGATCGACCTGAAAGAAAACACGATGCAGGATATTTTCATCGAAGACCGGCGAAGCGCCGGTCAGGTCGGCACCATCATCGCCGACAAGGGCAAGCTGATCGGCAAACCGAAGGATTTCGTGGTGGCGATGCGGCTCTATGACGGGCTCATCAACCGGGTCGACATCGAAAAAAAGACGAGCAGCACCACGACGTTTCACACCTACGACATGGCAATCAGCCTGAAAAATGCCGCGGCGGCATCGGAAAAACGAAAGGATAAAGACGAAGAGGAGATGCGTTTCTCGGAGCTGCGGCAATTCATTGCCGGTGCAAAGGAGAAAAATACGGATTATTACAAGGCGCTGATCGAATTTCACAACAAGTTTTCCATTCCTGCGGCATGCCTTGTGCTCGGGCTGCTCGCCGTACCCCTCGGTGTCCGGGCGAAGGCCCGGAAAAAATCGTACGGTTTGGGATTGGGTCTGTTTTTCTTTCTCTGTTATTATGCTCTGATGTCCCTGGGATGGGTGCTGGGGGAGTCCGGCACGTATCCGCCGGCTATCGGCATCTGGGTGCCGAATGTCGTTATGGGTGGGGTGGCCGTTTTTATGTTCGTTCGTTCGGCTGCTGAGAAGCCTTTGGGGTTTTGGAAGAGGGGATAAGAGTGGTTAAGTGGTTAGGTGGTTAGGTCAAAAGCAGTGAACCATGAAGAGTGAACAGTTTGAAAAAACGGGTAATGGGTGATGGGTGAGGATCGGTTCTGATTTAAGAAAAGCATTCGGGATCGAAATCGAAATCGGTATCGGTATCGGTATCGAAATTCAAAAAAGAAAAAAACCGATCCCGATCCCGATTTCGATTTCGATGAGAAGCGAGCGTAGAACGTAAAATGTACGGCGAAGCCGCTTAATTTTGACCAAATAACAAACCGTGAGCGAAGCGAACGGCAACTTTCTTTAATCCGTAACCCATAACCTATAGCCTATTACCCATAGCCTATAGCCCATAGCTTTTCAATGCCGATACTATACAAATACATCCTCAAAGAAATCGCAAAATACTTCACCATCGTGCTCGCGGCGGTGATGGGCGTATACCTCATGGTCGATTTCTTCGAAAAAGTCGACAATTTCGTCTCTTCGGGTGTCGAAACCCGAAAGGCGGTCGCGCTGTTTATTTACAACCTGCCGCTGATCGTCACCCAGGTCTTGCCGTTTGCACTTCTGCTGGCCGTCCTTGTAGCGCTGGGCGTCATGAACCGGAACAATGAAATCATCGCCTTGAAAAGCGGCGGCATCGGCATCATCCACCTGATTAAACCAGTCATCGCCGTAAGCCTTCTGATGACGGTCGTGCTGTTTCTTCTTTCCGAAACGGTCATCCCCATCACCGCCCCGAAGGCAAACCGCATATGGATTCAAGACATCAAGAAAAAGGACATGACCACCACCCGGGAAAAGAATATTTGGATACGGGACAAGCGCCGGATCGCGCACATCACGTATTACAATGCCGTCAAACAAACGGCCTTCGATGTAAGCCTGTATTTCTTCGACGACCGGTTCAACCTCATCCGGCGCCTCGATGCCGAAACCGGTGTATTCGAAGAGGAAAAATGGCGGCTCTACAACGTGGTCGACCAGGTCCGCGACCCGGAGGACACGGCATTTCGGACACGGGTGTACGCCTCCAAAACGGAGCAGCTGGGCCTTTCACCGGCGGACCTGCGCCGCATCTCGAGGAAATCCGAAGAAATGGGATTCGTCGAGCTTTATGAATACGTCGAAAAAATGAAGGCCGATGAATATGACGTCACCACTTTGCGTGTCGATCTCCATGCAAAGGCCGCATTTCCCTTCATCTGTGTCATTATGGGTCTTCTTGGAACCGGCATCGGCGTCCGAAAGAGCACCCGGGAGGGGATGCCCGTGGGCATTGCCTACGGCATCGGCATTGCCTTTCTGTATTGGATGTTTCACAGCTTCAGCGTATCGCTGGGATACGGCGGGCTTCTGCCGCCGGTGGTTGCCGCCTGGGCGGCCGACGCGGTATTTTTAAGCTGGGCGATCTACTTTATTATCGACAGCGCTTTCGAGGGCGGATGAAGCATTTAAAATACGATATGCAAGCCGTCATGGACGGCACCCGGAAGCCCCGGCCGCCTATTGCCGTATTGCTTTTCATGCTGTCCAAGGTGTATCATGGGGTTGTTTTCGCGCGCAACCGTCTGTATGATCGGCGGATCATGCCGATCCGAAAACTGCCCTGCCGGGTGGTTTCCATCGGCAACATCTGCGTGGGGGGCACCGGAAAAACCCCCATGACCGTGTACACGGCCCGGCTTCTGAAAGCCATGGGCTGCACGGTGAGCGTCATCAGTCGGGGCTACAAGGGAAAGGCCGAAAAGGCCGGAGGAATCGTGTCGGACGGCGAGTCCGTTTTGATGGATGCGGCTCATGCCGGTGACGAGCCCCGCATGATGGCGGGGATGCTGAAGGGGGTTCCCGTGATCATCGGCAGCGACCGGTATGCTGCGGGGATGAAGGCGGTGTCGGACTTCGGCGCCGAGATATTGGTTCTCGACGACGGCTTTCAGCACCGAAGAGTGTTTCGGGATGCCGATCTGGTGCTGCTCGATTATCGAAGGCCCTTCGGCAATTCGAGGCTGCTCCCCAGGGGACGGCTGCGGGAGCCCGTCGAGGCGATGGCCCGAAGCCACGGCATCGTCGCAACCCGATGCGGCGGGGAAGGCATCCAAACCATGCGGGAGCATTTTGCCCGGCAAAGGGTGCCCCGTGACAAACCGTGGTTTTTTGCACGGCACGAGGTGTTCATCGATCGTTATGTGGATGAATGGGAACCCGCAGGGGCGGGATTGATAACCGCCCGTCACGACTCGCCGGCAAGCGGCCGCATCCGGGATCTGAAGCTTCTGCGGCAGAAGCGGGTGTTCGGGTTTTCCGCCATTGCAGACAACCGGGGCTTTTTCGAAACGCTTTGCCGCTGTTCCGGGGAAGTCGTCGGGTTTTCGGGATTTCCGGATCATTACCGATATCGAAAAAGCGATGTCGATGCGATCATCCGTGCGGCCGGCGAAAAGAACGCCGGCATCATCGTGACAACGCGGAAAGACGCCGTGAAACTGCTTCCCGGCATGGCATGGCCCATTCCATGTGCTGTTCTCGGCTTGAATATCGTCATGGCGAATGAAGACGAGTTCGCGGCGTTTCTGAAAGAGCGGATCGGAAAATGAAACGGGCTTCCGGCAGAAAGGGACGGACATGTTTGAAAACGATCTTGACGAGCATATCGACTGCTTCAACCGGCTCGATACCCTGAAAAATGTCATCGTGGGTGCCGGATCCGATCTTGCCGCTGCATTGAAAAGCGGCCGGAAAATCCTGATTTGCGGCAACGGCGGATCGGCTGCGGACGCCCAGCATTTCGCCGGTGAAATCGTCGGACGCTTTACCCGTGAACGCAGAGCCTGGCCGGCCATGGCCTTGACCACGGACAGCTCCATTGTCAGCGCGCTTGCCAACGATTACGGGTATGAAACGGTGTTTGCGCGTCAGGTGGAGGCCCACGGCTGTCCGGGGGATGTGCTGATCGGTATTTCAACGTCCGGAAATTCGGAAAATGTGATACGGGCTCTTGAAACGGCAAAGGCCGGCGGCATGAAAACCATCTCACTTTCCGGGGCCGGCGGCGGCGCCTTGAAGGAAACGGCCGACATCGGCATCGTGGTGCCGGCGGAAAAAACGGCGCGTATTCAGGAAGCCCATATTTTCATTCTCCACTGCTGGGCCGAAATGATCGAAACCATCATGTTGAAGGGCGAGGCGGTCGATGCGGGATTATCCTGATTTTGCACATAACACGGTCCTGGTCATGGGTGATGTGATGCTGGACCGGTACTACTGGGGGGAGGTGGCGCGGATTTCGCCCGAGGCGCCCGTTCCCGTCGTTCATGTCAGGCAAAAATCATTGATGCCGGGCGGGAGCGGCAATGTGGCCATGAACCTGGCCGGGTTGGGGTGCCGCACGATGCTGCTCGGCGTCTGCGGGGATGACGGGGAAGGGGAGGCATTGGCGTCCGCCATCGCATCGATGAACATCCACACACGGATCTTGCCGGTGAAGGGACGGTCCACCACCGTCAAGTCCCGGATCATCGGGCGGGGACAGCAGCTGCTGCGAATGGATGAAGAGCAGACCGGACCGCTGACCGATGACATGTATGAGCGGCTCTTCGCGGCATTCGAGGCGTGTGCCGACCGGGCGGATGCCGTCATTCTCTCGGATTACGGCAAAGGCATCTTCAGCCGTGATTTGGCATTACGGATCATCGAAGCGTGCCGCCGCAGCGGCACGCCGGTGTTTGTCGATCCCAAAGGAAGCGACTGGGGGCGGTATCGGGGCGCAACCTGCATCACGCCGAATTTTGCCGAATTTGCACGGGTATCGCCGAACCTGATCGATGATGATGCATCCCTGGCCGCTGAAGCCGGGCGGGTTATGAAAACGTTCGACCTGTCCCATCTGCTGGTAACCCGGGGCGGCAAGGGCATGTCGCTGTTCAGCTCCGAAAAGGGCCCATGCCGCATTGTCTCGGAGGCCAGGGAGGTGTACGACGTTTCCGGGGCGGGGGACACGGTGATTGCCACGGCGGCGTTGGCCGTCGGGGCGGGGATCGATATGGAGTCGGCGGCCCGGCTGGCAAATATCGCAGCCGGTATCGTCGTCGGAAAGCTGGGCACCCGTCCCATTCGTTCGGAAGAGCTCAGGCAGGCCTTTTACGGCCGAATGATCGACGGTATGAACAAGACCCTGACGGTCGATGAGGCGGAGGAATTCATCACGCAGTGGCGAAGCGAGGGGAAAAGCATCGTCTTTACGAACGGATGTTTCGACATTCTCCACAATGGGCACATCAAACTGCTCCATGCCGCGGCAGAAGAAGGCGACCGGCTCGTGGTGGGGCTCAACTCGGACGCATCCGTGAAGAAGCTGAAAGGGCCGCTTCGTCCGGTCCTGGACCAGGACCAGCGGTCGGCCATCCTGGCCAGCTTGAAGTGCGTCGACATGGTGATCCTCTTTTCCGAGGAAACGCCCATTGAACTGATCCGTTGCATTCGGCCGGACGTGATCGTCAAGGGCGGGGATTACACGGTGAAAACGGTTATCGGCCACGACATCGTTCAACAGTACGGCGGGCGGGTCGTCATCTTTCCCCTGGTGGAGGGTTTGAGCACGACCGGTGTCATCGAACAGGTGAAAAACAGCCGGAGCATCTGAAAATGAAAAAAGCCGTTTTTCTCGACCGGGACGGCATCGTGAATGTCGATACGGGGTATGTTTGTCGCATCGAGGATTTTTGCTTTACCGGGGACATCTTTCCCCTCTGCCGATTTTTTCAGGACAAGGGCTACCTCATCTTTATCATTACCAACCAGTCGGGCATCGGCAGGGGCTATTACACCATGGACCAGTACGGGGCGCTGACCGACTGGATGCTGGCGCGCTTCGAGGAGGCCGGCATTGCCGTTTCGAAGGTGTACTTCTGCCCACACCATCCCACCGACGGCATCGGGGAATATAAAATCGACTGTCCATGCCGAAAACCGCACCCGGGCATGATCGTCAAGGCCGCCGGGGAATTCAACCTGGACTTGAAAGCGTCCATCCTGATCGGCGACCGCTCGAGCGACATACATGCCGGCATCCATGCCGGCGTCGGCCGCATGTTTTGGGTGGGCGGAGGCCCCGTAACGGATCTCCATGCCGGATCAGTGACGGTGGTGGATGACATGGCCGAACTGATCCGGCAGCTCGAGTCCGGGTTGTGAATCCGGGTCGAGTAATCTGAACAGGGGAATCTGAACGGGGGAAAGCCGATGTCGAAATATACGGAAATCGATCTTACGAAGGTTCGCACCTACCCCGCGCTGGAGCGGAAATCGAAGGTGGACACCGCCCGGGAAGCCCAACCGCTATATCCGGGCATGACCGTGAAGGCTTTCCTGGAGGCGCTCCCCGGGATTTTGAAGGCCGATGATTTCAAAAGCGTCGTACGGGCCGTGGCGGACGCACGCCGTCTCGAGAAGCCGGTAATCGTCATGCTCGGGGGACATGTCATAAAGACCGGTTGCAGCCCGGTCCTGGTCGATCTGGCAAAACGCGGCCTCGTCACCCATGTGGCGTCAAACGGGTCGGCCGCGATTCACGATAGCGAGCTGGCGCTTTTCGGCCGCACCTCGGAGGATGTGGATGTCCAGCTTGAAACCGGTGATTTCGGCATGGCATCGGACCTGGCCGATTTTATCAACAACGGGGTGAAAACGGGCGCCGAACGCCGGGAAGGGTTCGGCGAGGCCATTGGACGAAAAATCGTCGAAAGCGGCGCCCCTTACGCAAGCCGGGCCCTCATCGCCGCCTGCTGGGAACTGAATATTCCGTATACGATCCACGTGGGAGTCGGGACGGATATCGTTCACCAGCACCCGAGCGCCGACGGGGCGGCGATCGGAGAGGCCTCCCTTCGGGATTTCCGCATCATGGCCGCGGCCGTATCCCGCCTGGGCGGCGGCGGTGTGGTTTTGAACCTCGGCAGTGCGGTGATCCTTCCCGAGGTGTTTCTCAAGTGCCTTGCCGTGGCCAGAAACACCGGACACGACGTCCGCAACTTCACCACCGCGAATTTCGACATGCTCCAGCACTACCGTCCCGGTGAAAACGTGGTCCGCCGGCCGGTGCTGCCCGGGGGCAGGGGGTATGCGATCACCGGCCACCATGAGATCATGATTCCCCTTTTGGCCGCCGCTATCCTGGAATACCTTTGATTGTTGGGATCGTTAGGATCGTTTCGAGCGTTTAGATCGTTAAGAACGCTCACAACGATCCCAACGCCCTCACGTCTGTAATTTCCACTCGTAATCGGTTAGGAAACGGTCGATCCTTTTTCGCGAACGATGCCGCCTCTTGATGACCTTTCTCCAGCGCATTAACGGATTCTTGATATTGTCGTATCCGGCACGCATAAAGTGCTTGTAAAAATAGTCATCGGCACGGTGATCGGGCAGAACGGCCCAGGGGTGTGTCATCTCACGAATATCGCCCAGCGGGATGTCGGCGTATTTCGAGTGTTCCTTGCGGGTGTGGGTGGCCTCGGCTGAGAAGCCGATGTTTGACACAAGGTTGACCTGGGGAACGATGCACAACCCGTGATTGACCAGGATCGCATAAAACCACTGCCAATCCCAAGTGTCGCTCCCGTTTTCGTAGACGGTGATGAAGTATTTCCATAAAAAGTTTTGAATATCGAGGTCCCTCGAGAGGTTCTCCATACAGCGGCCGCGCACAAAGTCCGGAAATGTTTTCATGTGCAAATCATAATGCTTCCAGGCTCTCCGCCAGCTCGCCCATCCCCAGATCCACGGTGCGGATGAGAAGTAATACGCGGCATCGCCGCGTTGAATGCCGTTTTGAAAATTATTGCCCAAAATGGACATAATGCGTTCATCGTCACGGTATTTTTCGAGAAGTTGACTGCAGAACGGAAAAAACGAGGCCGCCGGCAGGCAATCGTCCTCGAGAATAATGCCCGATTCGACCTGGTCGAAAAACCAGGCGATTGCGGATGAAACCGCCATTCGGCATCCCAGGTTTTGGTCGATAAATCGGTGTCTTACCTCGCAATCCCAATCCACCCGGCTGACGATATTCCGGGCGGAACGGCATTTTTCAGCATCCTGGGGTACATTCGGCCGCGGGCCGTCGGCCGCAATATATAAGAAACGGGGCCGGGCCCGGGCAATGGCCTCAAACACCCGCGCGGTCGTATCGGGGCGGTTGAAGATCAGCAATAAGACAGGGGTATCCTTATAGCTCGACATGTAATTCACCTCAGATTCTTTTTTCCAAAAAAACCGAAAGAAGCGTTTTAGCGATGACCTCATACCCGTATCGGTTCAAGTACCGAACCGGCGGTGAAGCGAGGACGTCATTGATCGTATCGCAGTCAAGAGATTCCATTACTACAATCCGTGGGGTATATTTCTCCCAGTTATTCGATTTCAGCACCTCGAAATCCATTCCTTCCGCATCGATCGTCATGAAATCGATCATCCGGTTTATTTCAAGATAACGGTCAAGGATATTTGAAAGGGGCAAGATGGGAACCGTTATCGATCCGATCATGTTGGATATTCCATTTATTTTTCGTTCTTCTGCGACCGCTTTATTACACGTGTTGAGGGCCGGCTCCTCGAACATGAAGTAGGTCAATTCGTCTGCCTTATCGGCTACGCCGACTTCGAGGTTGATGTCGCGGGGACGATGCCGGTTGAACAGGTTTATCGTATTGGGAAGCGGGTCGATGTTGATGCCGTGCCACCCGCGGTTGTAGAAAATCGCGGTGTTGGAAAACCGAAACGGATGATGGGCCCCGACATCGACGTAAAATCCGTTGCGTTGTTTTTCAAAAATCCGCCTCAGAATACGGTCCTCACCTTCCTGCGCAAAGGACGCCACCGGTTTTTTTAAATTCAGCCGTCGGCGGGCGGTTTTGCGCCATGTTTTAACAGGCATGCTCTTTGAGCAGATAAAGAGAAAAAATCGAAACAAACGAATCTCCATGGAATACGATGACAATATTCGAGTGGGAAGATCGGGGATGATTTCCTAATAGCAACAAAAATTGGAAAATGCAATAGGCTGGTGAGTCGTGAATCGTGAATTGTGATCAGTACTATTTTATTCTTTAGCATTTCTTACAAGTTCTTACCACGAAGCTATCGAAGAGGACAAAGAAAAAAATAAAAAAAGTTTTAAAAAAATCTTCGTGTCCTTCGTTCTCTTCGTGGTTTTTAAAATAATTTTAGGACGATGGTACTGTTTAGGAGCAATTGTCCGCCTATTCGATACGGCGCCCTGCTTTGAATTTTGAATTTTGAATTTCGAATTTGTTTCGGCCCGCCCTGGCGCGACCCCGGTTTTCAGAAAAAATAAACATATAATTTCAGCCCCGAATGCCCTCGCCCAATGTTATTTCCTGTTCTTTTCAGTCAGCCCGTCCTGAAACAAGACGATGAGCTTCGAATCGAGGCGATGCTTGGCAACAGCGCGCCGCCACCGTGAAACATACCGGTGTCGAAGCGTCGATTTCAACCCGCGAAACATCCGGGCCTTGTCGAAATCGATAATATACGGAAGACCTGCCGCGTCGATGAGCACGTTTCCCGGATGAAGGTCGACGTGCAGGATGCAATGATCGACGAGAATGTTTACCTGCCGGGTCACCTCGGACATCAGGCGATGCGCCTCTGCGGGTGATTTGAATGGGGTCTCGGCAAGGGTGCGATGGTTCTCGATTTCGCCCAGAATGAGACAGCAGGTATAAACATATTTGCCGCAGGATACGAATGCCACGGGTTCCGGGGCGTTGATCCCCAGCCGCCGGACCCGCTGCAGCCATTCAAATTCCTTTTGGGAGCGGCTTTTGCCCAAACCGACGTATGTATCTTTCACCAGAAGACCGATAAGCCCGCCCCTGGCATACGGCTTCACCGCAACCCGTTTTTCGGGAACAATTTCGGCGATGACGACCTTGCGCCTCCCTGCCATCGGGCTGTCCGGGGGCGCCCCGGGACGGGTTGCCAGGCCGATGATCGTGTCGATGTGCTCGGCGACCCACGGGGCCGTGTAGCCGATGGTGTATGGGCCTGTTTTTTGTGTTTTCATGTAAATAAGTAAATTCGAAACTCGAAGCACGAAATATGAAACAAATTCAAAATTCGAAATTCAAAATTCGAAACAAGTAAGAGGATACTATCCTTTTTTTTAAGTCTCACCACGAAGCTTCGTGTTTTTTTTGAATCTAACTTTAAGAATCGTACAATTTTGTTTAGCTTTGAATTTCGAAATTCGTGCTTTCTCCCTGGGTTTTTTAGTTCACCACGAACCCCCTCATCTCAACAGCCGTTCCCCCGCCCGAATGACCTCCTCCACCGAAACTCCCTCGATGCAGGCCATCGTGCCCGTCGGGCATGTACGGCCGCCATGCCGGCCGCAAGGTTTGCAGTCCAGGCCGGTTTTTTCAACGACGATACTGCTGTTTTTCCAGGGATAATACCCCAGCGCCGGGGTGGTGGCACAGAAAACCGCAACGACAGGCACGTGGAGCGCACAGGCGATGTGCATGGACATGCTGTCATTGCAGATCACCAGCCGGGCGGTATTCAGAACGGCCATCGCCTCGTCGATTCGGGTTTCGCCGGCCATGTTTATCGCCCCCGTTTCCGATGCGATCGTTGCCGAAACTTCCCGGTCTTCCGGTCCTCCCACAAGCAGTACGTCATACCCGCTTCGGATGAAGTGCCGGGCCGTATCGCGGAAGCCTTGCCGGTGCCATCGTTTGGTGGCCCAGACGCTGCCCGGCACCAGGACGACAGGATTGGGTGATGCATCCAGGATGTTCCGTACATGGCTGCCGATCTCCGTTCTGTCGGGCGGAAACAACCGCAGGTCGGTGTTCTGATAGGGAAGGGGGATCTCCTTTGCTATCAGCGAGAGGTTGCGCAGCACATCGTGGCTCTTCAGGTCACGGGGGCGAACCTCCGTGTACAGCCGGTGCAGCCTTGCATCCGAAAACCCGATGCGAACCGGGATACATGCCAGCTTCAATAGCATAGCGGTGCGATAGGATCGGTGTAATGCGTAGGCACGGTCGAAACCCATCGACCTCAAACGAACCGCCATTTTACAGAGGCCGAAAATGCCGGCTTCGGTTCGGCGCTTGTCGAAGGTGATAATGCCGGCCGGCAGGGGATCGCGGCGAACCAGCTCCGCTGACTGCGGGGTCGTCATCAGCCACAGTTCGGCATCCGGAAATGCGCGGTGCAACCCTGAAATCACCGGTGTCGAGAGAATGGTGTCGCCTAAGAAGCTTGTTTGTACGAGGAGTATTTTCATTACCCATAACCCATAACATCACCCGATTTTTCACACTGTTCACTCTTCACGGTTCACTGCTTTTGAACTAACCACCTAATCACCTAACCACCTAACCACCTAACCACCTAATCACCTAATCACTGTTCACTACTCCTCCGCCCCTCCCATAACGCCCAAGCCCCAATTCGATCTTCTCGATCACCGCTTCCGGCGTAATCCGAGTCATCCGGCCTTTCCTGGTTTTGCGGCGGATCGGTGAGCCTGGATTTTCCGGATCATTGTATTCGTCGATCAGCAGGTCCTGGAATTTCCGATAAGGCCCGCATCGCCGGGGATCGGAATACCCGTAGAGGCCCACCGTGGGTACGTTCAGGGCCACGGCAGCGTGAAGCGGTCCGGTGTCGGGAGACACCACCAGAGCGGAGCCGGAAAGCTGAAGCATCGTTCGCCGGATGGGCTTTTCCAGTGCGATGACCGGTTTGGAATTACAGTTCCGGGTGATGATTCGGGCGAGGTCGGCTTCGCGACGGGTCGGGCCGCCGATCAGCATGGGCTGACACTCGAGGAAGCGGTCCACGTGATCCATGACAGCGGCGTATCGAGCAGGCAACCAATCCTTGCCGGGATCCGATGAGGCAATGACGAAAGAAACCACGGGACGGCCGATGCGGCTGAAAAACCGGTCACGCCATTGCATCTCCTCGCTGGTAAACGTGAAGTTCCACTCGGGTGGAAAGGGATCGATTCCAAGGTATTTCAAAAATTCGAAGAACTGGTCCTGGACATGGCCGGGCGTTCGCGGCGGAATATGCCGGTTGGTAAACAGCCAGCTGAGCTCCCGCGATCGTCTGAAATCGAACCCCACCTTGATGTCCGCCCGCACGAGTGCCGATAAGAAGCTGGTTCGAAAACTCACCTGGGGTATGACCGCGATTTCGAAACGCTCCTTTTTCAATTGTCGGTGAAGATCCGTCCATGCTCGTATTCCGCCAGCGCGCTCGAAGATGATGAATCGTTCGATATTCGGCTGATGTTTTACCATGTCGTAGGACAGGGGCTGAAGAATCCATGTCAGCCGGGCATCCGGGTACCCTTTTTTCAGCCCGTTGGCCAGGGCCAGGGCATGAACCGTGTCGCCGAGGGCCGACGTCCGGATCAAACAGATATGTTCGGCGGAAAAGTTAGGCATGTGTCGAATCGCAAAGCTGGTTCGGCTTTATTTGGCGTTCCTGGATGCCCTATCTATCTTCAACGGCGCTGTTATGCAAGTGAAAATGTTTAGGAGGCTGAAAGCTAAAAGCTGAAGGGAGGTAAGCACGAAATTCGAAATTCGAAACAAACATTCAAAATTCAAAATTCAAAATTCAAAACGGGGCAACGTATAGGCGGCGGGAGACAATTTTGAAGCCGTCGATACCGGCGGAATGCAGAGACTATCGTTTGGGCGGCGGGAATTCAAATCGGTTGAAGTTTCAATGAATCTGATATACAAACGATGCCGCATCGATGAGCTGTTAAGCGTTGGGATCGTTATGATTGTTTAGAGCGTTTAGATGGTTTAGAGCGTTAGAACGTTCACAACGATCCCAACGATCCCAACGGCCCTAACGATCTTAACGATCCTAACGATCAAAACGACCCAAACGCAAACGACAAAAGCACACGCAAGGCGAGAAAGCAGCCTGGAGGCGCATTTGAAAAATCAAGAAGAGCGCGAAGAATCAAGAGGCGCCATACATATCCTCCACTTGTTGTCTTCCGGCAAATTTACGGGAGCGGCCGAGCCGGTGCTTAGGCTGGCCCGGGCCCAGCACGAGGCCGGCCATGCGGTGAAACTTGCCGTCAGAAGGAAAAAACCCGATTATCTGGCTCGAAAAGCCGCGGAATACGCCCTCTCGGTGGATGACGATCTTTCCCTGTCAGTCAAGGCTTGGCCGAGACTTCAGATCAAAAATTTAATACGACTTTACCACATCTGGCGATACGGTCACTTCGATATCATTCATTCCCACCTGACAAACGACCACACGTTGGCGGCTCTGGCGCGGCCTAAAAACACCCGGACACGGCTGGTCCGCACGCTTCATACCGAGCGGGCGCAAGGCCGGTTCCGCAACTGGCAGCTCAAGCGGGCGGACGGGCTGATCGTGGTCGCGGAAAAATATCGCAAGCGGCTGATCGAGGCCGGATACCTGGACTCCGATCGTATTCTCACCATCAGGGGCTCCGTGGATTGCAGCCGGTTTCATCCCGGAACGGGCGGGGATGGGATTCGCAGGGAGCTGGGCATCGATTTGGACGCTCCGGTTGCCGGCATCGTTTCCCGGCTCAAGGAGGGGAGGGGGCACGAATGGCTTCTTGAAGCCTGGAAAGCCGTGCATGAACAGGCTCCCCGGGCCGTTCTCGTCATCGCCGGGCGGGGGCCGTCCTACCGGCACTTGCATGCATTGGCAAGGCAGGGCCCTTGGAGCGAATCCGTGCGTTTTTTAGGGTTTCGGCAGGACTTGCCTGACGTCTACCGGGCCTTCGATGTGAAGATCATTTTGGCGCCGGGAAACGACGGGACCTGCAGGGCGGCGCTCGAGGCGATGGCGTCCGGCGTTCCGGTCCTGTCATCGAATGTCGGGGCCTTGGGGGAAATCGTCGACGATGGGAAAGCCGGGGCCGTGGTCCCAAATCATGATGTCGACGCCCTCTCAGAGGCACTGGTCCGTCTCTTGTCCCAACCGGTGAAATTGGCCGAAATGGGGAAATCGGCCCGGCTTGAGGCTGAGCGGGAATTTACCATCGAGCGCCAGGGTGAGCGGGTCGAGGATTTTTATCGTCGGGTCTTGGGTGATTGGCCGCAGACCCTTACAGACGAATAAATTGTGAACAGTGAACAGTGAACGGTGAAACAAGGTGATAGGCAATGGGAGATAGGAGCTGAATGCTCAAAGCTCATATCTCAAAACTGCAGCGGATCGGGTCTTAATCCACAGCATGCCCCCTTCCCCACCGGAGGGGGAAGGCCGGGATGGGGGGGAAATAAAATCGGTTCTCATCCGCACCCATACCCCCTAACCGATTACCCCGGACCTGTTTTCCCACGATTCACGACCCACTCCCCGCTATCTTTCCAAACATATAAAACATGTGATACGCCTTAATCCTCCGCTTCAACACCGTCAATCCCAGTCGGTCCGCGGCTGTTTCAAACCAGTCTGGGAAAAAGCGTACGGCGTCGATGGGGTATCGGTGGTATCGGAAACCGGGCAGGACCGTGTGGATGATGATGCGGCCGTTGTTTTTCACCAGGGTGCTGATATCGTAAAAGTGCCGACAAGGATCGATCAGGTGTTCCAGAACGGCCTGGCTGATGATCAGGTCGAATTTTTTTTCCGCCATCGGTGGGGGTTGCTCGAAATTCCAGGTGTAATCCGTATCGGTCAATCCGGCTGTAAAAACCGCCTTGGCGTGAAGGAGGGTTTTCAGGTGCGCGGCCGTAAGGTTGTTTTCTCCGATAAAAAGCACTTCACCGGGATCGAGGTCACCAGCCCATTTGATAATTTCACCATGGTAAAATCCGGATTCATTGGGAAGATTCGCTGCGCGAAAATATTCGTAATCTGCAGAATCGAAGTCGCCGAACAGCTTTTCCCATTGCAGCGCCTGTTTGGCGTGCTGCTGTCTTAGAAAACCTTTGAGCATCCTTTTCCTGGTCCGGGTGTACAGTCCCATTTTTGAAGCCTCTGTTAATCTTTGAAATTTACCGGAGCTTATAGGTCTGACTCTGGTTTCGAACCCGCAGATAATATGAACGGATCAGGATTTTCTCACTGCATGAAATGAACTCCGCGAACCTGGAACCATTGTGAAGAAAAATTCATTTTACATTTTATACGCCTTTGTTCTATATTTAAACAAAAATAGGTTATCAATTCAGATACCGGCGAATTCGGCCCGGAAAAACGCCTTTTTCCTTATCTTATCCATACCACCTGATGGATCAGCACAAAAAAGCGGCTCCAGGAAATTCCGCGTGCAACAAGCGTTTTTGATTGTCGTCATGAAACCCTGCAAGACCAGATGATCTCAATCGCGACGCGATGGGGCCTTTGGAGAGACGTCGAATCGGCTTCAGGAGAAGAAAATTGAAAGGAAAAACGATTTCACTGCTTCAAAGCGGCGATTTTATCGGAATGGTTAGGCACTTGTTCAGAAAACGGGTGGTGAATGCATTGGCGTTGCCGCTGTACGCATACATTATACCGCCATTGACCCGTGCATTGATGCCGGCATGCCGGGATACGCAAATCAACGGCCTGTTCGAAGTGAAAAAAACTTCTGACATTACCGATCATTTGGCCGTTCTTTTTTGTGAAGTCCTGAAGTCGGACCCATCACTCGTGGTAGAACTGGGCACCCGAAAGGGAGACAGCACCCGCGCGCTCCTGCAGGCGGCCTCGATCGCCGGGGCGAAAATGATCAGCGTGGACATGATGGATTGCAGTCAATTCGTCGATGACGACAGCATGAAAAACACGTGGCGCTTCGTTCAGGCCGACGATGTGGCCTTTGCCGGCGAATTTGTCGTTTGGTGCAGGAGCAATGGCTTTCCGGAAACCGTCGATGTCCTGTTTGTCGATACCAGTCATGAATACGAGCACACCCTGGCTGAAATCCGCGCCTGGTTTCCGTTGCTGTCGGAAAGGGGAAAAGTCATATTCCATGATACGCATATGAAGCGATACGTTAAACGGAAAAACGGGAGCATTGTCAAAGGCTGGAATAACGAAAGGGGCGTCATTCGGGCCATTGAAGAGACCCTCGGCCGGGCGTATGATGAAACGGCTCCTTTTATCGATCGGCTGGGCGGCTGGCTGATCGAGCACCTGCCCTACAGCAGCGGTTTGACCATAATGACGCGGATGGGTGATGAAAAATCATAAACCGGCCATATCCGTGATCGTCCCTGTTTACAATACCGGTGACCGACTGCGATCCTGTGTCGATTCCATTTTGCAGCAGACATTGACGGACCTTGAAATCATCTTGGTGGATGACGGGTCGGATGATCTTGCGACACTTGCACTGTTGGATGAATACCCCGCCATCGACGACCGCATCCGATTGATCCGGAAGGCGAACGGGGGGCAGAGTTCGGCACGAAACACCGGGCTTTTCGAAGCAAGGGGGCGCTATATCGCGTTTGTGGATCACGATGATGTCATTAACCGGCACATGTATGAGGTGCTTTACGGCCCAGCCCGGAAGGATGATTTCGATGTGGTGGAATGCCGCTATCAACCTCTGCCGTATGCGCTTATGGAAAAGATCGACCTCGACGTCAGACCCTCGGCAGCGCCGCGCCGCATTAAAATCAAAGTTGACAAAGATTTTCTGGTCGGAAACATTCAGGTGTGGAAACGAATATGCCGCAGGGATTTCCTGCTGGAAAATAACCTCCTATTCGATGATCTTTCTTGGGAAGAGGACGTTTCGTTTTCTTTCAAGGTTCTGGTTTCCGCAGAGATGATCGGTTATGTGGATGCTGTGCTTTATTTTCATGTCACTCACCCCGACAACACCACGCACAAACTAGGGGAACGAATTTTTGACGCATTTAAAGCTCATAATATTATTTTTGATTTTTTAAACGAGAAGGGTTGCATTGACCTGTTCAAAGACCAGTATTCGGGGCGTGTGTTGAAAGATGTGCTCTTGAATTTGAATGTTGTCCACCACTCCTGTGAAAAGCGGTTTTTTATGTTTGCCCATGAGCGAATCGCCGACATGTCCCTGGAAAACTGCAGGCGCTTTTACAGTCGGAGCAAAAAGAAGCTGTTAAGGCTGGTCCAGGAGGGTGATTATGATGCGTTTAAACGCTACCAGTCCATTCGGAACTTTCGAAGATCCATCGTTAAGTCCGTTATGAATCCCGGTAAGGTTCTCCACATTAGAGGATACCCGTCGCCCTAGCACCCGCCTCGCACCTGTTCCTTGTGTGGACGGCTTGCCAGGTATTTTTCCGCTTCCCAAAGGAATGTTTCGATGTCCCTGTCCGGCATCAGCGGCAGAAAACGACCGATCGTATCTTCGTCCCACTCCCACCAGCGAATCGAAAGAAGGCGGCCGATAAAGGGGTCATCGAAGCGTTTGCCGATTAAACGGCAGAGTTTCCGGTGGTGATGCCGTAGGGCGGGATGGAACGGGTGTCCACGGACCCCGCACCGATTTCCACACTATCGGCGAGGTAACGCCGGACATGATAATGGGCACCCTAGCCGATCCACACATCATTGTCGATGACCACGTCCCCTTTTGTTGCGGGGTGCCGCTGAATATGCTGAGCCGACTTTCGCACTTACACTATAACCGCGAATTTGTTCATTACCTGTTCCGTTTTTTGAGGGTTCGTCTGATCAGGTCAATGAAGCCGCTGAACAGCGAAAAGGGGCGTACGCATCTTATCGGTAATGTTTTCGCGGTGCTGTATCGCGCCCGAATTTCCTTTTCCATATGCTTATCGAAATCGTATCCAAACCGGTTCATTACATGCAAGGTTATCTTGTATTTCGAAATGGAGCCGGGATTTAATTCTTTTTTTGTCTTTAGAGGCCAATTGTCCGTTTTGTCAATCATCATGTCAAAAAAGTCTTGTCTCGGTGGAAGTAAAAGAAAATCGAGCAATTTTTTCATTTCCGATCGGTCGGCTTTGGAAAACAACGTTTCAAATCGGATCGATAACCAGGGCACAGATGGAAAATCTTCGCGCAAATCAAACGCCAATTGGTTGATTTCCGTCCACCAAAAGAGGCATTTTTCGAAATCGGTCATCCTATGCCACATGCGGCCGCTGATATCGCTTTGGACAACGCCGCAATCGAAGGGGGATATGCTCATTTCCTCGGACCAGTCACCGCGATTGTAAACATTGTGCGTGGTCAGGGAAGCCGCTGTATGGATCGGGTGCCGGTGCAGGTGAACGACTTTGATGCGGCCGGTAAAATGGGAAAGAAAGAAAGGCAGTACGCCGTAAACCGGCCAACCGGTTTCAATGTAGTGGCGATGCGTGAGGATGCCTGCGATATCGGATAAATGTGCTTTCAGATCGACGGATAAATTTGCCGACTCTTTTTTTTTATATTTACTGTAATAATATCGAGGTCTGTATCGAGCCTGGAATGGTTCATGTCTGACCAGCGCTTTATCGGAATAGGAGGCCTCGAGCTTATCGGCCAAAAACTGAGTACCGCATCTGCCGGTGGAAACAAAAAATACAGCGCTATTCGATGTCTTCTTTTCCAATTCGAGCCTGACTGGGAGACTTGATGGTTTTCACTGTAACCGCTTCTGTAGAGTCGGCATTTTCATATCCACATTCACAGCGATAATTTTTTCGGTTGATTACATTCATCCTTGCTTTTTGGTAGGGCCTGTTCACCCGCTCGTCGTTATGAAATTTTTCGTGGAAAAAGTGTAGGGCATACTCCTTTCGAAACGGATTTTTTCCCCGAATGCCCGCCGCGTAAAACCGAACCCCCAGATCATCATCCTCGTTTCCCCATCCGATGAATTTTTCATCGAATCCATTCACCATGACAAAATCATCTTTGTAGCATCCAAAACAGCTGGAGCGAAGCTTGGGCCCCAGTCGCCTGAGCTTTATTGCGTGCAGAAAACGGTACACCCATTCTTTTCGGTATTGACGGCCGGGGATTTTTTTCTGGTCATCGGTTAGAATGGCGGAAAAATCACCTTCTCGAATCTGTTTTTGAGTGACGCAGCTGTTTTGCTCGTTTGCCAAACGAATCATCCGTCCTACGATGAAACGGTTCTTTTGGGCGGCACCGACAAGCGTTTCAAAATAATATTTGGATAAAACGATATCCGGATCGAAAAAAACTAAAAAATCGCCGTTCGACAGCTTTACCCCATTGTTTCGGCATCGCGCCACCCGAAAACCTGCATCTTCCTGTCGGACATAGGTTATGGCAAAGGGCGCCTTGTTCATCGTTTCCCGAACAGCGGAAAGAATATCCTCCGATGAGCCGTCATCCGAAATGATCAGTTCGTCCGGCAGCATCGACTGGGATAGAATGGAAAGCAGGAATTTCTTCAAGAGGTCGGTACGGTTAAAGACCGGTGTGATCAGGGATACCTTCGGTTTGTGTGCTGCTGTTGTCATAGGGTTCCTCGTATTGAATCGTAAATCGTGAAAAACAGGTTCTCCTCCACACCCATTACCCATAACCCATCACCTATACCTATAACCCGCCCTTCCTATAATCCACATACTCCTTCTCTTCAATCAACTCCGACCCAAAAGCCAGGTTGATCTTTTTCTTGATTTCTGCACGAATATCGTTGTTCCGGTAAACGCTGCGGGCCAATGCGATGAATTCATCATCGAAAACCTTTTGCGCCTCCTTTTTTCGAATAGCATCTTCAATATCCCAAAGCGCCAGGTTCACCGCCAGCAGGTCGTTATACCATTGGGATTCACGGGTAATGCCGGCTTCTTCCATGCACTTGCCTATGAGGTCGAATTCACGTTTGATATTTTTCCGCTTATCGGGGTCTTTGATTTTGTCCAGCTTGATTGCCAATATGGTGATTTTATCGACCACTTCGCCAAGGGATACATCTATTTTCATGGTGTAGGCATCCGTGTTGAATGGGTTTCTTTGAGTCGAAGGATTTTTTATCGGAGGGATGGGGAAATGTAAAGTTTTTTATGGACTATGGGCTATGGGTTATGGGCTATGGGTTATAGGTTATAGGCTACGGGCTATGGGTGATGGGTTAGGGGTTAGGGGTTATGGGTGGGGTTGAGAGCATTCATACGGGGCTTTGATGATGAAGCGTGAATGGGCATGATTGGGATCGTTGGAACGCTCTAAGCGCTCTAAACGCTCAAAACGATCCTAACGCTAAAAAAGGTTTACTTTTAACGCCATTTTAATTAGACAAAAAAAATTTCACCTCTCAACCATTCCGGCCGGTGGAGATACGATGATCAGGTTAAAGGACGAACCGCTGCTGATAAAGGGGGGGAATCGGCTCTGTTACATCCATCCGGAGGACGACACGAAAATTCTGAAGGTGCTGAGGCCGGAAAAGACCGCCGAGGCAAAGCGCAGCAAGGCCCCGCTTTATCAAAAATTCCGTCCGCTTTCGTCATTCGATGACAATCGGTGGGAGTTGCGGGAATTTTCACGATTGGCCAAAAAGGGGGGCCATATCCGGCGGCATTTTCCCGGATGCTTCGGTGAGGTGCAAACGGACATGGGATGTGCCGTTTGCCAGGAGTTGATTCGATCGGATGACGGCCGTATCGCCCCAAGCCTGCAGGCGTATCTGCAGGATCAGGGCCCGACACCGAACATCTTAGAAGCCCTGGCGGAGTTTTTTTCGTTTTTGGAGGATAACCGCATCATCGTGCGGGACCTTCGCAGCGGCAATCTGGTTGTTAAAACAAGTGAATCCCTGCGCATCTACATGATCGACGGCATCGGCAATTCGGATTTCATTCCGATTGCAAATGTCAGCAAAACGTGGGCCGGAATCAAAATTCGGCGCAATATTGCGGCCTTCCGGCGTAAGTTGGGATCGTTTAGATCGTTATGATCGTTAGGATCGTTGGGATCGTTGGGATCGTTGGAATCGTTGGGATCGTTTTAAAACGCTCCAAACGCTCTAAACGATCCCAACGCTCAAAACGGATTGGAAGTCATGAATAAAAACGTTGTCAATATTTGTTTTTTCAACAGCCGCGTGGCGTGGGGAGGGGGAGAGAAGTGGAATTACGACATGGCCGTGCGCATGCATGAAGACGGGTTCAACACCTTTGTGATTGCAGGGAAAAACAGCGAATTTTCAAAACGGCTGACAAAGACCCCCGTTCCGTTTGGCACCGTACGTGTATCCAACCTGACCTTTTTGAATCTGTTTAAAATTTACAAGGTACGCAGCATGTTAGGGCGGAACACCGTCGATGTCATTATTCTGAATCTTTCCGAAGATATTAAATTGGCCGGCATTGCTGCAAGGCTTGCAGGGGTCAGGCATATTATTTACAGCAGGGGAATTGCCTCCCCCATAAAGAACAGCCTTTCGAACCGCTTGTTGTTCAAGCATATCGTAACGGAGATACTGACAAATTCCCAAGAGACCAAACGCACGATCCTGCAAAACAATCCTTCTCTCTTTCCCAAACACAAAATCAAGGTCAACTATCTTGGGATTTCCACTGACAGGTCATGTGAAGATCGATCATGTGAACCGAACCCTTTTCATTTTCATAGAGAGCATGAAGATGAAATCCTACTCGGAAACGCGGGGCGGTTGGTTGCTCAAAAAGGCCAGAAATATTTAATTGAAACAGCAAAAAAGCTCAAGGCGCACCGCATCCCATTCAAGCTTCTGATAGCCGGTGAAGGTAAGGGGCTCGGCGAACTGAAACGGCTTGCTGATGAGCATGGCGTTTCCGACAGCGTTGTATTTTTGGGATTTGTTGAGCATATCGATGGGTTTATGGATGCCATAGACATATTCCTGCTGCCGTCCTTGTGGGAGGGCTTTGGATATGTCATCGTGGAGGCCATGTCGGCCGGGAAACCCGTGATTGCGTTTAACCGGAGCAGCAACCCGGAAGTCATCGAAAATGGTGAAACCGGGTATCTCATCGATGATATGAGCATCGATGCCTTTGCCGAAAAGATTGAATTTTTGGCAACGAACAAGGATATCAGGGAGACGATGGGTTCGGAGGGAAAGAAACGAGCGGAAAAATATTTCGATATCAATGTAAGTTATCGTAATTTTAAAGATTATATTTTATCTTTGGATGACTGACGAAAAAAATTATGGAAAAGCTGACTGCAATTATTCCGACGAAAAATGAAGAAGACAACATCGAAGGGGTTCTAAAATCCGTATCATTTGCCGATGAAGTTATGGTGGTCGATTCCTTCAGCACGGACAAAACGCTGGAGCTTGCAAAAAAATATACGGATTTTATCATTCAGCGTGAATACCAATACTCGGCATCCCAGAAAAACTGGGCCATTCCCCGGGCATCGAATCAATGGATACTTTTAGTGGATGCTGATGAACGGGTTACGCCGGAACTAAAATCGGAAATTCAAGCGGTTCTCAAAAGCAATACCGACAAATCCGCATTTTGGATTCATCGCAAAAATGCTTTTATGGGGAAACCTGTAAGGTTCAGCGGATGGCAAAATGACAAGGTCATACGTCTTTTTAAGAGGGATAGCTGCCGCTATGAAGACAAGCATGTTCACGCGGAGATCAAGACCCAGGGCAAAATCGGAAAATTAAAACAACCTCTTATTCATAACACCTATAAAAGCCTGAAAACGTACCTGGTGAAAATCGATCGGTATACGACATGGAGCGCTTATGACAGGGTTCATAAGACAAAGAATATCAATTTCTTTCATTTAGCCGTCAAACCCATGTACCGTTTTTTTTCGCATTATATATTAAGGTTGGGCTTCCTGGACGGAAAAACAGGTTTTGTCATTTCAGTATTTTCCGCGTACTCGGTATTTTTACGATCGTTGAAGGTGATGCAGATCAAAAAAAATGAAGCTGTATGACATCCGCCTGCTATACGCATCCATGCTTCTCATAACGTGTTCCGCGACTATTTTTTATAAATGATTCCTGCTGACAATTTGAAAAAACAATTGGAAACCACACTTAGAAAAATAAAATGGCGTTATATTTCGCCCAGCGGACGGGTGTGGCTTCAACGCTTTTTGAATGAAAATGATGAGCTCCATCCCATCAAAACAATTACCCACCGTTCGATTTACCGCCACTCATCAAAGGTATTCAGCAAACATTATACTTACAAGGGCTTACGATCCCTCTATAAATCCTTTTCAGGGGGCAACGCCAATAATGAGGGGCGATTGACGCTTGAAATCCAGAAAAAGGGCATTCCGGTGCCTGAAGTTTTGGCTTTTGGGTCGATTGCATCAGGCGGTCTGATTCGTGAGGATATTTTCGTGTCAAAGGAGGTTCCTGACGCCTGTACACTGGCGAAGTTTTTTCATGATGAATTTCAGGAGATGGATTCTTCTGAAAAAAAAGAATGGATTGAGAAGTTCGCGCGATTTACGGCAAATCTGACGGAACATGGGATTTATCATACGGACTTTTATTTCAACAATGTGCTTGTCGGCGGCAACGAAAAAGATTTCTTTATATTGGATCTCAAAGAGGTGCGTCTCTTTTCCAAACCGGTATCCCGGAGAAAAAGAGCTAAACAGCTTGGTATTCTTCATGCAAAATATTTTACCGCGTTCAGCCGCAATGACTGTTTCAGGTTCCTGAACGCGTACATGCCCGGGGCTCAAAAAAAGGAAAAAAGGAAGTTTGTCGCACAGATCGACAAGGAATTGTGCAAATACGTCCACACACATTCACAATCGCGATCGAGGCAAAGCATTTCCACCAATTCGCGATTTTCCAAGGAAACGGCTGATGGTCTGACCGTATACCGAAAGAGACAATCGCAATTGAATCGCGGGATATCAACGATTTTCCAAAAGCAGTTGCCGGCACTGAAATCGTCGGGCAAGTGTCAAAAAGACAAACCTTTTCGAATCGGCAACACGTTGTACCGTATCGATAAAGTCGTGAAGTTATCCTTGCCTGATCGTTTAAGGCTTTTTGCCGGCAGCAAGGAAAAAAGGGTGTGGAAAAACATATGGAGGATTCCCTTTCAGCAGATACCGATCCAAGGTCCTGAGATGATGGTCGTTTTAAAAAAAAATAGCTTCATGCACCCGGCTTATATCGTCTCGGAATATCACCCGAAAGCAACCCTGTTTCGTGAGTACTGCAACCAAACGGACAAAAATCAAAGAATTCAACTGCTTGCGAAACTGGGGAAGTTGTTGGGAAATATGCATCATTTCGGTGTGATACATAATGATCTGAAATCGTCGAATATCGTGATAACCGAAGATGGAAACATTTGCCTGAAAGGATTTATGCACATCAAAAAGCACAAATCAGCCTCCATTAAAAAAGCTCGAAAGGATTTGTGCGTATTTCTCGAGGAAATCGAATCGTATCGGCTGGATAACGAAGAGAAGTCCGTATTTATAAATACCTGGAAAAAATGGGCCGGGTTTGACGATCCGGCTTTCGGCACTTTTCCAAAAGCAGCGGTTTAGCCGTTCGCCTGCGTCGACCGAACTCGCTGAAAAAGTATGCCGACAGCAGCGCCGGCAGAAAAGCCGCCAATGTAAGCCTTTCCTTTCGGATTGGATTTTCGGCGAAAAAAAAGGATTTGCCATTGCAGGCTATTCCGGGTATTCGGTATTTTAAAATGAAGTGTTTTTTCGGCTTTATTAGGGAAGAACAGAGCGGTTTGGGCCCGAGAAAAGGGATTTGGATTGGATTTTTCAACGAACCGCTCTGCCCTTCGATATCGACGCCGAAAAGTTGATGTTTACATCTTATGCGGCCGAAAAAGGGCGAAGACCTGTGAGAAGGGACGGAGGTAAAGAAAAGGCGGCGACCAAACCGCTGCTGTCTGCGAAGGGCGTTGCCTTAGGAAGACTGCTCGGCGGCATGGTGTATAGGTTGGACCCCCGGTACAAACACATCGTGAAGCAAAACCTGCAGTTTGCATTTCCACGAATGCCGGATCATCTCATAAACCGGGCGGCCCTTGGGGTATACCAACAGTTCGGACTCACGCTTGTTGAGCTTCTGAAAATGGCGGCGATTTCCCGGGGAGATATTCTGTGCGCCGTGAAAATTCGTGGTCGGGAACACCTGGAGAAAGCGATCGGGCAGGGCGGTGGATTTATCTTTTTTTCCGCCCACGTCGGTAACTGGGAAATGGCCCACCTGTTCGCCTCCGTGCTGATCGATGCGGATCTGGCGCTGGTGGCCAAAAAGCTCCCCCACAAAACGCTGAATACCTATATCAATCGGCTGCGGTCCAAGTTCGGCAACCGCGTTATCACTAAGAAAGGCGCACTCCCGCACATGTCCCGCGCCCTGAGAAATAAAAAAATCGTTGGTTTGCTCATCGATCAGGAAACCCGAAACTCGGAGGCCGTGCAGGTCGAATTTTTCAATAAAACCGTCAATGCCACCCCTTCGGCGGCGATGCTGGCCAGGCGCTACGGCTGCCCGGTGCTGCCGGTTTTCTGCGTCAGGGAAAAGAATTTTCGGCAGCACGTGCTGGTGGTGAGGCCGCCGATGAATCTCGTCAGGACAAAGGATATTCACGAAGATGTCCGGATGAACACGCAGATGATGACCGATGAGATCGAAAGCATCGTGAGGATGTATCCCACCCAGTGGTTTTGGTTTCACAAGCGGTGGAAGCGCCACTATCCCCATCTGTACCAACGCGAAATCGCCCGCAACCATCGTCGGGAAAAAAAGAAAAGGGCGGGGCTTTCAAAGCCGGATTTCTTAAAGGATGCATAAGGCATTTGAACATGTAAACTGGCGTTACACGGCATGCAGCCATCCAAGTGTAGGAGACCTGTTCAGCGGGCACAAGGCCGAATTGACACCGGTCAAGATTTCCCCAAGGCGTTGTGTATACCGCCACCCCCACGGCTTCTACCTCAAATGGATGAAATACCGGGGGGTAAAGTCCACTTTCAAATCCGTGTTGGGAGGAGGTGCGTCAAGAGAAAAGCGGCTGTATTCGGCTTTGGCCCGCCGCGGTGTGCCGGTTCCTGAATTATTTGCCCTGGGCGATTATGCATCGGCAGGAATTTACGGCGAAGTCCTGGTGACGCGCGAAGTGCGCGACGCATTGACCTTGCAGATCTTTATTCATACGGAATACCAGCGGCTTGCCCCCGCCCGAAAGCGCGGTCTTGTCAAAGCATTCGCCTTGTTTGTGCGGATGCTTTTCGAACAAGGGGTATATCACCGGGATTTTCACCTGAATAATGTGCTCGTCCGGATGGGTGCCGGCGATGTCCAATTCTGGATGCTGGACGTGACGGAGGTCGTTCTTTTTTCCCGTCCGATGCCTTGGAAGAAAAGAGTGCGGATTCTCGGGCTGGTTTTGTCAAAATGTTGGTTCTTGGTGAGCCGAAGCGTCCGTTTCAGGTTTCTCCGCTATCTGGTCCCTCAGTGCAGCCGAGCGGAACGGGCCCGAATGACCCGGGACATCGGATGTGAGGCGTGCAAGTGCATCCATGCCGCCTCCCAGCACAGGTCGAGATACAGCGTCTTTACCAATTCGCAATTTTATAAAGAAAAGGCCGGACGGATGAAACTATACCGGAAGCGCCGTATTCGTCTCGATATCGAAAAACCGGACGTGTTGTTCAGGGCGACGGCCGAAAACGACCAAAAATGTCTCATGTCCGGCAAAATCGACATCGACGGGAAAGCCTACGGCATCGAAAAGTTTTCGACCCGGTCCTTTTGGGATGGCGTTTTAAACGTCTTCGGCTGGAGCAGGGGGAAGGCCAAATGGAAGAATGCGTGCCGGTTTCCGGTTCAGGTCGTCCAGGCGCCGGACCCCCTGATGATGATTCGTGTGAGAGACGGCCTGTTCAAGGAGACAGCCTTTTTGGTGTCATCCTGTATCTCGGAAGTGCTGCCGTTGGATGAATACTGGCGGTGCATACGTGCAGACGAAAAAAAAAGGCTAAGCGCCAGGTTGGGTATGGTGATCGGAACGCTTTATTTTTTCGGCGTTTTGCACCGGCAGTTGAGCTTGTCGCATATTGGGGTGTGCCGTGGACAGTTGCATGGGAGCATTGTTATTCGGGGCATCCAGGACTTTCACAAACGAAATCGGATAAACGTTTTTGCAGCTAAAAAAAACATCACGGCGTTTCTCGATGAAATGAAACGAAACGGCGCCGACCCGAAGGAGATGCAGATACTGAAAAACTGCTTGGGCAAATGGGCCGGATTGGGCCTGAGGGGAGGTTTTGAAACCACTTATTAGGCAGGAAGGATTTGTATTATGGCCATCAATTCCGAGTTGCTGAACATATTGGCATGCCCGAAGTGCAAGGGCGGACTGCGCCTGAATAATGAGAAAAACGGGCTGATTTGTGACAATTGCAAACTGCTGTACGAAATTCGGGATGATATTCCGATCATGCTGATCGACGAGGCGAAACCCATCGCATCATAGGCGGTAACGATGAGCATCCCATCCCCCCCCGTGCCTGCCAAGCTGGTAATCGGCATTCTGCTGCAAGAGCAGTCCCCGGCGGCAGCGGTCATTGCCGCTATGGAGGCTGAATTCGGCTCCCTGGATATCGTCAGCCGGTGGTTTGCCTTTGATTACACCCGATATTACGATGAGGAAATGGGGAGCGGGCTTAAGAGACGAATGATGTCGTTCGAGCGGTTAATCCAACAGGACGATTTGCCGGACATCAAGCGGTTTACGAATGATATTGAAAATCGTTATGCGATAAGCGGTGCACGGCGGGTCAATATCGATCCCGGATACCTGGTGCCGGAGCGCTTCGTTCTGGCGACCGGAAAGAATTTTACGCACCGGGTATATTTGGCAAAGGGCATTTATGCGGATTTGACCTTGATTTTTTCAAAAGGCCGATTTCAGACGCTGCCCTGGACCTACCCGGATTATGCGGACGGGGATATTCAGCGGTTCTTGATGAAGGTTCGGGAAAAGTATAAGGTGGATGTCAAAAGGGCGGGTTATGGGGTATAGGCGATAGGCTATGGGTGATGGGTGAGGGGTTATGGGTGATGGGTGATGGGCGATGGACTATGGGTGAGGATCGGTTCTGATTTAAGAAAAGCATTCGGTGTCGGGATCGAAATCGGTATCGGTATCGGTATCGAAATTTGAAAAAGAAAAAAACCGATCCCGATCCCGATTTCGATTTTGATGAGAAGAGAGTGTAGAAGGTAAAATCTACGGAGAAGCCGGTTATTTTTGACCAAGCAACAAACCGTGAGCAAAGCGAACGGCAATTTTATTTACTTGTTGAAAATTAAGTTATTACGATCAATGGACTGGCGGCGCAACAACTCTCCTTCACCCCTGGAGGGGGAAGGCCGGGATGGGGGGGAATAAAGACCCGATCCACACCCATAACCCATAACCCAAAACCCAAAACAAGGAAAACCATGATCAAAAGCATGACAGGATACGCCGTGTCCGATGTGGAGAGGGACGGGATTTCGGTGAGCATCGAAATCCGGTCATACAACAGCCGGCATTTGGATCCGGTGGTGCGCCTGCCGTATGGATACACGGTCCTGGAACAGCACATCAAGGCAATCGTTCCGGAACATATCACCCGGGGGCGGGTTGAGATCGCCGTTCGAATTAAGGATGAATCGGAGGAGGCGTTCCGGTTCGACGTGAATGGGGTAAAAGCGAAGGCGTATTACAAGGCGCTTTGTGCGTTGAATGAAGAGCTTGGAATGGATGAACGGCCGAGCCTTGATATGGTCTTAAAGGCAGGGGACATCCTGGTGCCCGCGGAGGTAGGTGACCTCATCATGGAAAAAACCTGGCCCGCCGTTGAAGTGTGTTTACGTGATGCCTTCGAAAAACATAACCACGCCCGCGAAAAAGAAGGTGAATTTATGTATCGTGATTTCGACGGTCGGCTGGCGGTTCTCACAGATGTTATCGATCGAATCGAAGAGTCGACAGGCGGTCTTTTGACAGCGTACCAGGAGCGCCTTAAAAATAGAATCGCAGCGCTGACCGGGGGAATGGTAGAGATCGATCCGGCAAGGATAAGCCAGGAGGCCGCCTTTCTTGCCGATAAAAGTGATATATCGGAAGAAATCACCCGGGCGAAAAGCCACGTGAACCAATTTAAGTCATTGATGGATTCCGATGAACCGGCAGGGCGGAATCTGAATTTTTTATTGCAGGAGGTCAATCGCGAATTCAATACGATGGGGTCGAAAGCGCAGAGTGCGGATATTGCGCACATGGTTGTCGTCGTCAAAACAGAGCTGGAGAAAATCAGGGAGCAGGTTCAGAATATCGAATAATCGGGGCCGCCTGATCGATTTATAAGGTCCGGATAAGGACAGTTGCAATTCAAACGAAATCGAAGCCGGAGAGGACACTGTATGGAAAAGCATTTGTTGAATATCGGATTCGGCAGCACAGTCGTCGCGGGGCGGGTGCTTGCTATCGTGGCCCCTAATTCCGCGCCCATGAAGCGCATGAAGGATGAGGCGAAAAGTGAAAGGCGTCTGATCGACGCTACGCACGGCCGGAGGACGCGTGCCATTATCGTATTGGACAGCAACCATGTGGTGCTGTCCGCCATACAGGCGGAGACCCTCTCCCAGCGATATATCGAACTGATCAGATCCATGGAGAACGCCCGATGACGGGAAAAACACCGGGGCCGGAAATTGACCGCAGCCGGCCGGGCGGTTCGCCGCAAGGCCGGCTTTTCGTTATTTCTGCGCCTTCCGGGGCCGGAAAAACCACGCTTTGCCGGGTTCTGCTGGAACATTTTCCGGATATGGTGTATTCGGTTTCCGCCACCACGCGAAAGCCCCGGAAGGAGGAAACGCATGGTGTGGACTATTTTTTCATCAGCCGGGAGGAATTCGAGGAAAAGATCCGACAGCAAAAATGGGCGGAATGGGCGCGTGTCCATGATCATTATTACGGCACATCGGTTGAATGTATCGAAAGGCACATTGCACAGGGGGAAAACGTCCTCTTGGATATCGATGTCCAGGGAACGAGGCAGATTCTGCGCCGATATCCGGACAGCATCACCATTTTTATATTGCCTCCCAGCATTGAGGCGTTGCGGGAGCGGATGGTCAAGCGGGGAACGGATGATTTCGAGGTCATCGAGAAGCGGATGCAGAGCGCGAAAGAAGAAATGGCTCAGAAGGATATGTACCGGCATGTAATCGTCAACGACACGTTGGAGGATGCCGCCGCTGAATTGATTTCGCTGGTAAAATCCTATTTGGTGCCCATGCGGAAATGAGAAAATTCGATTCCGTTCAAGGCGGCCGGAAAATGATAACCGCAGGAAACTCGACGTACTCAGAGAATGCAGACTTTCGCCGGCGGCAGAAACGGAGTGATCAGCCGTTTCGGAATGGGCGCTGGTTGAACCAAAACGGTTACGATGGTGATCCACCGATGGTAAAGAAAGCAGACTGGTAAATGGTCGGCAAAGAAGACATACTATTCGGCATTCATCCGGTGTCCGAAGTTCTCCGGGCGGGCAGACGGATGGTCTACGAAATATATGTCGCATCCGAGAAAGCGTCGAAGCGGATCGATCGCATGACTGCATCCGCCGCAGAAATGAAAAAGCCGGTGACGCGGGTGAGTACGGGCAAACTGACGGCGCTGACCGGCACTCCGGGCCACCAGGGTGCAGCGGCGCGAGTAGGAGCTTATCCCTATGCGGATCTCGATGCCGTGATCGAGTCCGATGCAAGAACTGTCCCACTGGTGCTTTTGCTGGATCATATTATGGATCCCCAAAACCTGGGTGCGATCATCCGGACGGCGCTCTGCGCCGGCGTCAACGGCATCATCATCCCCAAGGACCGGTCCGCCGGCGCCACGCCGGCCGTCAGCAAGGCCTCGGCAGGGGCCCTGGAGCATATCCGGCTGTGCCGAATGGTCAACATGGTAAACACCATGAAAACTCTGAAGGCGGCGGGTTTTTGGATGATGGGGTTGGACCGGGAAGGAAAGGATCAGATATACGCCGTCGGACTGACCGGCCGGACCGGAATCGTCATCGGCGGTGAAGACACGGGAATCCGCCCGTTGGTGAAGAAACACTGCGACGTGCTGATGGCGATTCCTCAGCAGACGGCATTCAATTCCTTGAATGCCTCCGCCGCGGCCGCCGTTGTCCTTTATGAGGCTTATCGGCAGCGTATCACTCATAACCCCTAACCCCTAACTCATAACCTTTTACTAATATGAAAATAACAATCTCAAACGACCAAAAATTGCACGTCCCGGATCATCCGATGATCCCCTACATCGAGGGCGACGGAACCGGACCGGACATATGGCGTGCCGCGAAAAAGGTGATCGATGCCGCGGTTGACGCGGCGTTCGGCGGCACCAGGGCCATTGATTGGCTGGAGGTCTATGCCGGGGAAAAAGCGTTTGCAAAGACGGGCGAATGGCTGCCCCGAAAAAGCCTGGATACCATGCACGAATACGTCGTGTCCATCAAGGGGCCGCTGACCACGCCCGTGGGGCAGGGCATCAGGAGCTTGAACGTGGCCATACGGCAGGCGCTGGACCTCTATGCCTGCGTGCGTCCCGTCGCCTACATCGATGCCGTTCCATCCCCGATGAAGCATCCCGAAACGGTGAACATGGTGATTTTCCGTGAAAACACAGAGGATGTATATGCCGGCATCGAATATGAAAGCGGCAGCCCGGAAGCGGCTTCCGTAATTTCATTCTTGAGGGACCAGATGGGCGCGGATCTGCCCAATGACGCGGGCATCGGCATCAAGCCCATCAGCGAGAAAAATACAAAGCGCTTGGCGGCAAAGGCGATTGCCTACGCGATCGAGCACCGGCTGCCCTCGGTTACGCTGATGCACAAGGGAAACATCATGAAATTCACCGAAGGGGCGTTTGCCCGGTGGGGGTATGATGTGGCGCGTGAAAAATTTTCCGATCGGACCATTTTCGAATCGGAACTCGGAGCCGGACCCGTTCCGGAAGGCAAGGTCGTCATCAAGGACCGCATTGCCGACATGCTGTTCCAGCAGGTTTTGTTGAGGCCCGAGGAATACCACGTCATTGCCACCCCGAACCTGAACGGGGATTACCTTTCCGATGCACTCGCCGCACAAGTGGGGGGATTGGGTATGGCACCCGGAGGCAATATCGGAGACGGCACGGCCGTATTCGAGGCCACCCATGGGACGGCCCCCAAATACGCGGGCCTGGACAAGGTCAATCCGGGGTCGCTGATTTTGTCCGGGGCCATGATGCTGGATTATATCGGCTGGCCGGAGGCCTCCGCCCGCATTCGGCAGGCCCTTCGGGACACCATTCGGGCGGGCAGGGTTACCTATGACCTCGCCCGGCAGATGCAGGGGGCTGAAACCTTGAAGTGCTCTGAATTCGCCGAATCGATCGTGGACGGGATTACCTCTCTTTCAGATGATGGGCATTAAAACGTTTGCCGCATTATCTGCACAAGCGGCGGTGGAGGCGCTTTTTCCTTTAAAGTGCCTGGTTTGCGGATCGTTGTACCATCGGGATGCCGGCAGCGCGCATGCCGCGGCGGAATCTGCAAAAACGGATGAAACGGTGCGTCGAAAAGCCCTTTTTTGCCAGCTGATGGCTCCTTATGTCTGTCCGGCCTGCATGCTGGATTTTACGCCGATATCGGCTCCCCTGTGCCCGAAATGCGGAGTGATGTTCGAGACGCGCTCCGGGGAAAATCATCTTTGCGGCGAGTGCTTGAAAACCGAGCGGGTATACGGAATTGCACGTTCCCTCGGCGAATATGAATCCGTTTTAATGGCGGCGATCCACTGCCTGAAATACAGGGCGAAAGCACGCCTTGCCGGTCCGCTGGGCAAGCTGCTGTTTATGGTTTTGGTGACCTGTTGGGACGTGGGTGACATCGACGTGGTTGTTCCGGTTCCGCTTCATGCCCGAAAAATGAGGAAGCGCGGATTCAATCAATCGGCCCTGCTGGTGAGGAATTGGCCTGAATGGGCCGCCGGCCTGGCCGGATGCCGTACGTTGTCGGTCGACACCCGATCGGTGATCCGGCAGCGGCAGACGATATCGCAGACAGGACTGTCAAAAAGAGATCGCATGGAAAACGTCAAGCACGCCTTTTATGTCAATACGCCCGCCGGCGTTGGGGACAAACGGGTATTGCTGGTTGACGACGTGTACACCACCGGTGCGACCGTCAGCGAGTGCGCCAAGGTGCTGAAAAAAGCCGGGGCCGTGAATGTGGATGTGTTGACTTTGGCGAGAACGGGGTGAAAAAAACGGCAACCATGATGATTCGATATTCAGACACCGGCGTTCCCTATTACCAATTTTCTCATTTCAGCCAAATCGATTTTCTCCGCCACGGCATTTTCACCCGCCACGGCGGGGTCAGCCCCGTCCCGTTCGACAGTCTCAACATCGCCCGAAGCGTCGGCGATAAACCTGACCATGTCAACCGAAATCGGCGCATCATTTCTGACGCCATGGGCGTTTCGGAAATGACGTTCATTCACCAGGTTCACGGAACGGATGTGCGGGTGCTTGCCCACGAGGGATTCGCCGGATCGGGTTTGCAAGCCGGTACGACAACGGGCGATGCCATGGTCACGGATACACCCGGCAAAAACCTGGTGATTCAGGTGGCCGACTGCCAGGCGGTAATGATGGTGGACCCGGTTTTGCGGGTGATTGCCAACGTCCATGCCGGCTGGCGGGGCGTTGTTCTCGATATCATCGGGAAAACCGTTGCCGTGATGAAAGATCGCTTCGGGTGCCGGCCCGATCGAATGCTGGCCGGAACAGGCCCTTCACTGGGGCCTTGCTGCGCGGAGTTCATCCATTATCGACGGGAGATTCCAAAAACGTTTTGGCGCTACATGAATCATGAGGTATACGTCGATTTATGGGCGATCAGCCGCGACCAGATCATCAGCGCCGGGGTGCCGGAAGATAACATCGAATCGAGCGGCATATGCACCCGGTGCAGGTCGGATGATTTTTTTTCGTACCGCAAGCATAAGACCACCGGTAGGTTTGCGGCTGTTATCGGGATAGGGGATGATGGTAATGGGTGAGGGGTGATGGATCAGGGTTGATGGGCGAATCGTGAATCGTGCAAGGGGGCGTTTGGATCGCGGCCCTTAGCTTTAAGCTGAAGGCTCAGAGCTCCAATTCAAAGAGGATCGGGTCTTAATCCCCCCCATCCCGGCCTTCCCCCTCCAGTGGGGAAGGGGCCATGTAGCGACAGATGACCATTTATCCAATGTACGTTTTTTTATCAGTCCGTTCAGGCGACTGCTTCGCGCCGCTTGTAAATAAGAAGGTGGTTTGTTTAAACGATAAATTCACAGGAGGTGATTTATTGTTGTTTAAAAAAACATATTTCAAGATGCTCTGATGAAAAAAACAAATTGAATAGAAAAACACCTTTCACAACCTTGAGAGATATGACCATGACCAAAAAACAAACCGTGAGCAAAGCGAACGGCACTTTTATTTACTTATTGAAAAATAAGGCATTACGATCAGTGGACTTGCGGTGCAACATGTCCCCTTCACCCCTGGAGGGGGAAGGCCGGGATGGGGGGGATAAAGATCCGATCCACACCCATAACCCATAACCCATAGCCCTAAGTCCATAACCCATCACCTTTTTAAGGAAACCAAATGGAATTCCAAAAACTCCGGATCATAAGCACAACCCGCATCGGCAGCCAATATGTCAAACTGACGCTGGCGTGCGGTGCAGCTTACGCGGAGGCCGCACCCGGCCGGTTTGTAATGGTGAGGATACCGGGGAATATCGATCCCCTGTTGAGTCGGCCGTTTTCCATACATGATATCCATGTCTCCGAATCAGGACCGTGCGCGTTGGACATACTTTTTAAAATTATCGGAAAAGGCACTGAAAAACTCGCACGGCTGAAGACAGGTGACCGCTTGGAGGTGTTGGGACCGCTGGGAAAAGGATTTACGATACCGGATTCCGCTTCAACCGTTTATGCCGCCGCCGGAGGCATCGGCATAGCCCCGATACCATTTTTGGTGAAGCACCTGTCAACATCCGGAATTTCTAAAAACGGTATTGTAGTATTTGCCGGTGCAGGAACAAAAGAGGATATCCTGTGCCTCGAGACGCTGTCCCAAATGGCATCTCATGTCCACGTGACGACGGATGACGGCAGTTTTGGAGAAAAGGGGCTGGTGACCGGCAGACTCGAAAAGGCTGTGAAAACCCAACCTCCGGATATGGTTTATGCCTGCGGCCCTTTGGACATGCTGAAAACCGTGGCACGGATCGCATCGAAATACCGGGTAAACGGTCAGATTTCCCTGGAGGCCATGATGGCCTGCGGTCTAGGGGCGTGCCTGGGCTGTGCCGTAAAAAACAGCAAACATCCGGATAGCTATGCCCGCGTCTGCGTGGACGGGCCGGTTTTCGATTTGAGCGATTTTGGGTTCTGAGGTTCGTTAGTATCGTTTAGATCGTTCAGATCGTTGAGATCGTTTTGAACGCTCCTAAAGCTCCTAACCATCCTAACGATCCTAACGATCCAAACGATCTCAACAATCCAAACGAATATCGATTGACTCGCCAAAATTCCTGTGTTAGGGTCCTTCCTTCTTTGTGACCGGCGATGTGTCCGGCGCGTATGGAAAAAGAACAGGACACGCTGTTTTCGTTCGCGGAGTTCTTTGCCATGAAAGCTTCCAAGCGGGAAAGCCGCCGTTGGATCAGGGAATTGACATACTACAGCACGGTGGGCTTGTCGTTGGCCCTTTCCATATTCATCGGTCTGGGCATCGGCATTTATATGGATCGAAGATTCGATACAACGCCCTGGTTCACACTGATCGGCCTCGGGCTTGGCATCATTGCCGGATTCCGCAACATCGCCATGGCAATAAAAAAGATACGGAAATTTTAAGACGGTGGAAATTCAACAACGTTTGCTGATATTCGTGACCCGCGCCAATTGGGTGCTGCTCATGGTGACCAGCACCGCGGCAGGGCTGATTGCGTCGCCCAAATTCGCCATGGGCACGCTTTTCGGCGGGTTGATCGTTACCATCAATTTTCACCTGCTCTACCGAACCTTGAAAAAAGCGTTTGCACCGCCGCGTTTATCTTCGCATAACGTAGTGCTGGCAAAGTATTATGCGCGGTTCACCCTAAGCGGCGTTATTATATTTTTGTTGATATCGAATCAGATTGTCAGTCCCGTCGGACTTTTCGTGGGGCTTTCGGTTGTGGTGGCAAGCATCACGTTGGCGGCGATTGTCGAGCTTACAAAATTAATATTCAAGGAGGCAGTGTAAGGATGGAGCATCCGTATCTATTTTTTACGAAACTGTTCGAGATTATCGGCCTGGGGCATTTTGCCCATGCATATCCCCACGTCATTTACTCCTGGGTGGTCATGGCCCTGTTAATCGGTCTTGGAGTTGTCGCGACCAAAAGCATTCAGATGATTCCCGGAAAAGCGCAGAACGTTTTTGAAATCATTGTCAAGGGCATCGAAGATTTCATGATCGACAACACCGGAGAGGAAGGCCGGTGGTTTTTCCCGATCGTCGCCACCATCTTTATCTATATTTTTACCAGCAATCTCATCGGGCTGGTCCCGGGTTTTTTCCCGCCGACCGCCAGCATCAATACGCCGCTTTCCTGTGCCCTGGTGGTGTTCGTGCTGACCCATTACATCGGCGTCAAATACCACGGCGTAAAATACATCAAACACTTTCTGGGTCCGGTCTGGTGGATGATTCCCATCATTTTACCCATTGAAATTATCGGTCACCTTGCCCGGGTCCTGTCGCTGACGTTCCGGCTTTTCGGAAACATGATGGGCCACGAACTGGTATTAGCGATTCTTTTCGCGCTGGCCGGTGCGTTTTTGGCGCCGTTGCCTATTATGGCACTGGGCATTTTCATTGCCCTGGTCCAGGCGTTTGTGTTCTTTTTGCTTTCCATCATGTACTTCAGCGGTTCCATGGAGCATGCGCATTAGAAACCATCGGGTTCGAGCCGACGCCGTGAAACGGGTGGGAATGGTAATTCCCGAAACATCGGAAGCCGGTTCGCCCGCACATTAATTTGTTGTCGGTAATGGAAGAAGCCGAATATTAATCTATTTAAAAGGAGGAATTTTCAGCATGGAAGCACTACAATTTTTTATTGCCAGTGTAACGGCGGCAGGTTTCGGAATCGCCATCGCGGCATTTGGTTGCGGTATCGGCCAGGGTATAGGATTGAAGTCCGCTGTTGAAGGCATTGCCAGAAACCCGGAGTCCTCAGCCAAGGTGACGGTTACCATGCTCATCGGTCTTGCTATGATCGAATCATTGTGTATTTATGCGCTGGTTGTTTCGTTGATTCTTATCTATGCGCATCCCCAGGCAGCCGCAATTGCAGGTCTGCTGGGGTAAGATTGTCTCAACGGCCGCCTTTAAGTAACGATAAGGCCGAACCGCCGATGTCGGGCGGTTCGGCCTTATTCTTTGGTTCATCAGGGTCATTGATATTCCTGACCAAGACCCAATTTGCTCCAAACCCCTGCTGATTGAAGAAACCGCGAAGAACACGAAGATTTAAGTTTTCTTCGTGCTCTTCGTGTTCGTGGTGAACTTCAACGCTATCGCGACAAGACTTTTTTCAGGAATTGACCGGTATAGGAACTCGGGTGACGGCTGATTTCTTCAGGCGTTCCGGTGCAGACGACATACCCCCCGCGGTCGCCGCCTTCCGGGCCCAGGTCGATGACATGGTCTGCGAATTTTATCACATCCAGGTTGTGTTCGATGACGATGACCGTATTCCCCGCATCAACGAAACGTGATAGAACATCGAGCAGCTTTTTGATGTCGTCGATGTGCAGCCCGGTGGTGGGCTCATCCAAGATGTATACGGTTTGGCCGGTTCCTTTTTTGCTCAATTCCCTGGCGAGTTTCACCCGTTGGGCTTCCCCCCCGGAAAGGGTGGTGGCGGGTTGCCCGAGGTGAATGTATCCCAATCCTACATCGATCAGTGTCTGCAGTTTTGTCCGGATATTGCCAAGGTTCTCGAAAAAGCGTGAGGCCTGGTTCACGGTCATGTCCAGCACGTCGGCAATGGTTTTGCCCTTATATTTTACTTCGAGCGACTCCCTGTTGTACCGTTTGCCTCGGCATACATCGCATGTCACATAAATGTCCGGCAGAAAGTGCATCTCTATTTTTATGACGCCGTCTCCTCCGCAGGCTTCACAACGGCCGCCCTTGACATTGAAGCTGAATCGTCCGGCCTTGTATCCACGCCTTCGGGCTTCGGGGGTTTTTGAAAAGAGTTCTCGTATAAATGTAAATACGCCGGTATACGTTCCCGGATTGGAACGCGGGGTTCTGCCGATGGGGGATTGGTCAATATTGACAATGTGGTTGACATGTTCATAACCCAAAATGTCCTGATGCGAACCTGACCGTATGCCCGCACCGTAGATTTTCTGCCGAAGGGCGTTATAAAGCGTTTCGATGACCAGACTGGATTTGCCCGAACCGGATACACCCGTAATACATGTAAAACAGCCCAATGGAAATCCCACATCGATATGCTTCAGGTTATTCTGGGAGGCCTGAATGATCCTTAGTTCGCCGCGATTTTTCCGCCGCCGGCGTTCCGGAGTCCGGATGTATTTCCGGCCGGAAAGATACTGCCCGGTGAGCGAATCTTCCTCGTGGAGCAGGGCCTTCGGTGTGCCTGCAAAAACAATATGACCGCCGTTTATGCCGGCGCCGGGTCCCATATCAATGACATAATCCGAGGACAATATGGTGTCTTCATCATGTTCGACAACAAGGACCGTGTTGTCCAGATCCCGCATTTTTTTGAGCGTTGCAAGAAGACGTTCATTATCCCGCTGGTGAAGGCCGATGCTGGGTTCGTCCAACACGTAGAGAACCCCGGTAAGTTTTGAACCGATTTGGGTTGCCAGTCGAATTCGCTGGCTTTCCCCCCCGGAAAGGGTGTACGCGGGTCGGTCCATCGTGAGATACGACAAGCCGACGTTATGCAGAAAGCCGAATCGCTCGCGAACTTCCTTGAGAATGGGTGCGGCGATCTGCTGCTGCTTACCGGATAAAAGGGGCGCGGCAAAAAAATCGATGCATTTTTCAATCGTCATGGCGGTGATTTCGGCGATCGTTTTGCCGCTGACGCGTACATGGCGGGCGGCACGGTTTAACCTGGCGCCGCCGCATTCGGGACACGTCCTGAAGTTCATGTAACTTCTGATTTCTTCACGGGCTGAAGGGGATTCCGTTTCGATATATTTGCGCTGGAGCTTGGGAATAATGCCCTCGAAGCTTTTCTGGTAGGTGAAGCGGCGGTTGTTGCGCTCGAAGGAAAACGTGATGTTTTCATTTCCGGATCCATACAACAGCGCTTTTTTGAATGCATCCGGCATCTCCTTGTACGGCGTGTGAATGTCGGCGCCGTAATGGGCGGTCAATGATTCGATGAATTCGTAAAAATGAACGGTGCCGCGATTCGACCATGGGGCTGCGGCCCCTTCCCTTAGCGTGAGATCGGGATTCGGGATGATCAGGTCGGAATCGATTTCCGTGATGGCGCTCATGCCGTCACATTTAGGGCAGGCACCCTGGGGAGAATTGAAAGAGAAGCTTGCCGGGGTCATTTCCGGATAAGCCGTTTGGCACAGGCTGCAAACGGCCTTTTCAGAAAATACCATGGGATCTTCCGAGGGCCGATCCGGAAGGTCGACGAGAACGATGCCGTCTGCGAGTGACATGGCCAATTCAAGCGAATCGGCCAAACGGTTTTTAACGGTCGATTTTACCACAAGGCGGTCGATTACGATCTGGATTTCATGTGGACGGCTCTTGTTCATTTTTCCGGCATCTTCGATATCCATAATCTCACCGTCAATGCGAACCCGGGCGAACCCTTCTTTTTTCAACCGGTTCAACACGGCTTTGGAAGTATGATCCTTTTCTGCATTCAGAGGGGAAAGAATAAGAATACGGGTCCCCTCGGAGAGCGACATGACCGTGTCTACAATCTGATCGATGGTCTGGGTCGTGATCGGTTTGTCACACACATGACAATAAAGCGTACCGATACGGGCGAACAGCAGTCTGAGGTAATCATAAATTTCGGTGACTGTTCCGACAGTCGATCTCGGGTTATGGGCGGCGGTCTTTTGTTCGATGGCGATAGCTGGGGAAAGCCCCTCAATGAGATCGACGTCCGGCTTTTCCATTCTTTCTAAAAATTGACGCGCATACGTCGAAAGCGATTCGACATATCGACGTTGGCCCTCGGCATAAAGCGTATTAAATGCCAGTGTCGACTTGCCTGATCCGGATATGCCGGTCACGACAACGAGGCGGTTTTTTGGAATGTCTATGTCGATGTTCTTCAGATTGTGCTGTCTGGCCCCGCGAATGATAATGGAATTTTCCGACATATCGATGATTGGAATGTTGATTCAGGGTTTGTTAAATGAAGTCCGGTTGAATTGCCATGCCGTAATATACAGGCCCCACGGCCGATGATCAAACGAATTTGTCCGTCAACGATTGGAATGCTCGACGTAAGATAAACGATGATTGAGAAGAAAGCTCAAAAAGGTGAGATATTGAGAGATAATCCAAGCTAAATCTATTTTAAAGGATAGCCGGTATCGGCAACGCCCCATCGGATCTGTTTAAATTACTTATAAAAAACCGGGATCGGAAAAATACAGTTATTTAGAGCATTTGATGGAAGTAAAAGAAATAATTATAATAAATACAAATAGATAGAAATTGTTAATAACTTTTTTCAAATTTATGCCTAAATCCAATTTATCCGGTTTGACTTTTTCATACCGCCATACTAAACATGCAGCCATCTTTGATTCAGCTTATCGAAAACCTGGAATAAACCTTCCATACGTAGTTTTTCATTAATTTTTTCGTATTGGTCTGCTGTTCTACTCATTGTCGTGTTGTATGTAAATGTGAGGATTTTTGCTCAATGGAAAATGTATGGAATGACGCGAAAGAGGCGCTGAGGCAACGTATTCCGACGCACAGTTACCGGATGTGGATCGAACCGATTGTCTTCTCCGATGCAAAGAATGGCCGTTTCGTACTTTTCTGCCCCAATCAGTTTTCGAAAAAGCGGGTGATGGAACAATACGGTCATGCCATTGCATCTGAAATCAATCTAGCGGCGAATGCCTCTTGTGAAGTTGTATTTGCAGTGACTCCCAAAAAAAATGGATCGCATAAAAGTGACTTTGTCGACAAGCAGATGCCGCTTCCGCATATCCATACATCGTCGTTTTCCGGCAGACACCTGAGAAATGATTTTACCTTTGACCAATTCGTGGTGGGTGACAGCAATGATTTCGCGTATTCCGCCGCTTTATCTTTAGCGGCAAAAAAAATAAGCCGGCAGCAGTCGCTTCTGTTGTTTTCAAAAACAGGTATGGGCAAAAGTCATCTGTCCCAGGCCGTGGGCCATTATATTATAGAGAAGTTTCCCAAAGAGCATGTTTATTATATCACCGCAGAAGATTTTACCAATGAAGTGGTCCAATCTTTTCGAAGCAATTCCGTGGAGCAGTTTAAGAAAAAATACCGTAATGGTTGCGATGTATTGCTGCTGGAAGATATCCATTATCTTAGTGGAAAAGAACGAACCCAGATGGAGCTTGCAATGACGCTGGAATTTCTTTTTTCAATGGACAAGAAAGTAATTTTTTCAAGCTCCCTCCCCCCTCATGAAATTCCAAAACTCGATGACAAATTGCGGTCTCACTTTTCCAGCGGTATCGTTTCCCATATCGAATCGCCATGCTACCGGACTCGTGTACGGATTCTGCAGAAAAAGGCCCAGGTAAACGGTTTCCATCATTTGCAGGGTGATATAATCGAATATCTGGCAAGCGAATTGACGGAAGACATCCGCCAGCTGGAAAGCGGACTGATCGGAGTGGCGACAAAATCTTCCCTTATGGGTATACCGATCAATCTCAAACTTGCCGAGAGTGTCATTAAGAATATCGTGAAGACGAGGAAAAGCATCACGATCGATGTCATTAAAAAGCTGGTGTGCAAGCATTACGGCATTACCTTGGCCGATATCGTATCCCGCTCCCGCAAACAGTGCTTTACCCGCCCCCGGCAGATGGCCATTTACCTGTCGCGGAAGTATACGGACTCCCCGCTGCAAACCATCGGACGGCAATTCAACCGATACCATGCAACAGCGCTTCATGCCATAAATTCGGTTGAACGTGGGGTTAAAAACAACACCGATGTCAAGAAGCAGGTTCTGCTGTTAAGCGAAAAACTGGAAGCGGGGAAGTTTTGATCATATGTCGTCGACAAATCGTCTTCCGGTGGAGAAAACCGGGATGACCGGATCGTCACCCCTCTGGTATCCATGCCGCTAGCCAATTCCGACTTTAAAAAAATTCAGCGCATTGTAGGCAAAGACTATTGCAGCCGCAAGAAAGAAGATCTTGTCTGCTACGGATATGATGCGACCGGACAAACATGCCTTCCTGAAGCCGTCGTATTCCCGGGATCGTCGCAAGAGATTTCAGAAATCTTTACAATTGCGGGGGCTGCTGATATACCGGTGACGCCCCGGGGCGCAGGGTCCGGATTGAGCGGTGGGGCCGTTTGTGTGAATGGCGGACTCGTATTGGTTATGACCCGGTTTAACAGAATGATTCACATTGACGGGGAGAACCTGACGGCAGACGTCGAACCCGGCGTTGTTGTCGGTCATTTCCATGCTGCGGTTGAAAAGAAGGGGTTGTTTTACCCGCCTGACCCGGCCAGTTCGGATTTTTCAACCCTGGGAGGCAATCTCGCTGAGTGCGCCGGGGGGCCGAGAGCCGTCAAGTACGGGGTGACCCGGGATTACGTGTTGGGCCTGGAAGCCGTCATTCCCACGGGAGAAATGATCAACACCGGCGTCAGAACAGCCAAAGGTGTGGTCGGATACGACCTGACCCGGCTTTTGGTGGGATCTGAGGGTACACTGGCTGTAATTACCCGGATGACCCTTCGATTACTCCCGCTGCCGGAGTCGGTCCGAACGATGACGGCTGTATTCGATGACATGGAAACGGCGGCAGAGGCCGTTTCAGGAATCATTAAACACGGTATTCTTCCCAGGACGATCGAGTATATGGATCAGACGTCCATCCGATGTGTGAACACCTATATGCAATCCGAATTGCCTGTGGATGCCGGCGCACTGTTGCTGCTCGAGGTCGACGGGATGAAAAGTGATGTCGACGCCGCACTCGGACGATTGACTGTCGTGTGCCGAAACGCCGGCGCCGTGGAGACGCGGATTGCGGGAACCCGGACGGATGTTTCACGGCTGTGGGCGGCAAGGAAATCCATCAACCCGGCGCTCTTCCAGTATGCTCCCCATAAAATCAATGAAGATATCGTGGTCCCCAGAAACAAAATACCGGACATGGTGAGAAAGATTATCGCCTTAAAGAACAAAACCGGTCTGACCATCGCCAGCTACGGGCATGCCGGAGATGGTAATATTCATGTGAACATCATGCTGGACAAGCGGGACGCAACTGCCCTGAAAAAGGCGGATGCCGCAATAGAAGAATTATTTGATTACACCCTGGCGGTCGGGGGAAGCATTTCGGGCGAGCATGGTGTAGGGACGACGAAATCGGCGTTCATACACAAAGAAATCGGGCCCACGGAGCTGATGCTGATGAAACGCATTAAATCCGTGTTCGATCCCAAGGGAATTTTAAATCCGGGGAAAATGTTTCAGGGGCAGTGACCGGTGAACGGATTGCATGGAAAAGTGAACCGAACCCAGTAGCTGCACGCCATGCCCATCAAAAAAAGGTTGACATATACCCAAAAATCACTATGGTTACCCCAAATGAATTTGGATCTGGTGAAAGATATCGGCATTGATGCCGCCCGTAAAGGTGCTGATGTAACGCGTTCTTTTTTGGGAAAAACACGCATAGTGAAAAAGGGTGCTATCGATCTGGTTACCCAGGCGGATAAAGAGTCGGAACGAATAATTATCAACACGATCTTAAGCACGTTCCCCGATCATACCATTCTGGCGGAAGAAAGCGGCCGCCACGGCCATGAAGCGCCGTATCTCTGGATTATCGACCCTTTGGACGGTACAACGAATTTTGCACATGAAATACAGCATTATTCCGTTTCGATTGCATTTGCCGTAAATGGTGAGATTGCAGTCGGGATCGTGCTCAATCCCACATCCGACGAACTTTTTACCGCCGTTTCCGGCCAGGGCGCACACCTCAATGGCCGGACCATAAGCGTGTCGAGCGTGCGCGATGTCGGCAACAGCCTCCTGGTTACCGGCTTCCCCTATAATTTCAAAGCGATATTTTCCCAAGTCATCGGCCGGTTTTCGAACTGTCTGAAAGCGGCCCAGGGAATTCGCCGATTCGGTTCGGCGGCCCTGGATTTATGCGATATCGCCTGCGGACGGTTCGATGGTTTCTGGGAGCAGAATTTACATCCATGGGATACCGCAGCCGGGTGTTTGATTGCATCAGAAGCCGGGGCCCGCATCAGTGATTTTTCAAATAACCCGTTCGATATTTATGGAAACGAGATATTGGCCACCAACGGAAGCATACATCAAGAAATGATTTCGCTATTAAGGATCGAATAACCGATGAATACTTTTCAGAAAGAATTGAACCACGGAATCTCCGCGGGAAACCACCTGGGGTGTTTCGGAAACTTCACGATGATTGACCCGATATGCAGAAAGCATTGTGCATTGAGACTCCGATGCGCGATCGAGTCGGATCACAAGGAGCAAATGGAAATATTGGAAGATTTGGCCTCATTTAGTGAGCTTAACCTGAAGGGCCACTAAGCCGGAGAGGCTGACCCTCAACGATTAACGACGCGTAAGTCCCGAAGAGGAAGAGATCTTCTTCGGGTTGCGGCTGTTTTGATTTGCGCGATGGGATCGTTTCGATCGTCAGGACCCTTCACAATGTACCCAACGATCGAAGCGCGTAACGAGCTCTTCAACGTCCCTCATATACACCTATCTATCCCCCGCCTTTTTACTGTTCAAAACCCACTGCAAGCGCGGCTTCCCCAAGATAATCCTGAATTCTATCCACCAAAGGCTCGAGTGTGGATGCCTCGATTGCGGAAACGGGTACGCCGCCGATGCGTTCGCGGAGAAGTTCCACCGTGGATGAATCGACCAGGTCCATTTTGTTCAGCACGGGGATGATATGGATGTCGTTTAAATTCAAATCATCGAGAATGCAGTTTACTGAAGTCATTTGTTCTTTGAACCGGGGATTGCTGATATCGATCACATGGAGCAGTAGGTCGGCGTTTTCAAGTTCTTCAAGGGTTGCACGAAACGCCACACGCAAATCTTCCGGAAGATCTTTGATGAATCCTACGGTATCCGTGATGATGACTTCCAGGTCCCGCGGAAAGCGCAGCCGCCGACTCGACGGATCGAGCGTGGCGAAAAGACGATCTTCCGCCCGAATTCGGCTATCGGTCAAGGTGTTGAGAAGGGTTGACTTCCCGGCATTGGTGTATCCGATTATGGATATAATCGGCAGCTTCTTCTTTTTGCGCTTGGACCGCTGCATGCGCCGGTTCGACCGCACTTTTTCCAATGATTTTTCCAGATGGGTGATACGTTCGCGTGCCCGCCGGCGGTTGATTTCGAGTTTCGTTTCACCGGGCCCGCGTCCGCCGATGCCTCCAGTCAAGCGGGACATGGCGGTGTTTTTGGTCACCAGCCTGGGTAGCAGGTATTTCAATTGGGCCAGTTCCACCTGAAGTTTGCCCTCGCGGCTGCGGGCTTGCTGGGCGAATATGTCCAGGATCAGCTGGGTACGGTCGATCACTTTGATTTCGACCTGATCGGTAATGGAACGGATCTGCCCGGGGGATAATTCCTGGTCGAAAATCAGCATGGACGCCCCTTTTTGAAGGGCGAGAATGGTCAATTCTTTTATTTTCCCGGAGCCCAGGACAAATTTTGGGTCAGCCTTGCGCCGGTGTTGAATGACGGAACCCACCACCTTGATGCCGGAGGATTTCGCCAATTCTTTCAATTCATCCATCGATGCCGCGGCTTCGGATTTCGGTGCTTCTGTGACACTGATCAGGAGGGCAAATTCCTTCCGCCTTCCACCCGGTTGAGCAGGGCGCGAAACGGCCAGTTCCGATTCCAGAGCACGGATGATGGCCATGCAGCCGATATTCAGGTCGGGTGTTCGAATGGGAGGAAGTACCTCGTAAGCGGTATTGTCGAAATTCGTCGGGATCACGTGGGCGATGTGCACCTTGTCGGGTTCACCGTTTGGGTTTACGGCGATGGCCGCCATCAGATCCAGGCGCAGCAAGGCAAGGTCGGTTAAGTCGTCCCGGCTCAATGCACCGTGGTCCGGATGCGTATGCACACATCGGAGTCCGGAAAGGCGGCCCGGTGCGCTTCGGTACTCGGGGGTTTCCGGAATAAAAATGTCGTAGTAGCTGCCGATGATAACGTATTCGATTTTGCCGCGCCGATTGATGAGAAGCCCTACCTGCCGGTGAATTTCATGGGACAGAAGCGATATTTCTCGTGCTACTTCGGGTGTTACCGGGTACTCTGGAGGAATTCGTCGCCGGTAGAGGTTTTCCAATCGTTTTATTTGGCTTTTTTTAAGCCCTTTACGTGTTCCAAAAGGCTTTTTCATATCCTTAACATAAGCATGATGAATACCAAAATCAAGATATGATATCGCCGGATGAGAAATTTTCAAAGCGGGTATAGGCATTTAAAAAGGCGAGGGTCACGGATCCGGTAGGGCCGTTTCGCTGTTTTGAAAGAATGATTTCCGCGGTTCCTTTATGGGGATTGGTTTCTTCGGTATTGTAAACTTCGTCTCGATAGATGAATGCCACAAGATCGGCATCCTGCTCGAGTGCCCCGGATTCTCTTAAGTCTGAAAGTTTGGGGCGCTTATCGTTTCTTTGTTCGAGCATGCGATTAAGCTGGGACAAGGCAATTACCGGCACGTTGAGCTCCTTGGCAAGAGCCTTCAACGAGCGTGAAATGTCCGATATTTCGAGATCTCGCCGCTCCAGGGTTCGGCTTGAGCGCATCAACTGCAGGTAATCGATAATAATCATTCCGATATCCTGATCCATTTTCAAGCGCCTGGCCTTGGCCCGAATTTCCGTAGCGGAAATAACGGGAGAGTCGTCGATAAAAATCGGTGACTCCGACAAAATGCCGGCGGCCTCGGTAATATTCTCCCAATCCTCCATGCTGAAAAATCCGCTTCGCAGGCGCGATGAATCCACACGCGCATCCGAGCAAAGCATGCGAAGGGACAGCTGTTCCTTCGCCATTTCAAGCGAAAAAACAGCTGTGGGCGTATGATTCGAAACGGCGGCGTTTCTGGCGATGTTCAAGGCCAGCGCAGTTTTACCCATACTCGGACGTGCTGCAATGATAATCAGGTCGGCCTTCTGAAATCCGGAAGTGAGCCTATCAAGATCCTTGAACCCGGATGGAATGCCCGTTATCAGTGATTTTTTTTCTTGTTTTTCTTCCAGCTCGACAATGTTTGATTCGATAATGCCGCTGATGGGATAAAAGGATTGGCGGGTCTTGTTTTCCGAAACGTCAAAAATGGACCTTTCCGCAAATTCCACGATTTCTTCCAGCTCGAGGCTGTCTTCAAAACAGCGGCGGGCGATTTCATTGGATTTCTCGATCAGCTTTCTCAAGCAGGATTTTTCGTAAATAATTTTCGCGTAATGCGGGGCATTGACGGCAAGCGGCACCGAATCAATAAGGCCTGCAAGATAGGTCGCCCCGCCGATTTCTTCGAGCTGGTCCTTCGATTTAAGATAGCCGGTCAGGGTGATTAAATCGATGGGTTCGTCCTTTTCAAAAAGGGCGAGCATGGATTTGAAAATTTTTTTATGGGCGCTTCGGTAGAAATCGTCTGCTGAGACCAATTCGATAATCTCGAGAAGCGTCCCATTATCGAAGAGAATGGCGCTGAGAAGTGATGCTTCCGCTTCCACGTTCTGGGGTGGGAGCATTACGGGGGTCTGGTTTTGTTTCGAGTGCGTGCGTAATTGATTCATGTTTATACCAAAATATTCCTGCAAAGGGGAGGGTGAACTGTATGAAAACAGGCGTTTCTCTACACTGTCAAGCGGTGTATTGCCGGGTGCGGATAATGGGTCAACACCACTCGTCCAATGCTGCTGTGTCGGAGCGGGAGGTCCGGCGGGCTTTACATATGTTCCCATATGCCGGTTTAAACGCCGGAACCAACCCTGCCGGCAAATTCGTGATGACGTTGTGTCCGGTATACGTCAGGCTTCCGGAACAACTTCCACGGTGATACAGGGTTCTACATCCCTGTAAACACGGATGGGAACCTCAAATGTTCCCACCGTTTTGATGGGGTCCTTGAGCAGGACCATCCGTCTGTGCACCTCCACATTCTGTTTGGAAAGTGCATTGACAATGTCCTTTACGGTAACGGATCCGTAAAGTTTGTCCGCTTCGACCACCTTTGCCGGTATCGTAACGGACACCCCTTGGAGCCTTTCAGCCATTTCGGTGGCAATTTTTCGCTCCTTGGCGATTTGAAGGTCGAATTTGGATTTTTGCTGGTCTATGATTTTTCGATTTTGAGGGGTGTCCATGACCGCTTTATTCTGGGGAAGCAGGTAATTGCGCGCGTAACCATCGGCAACATTTACGGTGCTCCCGATAATTCCTAAGGATTCAATGGTTTCTTTTAATATAATTTTCACTTTTTTCCTCCAAAAGGGTGATGCGGGTTGTTCAGCATCGCCCGGGGTGGTCAAATTAATGCAATTGGTTCTGACCGACTCAGTCCACGGTTTCGACCGCCTTTAATTTGCGGACATCCAGCCAGGCGTCGAAAAAGCCTATCCCTGCGATAAAAAGCAGGAATATCTGCTGAAAGACAATCAGGAGGTATAAAACCGTTTTTAACATCACCGGCAGCTTCTTTTTTTCAAAGAAAAAGGAAACGATGGCGATGCCATGTAAAAAATAGATCACGAACAAAACCAGCAATGCGTTCATTCCGAAAAGTGTAATCCGACTATCCGGAATCACCAGCATGATTCCTGCCGCGACAACCACCCATATCAGCATTTCGGGCGATTTCCATCGGTTAAACGGCCCAAAATCCGGAAATCGCATCCCCTTCATCGCATACAACGATTTTGCTGCAAGCACATTCACCCACGAGATAAACAAGGTGCCGGCCATCACGATGCCGGGCACGATGCGAACAAGCACGTACTGAATACGCGGCATGGACCGTTCAAGCATTTGAACGGTTTCTTCAGGGATGCCCATTTCCTTATAAAGCATCAGTGTGTGATTCAGATTGGCCGCAACAAAATCAGATAATCGGACTGCCACATTCACGTCGGAAACGAGATTGTAAAAGAACACCAGTATCGATGATGCGACCCACACCGCGAGGTTCGGGTAAAAAACACATTTTTCCAGGGGAGCCGACATTTCAAGCCATTCGCCCAACCCGAAACCGAGAATGAACAGCGCGGTTAGAAATAGGACATCAAACGTGATGCCGCCGGTTATCAGCATCATAACGATAATGACGCTGACCGGAATTACAGCGGCATCCTTACGTCCGAGCCTTGTCCGATAAAACATGATCGGCAAAGGGATCAATACGACAAAGAAGAAACCGATGATCGGAACGGCAAACGATATCGCGATAATAATAATCGTCAGGGCAATGCCCGTTGTTATATCCTTTGTCATAATCCGTCGGCAGGTTTGCCTGAAAAGGCGTTAAACACTGCTTCGTTCATTCCGGACCTTCGTGCCATATGGCCGGCTAGGTATCAAGTGTGCCGACATACGGGAGCAGTGCAATCGTTCTGGCCCGCTTTATCGCATGCGTAAGAGCCCTTTGATGTCTTGCGCAGGTTCCTGAAATGCGCCGGGGTATAATTTTCCCTCTTTCCGTGATGAAGTACTTCAAGAGCTTCTGGTCTTTATAGTCAATCACGAGGCTGCTGTCTGCACAGAATCGGCACACTTTTCGCCTATGGTAGATGCGTTTTCTGGCCGGTTTCGCCCTTCGAGGTCTGGCATTATCATTCATTGGGCACCTCCTCACCTGCAGCGCTCATCCGCTCATCCGTTTGGGACGCCTCGGATGCTGTCGACGGAGCCTCTGAAGCGGGTTCCGTTTTCTGGGCTTCAGCTTCAGCCTCGGCCTGATCAGTCGCTTCGGCACTCGATGCGGCTGCTTTTTCCCCGGCTTCGTCGATTTCCTTTTGAATCTCTGCCGGATCTGCTTTTTCGTCGATCAAGACGGTCATGTACTTCAGAATGCGATCATCGATTCTGCAGAATCGTTCTATCTCATCCACGAGCGAACCGCTGCCGCAGTAATCGAACCGGACATAATATCCCCGTGTTCTTTTTTTGATTTCATAGGCAAGTCTTCGCGAACCCCATTCATCCACGAGAACCGTCATTCCGTTCTTATCCGAAATCAACCCGGTGACTCGGTCAAACACCGGCTTACGGCTCTCTTCGGATAGTTCCGAGTCCATGATCATAATCGTTTCGTATCTTCTCATTAAACCTCCTTATGGCTGTAAATCCCCGGCTGTATGCCGGAGCAAGGAATAGGGGCGCCCGCCCCTCGACCACGCTTCATCAACACGAAAATTTATTCTTTTAACACCAGATAAAATCGCCTGTCAAGGCACATTTTCGAACGGAAAAACCGGCGGTCAGCGGAAAAAATGAAACGTCAAACGTCGTGATGATGGCCGTCACCCATAACATGAATCATTCCACGCAGATGATATCTTTATTGGCCTCGTAAGTCCTCAGGCCGATGCCTTTCACTTTCATGATCTCCTGGGGTTCAGTAAAGGGACCCACGTTTTCCCGGTAGTCGATGATCCGCTGTGCGTATCGCGGACCGATACGATTCAGGGTGGTCAATTCCTCCAAGCCGGCTGTATTGATATTGATTTTGACCGCCGTTTCTTCGGATACGGCCGGATACGGAAACAGCATCACAATCATCAAAATCGCCAGCAGCGGTGTCATTGAGGCAATTCGTTTCATTGTAAACCTCCTTTTGTAAGTGGCGGTAAGTTGTTTATGAGTGACAGGCCATTAGCGGTTATAATAGAATTTATAAAATAAAAGTCAACTACAAAATACGTAAAAATTACATCAGAAAACGACATATAGTTATAAAAAATATAAAATACAATAGATTATAGAAAAAGCAACATACCATCGAAATCGGGATCGGTATCGGTATCGAAATTAAAAAAGAAAAAAACGATCCCGATTTCGATTTCGATGGGAAGGAACGTGCGACAGGTGGCGCGCAGAGGAATCCGTCAAGCGGGAGAAAAAATCGGTAAAGTGAGAATGGTATGAAAGCGTGGACCGGTTATGGGTGTCGATGTTGCCCGGATTACTGCAGGGACAACAGGTGTGATCTCAAGTTGGCCTTTTTGTTGCCGATTCCGATTTTCGTGCGTATTTTTTTTCGGTGGGTTTCGATGGTCCTGCCGGACAGATTCATCAACTCCGCAATTTGTTTTGTCGTTTTCCCCTGCTTGATGAGATTGGCGACCTGGATTTCCATGGGTGTGAGCTTCATGAATTTCAAGGACATATCCCTGACAAAAGGAGAAATGATATCGTCGATATTCAACTCGATGACATTTACCAAAGCATACTGAAGTGCGCTGAGTTCCGTTTCCTTTAATTTTGCGATATAGGGCTTGATCAATTCCTTGACATTGTAAATCATTTTTTCTTCCGTCTCCACCCGATCCTCGTCCCTTTTCTTCAACAATACCCTCAGCGCCGTGTTGGACTCTTCCAGCATCATTTTTTTCATTTCGAGGTTTTCGTTGGATTTGGACAATTCGCTGATCTGCGCCGACTGCTTGGTGACATCACGCGCAATGCCGCCGATCATCTTGATCTCACCCTGCTGAGATAATGGAAATTTAATGACGTGGTAAATTCTTTTTTGGCCGGCTTTTTCTTCCATGGTTTTTAACTTATCGATGACATCGCCGGACAGAACTTTTTTGTGCTCTTCGATTATGTTTTCGGCTGTTCTTTTCGGTACGGTTTTATGGGCAGGCTTCCCTAAATGACCGTTTTTTTCTAATTTCCCGTACATTACCTGATTCATGTAGATGAAATGATTTTTTTCATCCAGTATGTAGGCCTCGCAGTCGAGTTGGTCCAAAAACGCCGAGAAACGGCTTTCCACCTCCTTAAGATGGTTCACCTGGTTTTGCAACTCGGCGATCTCTATTTCAAGTTCCCTGTTAGATGAATTCGCCATGTGTTTTTCTCCAACAAGAATTTTGGTTAATTTTAGGTCCGACCCATAAGCCTTGCATTTTCACCCACACAACGATATATAAATCATTATCAAACATTTGTCAAAACAACCCTGCGGTATTTTTTATAAATTTATAATGTTAAACGAAATGACGGTGACAAAAAAAGATGGTCCGCGGATTCGGAACGCGATTTTTCGGATTCGAATCAGCGCCCGGCATAACAAAAGAAATTACGTTTCATCATGACCGGATTAAAAGGAAATTTCTGTTTGTCCTGCGGAAAAGAAGAAGGAATGGGGCGGCGAAAATACTGTTCGTCGGAATGCCGACAGCGGCTGCAGTTTCAGTTGAATATTCGAACGGGATTACTCAAAGCGTTGAACACGCGTTATGCGACGTTTTACTTCAGCCGGTCCCGGATAATCATGGATGTGCTTCCGAATCACTCGAGATTGTTGTTCAGCTTCATGCTGCCGCGAACACCGGGGATGAAACCGGCTGATGATTATGTCCGCCTGTCCAATTATTTAGGGGATATATGGTGGAAGGAAAAAAAAAGAACCGAAAAACGGTATCTGGCCAGTCGCCACGTGCTGAATTGTGCCCAGAAAGAGCCTGTTTGCACCGGAAGCATCGACCCGTTGGAAATGATCATTCCGGTCGTGAACGGCAAAAATCTGGCCTGTCTGGATCTGAAAAAATCGGCCCTGACCTCGGATAGGGCTATGGAGCACATAAAATCCGCGTACCGGCGCCAGGCAAAACGCCACCACCCCGATTGTGGAGGGGAGGCAAAACACTTCAGAAAAATACATGACGCTTATCTGCAGCTGTTGGAGTGGTCTGAGAACCCGACATTCCGAAGATGCCGGGGATTCAGCGATAAGTGGTTTTATGACGGCATTCAAAACCGATGGATGCGGCCGTCCCCGTTTGGGGTATTGGAGAAATCGTAATAGGCAATAGGTTATGGGTAATGAGTAATAGGTTATGGGTTATGTGGGGAGGTGACACGTTGCGCCGGTTGGCTATTTCCCAATTGCCGTTTTTTCACAATTCCTCGTCAGCGGCTTCGCACGATTCACGATTCACGATTCACGAATTAAATCTCGAATACCGTACGAATTCCCTGCAGCAGCAGTTCCACTGAAATCGCCGTTAGGATAAGTCCCATCAGGCTTTCGACGGCATTGAGCACTTTTTCGCCTAAAATCCGGTAAAGTTTCGAAGAGAGCAGAAGAATGACGGCGCTTGCCAGCCATGCCAGAAAAAGCGAGAGCATCCATTCCGGCAGGCGGGACGGTTCACGGCCCATGAGAAGGAGAATGGTGCCCATGGCGGAGGGTCCCGCAATGGCTGGAACCGCAAGCGGCACGATCAGCGGCTCTCCTTGTGGAGAGCCTTTAAACATGGATTCCATTTCGCCGAACACCATTTTGATGGCAATCAGAAACAGCACGATGCCTCCGGCGATGCGAAGCGAAGGCTCGGAAATGTGCATGATGTTTAGAAAATAGGGCCCTGCGAATAGAAAAACCACAAGAACGAAAAGCGCGATGAGAAGTTCACGAAAAATGATCCGCTGCCGTCTTTCCGGAGGGACAAGCTTCAATATGCTCATGAAGACGGGGATATTTCCGAAGGGGTCCATCACAAGAAACAACAATATGGCTGCGGAAACGACCGTCATGCCAATCGCGGCCTCACAAGAGATTCAGATTCAGTATTATTATCATGTTTCAACTTCCGGCTTACATATCCAATGAAGGTTCTCCATCCCGTCTCGCTCGTCGCGCCCGTCCCGCTTTCCCGTCGGCGAACGGCCCGATCCGATCTGCCATAAACCCCGAAAGCTGAATTATAAAGTAAGCATCACTCCCAAACACCATCGATTCGTGCGCCGCATGCGCCGCATAGACCTTGATTCAGGTTTTTCTTCAGCACCTGCCTGGCCGTTCGATGAACCACCTTTTCTCCGCACTGGTGGCAGTAGGTATCGTTATCGGCCGGAATATTGCCGAGGTAAATGTACCGCAACCCGTTTTTTGTGCCGATTTCCCGGGCCTTTATCAGCGTTTCTTCAGGTGTCGCTGAATGGTCCGTGAAACGGTAATCCGGATGAAAACGGCTGATATGCCATGGGATTTCCACTCCCGTCTCCGCGATAAAGCCGGCCAGGTCATCGAGTTCCGCTTCGGAATCGTTTTCATCCGGAATGATCAGGGTGGTGACTTCAACCCATATACCCAGCCTTTTCATGTACTTGACGGAATCCAGAACGGGTTTGAGGCGTGCTTCGCAATTGTTTTGATAGTAGGAATCACGGAATGCTTTGATATCGACGTTTGCCGCGTTCAGGTAAGGGGCGGCGGCGTCAAGCGCCCGGCGCGTCATGTATCCATTGGTGACAAAGACATTTGAAAGACCCTTTTCGGCGGCCGACTTGCTGATTTCAAAGGCATATTCAAAAAAGATAGTGGGTTCCGTATACGTGTAGGAAATGCTTCGGCAGCCGTTTTCCAATGCGGCGTTTGCGATCTCGGCGGGTTGAACCGCCGGCATGCGAAAAGCCGACCCGTTTTTTTCATCGATCTGAGAAATCTGCCAGTTTTGGCAGAACCCGCAGTGAAAATTGCAGCCGGCTGTAGCAACGGAGTACGACCAGGTTCCGGGCAGGAAATGGTACAGCGGCTTTTTCTCGATCGGATCCACGTGGCGGGCGATGGGTCTGCCGAATACGTGGGTGTAAAGCCGCCCGTCTATATTTTGCCGTACCCGGCAGAATCCGTATTCCGATTCCGGTATTAAGCAGTGATGGGAGCACAGGTGGCAGTGAACTTTCTTATCGGCTTTTTGATCGTAAAGCATGGCTTCGGTTTTCATGTCTGTCCTTTCTCCAAATGTTTCAACCGGCGGCATTCATGCAACGGTGCAAAGGCACGGCGCAGGAACACGGCGGCATCAAAACATAAAAACCTGCAGTTCGGTATGGAATAACTGCCTGTTACCACAATACCGTTCCGATTCACAATTCAGAAAAACCTGTGCAGGCCCCGGATCTTTAGAAGTAATACCCGAAGTTCACATTGAACCGGTATTCCCATTCGTCCGTCGGATTCGCCCCAAAGCGATTGCTGGAAAAAAAGTCCAGTACGGCGGGTCCGCCGTATCCGGCCTCGTTGCCGACAAAGTCATTTCCGTTCGAAAACGCCAGATCCGTGTAAATGTACCATCCGCCGCTGGCCCAGGCGGACCCCACGATGAACATCTGGCTGTCGTTGAAGTCATCATTGTCTTTTATGATCGCGCTGTATTCGACGTAGGGCAGAATATAGTCCAGCCATTCCAGCTGATCGGTATTGTAGCGGTAGCTCAGCGATGCCGCCGGAACCCATGCCTCGGCCGCCACCAGCGTCGGAAAATCGTAGGCACCGAATTGAACCAGCTCATCGGTTCCAATGGGCTGTTCATCATCCACATCATAGGAGTAGTAGGTCAGCTGCATGGCAAGCGTCCAGTTGCCGAGCTTCGGAACCGCATGAACCGATCCGGCAAAATGGTCGCCGTCGTCCTGGGGCCCCTCGCTTTCCAGCAGGCCGTACTGGAGCGATGCGCCCACGGCTGCATTGGGAAACGCATAGATCGCCCGCAGGTTGAACTGGTGGCGCTCTTCATATCCGTCGCCGGATTCGTTGACCACGTCGTAGGAATAGCGGGCACTGTCCTCGGTGATCCCGTAATAGTCTCCCTCGTCCATGACGTAATAGGCCGCATCGATGGTCCAGTTTCCCATAGAGGTAATGTACTTGACGCCGAGGTCCATGTCGTCGGAAAGCCCGAGATAATAGTGCTGGTCGAACAGCCAGCTCTGGGAGACTCCGTACGGTCCCGGGCCGAAGGGCACCCGGTTGACCCCGACCTGAACCTGGGCACCGCCGGCGAAATTGTAGCCGACCCAGCCGGTATGCAGAAAATGATAGCCGTCGCTGTTGTTAACGTCATATCCCGGATAAAACCGGTATTCAGCCTTCCCCACCCAGGGGCCCTCCGCGAAATCGAGGTTGATGCGGAACGTGTCCAGCGCAAATGTCCCGCCGTCCTCCTCGGCACGGGACGGCCGGCCCGGTTCGGGTTCCGTGTAATCCCCGAAATAATAGTTGGCGCGTATCGCCCCGCCGATGGAAAGCGGTCCCACCTCGAATGCCGGGGTGTTGTTCGGAAAGCTGAACATAAAAGCGGCTATTGCGGCCGCAGCCAATGCTTTTTTAAAGAAAATGCCGTTCATCTTTGATTTTTCCTCATATCGGTAAACGTATGAACCGGCATCCGTATGTTACCGGATGCTCGACCCACTCACGCCCGGAATTTTGAATTCCCGTGTATTGCCGGTATGGGTGCTTATTTTGTTTTTGCCTTCTGAGAGGCCAGTTTCCCGGTAACCCAGTACTTTACCCGTTCGGGATTCGCCTCGATATACTCCTCGGCCGCCTGTTCATACGATGTTTCGTTTGCCTTCAGCATCATGGCTTCCAGGTCTTCCAGGGGCAGGAACATTCGGCACAGAAAAGCGACCACTTCCGGATGATCCTGGTAAAACCCGGTGCGGGCGAGGACGGAAACCTGTTCCAGTCCGCCCAGCGAGCCCTTTGGATCTTCCAGGTAACGCAGGTCCCATTTGCCGAATTTCCAGTGGGGGCTCCAGCCGGTTACCACCACCCATTCTTCGTTTCGTACGGCCCGTGACAGGGCAGCCGTCATGCCGGCGCCGCTCGAGGAAACGAGCTTGTAATTTTCCAGGCCATACGCCTCGATTGCTTTTTCGGACAACTGCATCAGGCCGGCTCCGGGATCGATGCCCTGGATCTGACCGTTCAACTTTTCGGCGACTTCCGGCTTCTTCAGGTCTTCAATCGAAGCCAGTTCGCTCTCGGGAATGTAACTCGGGACCACCCATCCCAGTCGGGCATTCAGGTAAAAGGGCCCGAGGTTCATCACCTGGCCGCAGGTTTTTTCATGATAGTTCTTATGCGTTTCAGGCAGCCATGCCATCAGCATCAAATCGATCTGCCCCTCAGCCAATCCTTGATACATAATGCCGATATCCGCCAGGGTCATTTTGACGCTGTAGCCCATTTTTTCTTCGAGAATGCGCTTGACCAGGTTCGTGGTCGCCTCCGTGCTGGACCACGCCGTCCACCCGATATTGATCGATTTGCTTTCCTGTGCCGTTGCCGGCCCGCCGAACATCAGCAACAGGACCAGGCAAAGGGCTCCGGCCGTAAAAAAGAAGCGTTTTTTGGTGAAAATCATCATTTCTTATACTCCTTTCCTGTAAAGTGAACGTATCTGCGAGCCCCGAACCGGATGCATGCTATCCGGTACCGAAGAGCTCCCGAATTCGAGTAACCAGCCGTTTTGTGCGGGGCCGGCCGAAACTCTGGGTAATCCGGTCGAGAATAATCGCCAGCAGCACCACGCCCAGCCCGCCCTCGAACCCCATTCCGATATTGAGCCGCTGAATGCCGCGCAGCACCGGGTCTCCCAGTCCGCCGGCGCCGATCATGGAGGCGATCACGACCATCGAAAGCGCGAGCATGATGTTTTGATTCACCCCGGCCATGATGGACGGCATGGCATTGGGAATCTGGACCTTGAACAGCAGCTGGGAAGGGGTGCATCCAAACGCCAGCCCCGCTTCGACGGTCTCCCTGGGCACCTGGCGAATGCCGAGGTTGGTAAGCCTGACGGCCGGCGGCATGGCGAAAATAATGGTGGCGATTGTCCCCGGAACCTGGCCCAACCCGAAGAACATCACCGCCGGTATCAAGTAAACGAACGCCGGCATGGTCTGCATAAAATCGAGCACCGGCCTGACCAGACGTTCCACCATATCGCTTTTTGCCATGGCTATGCCCAAGGGAATGCCGATGACCAGGCTGAACAGCGTGGCGGAAAGCACCAACGCCAGTGTGGAAACCATGTCCGTCCACAAATCCATCCCGACGATCACAGCCATTGCAGCGAGGATGAACAGCCCCATGCGCCAACTTACCCGCCACCATCCGAGCAGGACGAGTATCAGTGCCAGGATCCACAGCGGCAGTGCGGAGAGTCCCGAATCGAGCAGACCGGTCATCCAGCCGATGGCAAATGAAATAATGTCGAAGAAGATTTCTGCATTGTCCAGAAGCCAATCCACCATCAAGGAAATCCAATCGCCGATGGGAATTTGAAAATCGTTCATGATTCTTCTCCCTTTTGCAATGCCTTCAGGTAAGTGGTTCGTGAAATGGATCCCCGATAAATACCATCGCGGTCGACAACCGGAACGGGATAGGGGCCATTCGTCACCAAGGGCAGAACATCCTCCAGGAGCGTGTCCGCCTGCACCGGCGCAGGTGCATCTAAAAGTGCTTTTTGGAATAAGGGGTTTTTGTCACGGATAACCCGCTGAAGCGAATCCACCGAAATAATGCCCTGGTATTTTCTTTTTCGATCCAGAACGTAGGCACATTCACGGTCGTAGTCAATCAGCCGCTGAAGTGCGGCGCGAAGGCCTTTTTCCAATTCGGGACTGTGAATAATGGTGACTTGTTTGTCCTGGGCGACATCACCGGCGGTCAGCACCTTGGTGGGGTCGACCCCCCGGAAAAACGAGCGCACATACTCATCTGCCGGATTTTGAAGGATTTCATCGGGCGCTCCCACTTGAATGATCCGCCCCCCCTCCATAATGGCGATACGGTCGCCGATGCGCATGGCTTCATCCAGGTCATGAGAGATGAATACCACCGTTCGACCGGTGTCCGCCTGCAATGCCAAGAGCTCGTCCTGCATTTCGGCTCGGATCAGTGGATCCAGCGCGGAAAAGGCTTCGTCCATCAGCATGATTTCCGGGTCCATGGCCAGCGCACGCGCCAGCCCGACACGCTGCTGCATACCGCCTGAAAGTTCGTCGGGATAACTGTCCGCGTTGGCTGCCAGGCCGACCTGCTCCAATGCCGCCATGGCCCTTTCCCTGCGTTCGTGAGGTGAGAATCCGCTTACATCGAGTCCAAATGCGGCGTTTTCCCATACCTTCATCCGCGGCATCAGGGCAAACGACTGAAACACCATGCTCATTTTTCGGCGCCTCAGCCGAATGATCTCTTTTTTCCCGAGCCGGGTGATGTCTTCACCCAGAATAAATACCTGTCCGGCCGTGGGTTCGATGAGACGGTTGAACATGCGGACAATCGTTGATTTTCCGGACCCGGAAAGGCCCATGATGACGAAGATTTCCTTTTTTTTGATACTCAGGTTGGCGTTTTGTACGGCAACGGTGTTGCCGGTTTCCTGGTAGATGGATTCTTTATCCCGGTCTTTTTCGAGCATTGGCAAAGCGGCTTTCGGATCGGGTCCGAAAATTTTGAAAAGGTTGGTAACTCTGATAATTTCCTCGGGAACGTCCATTGCATCACCCCTCATTTTAAGTTCGTGGATGGCCCACAACCCGCTCCGAATTTTCGGGGTCGGCATAAGAACCCGACACTTACCTACGGCACGCCACATTAATAAATTAAAATAATCCGATATTCAAGCAATTCAATGAGGGATAACATGTAGTCGAGCGTGTTTTAATCCGTATTGAAAACAAAATGGCTTATGATGTCGATGCTGATCGCGATAGCGGTCCTGATCTCGATTCAGGTTCGGTGCAGGTTACCTTTCAATACATCCCGTTGCGCTCGCACTGCTCGTCACGCCCCATAGAATACAGTGTTTTATAAACCGGAATACGGTCTTTACCTGATTTCGAAAACGGTACTGAAATGCATAATTAGGGACGGATACCACCGCATTTTTTAAAAACACTTTAAAATGAAGGGAGGTAAGGCATGTACGCGCTGAATTGGATCACCTTGGTTCTAATTATTGTCGGAGGGATCAACTGGGGACTGGTCGGCTTATTTAATTTCAACCTGGTTGCGGCCATTTTCGGTGAAATATCCTGGTTCACACGCCTGATTTACATTTTAGTGGGGATCTCTGCGATTTACGTCGCGGTTGTCAGCCCCAGGCTTGCAAAACCCGCATCGACCGTGCGAGCCTGACCACCGTTTCTTTTTACAGTGGTGGTAAAAAATCAACGTATTCTAATACGTTATCATCCCTTTTATTAAGTTAAACATTAAAAAGGGCGGATAGGGATATCCAGCCCTTTTTTTCTTTAGAGCATTTTATGTAGACGCCGGCTTTCTTTCGCGGTCACCTTTGCCTTTGCAAAACGGTTATCCGGCTAAGGTGGAAAACCCTGATTACGCCTGAAAAACTCCACTTTATTTTACTCTATAAAAAAGTTATTTCAAAGCCTTAATTCGACGCACATCCTCGGATTTGCCAAGCATTATCAATATATCACTATCTTTTATTACAAAGCTCGCGGGGGGAACTAAAATGAAGTTTTCCGGGACCAGCTCTTTTATGGCTATTACATGAACATTGTATTTTGCACGCAAATTCAAATCCTTTAAACTTTTCCCGATGAATTCACGCGGCGGCCCGACTTGAATAAGATCAAACTCTTCTGCAAGCGGAATAAAATCCAGAAAATTCGGCCGTGAAAGACCGCGCGATACGCGCAAAGCCATATCCCGCTCTGGATGGATAATTTCAGTAGCCCCAACTTTTCTGAGAATTTTTGCATGATCATCATCCAACGCTTTTGCCAGAATTTTCTTGACCCCGATCTCTTGAAGATAGAGACAAATTAGTATGCTGATACTGATCTTGGTTCCGGTAGATACAATTACCCCGTCCATATTTTCCAGGCCAAGCGACCTTAAAGCCTCTTTATCTGTGGCGTTAAGTACAACCGCTTCCGTGGAATACGGATCGATGGCCTGCACCCTGGCTCTATCTGCATCAACGGCAATGACCTCGTTTCCGTCTTCATAAAGAGCTTTTGCTGCGTGAAAGCCGAAATTGCCAAGCCCTATTACTGCAAAATGTTTCATATTTTCTCCGTATCTATCCGACCATTAAATTTTCTTCGGAATATTCGATGCCGTTCATTAAACCCGCACCTACAATGATATAGGCAAACGTCAGAACACCAACCCGGCCGATGATCATCATCAAAATTATCCAAAATTTACCCCACGTGCTGAGCATCGGTGTCACACCCATTGACAACCCAACAGTGCCGAAAGCCGAAACAGTTTCAAACAAATAAGTTATAAAAGATCGTTGCTGAAATGGGACCTCTCGGCCGACTGCAGCATCCCCTGCAAGGATGAAAAACAATACCAAGCTGATAATCCCGATCGAAAGGAGAACCAACGAAATACTCCGGGACACGGTTTCCGGGGGAATGCTTTTTTTAAACATATTTACCCGTCGTTGGTGTCGTATTCGACAAATCATGAATGCCGTTATTATCGCCAGCGTTGTCGTTTTTACGCCGCCTCCGGCGGAACCGGGCGAAGCCCCAAAAAACATTAGAAAGATAATTAGTGCAAGTGTAGCTTCCTGTAATTGGGCAATGTCCACCGTATTAAAACCCGCGGTCCGGCTGGTGATCGATTGAAACACGGAAACCAAGATGTAATGAGGGATAGATTGGGATTCTTCCATTTTGTGACGCTCAAGAACGAAAAACAAGAAAGCACCGGCTGCTATCAAAATGAGTGTGGTTAATAGAACGACTTTGGTCTGAATCGAAAGGCGAAACCGCTTTTTCTTTCGGTTCTTAAATGAAGACTTCAAATCATATAAAACCGGAAATCCAATGCCGCCAATCACGATTAAACTGCAGATGATAACATTTACATAAATATTTTCAGTGTAATGCATCAGGCTGTCACTAAAAAGAGAAAATCCGGCATTGCAAAAAGCTGAAACCGAATGAAAGATTGCCACGTAAACAGCTTTATAGAACGGAAAATCCTGAATCCAACAAAATGTCAACAAGACGGCCCCGACCGCTTCCACAAGAAAGGTAACCAGGACGATATTTTTGAGCAGCTTAAGGATATCCTCTCTTGGTGTATGTGCGAACATGTCTTGAACAGCCATTCGTTGGCGAATAGAGATGTTCCGTCTGATAAACCGGAAGAGCATCACTGCAAACGTTATAACTCCCACGCCGCCTATTTGAATGAGGAATAGAATGACCCCCTGGCCGAATGCCGTAAAAAAGCCACCGGTATCTACGACAATGAGCCCGGTTACGCATATGGCGGATGTGGCCGTAAAAACCGCATCGATCCAATGAATTTCACCTGTCTTGGTGGAAACAGGTAATTTAAGTACAAGGGTTCCCGCCAAAATCGCTATCAGAAAGCTTGCAAACACGAGAGTCGCGGGGTGCAGCTTGAGTAGTCTACTTCGAAACGTCATGTTTGATCCTCGGATTGAGAAAATATTCACATCGGGTATGATCTTTTGTTTCACAGATGTCATGCAATCGTTTTCCCCCGAGCACCAACCAATTTTTATATGCACGACAGGTAATCATTTCAGCTTGGTTGTCAACCGGTTTGTAACTTAAAAAAGGGCAGAGGGTTTCCAAAAATTTCCTGAGCCCAATAGCTTGTTCTTCTCGAACTTCGGACACAAGATTAAAAGGATCGATATATTTATCGACAGGCTGGATCTTTATATAGTCCATCCCCGCCTTCTGAAGCTTGAGAGCCAGTTTACGATTAGGTCGTTCCATGATTCCAAAGACAATTTTATTTTCTGTCAATGGGCTGCTTGTAAGAATTTTGCATAACTCCACGATCTGTTCGTTCAGGGAGAGAGATCGGTTTGGAAAAATGATCACGATAAACTTGACTTCGTTTTCAACAGCTTTTTTAAAACACTGGAGCGGAGTAAACGCCATAAACACATCCTCAGAAGTCGAGACTGCCGGCTTCGATGCGAAGCAACAAACTACTAAGGGTAATCGTTCAGTCATTTGCGCTGCCCCCTTCATAAACAGTTTTTATTCAGGGAACTTTTGTGCAGCAAAATAAGTGCCATTCACGGTATATCTTTATTTTAATTGCTATTTTAGTCTTGTGTATGGAATAAAGCGGAAGGTTGCTTGATTAAGATTGTATTTTGCAGGGAAATACCATTGCATTATGCAAGATCAATCCAATTGGTATTTTTTTCGCTTGCGCCACAATGTAGCCGGATCGATCCCCAGCACTTTGGCGGCTTCGTCAAGAGAAGAGGAATGCATAATAACGTTTTGTATATGGCGTTTCTCGACCTCGGCCAGGCTCTTGAATGCCTCTTCGACAGGCGGATTGAAAAATGCAATGTTTGGAGAAAAATCTGAAAGCGTCAGATCTGAACCGCGTGCTATCACCACTGCACGTTCGATGGCGTTTATAAGTTCCCGTATATTGCCGGGCCATGGATACCGTTGCAGGTGCTGCATGGATTCTGTTGAAATAAATCGAATATTTTTTTCGTTCAAGTGGGTAGAACGTTTCAGGTAATGTTCGGCAAGAAGTTGGATATCTTCCGGCCGTTCCCGTAAAGGAGGCAAAAACAGCTCTAATACATTCAATCGGAAATAAAGATCCTCCCTGAAAGCCCCTTCGCGAACATTTTCCTCTAAATCCCTATTTGTTGCGGCGATAATACGGACATCTACGGTATGGAACCTGGGATCACCTATTCGCTCGTATTCGCGGTTTTGCAAAAATCTCAGCAGTTTTCCCTGAACCGAGACTGGAATCTCTGCAACCTCATCCAAGAATATAGTGCCCCCGCCCGCTAATGCAAGCTTGCCTTCTTTATCCCGAATAGCTCCGGTGAATGCACCTTTAACATGGCCGAACAAATCGCTTTCAAGCAGGTTTTCATGCAAAGCCGCACAATCCACTGTAACAAAAGGTTTTCCGGAACGGGGGCTCCAGTCATGTATTAACTGTGCCAACAATCCTTTGCCGGTACCGCTTTCTCCGCCGATTAAAATAGTCGCTTCAGAATCCGCCGCCTGGCGGGCGGTTTGAAGTATTTTTTGCATCCGATGATTTCGAGTCAGTATGCCACCCTCGGAAAAAATGCCTTTCAGCGTTGCAATCTCCATCTCCATTTGATGAAGGCGGTTCAGCCTTTCCAGTACAAGATCCAACTGGCCCGGAACAAATGGTTTAGGTAAATAGTCGAATGCGCCCATTTTGACGGCATTTACAGCGGTCTCGATTGTAGCATAGGCGGTGATCATTATCACTTGGCTCTTTTGGCCGCTCTTCATAATATCTTTGAGCACCTCAAGTCCGTTTTTGTCGGGCAGTTTCATATCGAGCATGACCAGGTCAGGAGCTTCACATCGGAAAGCCTGAATGCCCTTTGAACCCGATGCGGCTGCGGTAACGTCGAATCCTTTATCTTCAAGGTAAATCTGAAGGGTGGTCAGGATGTTTTGATCATCATCAATTATCAATGCCTTTTTCATTTATTTTCTCCAAGGAAAGGGGGATCCAAAACGTAAAAACAGTACCCTCTCCCTTTCTGCTTTGAACCTTAATATCACCCCCATGCATTTCAATGATATCCTTTACGATGGCTAAACCGAGACCGATCGTACCGCTTTTGCCGCGTTCGGAAAACTGTGTGAAACGGTCGAAAATATAGGGCAGATAAACAGGGTCAATTCCTGACCCTGTGTCACTGCACTGGAAAAATAACCGGTCATCTTGGATATATATTTTTAGACCAATATGCCCACCTGGATCGGTATAACGCAATGCGTTGCCGACAAGGTTGGTCAGTACCCATGGGAAACGGAACGAATCGATCGTTACCTTGGGTGGATTTTCCGGCATATCGATATCGATTGAAATCCCTTGACCTTGGGCCTGCTTGATCAAAGGGGCGAGGCTTTCATATACAACCACAGCGATATCGAGAGTTTCCTTAGGCCGTGGTCGAGACATGGTTTCCAGTCTTGAAATGTCAACAAGTTCGTTTATCAAAGACGTCAGACGGGTGCAATCTTCATAGGCGGTTGAAAATAGTTTGTCTCTTCTTTCAATGCCGATTTCTTCTCCGCGACTATACAGCATGCCCACACTCATTGCCAGTGATGTCATAGGTGTTTTAATCTGATGAGAAATATCGGCAATAAAGCGACCCTTGGCCTCTTCACTTCGGCGAACTTTCTCTCTTTCGGTCGCAATGATTTCATCCCGGTGATGATCATATTCTTTAAGGCGACTGAATAGTCGGTTAAAAGATTGCGTCAAAAATCCGGTTTCATCGCTCGACCCTGCCTGGATGATCGGATATTTACCGGTACTTTCCTGGATTCCCGAAATTTGTCGAGCCAGCTTCATAATGGGTTTTGCGATTCGATGCGACAAAAAATAACTCAAGGTCAAAATCACGGCAATAATAATTCCGAAAAGAACAGCCGCCTGTTGCTGGGCACGATCAGCTAACATTCGGGTCTTTTGCTCAGCCTGTTCCATGGCATTTTCATTAATGGCTACCAGATCGTCTATTTTTGAAACCATTTCTGCTGTAAGCTTCAGAAAAGCTGAAAAAAAATCATGAGAAAAGAGATTTTCCGGGTTGTTTTTAATAGTTTCTGCAAGATGTTCATATTCACGGAAATCATGTACTAATTGATCCACCAGTTCCTGCTCTCCGGTTTCAGTTACATTTTCTGAACAGATAATCAAATTAACGGAAATGCTTGTCAGTGCCTCGGAAGGAAAGGACGATAAGGTGTCGCCCTTGGAAACGTGTTCGAGAAACAAATTTCTAATGTCTTCCAGGGTCTTTCGCGCTCCTTGAGCGGAACGGATGCTTTTGTAATTTTTAGAAAGAATATGTTCGGCGCTATCTCCCAACACACTTAAGTATTGGTTGTTAAGGATTGCTGCGGCCAAAAGAGCAATGGTGGGGATAAGGCTAACAAGAAATATTTTGAACCTTATTGAATGGCGGATGGTTTTTTTTTCTTTGCGGATTGTCATGATTTATTCCGATAAATACCTATGTGTAATATTCTAATTTGATTTTTCGCATTCGCCGCAGTTGAAAAAATCCCCATATGAGCAATATTCGTTTAGCCGGCGTTGCACCCAATCCGGCCTTAAGTCTGCTCCAGAAAAGTTTGCTTCGAAGGCGAGCAATCCAATTGACCGCAAATTGACCGCAAGATGCGGTCAATCATGTCGAAATAGGGCATTTGGGCTCCAAAAAGAAAAATGGGCTTTCAGCCTTGACTAACTGAAAACCCTTAAGATTTGGATGGGCCGTGAAGGAATCGAACCTTCAACCTACTGATTAAGAGTCAGGTGCTCTGCCTAATTGAGCTAACGGCCCTTATGGTATTGTCATAAAGTTAATCTGGTTAGCAACTTTGTCCCTGGATGTCAATTCTTTTTAATGTCCATCCCGAAATGTCTGATTCACTCCATTTCTGCGCCGGCCGGAAAATTTTAATCCCAGAATACGTAACGTCTTCCTGCGTTTAAAGTTTCCCTCTGTTTTGACGCATTCTCAACTCATACCGGCCACATCTTTTCCTTGTGTTTGCGCATCTGTTTGCGGTCTTTTTTCCATGGCTGCTTGGCCGGTTTGCGATCTTTTGAATTCGGCTTCCCATGCCGCGCCACCCGGGAGGTATTTATCAGGAAACTGCCGGGCATTATCGGTTCGGGTCTTTCCGCATGGGCTTCTCCCGATTTCGAGTCGGTTTTCTCCCGGGGCAGGGGAGGGGCGGTAAAGCACCCTACCGGGATGAATTCGGATATGTAAAGACCTCCGTATTGTTCGAAGAACGATCCGTTCTCGACGGCGGAGTGTGCATGGACCGTTAACTGAACCGGGTGCGAATCGATGCGCTTTCCCATCCGAAGCGCCATATCCGGATCCGGTGACAGAATGATGCGATCCGTTCCGGCCGGGAAAATTCCGCGGTTTACGACATGATGATGGGCTCTTTGGCGTATACAGGTATACAGGAGCTTCGGTAAATTTTCAGCCGGCGACGTTAGGGATAACGATTCCCGGTCAGCGGCTCGAATCCGGTTTTCGCTGATTTCGATCACGGGGTTTTCGAGGGACAGGCAGATCTCGTCAAGGGAGGCGCGCCGCACATGCCGCCATCCGTCTTCCTCGCATAAGGCCTTCAACAGGTCCTTGATTTTGACATACCCCTCGGGATCCGGCACCAGCCCGAATTCATCGGGCCTGCGGCCGAGAACATAGCTCAGAAACTTGGCAAGCTTGTTCAGCTGTTGATAGCGCGTCATACGATTTCGATTTTCAGGGTTGCATCACGTAATGAAATTGCCTCTAATCTTTTCATCTTGACAAGAAATGTCAATACGTATTTATGAAACAGGCAACCCAATTATGAAAGGATGTGCAGAATGAAACAGGAAAACTCCCGAAGAATGTACGAACATTCCGTCACCTATATCCCGGGCGGCGTCAACAGCCCGGTTCGGGCCTGCAAATCCGTCGCCTCGGATCCGATCTTCATCGATCGTGCAAAGGGCGCCAGAATCTACGATGTGGACGGAAATGAATTGATCGACTATGTCGGGTCCTGGGGACCGATGATATTGGGCCACGGCCATCCGAACGTTGTCAAGGCGGTGGCCTCCGCCCTTGAAAAAGGAAGCAGCTTCGGCGCCCCCACCGAGCAGGAAACCCGGCTTGCCGAAATGATCGTCGAAGCCGTTGATTCCATAGAAATGGTGCGGATGGTCAATTCCGGGACCGAGGCGGCCATGAGCGCCGTACGCCTGGCAAGGGGATATACGAAACGGGATACGGTGATCAAATTCGATGGGTGTTACCACGGCCATGCAGACACCCTGCTGGTGGCGGCCGGCTCCGGTGTCGCTACGCTTGGCATTCCCGGCAGCCCCGGCGTGCCGGCCGACGTCGTTAAGCATACGATATCACTTCCGTATAATGACATTGACGCCTTCGAAGCCGTCATGGCGGAAAAAGGGGACCGGGTGGCGTGCGTTATCGTGGAACCGGTTGCCGGCAATATGGGGCTGGTGCCGCCGGCCGAGGGGTTTCTGCCGGCATTGAGAAAATGGACGACACACACCGGAAGCCTTCTGATATTCGATGAAGTGATGACGGGTTTTCGTGTGGCCTACGGGGGGGGCCAATCACTCTACGGCATATCCCCGGACCTGACCTGCCTGGCAAAAATTATCGGCGGGGGACTGCCGGTCGGCGCGTATGGCGGAAGACGCGAGGTGATGACGCAAATCGCGCCGGAAGGGCCCGTTTACCAGGCCGGTACGCTTTCGGGAAATCCCCTGGCCATGGCGGCGGGTATTGCAACACTGGAGCAGCTGAAAACCCCCGGATTTTACGATGTTCTGGAAAACACCTCCGCGCTCTTGGAGGCGGGGCTTAAAAAAGCGGCGGAAAAACAAGGCATCCCCGCTGCCGTTCATCGGGTTGGGTCGATGTTGGGCATGTTTTTTACCGATAAAGCGGTAACGAACTTCAGCGACGCAAAGACCGCCGATCTCGATTATTTTGCATCGTATTACAAGGAAATGCTGGCCGGCGGGGTATACCTTGCTCCGTCACAGTTCGAATCGATTTTCGTTTCCGCGGCGCATACGGATTCGGACATCGAACTGACGATCGCCGCAGTCGATACGGCATTCGAGAACCTCGGCCGGTAAGAAGAGCGCCATTTGAGTGTCCGATCGAAAGCACCCATCAGATAATGCATCGGAGCGGCGCCTTGTCGGGTCCAACGGCCGTTGCTTTTCAAGAGGGGAATACCATTGTGCTGAAAACGGGAAATGTGGTATGAAGCTGGAACTGTTTTCCGTCTGTAAGGCTTTAATCCCTTTCCAACCCAAGACGATAACCTGCCATCATCAATGACTGAGGTGACCCGCATGAAAAAAACGTACTTTAAACCAGCAGTTTGCGTCCTATTCGTAACACTTGTGACAGGTTTTTGGACTTTGCCGCTTCCCGCTTCGAGTGCCGGCCCGCTCGATGTGATGGTGAAAATCGGGAAACTCGACGAGAAACTTGCGCTGATCAACAGTCTGGTGCCGCCGAACCCCGATTCTCCTCTGAAATCCCCCGGGTTTTTGGCCGGATCCATGCTCCAGGGCACCCAATGGATCGATTCGGACCGGCTGATCGTGATCGGTGCCATCATGGCGGATCCAACACCGGAAATGGCGATTTTCATTCCTTACAATGAACCCAACCCGAATTTTCAGGCCGCCTATAATGCCGCGATTGTCGAAAACGGATACCTGATTTCCCTTCCGCCGGGGAGCAGACCGGAAGGGGCGTCGGAGGGAATGCAGCATGCCCTGACAGCGGCTTCGAAGAACCCATACCATCATTTTTTGTCCTTTGAATTAGCTGTTGAATCCATCCTGTCCAAATCCGAAGCCAAGATTCGGGAATCCATCGCCGGGATCGATGAAAAGGGGCCCACTACTGTCCCAAACCGCCCGAACCAGATGTCATCGCATCATCTAAAGGAAATGATGAACCAACTGATGGATGTCGGGCGGCAGGTTGCATCGATTTCACAGGGCATCGATATCGACGACGAAGTGATTCGGTTTTCTTTTGATGCCGAAGCTGTTGACAACAGCGAACTGGGTGCACTTTTCGTTCGAAAAGATCGATTGACGCTGCTGAACGGGTATGAACCGGACGAGCAGATCAGCTTCAGGTCGGGACGGTATGATTTACGGGGAATGATCGGCCTCCTGGAAAAAGTGTTTGGAACCTTTTATGCCGAAATGGGCATCGATCTCGCAGCACTTACCGGGATTATGGAACACTTTACGGGAGAATCTGCCGGCGGCATGAGCCTTTCGGGAAACCGCGTGCAATTGGAAATGGTCGGCGTACTGATACCCGAAACCAACGCACATTTCATAAAAGAAATATACCTGCCGTGGCTCGAAGCGTATATCCAATCCATCACGAAGGCCTTGGAAACGCAGGGGGGAACGAATACTGTCGTTCGATTCGAGACAACCCCCGAAAGCAACGTGGCCGGGAGGACCGTGTACGGCGTCAGGATGGCCGTTCCGCTGCCGGCCGGCGGTTTTCAGAATGTGTCCGAAGCGTCGCCCGGACCTGAGGTGGTCTACAACATGCGGCTGGCACAAGAAGGAGAATGTTTTATCATCGCGCCGGATGATGACCGCATGGCCGAACTGCTTCTCGCTGTACCCGAATTCAAAGAGACCGTGGATACGGGGCCTCTGTTTACGATGAAAATGGATTGGGTGGGCTACCTCAACGCCGTTCGAAGCAGTGCAGGGGAGGGGGAAAAGCAGAACATCCTGCCGGAAACCGGCAAAATGACGCTTTCGGCGGAACTGGATGACGGACGGTTGGGTGCCGAGTCCGCTGTCCTGTTGAGCGATATTCGAACCTTTGTCGAAATGTTCAAAAAATCGGCTGCATCACCCCCGCTGAAGAAAGCCGCAGCTTCGGTTTCCATACGGCCGAAAGAATCGATTCCGGATGAAAAAACGGAAACCATCATGAAGGACGCCGACTATTGGACGGACCGCGGTGTATTGAGTGCCGTATATGGAAACGATAAGGCGGCTGTGAAGTTCTTCGAAAAGGCGATTTCACTTGACCCCGGCAAAAGCAATGCCCATTTTCATAAAGCAATGGCGTTGGCGGGGCTGGGCGACATGGATAAGGCGCTCGAAGCCGTCGAACGGGCGATTGGGCATAACGGCCGAAATGCAACGTATGTTTACGGCAGAGGGCGGATTTATCTTTTGGACGGGCAAACCGAAAAAGCGCTCTCGGATTTCAAGCGTGCCGCCGAGATGGGCAATCAAGATGCGAAGCATTATATCAGCGGCCTGTGTACACCGCCTTCCGCCGAATAGCGGATTTTTCAGGCGAACGGAATACATTGAACTTGCTTTGAATATACGGGAAAAATAAGCGATGAGCAGACCCGACCTAACGGTTCGTATCGGGAAAATGACGTTAAAAAATCCCGTAATGACGGCCTCGGGGACATTCGGATACGGCAGGGAATTTGCGTCTCTTGTCGATTTGAACCGATTGGGTGCCATTATCGTCAAGGGGTTGTCGCTTGAACCTTCACATGGAAATCCGCCGCCGCGAATCGTCGAAACCGCATGCGGGATGCTCAATGCCATCGGTCTCGAGAATATCGGAATTCAACGCTTCGAAGAGGAAAAGCTGCCGTATTTAAAAACAATTTCCACTCCGATGATTACCAATATCTACGGCCGGACAGTTGCCGAATATGCTGATCTTGCGGGCCGCATCGACAAAATCGACGGCATTTCCGGCATCGAAGTCAATATTTCCTGCCCCAATGTCGCTGCCGGCGGCGTGGCATTCGGCATCGACGGATGCGCCGCCCAGGACCTGGTCCGTGCCGTTCGGCGACAAACCGGCAAGACCGTTATCGTAAAGCTCAGCCCCAATGTAACGGACATCGTGGACATTGCCTTAAGGGTCGAGGACGCCGGGGCGGATGCACTGTCCGTAATCAACACCATCACGGGAATGGCGGTGGATGTTGAAAGCCGGCGCCCCAAACTGGCTAATGTCACCGGCGGATTGTCCGGACCCGCGATAAAGCCCGTTGCGCTGCGAATGGTGTGGCAGACCGCAGCACGCGTTTCCATCCCGGTGATCGGGGTCGGCGGCATTTGTACGGCTGAGGACGCCCTTGAATTTTTGATCGCCGGTGCTTCAGCTGTTCAGGTCGGCACGGCAAATTTCATCAATCCTGCGGCCACTATGGAAATGATTGACGGCATAACGCACTATCTTGTAAAAAGAGGTATGACCGATATCACAAGCATTATAGGGTCGTTGATCATCGAGTAAGACGCTTGCTTAGAAGTGGTTTCAAAACCTTCAATCAGGTCAAAGATCAAGGCGGGAGGAAGGATTAAAGCGCAGGAATACATTACGTATTTTGAGCATTGAATCCTTCATCCCAACGCCGATATTGGGCCTGAGGGGAGGTTTTGAAACCACTTCTATCCATTTGCAACTGCCGACGACGGACAAGGAGGACAGATGACATTTAACAGCCTTGAAGACATCATTGATTTTGCCATTGAAAAAGAACAGGAGGCCGCGCAGTTTTACCGAATGGTAAGTGAGGAGGAATCGATGGCCGGGTCGAAACAAATGCTGCTGGAGTTTGCCGAAGAAGAAAAAAAGCACCGGGCCTTACTTGAAAATGTAAAGAAAAAAGGCGTCGCAAAAAGCCTTCCCGAGTATACGTACAAATGGATTACCGATATAAAGCGCAGCGACTATCTCGTGGATATGGATTACCACAAGGGAATGGCCTACAATGAGATTCTGATCCTCGCCATGAAACGGGAGGAAAACTCGCTCAAACTGTACAACAGCTTCCTGGACAATGCCCAAACCGAAGACGAAAAAGCGCTTTTCAAGATGCTGTGCCAGGAAGAAGCCAAGCACAAGCTGTTCATCGAAACATTGTATGACGACTACATGGCCAAAATGGGTGATTAGCGGCGTTCGTGATGTTCTGAGCGGATCATCGTGCGAAGGAAAACAGGAGAGAAGCCTCACGAAAGACCTGATGGGGAAGCATGGATATAAAGCCCCTCCCCCGGCGAGGGGAGGGGCGGCATACGCGGTTTACTGCTCCAGGGTGATCGGGTGGATTTTGAGATACTCCAGACGGTTAAGCCCGTTGATATAAGCCTTGGCGCTGGCCGTGATGATGTCGGGGTCGGCGCCCCTGCCCAGCGCAATCAGGCCGTTTTCCCTGAGGCGCACCGTTACTTCCCCCTGTGCATCCGTACCGCCCGTCAATGCGCTGATGGTGAATCGCAATAGTTCCGAATGGGTCCCCGCAAGCGTCGAAATCGTATTATATGCGGCGTCTATGGGACCGTTGCCGTAGCCTGCGCCTTTGACCGGCCTGCCGTTAATGTTCAGAACTACGCTTGCCATCGGCATGACGGTCGTTCCGCTGCTGACGTGCAGGTATTCCAGATTGAATGTTTCCGCTGTTCGAAGCACACCTTCCTGGACGAGCGCCTCTAAGTCTTCATCCAGTACATGCTTCTTTTTATCGGCCAGGTCTTTGAATTTTTTGAATACGGTATTCAGTTCGCCCGGCGACAGATCGTATCCCATTTCCTTTAAATGGTCGTGCAATGCATGCCGGCCCGAATGCTTTCCCAGTACGAGCTTGTTGGCGCTCAGCCCGACGGTCTCCGGCTTCATGATTTCATAGGTCATCGGGTTGACCAGGACGCCGTGCTGGTGAATGCCGGCTTCATGGGCGAAGGCATTGGCGCCCACGATGGCCTTGTTGGGCTGTACCATCATGCCGGTAATGGTGCTGACGAGTCGGCTTGTCGGATAGATGTATTCCGTCTTGATTCCGGTCGTAAATGGAAAGAAGTTCGGCCGGGTGTGAAGGGCCATGACCACCTCTTCCAGTGAGGTGTTTCCCGCCCGTTCGCCGATGCCGTTGATGCAGACCTCCGCCTGCCTGGCGCCGGCTTCGATGGCCGCCAGCGTATTGGCCGTAGCGAGGCCCAGGTCATTGTGGCAGTGGATGCTGAGGATTACCTTGTGCATGTTGGGGGTGCGGCTTCTGACATATCGCACTAATTCGGCGAATTCACCGGGAATGGCATATCCGACCGTATCCGGCAGGTTGATGGTGGTTGCGCCTGCTTCAATGGCTGCTTCGAATACCTTGCACATAAAATCCCGGTCGCTTCGGGAGCCGTCTTCAGCGGAAAACTCGATGTCGTCCGTGAACGACTTGGCATAGGAAACGGCATTCACCGTTGCCGCCAGCACCTGCTCCCGTGACATCTTCAATTTTTCCGCCATATGAAGATCAGAGGTGGCGATGAAAATGTGAATGCGTTTGTGGGGGGCGTGTTTCACCGCATTCCAGGCCAGATCAATGTCCTTTTTATCCGTTCTGGACAGTCCGGCTATCGTGATGTGCTTCAGTTTTTTGGCGATTTCGGAAACCGCTTCGAAATCGCCGTCCGATGCCGCCGGGAAGCCGGTCTCGATCACATCCACCCCCAGCTTTTCCATTTGGGTCGCCAGGCGCAGTTTTTCCGCCGTATTCATGCTTGCGCCGGGCGACTGCTCCCCGTCCCGGAGTGTGGTATCGAAAATAATGACGTTTTCACTCATTGGTGTTCTCCCTGTTGACGTTTTAAGATTCGTTCGTATTTCAACGGTTCATGTGAGAGAAAACATCCCTGAAGCATTGGCCGCGGGATTTCGATATGGTGTAATCCCGCGGCGTTTTTCCTCCAATTGGGTTTCATAAAATAAGTCCTTTCAAATAAGCCGCTTTTATATCAAAAACGCGGTATTATTCAAGGCAAAAATCCTTCCGTACGGCATCGGGCCGGCGCTCTCGTAAAGCGCCGGCTCACAATGAAGCATCCTGTTCGCGCGAGGAGGCGCTCAGCTTGCAGTGAAAGCTGTCCGCTAAGGCCTGCCAGCTTGCTTCGATGATGTCTTCGGATACTCCGACAGTCGTCCAGATGCCGTCGGGATCCCGTGATTCAATCAGTACCCGCACCTTGGCCGATGTTCCTTTTTCCCCGTCCATGACACGGACTTTAAAGTCGACAAGTCCCATTTCCTCCAGGTTCGGGAAAAATTTGTCCAGAGCCTTTCGAAGGGCGTTGTCGAGGGCGCTGACCGGACCCTGGCCTTCGGCGGCGGTAATTTCCGTCTGCCCGTCCACGGAAATTTTAATCGTCGCATGCGATCGGCAGTGCCTGTCTTTATCTTTTTCGATCGACACACGAAACGATTCCAATTCGAATTTCGGGTCGAACCGGTCGGTGAATTTTTCCATCAGAATCTTGAATGAACCATCGGCGATATCGAATTGATACCCTTCCTGCTCCATTCGCTTTATCTCGGAGACGATTTTCCGGCTGTCGAAACCGGTTTTCCCCGGATAAATGCCGAGTTCTTTGGCCTTGTATTCGATATTGCTTTTGCCGGACAGGTCCGAAATCAGCACACGGCGCTTGTTTCCCACCAGCTCCGGATCGATATGCTCGTAGGCTGCCGGGGTTTTCATGATCGCGCTGACATGTACGCCGCCTTTATGGGTAAACGCGCTCTTTCCAACAAACGGGCGACCGCCGACAGGCGCCATGTTCGCCGTTTCGCTGACAAACCGGGACAGCTGCCGAATTTTTTTCAGCTGCTCCGGAGAAATGCAGGGCCGGTTCATTTTAAGGCAAAGGACAGGAATGATGGCCGTTAAATCCGCGTTGCCGCATCGTTCGCCGTAGCCGTTGATCGTCCCCTGGACCATTTCGGCACCGGCTTCTACGGCGGCAATCGTGTTGGCCACCCCCAGACCGCAGTCGTTATGGGCGTGAATGCCGATCGTTATCGGGCGTCCGGCCGCGTGGGCTTCTGCGGTTTCTTGCACATCCGCGATGATGTTTTCCACTTCCTTGGGCAGAGATCCCCCGTTGGTATCGCAGAGGACAACGGTGTCACTGCCGCCGTCGATGGCTGCGAGCACCGTTTTCAATGCATAATCCCTGTCGGCCTTGTATCCGTCGAAGAAATGCTCCGCATCGTAAATCACCGTACGGCCTTGGGATGTGAGGTGAGAAACGGAATCCCGAATCATGAGCAGATTTTCTTCCAAAGGTATGCGCATGATATCCCGCACGTGAAAATTCCAGCTTTTGCCGAAGATGGTGACCGTCCGCGTTTCACCGTCCAAGAGCGCGTTCAAATTAGGATCCTGATCCGGAGGTGTGTGGGGCTTTCTTGTGGAACCGAACGCCGTGATGCGGGAATTTTCAAAGGGGGTATGGCGAATGAGTTCAAAAAACCGCCGGTCCCTCGGATTGGATCCCGGCCATCCGCCCTCGATGAAATGTATTCCGATACCGTCAAGACGCCTGGCGATTTTGATCTTTTCCTCAGCCGTGAAGTTGATATTTTCACCCTGGGTGCCGTCCCTCAAGGTGGTGTCATATAATTGTATCGGTTTCATTTCAAACTCCCGGTTCCTTTACAGAGGCTGCGGATTTTCCAACCTCTGTTTCATTTTTTTCGGTTTTCGGGACGCAGGGCCCGAACGGCGGCGCCGGCTTGCCACATTTCCGAATTTCGAATGGCCTCGAGCTCTTTGTTGAGCTTTTCGAGATAATCCGGTGCACTGTTCGCCGCCAGAACCCGCTGGGTTTCCTTTCCGGAAACCACGCGGTCATAGAGTTCATCGAATACGGGCGCCACCGCGTCCCGGAATTTCGGCGCCCAGTCCAGTGCGCCACGCTGTGCGGTTGTGCTGCAGTTGGCAAACATCCAGTCCATCCCGTTTTCCGCAACGAGGCGTATCAGGCTTTGGGTGAGCTCTTCAACCGTTTCGTTAAAGGCCTCACTCGGGGAGTGGCCGTGCCTGCGGAGCAAACGGTACTGGGCTTCCATGACGCCGGCAAGACACCCCATGAGTACGCCGCGTTCACCCGTCAAATCACTGTAGACTTCTTTTTCGAACGTGGTGGGAAACAGGTATCCGGATCCGATGGCGATGCCGATGGCAAGCGTCCGCTCATCGGCGCGGCCCGTATAATCCTGGAAAACGGCATAACTGGAGTTGATGCCGCTGCCGTCTAAAAAATTTCGCCGCACGTTCGTTCCGGAACCCTTTGGCGCAACCAGAATTACATCGACATGATCCGGTGGGATTACTCCGGTTTGGTCCTTGTAAACGATGGAAAAACCGTGGGAAAAGTACAAGGCGTCCCCCGGGTTCAGGCATTCCTTCACCATCGGCCACGTGGCCACCTGTCCGGCGTCCGACAGCAGTTCCTGGACAATGGTTCCCCGCCGGGCGGCTTCCTTTATCGGATAAAGGGTTTCGCCGGGGACAAAACCGTCTGCAACGGCTTTCTTCCAGTAGGCATCCCCTTCGATTTGGCCGATAATGGGGGAAAACCCGTTGTCCCGCAAATTCAGTGCCTGTGCGGGACCCTGAACACCATAGCCCAGTATGGCGATGGTTTCGTCTTTGAGGATTTCCTTTGCCCTGTCCAAGGGAAATTCCTCCAGTGTAATTACGTCTTCCATAATCCCGCCGAAATCGATTTTTGCCATGTCAATCTCCTTTTTTATGGATTGCGGTGTGTTTTTGTTAATTCAGCCCCGCAGTTAACCTTCTTGGGCTGTGGTTTTGCCGGTCACTTCGTTTCCCTGAACAGCGCGACAACCCCGGTTTTTACGATTTCCTTTATGCCGATGGGGTTGAGAAGGTTCAACAGAGCCATCAGTTTTCCGGAACTGCCGGTGACTTCCAGCGTATAGTGGCTCAATCCCACATCCACGATCTTGCATCGAAAAATATCCACAATTCTCAGGATTTCCGCCCGGTTTTCCGGCAGCGCCTTCACTTTGATAAGGGCCATTTCGCGCTCCACAAAATCGCTGCCCGTCAATTCATACACCTTGATGACATTGATGAGTTTGTTCAACTGTTTTTTGATTTGCTCAACGACCGGCATATCGGCCGAGGTGACAACCGTTATCCTGGAAATTTTCGGATCCGTGGTTTCCGCAACGCTGAGGCTGTCGATGTTGTACCCGCGGCCGCTGAACAGACCCGAAATCCTGGAAAGAACACCGGGTTCGTTGTCTACGAGAATCGACAGCACGTGCCGTTCGTTTTTCATGTCGGAATCTCCTTGTGTTAAGCCAGAAGCATTTCCGTGATCGGTGCTCCCGACGGGACCATGGGGTAAACACACTCCTCCGGTTCGACGACAAAATCCATAATGACCGTTTTCGGTGAAGCGAGTCCTTCCCTCAGCACCGGTTCTACTTCCTCGACTTTTTCGGCCCTCAAGCCCAGAGCGCCGTAGGCATGGGCGAGTTTGACAAAATCGGGACCGTAAGCCATGCAGGTATGGGAATACCGCTTTTGATAGAACAGCTCCTGCCACTGCCGAACCATCCCCAGAAATCCATTGTTTAAAATTACCACCTTCACCGGAAGCCGATGTTCCAGCGCAGTGGCCATCTCCTGGATGTTCATTTGAATGCTTCCGTCTCCGGCGATATCCACCACCAGCTTGTCCGGGCAGGCGACCTGCGCACCGATGGCGGCCGGCAGACCGAACCCCATGCAACCCAGACCTCCCGAGGTGATAAAATGGTTGGGGCGGTCGAAATGGTAGTATTGTGCCGCCCACATTTGGTTTTGTCCCACTTCCGTCGTAATGATGGCGTTTCCGTGTGTCAGTTCATACAGTTTTTCCACCACATACTGCGGTTTGATGACCGTCGATTGCTTGTAGGCCAGGGGTTTGGTGCTTTTCCATTCCTCGATCCGGTTGAGCCACTCCTGTCGTTGGGCTGGAAATTCGGCGAAATCCTCTTTCTCGAGCAGCGTATTCATATGGGTCAGCGCGGCGTTGCAGTCCCCGACGATGGGAATGGAAACGGGTATGTTTTTATGGATCGAGGTGGGATCGATATCGACGTGTACGATGGTGGCCTGTGATGCAAAAGCATCCGTTTTGCCGGTCACCCGATCGTCGAACCGGACTCCCACGGCAATCATCAGGTCGCAATTCGCCGTGGCCATGTTGGCCCTGTAAGTGCCGTGCATCCCCAGCATGCCGAGCCACAGCGGATCGGAGCCCGGAAAGGCGCCCATTCCCATCAGGGAGCCCAATACGGGGATTTGGGTTTTTCGGGCGAATTCGGTCAACGCATTCGACGCCTTGGACAGAATGACCCCGCCGCCTGCAAAAATAACCGGCCGCCGGGATTTCCGGACAAGGTTGACCACTTTTTGAAGCTGCTTGGTGTTGGGGCTGTAATTGGGATGATAGGACCTGAGTTTCGGAGGATCCGGCTTCCGGTAATCGATTTGGGCATTCATCACATCCTTTGGGAGATCGACCAGCACCGGGCCGGGGCGTCCCGACCTGGCGATGTGAAATGCCTCCTTGACGATTTCGGCCAAATCTTCGGTGCGCTTTACCAGGTAGTTGTGCTTGGTGCAGGGCCGGGTGATGCCCACGATATCGACTTCCTGAAAGGCGTCGTTGCCGATGAGGTGGGTGGGAACCTGGCCGGTGAACACGACCACGGGAATGGAATCCATGTTCGCCGATGCAATTCCCGTTACGGTGTTCGTGGCGCCGGGACCGGAGGTCACCAGGCAAACGCCGACCTTGCCGCTCGCACGTGCATATCCATCGGCGGCATGCACGGCGCCCTGTTCATGGCGGACCAGGATATGTCGAATATCCGTACGCAGGAGTTCGTCATAGACGTCCAGCACAACGCCTCCCGGATACCCGAATATTGTGTCGACACCTTCTTCTTTTAGGGTTTTCATCAATATTTGAGTGCCTTTAAGTTTCATTGCATTATTTCCATTTCGGCGGGGAAAATCCCGCATGTTAATTTCGGTACAAAGTCATGCCGACCAAGCCTCATGTCATCACCGCCCCCTTGTCCGCGGAAGAAACCCGAGCGGCATATCGGGCCATGTAGCCGTGTTTGATCTTCAGTTCGGGGGGGTGCCAATTCTCAAGCCGGTTTCTCATTTCGGATTCGTCGATACGCAGCGTAAGCGTCTTCTTCGGGATGTCGATCGAAATCATATCCCCGTTACGGATAACGGCAATCGGCCCGCCCTGCATGGCCTCGGGGGAAACGTGACCAATGGCCGCGCCCCGGGTCCCGCCTGAAAACCGGCCGTCGGTGATCAACGCGACACAATCATCCATTCCCATTCCGGCGATGGCGGATGTGGGCGTCAGCATCTCCCGCATCCCCGGCCCCCCCATGGGACCCTCATACCGGACCACGATGACATCGCCTTTTTCGATTTTACCGGATAAAATGACCTCGGTGGCATCCTCTTCCGAGTCGAAAACACGGGCGGGGCCTGTATGGGAAAGCATTTCATCGAGAACGGCCGATTGCTTGACGACACAGCCGTCCGGCGCAAGATTGCCAAACAATACGGCCAGTCCGCCTTCCGTATGGTAGGGATTTTCCGGCGGTCGAATGACATCCGGGTTCAGGACCCGGCATTGGGAGATATTTTCTCCGATGGTCCGACCGGTTACCGTGATGCAGTCTTCCCGGATAAGACCGATTCCGGCAAGGACTTTCATCACCGCGGGAATTCCGCCGGCGTGGTCAAGGTCTTCGATATGGTGGATCCCTCCCGGACTCAGTGAGCACAGGTGCGGGGTTTTCTCACTGATGCTGTTGATCAGGTTCAGATCGATCGATATGCCCGCTTCATGGGCAATCGCCGGGAGGTGCAGCACGGTGTTGGTCGAACAACCGAGTGCCATATCCACGGTCAGGGCATTGATAAACGCCGACTGGGTCATTATTTTTTTCGGGGTGATATTGCGGTTCAAGAGATCGATAACGCGCATTCCGGCTTGCTTTGCAAGACGTATCCGTTTTGCCATAACGGCGGGAATCGTGCCGTTGCCGGGAAGCCCCATCCCGACGGCTTCGGTAAGGCAATTCATGGAATTTGCCGTGAACATGCCGGCACATGATCCGCAGGTCGGGCAGGCTTCATTTTCGATTTTTTCCAGTTCATCCTCGGTCATGCGACCCGAACGCACGGCGCCGACGGCTTCGAATACGGAGATCAAGTCCAATTTGCCTGCGGCTCCGTCGCCGCCGGGCAGCTTTCCCGCGAGCATGGGGCCGCCGCTGATCACTACGGTCGGAAGGTCCAGCCGTGCGGATGCCATGAGCATTCCGGGAACGATCTTGTCGCAGTTGGTGACCATGATTATCGCGTCAAATGCATGAGCCTTCGCCATGACTTCAATGGAATCGGCAATGAGTTCACGGCTGCCGAGGGAATATTTCATCCCTGTGTGATTCATGGCGATGCCGTCGCAAACCCCGATGACGCCGAATTCCACGGGTAGTCCTCCCGCCATGTAAACGCCGGCTTTAACGGCTTCGGTAATGCGGTTTAAGTGGACATGGCCGGGGACAATGGCACTTGCGGAATTGGCGATGCCCACAATCGGCCTTTTCACCTCTTCGTCGGTGTAACCCATGGACTTGAACAGCGCCCGGTGGGGGGCCCTCTCGATGCCTTTTTTCGCAATATCACTTTTCATGATCCGGGTTTTCTCCATTTCTGAAAAATAGTTTCATAAAAAAAAAGACCGTTATCAGCTTCGGGCTGATAACGGTCTTTTTTTTTAAATTTTGGGCTAAATCAGGCCATTACCAACCCTTCCCCACCGTAGACGACGACGCCTACGACGAGGATAATAATAATGCCGATAAGGTTGTTAAGGGCCATAAGATTCATTCAGATATCGATTCGCTTCAGCGCCCATCCTTAAATTGTGAGCGCAATTTAAAATTTAATGCCCTCTTTTAACGATGTTTGATACATATGTCAAGAAATTTAAAAGCATGAAATGCGGGGGTGTTCAACCACCGGCAATTCGGGTCTGGAGTAGCGTAAAGTAATTATTCTCTATAGATCAGATCCTTATGGGTATCGATCAACTGATTCACCACCAAAGGATCCGCCAGTGTGGTTGTATCTCCCAGGTCTTCATAGTCGTCCGATGCGATTTTTTTCAAGATCCGGCGCATGATTTTACCGGACCGTGTTTTGGGAAGCGCCGGTGAAAAATGGATAACGTCCGGCGTCGCAATGGGGCCGATTTCTTCTCGGACGTGGTTTTTCAGATTTTTTATAAGCACATTGTCCGGCATGACATTCACGCGAAGAGTGACATAGGCATAGATTCCCTGACCCTTAATCGGGTGCGGGAATCCGGTGACCGCCGCTTCCGCGACATCCGGGTGGGCGACCAGGGCGCTTTCCACCTCGGCGGTGCCCAGGCGGTGACCGGAGACGTTTATGACGTCGTCCACGCGGCCGGTAATCCAAAAGTAACCGTCTTCATCACGCCGGCAGCCGTCCCCTGTCAAATAATAGCCGTCAAACGGTAGAAAATACGTCTGCTCCAATCGCGTATGATCTCCGAAAACGGTCCGCAATTGGCCGGGCCAGGGCTGCTCGATGGCCAACAGCCCCTGTCCGGTTCCATGGATTACGTCGCCTTTTTCCGTGAGCAGGACCGGCTTGACGGAAAAGAAGGGAAGGGCGGCGGAACCCGGTTTCTGGCCGATGGCATACGGCAGGGGGGAGATCATAATGCCGCCGGTTTCCGTCTGCCACCATGTATCGACGATCGGGCATCTTTCTTTTCCGACATGCTTGAAGTACCACATCCATGCTTCCGGGTTGATGGGCTCGCCGACGGTACCCAGCAGCCGGAGGCTGGACAGATCATAGGGAAGAACCCATTCTTCTCCCTGGGCCATCAGTGCTCGAATAGCGGTGGGCGCCGTATAAAACTGATGGATACGCCATTTGTCCACCACGGCCCAGAATCGGCCCGGATCGGGATAATTCGGAACGCCTTCGAACATAAGCGTCACGGCGCCTTGAGAAAGCGGTCCGTATACGATATAGCTGTGTCCGGTTATCCAGCCGATATCGGCTGTGCACCAGTATCGATCGCCGTCGTGGTAGTCGAAAATGTATTTGAACGAGACGCCCGTATACACCATGTAGCCGCCCACCGTATGCTGTACGCCCTTTGGTTTTCCGGTGGAACCGGACGTATAGAGGATAAACAGGGGATCTTCTGCGTCCATCCACACGACCGGACATTCCGGGTCGGCATCCTTGACCATGTCATGCCACCAGATGTCCCTGCCGGATGCCATGGGTATTTTCGCACGGCTCCTTTTCACCACGATGCAGTTGTGAACGCGATGATGGCGGCGTTCACAAATCGCCATGGCGGTATCGGCATTTCGCTTCAGATCGACGGCCTTATCCCCGCGCATGAACCCATCAGCGGTAATCAATAATCTGCAGCCGCTGTCCAAAATGCGGTCCGCAAGGGCCTCCGCTGAAAATCCCCCGAATACGACACTGTGAACGGCTCCGATACGCGCGGCCGCAAGCATGGCAACGGCCAGTTCGGGGATCATCGGCATGTAGACGGCTACACGGTCCCCCTTTTTGATTCCAAGTGACCGCAGACAGTTGGCAAACCGACAGACCTGATCATAGAGGTGTCCGTACGTCAGAACACGGTCTTCTCCCGGCGTGTTGCCCTCCCAGATCAACGCCGGTTGATGCCTTCTGCTTTCGAGGTGCCTGTCAATGCAGTTGTAAGTGATGTTTGTCTTGGCGCCGATGAACCATTGAATGTAAACAGGGCCTTTAGAAAGGTGAAAATTGTAATCCCGGACCGATGTCCATTTTTCTTCCCAAAAAAACGTTTCCGCCATATCCCCCCAGAACCCGTCCGGATCTTCCATGGATTTTCGGTAAAGTTCTTCATAATCATCCCTGGAATTTATCCAGGCCTCTTTCCGATGGTTTCCCGATGCATGGAACATGAATCCATTCATGGCGGTCCTTTCGATATAGTCGGCAGTTATAATAGAAAGATAAGATAGATCCATCAAAAAATGTATTTAATTCATAGTATGAATAATGCTTATCAGAATTGCAGGGCAATTACAATTTGTTTTATGAAGATACCGGTGGTATGAAATTGGTTGTTGCAGGATGGGCACTTCTTTTCACCTATCGAACAGGAGGATACCATGAAAGTGTTGGCATTCAACGGCAGTCCGAGAAAGGCCAAGGGGGCGACAGACCGCATTCTTCAGCAGTTTATGGAGGGAGCCCGGGAGGCCGGTGCGGATACGGAGACCATCTATCTGGCCGACCACCGGATCAACTATTGCACCGGATGCTTCAACTGCTGGCTGGTGCGGCCCGGCACCTGCGTTCACAACGACGATATGCCGGCGATCCAGGAAAAAATGGATCACGCCGATGTGCTGGTCTATGCTTCTCCCGTTTACGTGGACGGCGTTACCGGTCAGATGAAAACGTTTATGGACCGGCATATCACCCGTTGCCTGCCGTTTATCGAGATTGCAAACGGCCACATGCGGCATCCCCGGCGACGTGAAGACATCGATCCTCATAAAATGGTATTTATTTCCACCTGCGGATTCGGTGAAATGGACAATTTCGACCCGATCGTTCAGCACATGGAGGCAGCCGCAAAAAACATGAGGGCCGAGTTTGTCGGCGCCCTGGTTCGTCCCATGGGTCCTGTTATGGAAACCATGGAAGAGATGGCGCCGGAATCCGTCAGGCCGGTTTACGAAGCATTCCAAAAGGCCGGGTTTGAATGCGTCTCCACCGGGGGCATCAGCGAAGAATCGACGCGCGCCGCGTCTAAACCCTTGATGACCAATGACGAATTCCTTGCCTTTGCCAATCCATACTTCCAGGGGGAAATCGACAAAAACAAAAAGGAGTCGGCATAAAACCCCGCGCAGTGGATACAGAAATCATCGTCGTGGATCAGACGATTCGGGAAGGAATGCAATACCGCGGGTTGATGTTTTCCGCGGAGGAAAGAAAAAAGATCCTCGCTTTCCAGGAGCGCCTTGGGATTCACGTCTCCCAGGCCGCCTACCCGCCGGCGCATCACAGTGAAGTCGAGCATGCCTCGATGCTGCATCGCCTGGCCCGTCGAGAGGGATACGGCATACGTATCGCCGGGCTCTGCCGGGCCAAGCCGGAGGATGTCGGCCGGATGCTCGATCACGGATTTACCGATTACCACCTTCATTCCGGCGTCAACCCCTCCATGATCAAACGCTTTGGATTGGACGGCATTTTCACCGATCTCTCCGAAACGGTTTCTCTGATACGCGCAAAGGTCCCCGAGGCATTCACCATCCTGGCGTTTGCCGATGTGGGTTCCACCGATCCCGATCTGTTGGATCGATGCGTTGAATTTTCGGTCGAAAAACTGTGCACCGACGGCATCACGCTGCCGGATACATCCGGCCGGTTGGCGCCCAACGTTTATTATGGCATGGTTCGGCGAATTGCCGAACGTATTCAAGGCCGAAGCACCCGCATTGCCGTTCACTGCCACAACGATTTCGGCATGGCGTCCGCCAACAGCGTAATGGGAGTGGTCGCCGGTGCATCGATCGTTGAAGTTGCGGCATTGGGAATCGGGGAGCGAAACGGCATCGGTGACGTGTACGTGGTGAGCCGGATGCTGAAGGAGCAGGGCATCCCGGTTCGGGTGAAAACGGATGAAGTGGATCTTTTTAGATCCTATTACGCCTACATTAACGATATCTGTGTGCGGCAGACCGGTTTCGGCCCGCTTCACTACAATACCCCCGCCTTCGGCGACGCCATTATGACGCACGTTGCCGGTACACACGGCATCATCCATTACAGCACCGCCGACGAAAAGAAATACTTTCTCAATGTCCTGTGCGGCCGTCATCTGGTGGAAGACTACCTGAAATCGATCGGCATAGCGTATGACCGACACAACCTCGACCGTATCGTGAAGCGTATAAAAGACCGCAGTGCCGTGCTCAACAGGAGCTTGGACCGCCGGGAGGTTTGCGTGATTGTCGAAGAAATCGGCCGGGAGGATCAGCCGGATTCCGTTTGATCCCCGGCGGCTGCACCTGTCTTACCCCTGATGGTATTCGGCCGGGCCGGAAAGCTAAGCCGGCAGTTCCGCTGTTGTCGGGATCTCGAGTGCTTCAGGAGATTTCTTTAACGGCGTTCACGGCTCGGTGGGAGGCGCCGACCGGGACCGGAGAAAAGCGATGGTCGGCCCATCAGCCGCTTTCGTTCCTCCGGTTCGAAAATGGTGACTTTGCCGAACTCGCCGTCATATCCCGGCGAAACATGCAGGCGGTTATCCCGCATGCGTTCGATCGCTTCATCGAGCAGTGGAATCCCGGCGGCTTGGATATCGGCGGTCGGAATGGTGTGCAGAATGTCGAATTCCGGACCGAGCTTGCGGAGTGCGCGATCGTAACCCGCCGCCGTTTTTTTCGTTTTCGGGCCGACCGAGTAAATTTCGGCAAGGATCTCCGGCAGCGGAATAATGCTGTGGAAGAACGGAACCGAACCGGTATCGGCGGTATCCCGATCCGCAAGCTCCATAACACGATACAAAACGCCGAGCGTCAGCGGCCGGCCGCACACGGGGCATATGCCGTTGTGTCTCAGGCTTTCTTCAGGATGCAGCCGAACACCGCATTTTCGGTGACCGTCATAATGATATTTTCCCTCTTCAGGGTAAAACTCGAACGTGCCGGGAAAACGGTCCGAATCGCCGCTTTTCAGGGCGGATTTCATATCGTGGTAGGAAAGCTCGGTGTTGAACAGGTTGGCTTCCCTGCCGAGATAGAAGGGAGAGTGGGCGTCGGAATTGGATATCAATGTCAAGCCGTCCAGGCCGGAAACCCGACGGTTCATAATCGGATCGGATGACAGGCCCGTTTCAACGGCAAAAATATGGGGTGAGAGATCTTCAAAACAGGCCTCGAGGGAATCGAAACCCGATTTGGACCCCAATAGTGAAAACCACGGCGTCCATATATGGGCGGGCACCAGGAATCCCTCCTCGGTGACCTCGAGAAGTATTTCCAGCAGGTGCTTGGCATCAAGCCCCAGAATCGGGCGGCCGTCGGAGGTGATATTGCCGATGGCGTCCAGCTTTGCATTAAAAATTTCCGCATGTGCGATATCGGGCAGAAACACCAAATTATGGTTTTTCCGGGTGCGGCCTTCTTTTTTGTAGATATTGCTGATTTCCGTTGCCAGGATAAAGCGGACCGGTTTTCGGCAGGACGACGGCACCTCTGTGTCGCAGACCCGGGCGATCGCCGGCTTCAGGCGAAATAAACCGGGTTCGGCCGGTTCGAGCTTGTCCACAATTTCGGAAAACCAGCCGGGATGGGTGAAATCGCCCGTTCCCACGACCGTAATGCCCTTTATCCGGGCGGCGATGTACAAATGCTCCAGATCCAGATTTTTGGCGGTTGCCCGTGAATACCTGGAATGAATGTGTAAATCGGCGAGAAATTCCATTGTCGATGCCGTTTTTTTCAGCCTTCGCCGTCAACGCTTCTGCTGCTGAGAATTGCCATGGTTTCGTCGATTTCCGCCTGGGAGACCGATTGCCGAAGTTTTTCCATTTTCTTCATGAACTCCGAGAATATGACGCCTTCGGCTGCGCTGATCCATTTCAGCTGCAGGCGCTCCGGCCGAAGTCCGAGCTTCTCCATTTTTTTATGGATTTTCCCGACACGTTTTTCCGTCCAGTGGTTGGCATCGATGTAATGGCAGTCCCCGAAATGGCAACCGGACACCAGCACCACCGGTGCGCCCTTTTCAAAGGCTTCCCAGATGAATTTCTCATCCACGCGTCCCGAGCACATGGTTCGAACGATGCGGGTGTTGGGCGGATATTGGAGCCGTGAAACGCCGGCGTAGTCCGCGCCTGCATAAGAGCACCAGTTGCAGGCGAACACCAGGATCTTGTTTTCCGGTGCCGATTCGAGCATGGCACCCACCTGTTCGAGAATCTGAATGTCGGTGAAATGGTTCATAATGATGGCGTCAAAGGGGCATTCGGCCGCACAGGTGCCGCATCCGGCGCATGCCGCGGAATTGACGACTGCAGGGATCTTGTTTTTTTTGTCCACGCTGATGGCATTGTAAGGGCACACCTCGGCGCATATGCCGCATGCCTTGCACTTTTCCGTTATCATTTCAGCGGTGATCGGCTCGGTCAGTATTTCTCCCGTGTGCATCAGCCGGATAGCGCGGGCTGTCGCTGCAGAAGCCTGCGTGACGGTCTCCTTGATATCCTTGGGGCTTTCCGTGCAGCCGGCGAAAAAGATCCCGCGGGTGGCGGCATCCACAGGCTGCAGCTTGGGATGGGCCTCCAGGAAAAAGCCGTCCGGAGTCAACTGGAGCCCAAGCATTTCCTGCAGCCTTGCGTTGCTTTTGTTGGGCTTTAACCCGATCGCCAAAACGAGCATATCCAATTCATGAAATTCGATCTTGCCGGTGGCGGTATTTTCCACGGCCACCCTCAGGCTTTTTTCGGCATTCTCTTCAACGGTTCCAGGCAGTCCGCGGATGTACTGGACACCCAGGCGCCGGCTTCGGCGGTAGAGCTCTTCGAAACCCTTGCCGAATGCCCGAATGTCGATGTAAAAAACTTTGACCGAAATGTCCGGGAAATGTTCTTTGATCACCAGCGTACTTTTGATGGAATTCATGCAGCAGATGTTGGAGCAGTATTCTCCGCCCTTTGCCGCCGACCGGGACCCGACGCATTGAATGAAACCGACGGAGGCGGGAAGCTTCCGGTCCGAAGGCCGGATAAGCCGTCCTTTCGTAGGGCCGCCCGCATTGACAAGCCGTTCGAATTCAAGGCTTGTCAGAACATTCTCAAATCGGGTGTAGCCGTACTCATCCATTTCCGTGGGATCATACGGTGAAGATCCGGTGGCCACGATGATCGACCCCACGTCCTCGACAATTTCTTCATCGGACATATGAAAATTGATGCATTTCTTTTCACAAACCTCAACGCACTTGGCGCATACCGAGGGGTTGTTGCCCAGGCACTCCTTTATATTGACCACGTATGCAGCGGGCACGGCCTGGGGAAACGGTGAGTAGATGGCTTTGCGGGAAGAAAGCCCGATATTGAATTCATCCGGACGCACCACGGGGCATACCTTGACGCATTCGCCGCAGGATGTGCATTCGTTTTCCATGACGTACCGCGCTTTTTTCAGCAATTTGACTTTGAAGTTGCCGACATACCCTTTTAAATCAGTGACCTCCGTAAGGGTATGAAGCGTAATCCGGGGATGCCGACCGACATCCGTCATCTTCGGACCGAGTATTCAGATGGAGCAATCCATCGTGGGAAATGTTTTGTCCAGTTGGGCCATAACACCACCGATGGAGGGGCTCTTCTCGACGAGGACGACATCGTATCCGTTGTCGGCCAAATCGAGGGACGCCTGAATGCCGGCAACTCCGCCGCCGATCACCAGCGTGCGTTTGGTCAGCGGCAGATTCTCCGGAAACAGGGGTGTGAGATGGCGCACCCGGGAGATGCTCATCTTGACCAGGTCTATGGCCTTTTTCGTGGCCGCTTCGGGATCCTTCATATGGACCCAACTGCACTGTTCGCGAAGATTAGCCATTTCAAGCATATAAGGGTTCAGTCCGGCGGCCTGCATCATCTGTCGAAAGGTCGGCTCATGGAGCCGGGGGGAACAGGATGCGATCACGACGCGGTCAAGGCGGTTCTCCTCGATGTCCGTGCGAATCTCATGCTGACCCGGTTCGGAGCAGGCATAGCCGACGTCCTTTCCTACAACAACATTCTCCAATTCAAGCGCCTGTTCAGCCACGGCTTGGCAGTTGACCGTTTGAGCGATGTTCAAACCGCAATGGCATACGTAAACACCGATTCTGGGTTCGGCGTTTTCTTCCGAAGATGTATGTAAGACGCGTATTGCTTCCATCAGTTACCTCTCGAATTCGTTTTTAAAAACACAGCATCATCCAGGGTGATTCGACTACTCCCAAGTGATGGTTTCGGCGATTATGCCGGTTAAGTCTTTCATCTGAATGCGCAGTTCGTCACCCAAAAAGGGATCCTCCATGGCGCAGCCAAGGTGGATCTGGCATTTCGGGCAGGCGGTGACAAGCAAATCGCTGCCTGTTTCTTTTGCCTGCCTCAAGCGCTTCACCTGCAAGGCCTTGCTGTAGGAGTCGCAGCCGATCCAGGCGCAATTGCCGCAGCAGACGGCGGCACGGCCATGCTCCTGCATCTCCGTGAACCCTTCCGGCTTCAATCGTGAAAGCAGGTGCCTGGGAAGATCGGCATTGTCATCGAGGCGGCTCATCCGGCATGAATCCTGAAAGGTGATATGTTTGGCAATTTTCTTGAATTCAATGCCGCCCTTGCTGATTTCCCGTTGGAGCAATTCGTAGATGTGGGTTACCTTAAAGTCGATTGAAATGCCGTTTTCAGGGTAGTCATGGGCCAGGGTCCGGTAACATTCGGGGCAGGCGGTGACCACTTCTTCAATGTTCTTTCGATGGATAGCCTCTACATTGAGGGCCGCCAACTTGAGAAAATGCTCCCTGTCGCCTGACCATAACAGATCATGCCCGCAGCAGCGCTCGTGTTCGAGAAGAGCCGGCCGAATGTCGAAAAAATTCATCAATCGGAGACTGTCTTCCAATATGGCGGCTGTGTTCACCCCCTGTTGATGCTTGAAAAATCGGTCGAAATAGGGGGCGCATCCACCGAAAAACAAGATTTTACCGGCGTCATCGGTTCGAATTTTGTTGGGCAGCCAATTCCATTTTCTCGGCTTTAGGTTCGGTGATGTCATGGTCCTCATTAATGCGTGAAAAAAACCGTCATGGGTCTCCCGCGGAATCTGGCCTCCGCTGGTTATGAAAAATCGGATATCCCGAATGAATTCCGGAAAATTCACTGCCGAGGGGCACCGGTCGTAACAAATGCCGCATGTCAGACAAGACCATATATCCTCCTTCACCTGGGGCGAATTCACATGTCCGGCAATAATGGCATTTGCCACGGAGCGCGGTGAAAACGGTTTTCCGATAAGCGTCAACGGGCAGGTCGAAGAGCATTTGCCGCAGTCCTGGCAGGCATATACATCGTGTTTGGAAATGATTTCTTCTACGGTGACGGGCTCTGTGGGACGGGGCTCCGTCATCGGCGAAACCGGGGTTTTCCCCATCGTCCCGATTTCCTCGGAGAAGGATTTTAAAAAATGCAAAAGCGCATCGGCGTCTTCGGGGAGGCAGGTCTCATGACGCAGCCTGCTGCGCCCCAGCCCCAAAATTTCGAGAATATTCCCGGTATCTTCGATATTGGTGGCGGCGATATCCGTGCCGCTGCCGTATCTGCAGGCCCCCTGGGAGCAGCCGACAACCGCCACACCGTCGGCGCCCATTTCAAAGGCCTTTAACAGCAGCGACTTGCTGACCCTCCCTGTGCAGGGAAGCCGGACCATTTTGATTTCGTACGGAATATCCGCACACCGGTCCTGAAGTGCCTGATAGGCCGTGTGCGGGGCCCAGTTGCAAATGAATAGTATAATGTTTTTCGGGGTCATGTTCAAAACGCTCTAGTTTATCGTGGATGTATTATTTACCAGTACTTCTTCAATGGTCTGCTCCAGAAAATACCGATCCCGGTAGGGGCTGTCCGCTGCATTGGAAGGGCAATTGGATATACAATTGCCGCAGCCCTTGCAAATGGTTTCATTAACGACGGCGTACCAGCCCCCGAGATCGTTTTGATGCATCCGGATGGCCTGGTACGGGCAAACCGAAGCGCAGCGGCCGCACCCCCGGCACAGGGATTCATGGACGACCACCGTAAAGCCCTTGCTTTGACGGGGCCCACGGGGCATCAGCGCCGCCGCACTCACGGCCGCCGATTCGCCCTTTTTCCTTTTGGAAACGTGAATGCCCGGGGGATCCGCCAGGTAAAGTCCCTTAATGGAGGTAGAGCCCGGCGCGAAAAAAGGCAGCCCGGATTTTCCCGCCTTTTGCAGGGTCGATGTCACCATCCTGCTGGGCATCTCGTGCTGATGGACATAGTTGATTTTCGATCGGGCCTTCTCACCGAGAATAACGGACCCGAATTGCAGGTTCTGCTCAAAATCGCCTCTCTGGACGAGCAGCCTGAATTCACCCAGGTTGCCGCTGATGCTTTTTACTACGGCGTCCTTCAACACGTGAATATTTTGATGGAGAGAAGTGGCACTGAGATCGGTGCTGTTGCTCGAGAAAAGAAATACCTCCAAACCCGCTTCGGCCAGCGTCATGGCGCTGTTCATGGCGGCTTTGGATGTTCCGATAACGGCGGTCGTGAAGTTATAGTTTCGAATCAAAGCGGGTAGGGGCTTCAGCCGTCTTGCCCGTTCGATGGAACGTTCCATTAAGCCCGTAAAACGGGTCAACGCGTTTTCGGGGTCCCGGCCGACAAGGCGAAGCACTTCCCCCCTGATATTGCAGGTTTCCACCATGGACCTGCTGATGCCGGTTCCGGTAAAGAGTGCATTCTTGAGTCTGCTTCGCTGATCCGTGCAGGCACTGCAGATAAAATTCAACGGGCAGCACACGCATGAGGCCAGCACCATTCGTGTAATGCCCTTGTCCCGCACCATCCTGAGGATTTGAGTATAGCCGTCAAAAATGCAGGCCGAATTCAGTATTTCTACGTGGGCAATATCTTCACGTTCATTCAACTGTTCGAGGTATCGGGTCATTTCATCCATCCAGCCCATGCTGTCGTTGCATCGGCATACGAAAATACCCATTCGGACAGCGGGTGAAAGGCCGGGATCGGGTGCATGAAATGAAATGCCGTATCCTTTAGGCCGTTGGGAGGTTTCCTCCAGCAGCACCATCGCTCTCGCAGCCGCGGAAAGGCCGCGGATAACCATGGCGTTTACGTCGGGTTTTGCGGATTTCGGACCGTATGCCCGTATAACATCATCCCCTTTGACCTGCGGCGATATGTCCGGGTCCGCGATGATCAGAACACCGGCATGCTCCATCATTTCCTTCGCGGCATCCTGGTGCATAATGGCCCCGATCTCCCCACAGGCTTCAACGCACTGAAGACATTGGGAACAGATGCCGCACTGCAGGCATCGCTGGGCTTCGAAAAGTACCTGGGACTCGGTCAGGCCGAGGGCGACTTCATGAAAGTCGAAGATCCGGGTGGCGGGTTGGCGCTCCGGCATCGGCGGACGGGCCATGGCCGGAATATCTTCCGGTATCGGCGGATATTCCTCTTCGCTTCGTGACAACGGTATGGACAAGTCCTCTTCTCCACCGAGGTCGCTGTGAATCGTCCGTGCGGCTTTCCGGGCCGAAGCCATGGCCTGCACTACCGAACTTGGACCGGTAACCGTATCACCGGCGGCATAAACATATTTCAAATCGGTTCGGAAAGCATCATCGGTCCGGATGGACCCCTTGGAAGTAACGGCAAATTGAAACGGCCTGGAAGCATTTGCAAATGAGTGGGTTTGGCCGATGGCGACGATCGCCCGGTCGAAAGACAATTCGACGGGCTCGCTGTTTTTTGCCAAAATCGGCCAGCAAATGCCGTGTCGGTCCGGTTTTCCGGGTTTGGTCGGTTTGCAGATCAGGGTGCTCAATCGATTGTCCGACCCGGCGAACTCGACGACTTGAAGGCGGGTTAAAATGGTGATCTTTTCTTCCCTGGCACCTTTTTGTTCTTCCGGGTCGGCCGGAATATCCTCTTCGGAAAACCAGCTGACCAGGGTGACTTCCGCCCCCAGACGTTTTAACACCCCGGCTAAATCGAAAGCGGCGTTTCCGTCCCCGATGACGGCGATTTTTTCACGGATTTCGGTTGCAGGATTCCGATAAAACCGGGATAAAAAAGAGACGCAGCCTTCCACGCCGGAAAGCGATTCTCCGGGGACGCCCAACTTCCGGTCGTTCCATGCTCCTGTTGCAAGCAAAACGGCACTGAAGTTTCTGTAAAAAGCCGACAGTCCGTCCTGCAAATCGATGGCATGATCCGTTTCAAACGTGACGCCCATGCGCCCGATGGCGTCAATCTCCCTGTCCAGAATTTCCCGGGGCAGGCGATGGGTTCCGATGGCATATCGAAGAAAACCGCCGGGCTTTTTTTCCTTTTCGAACACCGTCACCGAGTATCCGTTCCGCGCCAGATCCGCCGCGGCGGCCAGGCCGGCCGGCCCCGAACCGACAACGGCTATTTTTTCGCTGCGGGAATGTGCGGCCTTCGAATACGTTTCCAAGGGCGTGGTGCCGTCCGCGATTTCCCGGTCTGCAACAAATCGTTTGATGTCCCGAATGGCGATCGGCTTATCCAATTCCTGTCGGCGGCATTCGGTCTCGCAGGGGTGGGTGCAGATGCGCCCGCAGATGCCCGGCAGAACGTTGTCCTGCCGAATCAGTTCGAGCGCCTCACCATACCGTCCCGCCTTTGTCAGGGCGATGTATCCCTGGACATTGACGCCCAGCGGACAATTTTCCTCGCAAAGGGGCTGCCGCCGTTTGTCGATAAAAGGCCTGCCCGGCAGCCCCATGCGCCCCCTGTGCTGAATGGCCTTTAAACCGTCCGGCGATATCGCCGGGCAGACGTCCACGCACTTTCCGCAGAGAAGGCACCGGTCGGCGTCGATGTAGGTGGGCTTTTTTTGCAGCCGCACCCGGAATCCCTGGGGATTGTGTTTGATGGACAGCACGTCGGCCGGCATCATGCACTGAATGGATGGATTTCTCAGAATGCGAAGAATTCCGGGCCGATGCGCGTAAGTAAATGCCATGCCGGAATCAAGGCGATATTCGCCTTTCGAGAGTTTCTCATCCAGATCATGCTCTGAATCCACAAGGGTGACGGGAATGCCGATTTCCCCAAGCTTGTTCGTTGCGGCTATACCGGCGGCGGTTGCGCCGATAACGATCACTTTATGAAGACGATCTTTAGGTCCTTTCATGAGATGGCTCCTACCTGTCCGGCGGCCTTTTTCTGACGTCCTTTCAGAATAGCCAGGCCGTAGTCAAATCCTTTTTCAAAGGCCTTGGTGTTCATTTCTTCCGTGCCTTTTGGAACGGATTCCATGATGCTCGAGCGGGCCGCGTCCGTTGAGACAATGCGGGTGATTGCCGTCAGAAAACCGATCATGATGATATTGGCCATCATTGTTCGACCCAGCTCCTCCGCCATTCGGGTCGCGGGAATCGAGAAAAAATCTTTCTTTTTCCCCTTCGGCCGGACCAGGTCCTGGTCTAATAGCAAAATACCTTCGGGTTTCAGCGAATCGACGTACTTCTCATAGGCGGATTGGGACATGCAAACAAGGACGTCCGGCGTTTTGATGTACGGATAGTGAATCGTGCCGGTCGATATTACGACCTGTGCGCTGCATGCTCCCCCCCTGGATTCAGGGCCGTAAGATTGTACCAGCGTGCTCTCCAAATGGTCCCCAAGAGCGGCCGCCTTGCCGAGAATGCTGCCGGCAAGTACGATTCCCTGTCCGCCAAAGCCCGTGATAATGACTTCTTTTTTTTCCGATTCTGCGGTCTTGTCGTTCATGGCTCCAATCACTTCTTCGAGTTGGCAGGTGGTCCGGTATCGATTATCCTGCACGTTTTATCATACAGCTCGATACAGGTGGGTTTTTCGATTTCGTAAAAATCCCCGAGGATGATGCCGGCGTCGAATTCGATGACGGCATCGGCGGGATGGGCGTTGTTCTTGATAATTCCCTTTTCCTGGTATAATTTCAGCGTATCGAAAGACTTTTCTTTGTTTCGCCGTCCGTAGTTCACCGGGCAGGGCGAGAGCACCTCGATAAAGGAAAAACCCTTGTGTTTGAGAGCCCTTTCGATGGAATTGGTCAAATCCCTGGCATGTAAAATGGTCCACCGCGAAATGAACGTGGCGCCGGAAGCATAGGCCAGCAGCGGCAGATTGAAAGGCGCTTCGGGATTTCCCATGGGGGTGGTGGTGGTTTTGGCATGAAATGGAGTGGTGGCCGCCACCTGCCCCCCGGTCATGCCGTAATTTAAATTGTTGACGCAAATAACGGTGATTTCAATATTTCGCCGGGCTGCATGAATGAAATGGTTTCCGCCGATGGCAAACAGGTCCCCGTCTCCGGAAAAAACAACGACGGTCAACTCCGGGTTGGCCAATTTCAACCCCGTTGCAAACGGGATCGCTCTGCCGTGGGTGGTGTGAAAGGAATCTATATTGACGTATCCAGCCGCACGTCCGGAACAGCCGATTCCTGAAACCATGGTCATTTTTTGAAGATCCAACCCGCTGGTCTTCATGGCGACCAGGCATGATGAAAAAACCGTGCCGATCCCGCATCCGGAACACCAGATATGGGGAATGCGGTCGGTTCGCAAAAGATTGTCCAACGGGTGTTCGGGCTGCTTGATTTTTTGGGCCGAAACTTCCATTTTACAGGGCCTCCTTAAGTTCATCGATAACACTGTCCGGTGATATAATGGTTCCACCCGGATGCCCAACCAGCGTCACCCGGGCTTCTCCGGCGGCGCACCGCTGAACCTCCAGAAAAATCTGACCTAAATTTATTTCCACGGTGACGATCTTTTTGACCTGTTTTGCCAGCCGACGGATCTGCGTTTCAGGAAAAGGCCAGACCGTGATCAGCCGCAGCAAACCGGCCTTGATGCCCAGGCGCCGGGCTTCATCTACAGCGGCGAGGCTTGTTCGGGAGGAGACACCGTAAGAGATGATTGCGATATCGGCATCGTCTAAGCGATAGGATTCGGTTCGAATGATATCATCCAAATTGCGATGAATTTTAGCCGTGATCCGCTCCATCATTTCGGCCTGAGCCTCGACCGACATAACGGGATAACCCTTCTCATCGTGGGTCAGCCCGGTAATGTGCACGTTATAGCCCTGCCCGGCGGCCGGCATGGGAGCTACACCGTTGGGGCCGGGTTCGAAGGGTTTGAACCGGTCTTTCCTGCCTTTGGGGGTGGGTCTGGACACGCGTTTGATTCGGCTCGCATCGGGAATCGAAACCCGTTCACTCATATGTCCGACGATTTCATCGGTCATGATGAATACCGGAATTCGGTAGGTTTCGCTGATATTGAACGCGTCGATGGTCTGGTAAAAGATTTCCTGCGGCGAAGCAGGCGCCAGTGCGATGATTTCATAATGGCCGTGAGACCCCCACCTCGCCTGCATCATGTCGCTTTGGGCGCCATGTGTGGGCAGGCCTGTCGATGGGCCGGCCCGTTGAACGTTTACCACGACGCAGGGTGTCTCCGTTATGATTCCCAGGCCGATATTTTCCATCATGAGGCTGAACCCCGGACCCGAAGTGGCCGTCATGCTTTTCACACCTGCCCAAGAGGCGCCGAGAACGGATGCCATGGCGGCGATTTCGTCTTCCATCTGAATGAACGTGCCGCCGACGTCCGGCAGCCGTGCCGACATGTGTTCGGCGACTTCAGTGGCCGGCGTTATGGGATACCCGCCGAAAAAAAGGCAGCCTGCGGCCAGTGCCCCTTCGGCACAGGCCACATCTCCGATTAAAAAATGCTCTCCGGTGAGAACCGCTGGTTTCATTGAAGTCCTCTTGTAAAATGGTTAGTGCGTTCATTACGCCGATACATTATCGAGCGCCTTTCCAAATCCGAACACGGAGACATCGGCTGACGGGCATTTTTCGCCGGTTGGCACCCCGTCTCACGGGTTAATATCCGGAGGAATCGGTATTCCGCCGGACCGAAAAAAGAAGTTCATGCGGAAAGGGGGGCCTCAACAGAGTAAATGGCGAATTCGGGACAGATGATTTCACAGTAGTGGCAATTCACGCATTCATGCGGTTTCACGGCCGTGGGAGGATGATATCCTTTTGAATTGAAATCTTTCGAGAATTCGAGCACCTGTTTAGGACAGAATTCGATACAGTACCCACATCCTTTGCACCTGTCTTCGATGATGTAAACAATACCTTGTGTTACCTCAATATTTTCCGCATCAAGTGGTACCCGCCAAAATTCCATAAGACTTTCCTCGCTACAAATAAAATTAAGCCTTGAAACTGTATCGATATGCAACCCCTATAACCGAAAAAAACAAACTGATCAAGCTTTAAAAATATGAAATTGGTCAAATATGGAGATACCCCCATATTTTTAGAGGGGGTATCTCTTGATCAAGGGATTTGAATTGTTAAAGGCTGTGTAATTTTGACAAAATAAGGTCCGGGATAGAAAGCCGATTTTTTTCAAAATCAGAGAAGATGAGAAGGGGGCTGATGCCAAGGGGAGGTAATCTGCCTGCTTAATGCCGGCCGGAAATGAGAACATTCGCATCAGGTAAAGACAGCAAAAAAATGCTAATTCCGAAAATAGTTTACGTATGAGGATTAACGTTTCCGGCCAACGCGGAAATGGCATGAATCAGCCGTTTCCGGCCGGGCACTGAACAGGGGCAAGCAGGATGGAAGGCGATGCTGCTGCTTGCCCTCTAATGTATTTTTTTCTACGTTTCAACTTCGGGCAGGTCCCAGCCGTTTCTGAACCATGTGACCGGACGGTATTCCCGTGCAACCATACCATCCTGATTGAACTTGGGGTATCCCAGGACAATCGATGAAATGATGGTCCACGGCGGTTCAAGACCGAGCTTTTTTTTGATGTCGGGATACTGTTCGAGGACGGCGTAAAATCCTACCCAGCAGGAGCGGATTCCCAGGGAGTTCGCGGCGAGGCACATATTTTGCCCGCAAATCCCGACCTGAATCAAAGGTCCGGCAATCGACCGCATATCACCGGCAATCATGATCACGGCGGGTGCCCCGAGGGATGGAAGAACCTCCTTTCTGGCAATGGGTCCGAAGCCGCCGATGATCATCCTCGGGTCGGCCGGCGGTGTGGGGTTTTCCGCGACCATGGGTTCGAACCCCTTGACCGTTTCGTCATCCATATACATAAAATGCATGCCGCCGATAACCTCTGCAATCGCATTATCGAGTTCATCGATCATCGCCTTGTCGGTGATGACGATAAACTTCCACGGTTGGCAGTTTCCCGAACTCGGGGCGAACCGGCCGGCTTCGATCACCCGCCGAATCAGCGTGTCCGGGACCGGTTTGTCTTTGTAGTTGCGCACGCTTCGCCTTTCGAGAATGGCTTTTTCCACGGCTGTGTAGTCGGTGGGATCTCCCGCCTCGTCCATCGGCGGCATTGGGGGTTTGGCCGGCAGCGGATGGGGAAGGGTTTTCCAGAATCCCCCGTCCACATGATACGGCTCCTCGATATAAACGGCCCCCTCCGGACAGGCAACCATGCAATTGTAGCAGCTCAGGCAGCTGTACCCTTGCCTTAAACGCGGGATGTCGTTCTCCCCCATTTCCCAGGCGCGGGTGACGCAGTTAAGAACGCACAGGCCGCAACCCTTGCATTTTTCCTCATTTACGGCCATTTTTCCCATATGCACGTTTTGGGGCCGCAGTATGTCTTTTATTTCTTCCCATGCCATATTCTATTACCTCCTTTTATATATCCCGCCGCGTCCGTCGCGCTCATTTTTTCAATATAATGATCGACAAAGCCGCCTCGGAATTGCCGATAGTACCCCCGCCATTCTGAGCAAGCCCGACCCTGGCGCCCGGGACCTGGCGCTCTCCGGCCCGGCCGGTAAGATGAAGGTACAATTCCGCCACCTGGCGAGCTCCCGTGGCACCGACCGGGTGCCCCTGGCATTCAAGGCCGCCGGATACATTCACGGGAATTTTCCCGCCCAGGCGGGTATTGCCGGCCTCGGCAAAGGGACCGCCTTCGCCCTTGGGGCAGAACATCAGAGCTTCGGTATTGCTGAGTTCTCCAAATGCCGTTGCATCGTGGACCTCCGCCAGGCTGATATCCTCGGGAGCTATCCCGGCTCGGCCATAGGCTTTTTTTGCCAGGCGCGTCATGGGCGCCTCATCTCCTTCAGCCGTGGTTTCACCGCTGGCGATAACAGTGGCGGCGATGTCCACGGCATTTGAGGCACCGATCTGTCGGGCGTACTCATCAGAGCAGATAACCAAAGCCGCGGCCCCGTCTCCGATGGGTGCGCACATGGCCCGCGTCAAGGGAAAAGCAACCTCCACATCATTCATCACCTCTTCAATGGACCATTTTTTCTGATACTGGGCCAATGGGTTCATGGATGAGTGAAAATGATTCTTCGACGAAACGGCCGCAAGCTGGCGCTGGGTGGTGCCGTACTTTTCCATGTGGTTTCGGGCCGCCATGGCATAAACATCCATGAATATGCTGCGGCCCCCGGTCTTTTGTTTTTCGGCTTCTCCCCTGGCCTGCCGTTGAGAGGCGATTTTCTGCTCCATTTCCTTTGCGGATTGAACGAATTCGGCCAGTATTTCGACGTCCATTCCGGCTGCAAATACCTGCAGGGATTTGCTTTTGTCTTCATAGTACATTTTTTCCATGCCCAGAACGAGGGCGACATCGATTTCACCCAGAGACACCCGGGCCCAGGCCTCATTGAACGCCGCCGCCGAAGACGCGCAGGCGTTTTCGATGTTGAACACCGGGATGCCCCTGATCCCGAGCGGATGCAGCACCACCTGACCGCGTATCATTTCCTGTCCGTCGAGCAGGCCCTGTGCTGCATTACCCACCCAGGCCCCCCCGAGCCGGTCTTTGTCGATATCCGCATCCTTCAGGGCGGCCGTAACAGCTTCGGCGGCCAGTGATTTGATGCTGCGATCCAGGTGTTTGCCGAACTTGGTTATGGCCCCGCCGATTATTTTCACATTCCTCATGTCGATTTTCCTTTCTGCCGTTTATCACTTCTTTACGAACCATCATGCATAGCGCCCGCAGTCCGAACACCGCAGCCGGGAGTCTGCAGGAAAGGGCCCTGGGCGAAAGACGCTAAAGGCCGCCCGCTTCTATTACAGATGAGCCGCTCCCACCAGTGACAGGACATTGTTTTCACCGTCTTCGATCATGCTCGCACGGGCATCCCGGAAGATTTTTTCAATCGGATACTCTTTGGACAGTCCGTTCCCGCCGAATATCTGCAGCGCCTCGGAAGCGACCTTGAAGGCGGTTTCGGTGGCGTACACCTTCAGTGCCATCCCATGCGCACCGGATGGAAAAAGGCCGTTGAGCGGATCGTTGTTGGCCATATTGAAAAGCGCGACCCGGCGGCTCAATGCCCGTGAGGTTTCCACCCGTTTGAACATCTCGAACAGCCGCAGCCGAACGCTCTGGTGATCGAAAATGGGCGTGCCGCCCTGTTTTCTGTTTTTGGCGTAGTTAAGGGCTTCATCGAATGCCGCCTGGGCGACGCCGGTAAAGAGAATACCCATCCCCGTGTTGGCGCCGATGAGCGTCAGGTCTTTCATCATCGTTCCCAGGGCGGCATCCGGCACAACCATGTACTTTGCAGGAAGCCGGACCTCGTCGAAGAAAATTTCACCCTGGTTCAAAGGGCGCTGTCCGATTTTGTTCAGGGGCTTGCCCCTGGTAATGCCGGGGAGGTCCAGCGGAATAATGGCCAACCCATCTCCCCGCATACCCCGTGCCGGATCCAGATTCAGGTGAACGACTCCATGCGTGGCAATGGATCCGTTGCTGACCCATGCGGCTTTCTGGCCGTTTATGATGTATTCATCGCCTTTCTTGACGGCACGGACGGTGGCCACCCCGACTTTTGCAGGATCATCGAAGCCCGGATGGGCCGTCAGTATCCAATCGGATCCGTGGTCCGGTTCCATCATGCACCAACACCCGATGAGTTCACCGGTCTTATCGCTGCAATAGGCGGCGGCCAGATCCCGAAGTTCGGGGTCCTCCGACTTGGCGGCTATGCTGAACGGCATGGCCGAAACGCCCAGACTGATCGCCAGGCCCACATCCCCATAGGCCAACTCTTCATTGATCAGAATGCTTGCCATGGGGTCCATGTCGCCGACGCCGCCAAGCTCTTCGGGAAACCCTCCCAGGTGAAGATCCATGTCGCGGTATGTTTTAATGGTATCCCAAAGAATCGATCCCGATGCAATGACGTCTTCCGGGGTTTGGAGCCGATCGAGTGCAATGCCGGCCGGCCTGAGAACGTCCATTGCAAACCGTTTTGCCTCCTTCTGCATCGCAAGCGCTTCCTTGGTGATGGTCATATCCAATTCTCTAACTGCCATAGTCGATCTCCTTTATACTTACGGGTTGGATGGTGGTGTCGAGGCGGTGTTTGAAGGCGGACCGGTTTACTTCTCCGGTTTGAAATCCGGCATTTCCTTTTCCCGGTCCCATGTAAGCTCCGTCACCCCGCGGCTTTTCAGTTCGTTTTTTTTGAACCGCAGGGTTTCGGTTTTCGGTATTTCTTCTACAACATCCACAAACCTGGGAACCATGAAATAGGCCATGTTATCCGCGCAGTATCGGATAAGATCCCTCACATCGAGTCGGCTGTCCGCTTTGGGCCTGACCCAAATCATGACGTCGTCTTCACCCAGATCCGATGGAACACCGAATGCCGCACATTCGGCAACGGCCGGATGTTTCTCGATAAGGCTCTCCACTTCGAAGGAAGAAATGTTTTCCCCCCTCCGTCGCATCGAGTCGGTTTTCCGGTCGACGAAATACAGGTTGCCCTCGGCATCTTTCGTGAACAGGTCGCCGGAATAGACCAGCCCGTTGCGGACTTTTTTGCGGGTGGCTTCAGGGTTTTTAAAATACTCCACGCTTGTCGTGTGATCCTTTACCTTATGGACGAGTTCGCCGACGGCGCCTGTCGGGACCTCCCTGCCGTTATCGTCCACCAGCATCCATTCGATATCGCCGATGGGCTTGCCAATGGAGCCCACGGGTGCGTTTCCAAGGTTTAAAGAATTGATGCCGCCGCCGTCCACGGCCCCGTAAATTTCCCAGATCGTCACATTGAAGCGCTTTTCGAACGCCTCCCAGATGTTTTTGGGGCACCCGCCGGAAAGGACCATGCGAACGGGATTATCCCCATCATCGGGTTTTTCGGGCTGCTTCATTAAAATTTGCAGCACGGCGCCCAGGGCATTGAATTGGGTGGCCTTGTAACGCCGGACGGAATCCCAGAATCCGGAAGCGGAAAAGCGTTTGTCCAGGGCGAAGGACGCGCCCCGGCCCATGGCGAATCCAACGGTAAGCAGCAGGGCGTTCCCGTGGAAAAGGGGCAGGCCGGTATAGAGGATATCGTCCTCCTTGAGAAGCAGGTTGGTAAACATCATGGTGGCCTGGGGATTTTGCGCCCCTACGCGGTTCACCACGCCTTTGGGAAATCCTGTCGTCCCGGACGTGTACATCAAGTAGGCGATCGCATTCGGGTCCGGCGTATGGTCCGGCTTGTCGGGCGGTGCATCCAGCATTTCGGAAAGATCGACCGTTTCCGCGGGCAAGGGGTGATCGGTGGTCTTTCGGACAAATATTTTTTCGATATTTCCGATGGGCTTCTCGAGTTCGGCGACTTTATGATACAGCACGTCGTCTACGGCCAGAAAACGTACATCCGAATTCGTAAGAATGTACCGCAGCCCCTCTTTTTTTAAGGCGGTGTTTACCGGAACAGTGTAGAAGCCTCCACGGGGAAGTCCGTTGAACAGGTAAAGATACTCGGGGCAATTGCCCATCAAAACAGCCAGGCCGTCTCTGGGATTTCCACCCCGTCGGGCCAGCCCGTTGGCGGCCCGGCATGTCGCTTTATTGTAATCGGCGTAACTGACGACAAGATCTTCATGGTACATGTACGGCTTTTCACCAAGCGTGGCGCCGCGAAATTCGATAAGATCGTAAAGCGTGTTCAGCTCCGGATTCATAGAAACTCCTTCCAGAATGGATAAAAAAGATATCAATCGATGAGAAGAAATAAATGAAGTAAATAATTTTCTTTTAATATATGAACCTCAGTTCGATTAAAATTTCAAGAGAAAAATGGTTATAAAATGATTTCCGCCGGTGCGGCGCCGTAAAACGCCCGGAACCGGAACCGTTCCATTTATCTTGAAATGGTAACTGTTTAGGGATATGGTTGAAAGCATTCAAAGATATGAAACCAGGAAGGGGACTGATGGAACCATCATTTGCTGAAAATTTTTCATCCACGGATCGAATCAGAATCGGATTTGAAAAAAACGGGTACGTTTGCAATCGACAAATCGCCACCACCATGTACCTGGCGCACCACCTCGGAAAACCTATTCTGATCGAGGGCCCTGCCGGGGTCGGTAAGACCGAATTGGCCAAAGTAATGGCCGCTTACCTGAGCCTGCCCTTGATCCGCCTGCAGTGCTACGAGGGATTGGATGAGTCCAAGGCGCTGTATGAGTGGAAATACGGAAAACAGCTGCTGTACACTCAGATTCTGAAAGACAAACTGAATGATATCCTCCAGGGTGCAGAAGGACTTATGGAATCCATGGAGCGGCTGCACCAGTACGACGATATCTTCTATTCAACCCATTTTCTAGAACCGCGGCCGCTTTTGACGGCCCTGCGTCAGCCGGCCGGTTCGGTGCTCTTGGTGGATGAAATCGACAAATCGGACCAGGAGTTCGAAGCCTTCCTTCTTGAAATTCTTTCAGACTTTCAGGTCAGCGTACCCGAGATCGGAACGGTCAGCGCACTTTCCAGGCCCTACGTATTTTTGACAAGCAACAATACCCGCGAGATGAGCGAGGCCATCAAGAGAAGATGCCTGCACCTTTTTATTCCGTTTCCTGAAGGCCGGCTGGAGAGGCGGATTATTCAGGTTAAAGTGCCCGGAATTTCCGAAAGCCTGAGAAATCAGCTTGTGGGCTTTATTCAGGCGGTAAGAAAACTTGACTTGAAAAAAGTTCCCTCAGTCAGCGAGAGCATCGATTGGGCCAAGGTTCTCGTGCTTCTCCATTCGACCCGTCTCGAACCCGGGATGGTCAGGGACACGCTGAACGTTTTGATCAAATTCGAAGAAGATATGGATGTGGTGCGTGAACATTTATCGGATCTGATGTCCAAGGCGGCAAAGGCGGACATATGAGTTGCAAGCTGTATCACATTCGGTATTTCGGTTCGAGGTCGAGGCAACACCGCATGGTTAGCCGGCGGATGATATAGCTTGCAGCAGGAGGCGCAATGGAGAACGTTTTACTGGATTTTATCACTGCACTGCGGCATGCCGGGGTTCGCATTTCAGTTGCTGAAAACATGGACGCCATGAATGCCGCACGGCTTGTGGGCTATGCCGACCGCCGAATGCTGAAAACCGCCTTGTCGGCCACCCTTGCAAAGTCCAGACGTGAACAGGAAATTTTCGAAACGTGCTTCGAACGCTTTTTTTCTGTGGAAGACGCCCGGAAACCCCCGGATACATTCGGGGAAGCTGCGGAATCGGAAATGCCTGCAGACCTTTCGGACCTTGGCGGTATGCTCATGGCCGGCGATACGGCAGGTCTGGGAGCGGCTCTTGAACAGTCGGCGGAAAACGCCCGGGTTAAAAACATCGTTTTTTTTACCCAGAAATCGTTATACATGCGAAGAATTCTGCAGGGCATGGGAATTGCCGGGCTCGAGGAGGACATCAAAAAAATGGGTATGGCCGATGACCCTGCCGTGAAACTGCAGGGCGAACACCTGCAACAGGCGAAAAGCGTTCTCGTCGACTATGTCAGAAATTATGTGGAAAAGCAATACTCGCTGTATGCCGGAAATGTGCCGGAAGAGCTCCTGGAACGATTTCTGAAAGACACCAAACTCTCCAATGTGGAAGAGCGGGATTTCCACAGGATGCAGGCGCTGATAAAAAAAATGGTGAAGCGGCTGAACGATGTGCATTCGCGGCGGAAAAAAACCGCCAGGCGCGGTTGGTTGGACCTGAAAAAAACACTGCGCGCCAATATCGCCTACCAGGGAATTATCATTGACCCGAAATGGAAAACCAAAAAAGAAGATCGTCCCGATATTGTGGCGATCTGCGATGTCAGCCGCTCCGTGGAAGCCGTCGTACGGTTTTTCCTGCTTTTTTTGTACAGCCTTAACGATTCGCTGGCCAGGGTCCGGTCCTTCGTATTTTGTTCGAACCTGGTGGAGGTCGGCCATGTCTTTGAAAATTACAAAACCGAGGCGGCCCTGGACAGGATACTGCGGGGTACGGGATTGGATCTGCAGTTTTCCGCCACCGATTATGGCCGGGCCTTCCTGGATTTCAAGGAAAAATGGCTGGACCGGGTAACACGTAAAACGACGATCCTGGTGCTGGGGGATGCCAGAAATAATTTCGGAAAACCCAGAACCGATATTTTGAAGCTTCTTCAGGAGCGAAGCAAACGAATCATCTGGCTGAATCCGGAACCGGTCAGTTTTTGGGGAACCGGGGACTCCGAAATGAAGCGGTACATGCCGTACTGTTTTATGGTTCGGGAATGCAGTACGGTTAATCATATTAAGCGTATCGTGGATTATATGCTTAAATAGCGGGACGGGCGGGACGAGCGAGACGGGAAAGGCAGCGAAACGCGCGCGCTCGTCCCGCCCGTCCCGCTATCATGTCGACAACGTCTTGACGAGAACCTCGAGATAAAACCGAGCATGGCTGATCGGCGCGGCCATGTTGGCGCGATGGTTGGCCAGGATGCCGTCAAGCGGGCTGTTGGTGATGATCAGCGGGTCGATCTCGATGGCGTGATGACAGGATTCGATGGCGTGGTGGAGCAATTCCATCCCTCTTCGGGTATCGACGGTCAGCGCAAAATCCTGCGCCACCGCTTCCAGAATCCCTACCATGGCTGTCGCCACACCCTTTGCATAGAAGAAATAGTCGTCGGCGGTGAAAAAGCTCACGGGATCGCCGTCTTCTTCAGTGAACTTGACCAGGTTTTCCTCACAGCTTCCCAAAAGGTCTGCATAGGCCGCCAGCAAAGGGATAAGATTGTCCGTTCGCACGTAAAAAGGCGCTGTCCCTTTTTCGAGCCGTTTTTTATAGGCGTTCAGCTCTTCGAGACCCTCCTTGTATTTGCTTTCGGCCGATGGAAACCAATACCGGTCGGCTTTGATCATAAACCAATTCATGGCCTGCTCTACATTCGGATCGAATGCGGCCGTAACGCCGGTTCTGGAAATCCTTTCCGCCAGGGCGACGGTGGTCCGGCGGGTTACCTCCAAAACGCCGAGCTGGAAATTGTTCACATTGTCGGTGACATTCACGATATCGTTCGAACGCCACCCCCACCATCTCTGGTTCAGCTCATAGTCCATCGGGGCTATTACGGCTTCAATAAAGGCGACTCCCAAGGCTTTTTGCTCTTCAGCGGCAGCTTGGTCGCCATGTGCTGAATTCAAATGGGAATTCGATGTTTCGGTGGGGTGGGAGGAACCGCTTTTCACTGTTGAGGAAGGTTCGGTTGCGGTTTCGGGGGAATCGGGTCCCACGGTATGAGAAGCATCCGCCGAACGGCCCGCCTCTTGGGCCGTTTCTTCTTCCCCACCGGTTGACTCCTCATGGGAAAC
>JAWODC010000026.1:0-74837 GCA_046483495.1 Desulfobacterales bacterium
CGTGAATTATCAGGTGAGCGAGATCAACGAGCTCTCGGTGTCCGGCCACCCGGCCGATATGGTGATAAGTACCGCTACCGCAGGTTCGGAGCCGGATGAGGTAACGGATGCCAGCACTACCTATGCCATTACGACAAATTGCACGAATAAAAAAATTACGGCAGAAATTGATGCAGTAATGCCTGACGGCGTAACGCTTACAATTAATCTTGCTGGACCAACCGACTCGGTCAGTACAGGTGAAACGGATATTTCTAATTCAAACCTGGGCGCTGTCGATGTAGTAACGGGTATTTCAAAGGTAGCAGAAGCCGGGATAAATATAACCTACAAACTTGATGCAGTCGTCGCTGCCGGTGTTGTTGCTGATGCAGACAGAATAGTCACTCTTACAATTATAGATGAATCATAGATTTGAATTTCTTCAGAAAAGAAAAGAAAATAAATGTTTTTTGTGTCACGGCTCTGGGAAAATAGAATTCTATTTATCGTAATGGGTTTGATTTTACTGTTTTTGGCGCCAAAAATGGCCGATGCCGGTATATCCATTGCGGTCTCAGGATCATGGCATAAAATCATCGACGCAACCGATTTGACGGCGGGCGCGGGAAGCGGCCTTCAGAGTGCATGCACCAGCGTTTCAGGGCAGGTTACGATCGACATCATCGGCACAAGCGGCCCTGCGGACGCCTGGCGTGTGGACGTCAAAAAAATCGATGCCGACTGGGACAATACGCTGCATCCACATGTTATGAGAACCTCCGGGGGACTTGGAGGAAGCGTCGACGGAGGCACGGACTACCGGGAGGTAACGGCTGTCGATAGTCCTTTTTTTGCCGGATTCGGGGATGTGACCGGCATCGAGGTGCAGCTGCGAATGACCGGGGCCTCCATTCATATCGCCCCCGGTTTCTATTCCACCGTGCTCGAGTACACGGTTGTCGATGTCGAGTAAGGGATCGGTTTTTGATGAAACGGGAAAAAGGCATAACGCTCGCCGGATTGTTGCTGGCCTTGGGGATGGCCTGCACTTCGACGGCCGGGGTTTCGGTTACCGGCGGTCTGACGTATGAGCACCAGCTGCTACCCGGGGAGACCGGCCGGGGAACCATTCATCTCCGAAATACCGAACCCCATCATCAAGCGGTAAGCATCTATCAGACCGATTATTTCCATTACTGCGACGGAAGCACCATCTACGGCGAAGCCGGACAGGACTCCCGCTCGAATGCCGACTGGATCACCTTCAGTCCGCGCCGCCTGACCATTCCCCCCAACGGTACGGCACGGGTCCATTATGCGGTAACCGTTCCGGATAATGAGACCCTTGCCGGCACCTATTGGAGCATGATGATGATCGAGGGGATTGCGTCAAGCCCATCCATCGTCACCGGGGATGAAAATACGGTCGGCATTCGTCACCTGATTCGTTACGGAGCCCAGATCAGAACCCGGATCGGAAATACCGGCACCCGCAAACTGAAGTTTTTACACGCGAAACTGCTGAACGCGGGCGGCGAAAGCATCTTGCAGATTGACCTTGAAAACATCGGTGAACGGTTTTTGACGCCTTTGGTATGGGTCGAACTATTTCATCGGAAACACGGGTCTGCCGGCAAATTCGAAGGAGGCAGGCTGGGCATTTATCCCGCTGCCTCGGTCAGATTCAGGATTAACCTGCGCCGGGCGACTCAGGGGGTGTACAAGGCATTGGTGGTTGCGGACTGCGGTGGGGACGACCTGTTCGGGGCCACCTACACGCTTCAGTTCGAATGACGGCGGCGTTTCGAAGAAGGCTGCTTGTCTCCCTGGTTATTGCGCTTCTCTTCACTTCCGCCGAAATGGGCGGCGCCCGGGAGCACGGGGTGGACCTGAGGATCAACGGCCGCGGATTATATGAAAGCGAACCGAAAAATGTCGTCACCACCTCCATCGAGGCGACAAACACCGCGGATGAAGCGCTGGATTTTCTGTTGGATTGCGAGCTTCCCAAAAACTGGAAGCTCGTTACCCCCTCTTTCCCTTTCCATCTTGCACCGAATGAAACCAATATAAGGCCTGTCTGCTTTTTTATTCCTGAAACGGCCGTTGCGGGAACATATGAAATCATTTGCCGTGTCCATTCGATCGTATATCCCGCCATCAGCGATTCGGTACGGCTGAACGTGGTGGTCCGGTCGGTATCGAAGCTGCGGGCTGCATTGCACACAGTTCCGGAAACCGTAATTGCCGGCCGCGGATACGAGGCCGTTTTTTCAGTCACGAACGCCGGGAATACCGAAATGAGCGTCCTTTTTGACGTGCGAAGCGGCCAAAACATCCCGCACACCATCGAGCCTGAAGCCGCAACACTTGCCCCGGGCCGATCGAGGGCCGTAACGGTATCCGTCGAAACCGATGAAAAGCTTCGAAGAAGGTTGAGGCATCACCTTGTGCTGAGGGCAAGGTCTGAAGACGGACAAACGACCGGTCATGCCGGGTGCGCCGTGGACGTTATCCCCCGGATTACGGGAAAAGCGGATCCTTTCCACAGAATACCGTCGGAATTGACGTTCAAATGGTTGGGAAAATCGAATGAAGCGGAACGTGCCGGGGTACAGGGCGAATTTTTCGGCAGAGGCATGCTGAGTGAAGATGGTGAAGAGGAAATTGCATTCCTGTTCCGGGGACCCGACACCCTTGACATCAGTTCAGTATTCGGACGGCGCGACCGGTATTGGGCCGAATACCGGGGCAGGTATGCCGAGGTTTCCTTGGGCGATCACCATGTTTCGCTTTCACCCCTTATCGAGGAGCATTTCGCCGGCAGGGGGTTCGAATTCGGGCTGAACAGCAGCGATTTCGGTTTGAGGGGCTATCATATGAATACCCGGTGGCTTGCCGCCGAGGAGAAAGAGACCGCTGTTCATCTCGATTACCGCCTTTCCGGGCGGCACAGGCTGGGAATCAATCTCTGTCGGCACGAGAGCGGTTGCAAAGCGGCTCACATGGCAAGCCTGCAGGGAAAAACAGCACCTTTTGAAACTGCGAACATTGAATTTGAAGCCGCATATGGAAAGGAGGGCGACCGGCATGGCAATGCTTACCGATTCCATGCTTACGGCTTTCCTTGCCGACAGGGGGCCTGCCGTGTCGAATACATGTATGCAGCCCCTGATTTTCCGGGCTATTACCGGAACATGGAATTGTTCAGCGCCGATCTTTTCTTCCCTGTCAAAGATCATCTCACCATGAGTGCCGCTGTTCGGCAGGAAAAAAACAACCTCGAACCGGACTCGATTGAATCCGCCGCCCTGAACAGGTACGGTCGACTCGGTCTGGATTACCGTTTTGCCGGCGGAACACGCATTTTACTGGAATCCCGGTATCGCACCCGCAAAGACCGTTCCGATACCCCTTCTTTTGACGAACTGGATTTGACGCACATGCTGCGGCTTGCAAAAGGCTTTGAAGACGTCTTCGTCAATCTATCCGCTGAATTGGGCAGTGCAAAAGACCGGCTGAAAAACCGCACCTGCACGACCCGTGAATACGAGGGTTCCTGTTTTTTGATGCCGGGTCATCGGTACAGCTTCGGGGCTTACATCCGATACAGCACGTGCAGGGGCCTTGAAGCGGCTTGCACCTTGCGCACCTGCCTGAGCGGTACTTTCAGGATCGGAAGAAAAGCCGGCGTCAATCTGAGGCTCGAAAGTTTCCGAAGATTCGAATCCGATGCCGGAGACGGCAGGTCATTGGACCTGGTATTCAATTACCCGATTTCCAAAAAAGTGCATATCGCTTCTTTCGGCAGGCATACAGTATATGGGCGGCATACCGAAAAGGAGGACGAAACCGCGGTTCTTGTCCAATTTACGATGGCCCTGGGCCTGCCTGCGGGGCGGAAAAAAAGTGTCGGCAGGATCGAGGGATATGTTCGGGATCGGGAGACCTGCCGTCCGGTTTCGAATGCCGTTCTTCGCCTGAACGGTGCGACCGCCGTTACGGACGGCGACGGCAGATTTTTGTTTCCGGCATTGAAGCCCGGCACCTATTACCTGGATGTCGACGATGCGAGCATCGGCCTCGATCGGATTCCGGTTCAGAAAACGCCTCGAAAAATCACGATCGAAGGGGGCGAAACAACGTCGATTCAGGTGGGAATAACGAGAAGCGCCCGTCTTGCGGGACGCATTAACGTCTTCGCGGTGACCGGTGCACACGAACTGAAAACGGATGGCGGCACGCATCCCCGGGAAAAGGAGCCGGCCGGAGAAGCCGACAAGGCAGGCATCGTCTCGATCGGCGGTCTGGCCGACGCTGCTGTGCATCTTACGAACAAGGGTGAGGCACTGCACGTTCTGACAGACACAAATGGGCGCTTCCGGTTCGAAGACATACGGCCCGGCCGATGGACACTCGCCGTCGATGCCGACACCTTGCCCCCGTACCATTACTTTGAAAACGACCGATACGCAATCGACCTCGAACCCGGCGACAACGAGGAAGTGATGATCAGGGCACTGCCGAAAAGGCGGACGCTTACCATCATCGAGCATGGCGGAATCCTGGTGGAGGAAAAAGAGAACTAGTATCCGATTTTTATAAGATCGGCATAAATAAAAAAATAGGCCCGAAAGAAAACAAAATACCTGATTTACGGTATAGCTATCCGGATTTATTGCAGGATATCATTTTTAATAAAATCAGGAGGCCCTTTTTTGCACACCAGCACCATCCAGCACGTCTCATTCTTCGTTCTTGTCGCCCTGGTCACGTTATTATTCTTTGGAATGATTTATGAATTTATTCAGCCGCTGTTCTGGGCCGCGGTATTGGCCATTTTGTTCAACCGGTTGCAGAAGCTGTTGAGCCGACTTTTTCGGGGGCATGCGTCCATAGCCGCCGCTTTCTCCGTTTTGGTTATCGTCGTCATCGTAATACTGCCCCTTCTTTTTGTCATTGCGGCGGTCACCCGTGAAGCCATCGCGCTGTTCGAGCGAATAGCCGAAGGTGAATCCGAATTTCAGGAGGTCGTGCATTATATCGGACAGGCGTTGCCGGCAGTCGAGGGATATCTGGAACGATTCGGGTTCGATTTCGCAGAAATCGAACAGCGCCTCGCGTCGATGGCGGTAGCCGCGAGCCGGTTTTTGGGAACCCAAATCGTGAGCGTCGGCCAGGGTACGGCTGAACTGCTGCTGAAGTTTTTTCTCATGCTGTATATCCTGTTTTTTTTCCTGCGGGACGGGGACCGGCTTCTTGCCGCTTTAGGCCGGGCCCTTCCGTTTGACGATTTGCGCGAACGACGGCTTTTCGCGAAATTTGCCGAGGTCAGTCGGGCGACCATGAAGGGAACCCTGATCGTGGGTGCAATCCAGGGCACGATCGGGGGTGGGTTCTTTTGGATCCTGGGAATCAGTGCCCCGGTATTCTGGGGAGTTGTCATGACCATCCTGGCGCTCCTCCCCGCCTTGGGTACGCCGCTGGTGTGGGGGCCGGCCGCCGTCATTCTCATGTTTACGGGTGAACCGGTCAAAGGTCTCATTCTGCTGATCGCCGGTATTCTCATCATCAGCCTGGTGGATAACCTCTTGCGCCCGATTCTTGTCGGCCGTGATACCCAAATGCCCGATTTTCTTGTTCTCTTATCCACTCTGGGCGGACTGCTGGTATTCGGCATTTCGGGATTTGTACTCGGCCCGATAGTCGCAGCCCTCTTTTTGACGATCTGGGACATGTTCGCACGGGAATATTCCCAGCAAATCGAAAGAGCGCGAAAACCGCCGCTGAATTCCTTGTAAAAAGATTTCAAACCCGCCCTTACGGAAACATTTTTTCCCCGTGGTTGGATGGTACGTGCGAAAAATCTTTCGCCCCTACGCGTGTGCATCGGCGGTAAACAATATTCCAGTTATAGCCTAACGATTTTTTCAATCGGAATTATGTAAGTCGAACAAACCGGTATCACCGGAAATACCATCCACTTACTTCGCAAATAAAGAAATCCATTCATGGTGAATAAAGGTGATGTGAAGTAGCGTAGGACAAAGAAATTTTCATCGGCACGATTCATATCCCATACGGAGACCTAACGCATATGGAACAGCGAACAGGAACATCCGCGACGTTTTCTATTGTTGCGGCTGTCGGCAGCTATCTGCTTACGTTTACCGGCCATCCGGTGTGGGGGCTGATTGTCGGTTTTATTTCGCTCCCGCTCGGGCTTGCCGGAATCATTTTTGCCGCCTCTCCGCGGGTGAGCGGCGGTATTCTCAGCCTGGCCGCGATTCTGCTGGGCGTCGGCGCCGTTGCCGTCAGTATCCTGGGGATAATCGGCGTGATCCTGTTCTAATAAAGAGGCTGCAAATGAATAACGTCATTTGAACCGGGTTATACGTTGTTGACCCTATTTTTTATTTTCATCTCTTTCGGTTTAATAATGACAGTCAAAATGAATACATTTGTCAAAAAATTCCATTGGGAGGTAAAAATCATGAGAAAAACGACGTTTTTGGTATTATCTATTGTATTTGGTGCACTGATGTGCATCGTACCCGCCGTAACCTCGGCAGCCGGAACGGATGCCGATGACATGGGTGCCGTCGATGACCGGACGGAAATGGGAGAGGAAGTACACCCCGGTGAACAGGCCGCAGTCGAGGATGACGTCATGAACCAGGAGAGCGCAGCCGTTATGGTCGAAAACGCCGCAGCCGTTTTCGGTGACGTAATGGCAGCCCGGGAGGAACGAATACCGGCTTCGGAACTCCAAGACGCCGCAGGTGTTCTGATCATTCCGGATGTGATCAAGGCCGGTTTGATTGCCGGCGGCAGGCACGGGACCGGGGTGTTGGTCACACGCGAACAGGATCAGTGGAACCTGCCCGTGTTCGCCTCGATTACCGGCGGAAGCCTTGGCGCACAGATCGGCGTGGAGGCGGCGGATCTGGTCATGATCTTCAAGGAGGAAGAAAATGTTCAACAGATCCTCGAAGGTGACGATTTTACACTCGGCGTGGATGCTTCGGTTGCGGCCGGTTCCGCGGGCGCGGCTGCCAAGGCCTCGATGAAAGATGCCGAAGTGATTACCTATCAGCGGGCCGAGGGGCTGTTCGCAGGGGTATCGGTCACCGGCAGCGTTATTAATTTGGATACGGATGCCCTGATGGCCTACTACAACCTGCAGCTGGAAGAAACCGGCGAACTGCGGGGCTATTACGGCAAGGAAGAACAACTGGTGCAGGAAATCGCGCATATGGACGGCGAAGAGGCGGCAGAGCAGAATATTATCAAAAATGTGCCCCAGAGTGCACAACAGCTCCATGACGCATTGAACCGGTACTTCGCCGAGACGCCCCAGGAAACTCAGGAGCAGCCCTAACAGCTTGCGCAGTATATCTGTATTCTGAAAATTTTATTCGGATCGACTTTTTCCGTTCATGGGTATGCGGCTATGTGGTTCGGAGTCCGACGAAACGTGGCTCCGGGCCGGGAAGTCGCCGGTTTGGGGCCTGACAGCCGGTGTGTTGCATCAATCCAAACAAAGGAAATGCCTGACAGCGGCTGTTGGGTTGAGGCTTGTCCTGGATCATGATCAATAAACCACATCGAAGAAGGTGAAAAGCATGGAGAAAAAAAACAAAGGAAAAAAACGGGATATGATCCGGTTTGCACTCATTGCCGTGCTGGCTGTTTCAATGGCGGCGTGCAACGGTGACACGGACAGGGAAGAAGTCCGCGAGGAAACGGAAGAGGCGGTGGCAACGATGAAGGAGTACGCCGAGCAGCAGCGTAAAGAATACCGGGAGGCTGTTCAAAACCGGTTGAGCACCATTCAAACGCAGATTCAGGAGCTTCGGGAGCGTACGGAAAATGTGGGGGAAGATGTCAAGGGCGAACTCCAGACGTCTATAGAAGCGCTGGACCAGAACTACCAGAATCTTCAGCAGCGGCTTGAAAGCCTGGAGCAAACACAAGAAGCCGAATGGGAGACCGTTCAAAACGAATTGGATCAGGCGGTAGCCGAATTGGAGCAGGCCTATCGGGAGGCTGCTGAACGGCTGCAGGTTCAGGAGAATTCTGAAGCCGATGCCGGATAGCCCCTGAAGTCTTCAGGATGCACGGAAATCAGGCGATTTCTCGTCAACGCATTTCTTCTTTTCCGGCTTTCATTGACTGCCCGGTGCGCAGAACCTGGCCCCACACAAACGGCACCAGGCTGATTCCAATGATCAGCAGCCATCCGTTTAACCCGGGATTCCGGGTCTGAAGAAGCCCTGACAAGCCCGGCATATAAACGGCCGCGATCAGCAGAGCGATACAGAGCACGATCGAGCCGGCAACGTACGGGTTTTGAACGATTTCATTATCGAATATCTTTGAGCCGGGAATTCGAAGGTTGTACACAAACCACAGCTTGCCGAAAGCCAGCGTCAGGAAGGATGCCGTAACCGCCCTGCGCTGGTCGAACCCCATCAGGTAAAAAGCCGCCATAAGCGCCCCGAGAACGCAGAGGGCCACGAGAAAGGCCCAACCCCCGATCGCCGCCCAGTGTGATCCGGTCAGTATGGATTCGCTGCGGGGTCGGGGCTTGCGTTTCATAATGCCCGGCTCCCCTTTTCCCATTCCCAGGGCAAGCGCCGGAAAAACATCCGTGATGACATTCAGGTAAAGGATTTGAAGCGGCAGCAGCGGAATCGGAAGGGCGGTAAATCCGCCGGCGGCGCTGGCTGCTGCAACCGCAATCACTTCGGCAACGTTCGTGCACAGCATAAACATCACGGATTTTCGAATATTGCCGAAAATGATGCGGCCCTGATGCACGGCGGCCACAATCGACGAAAAGGCATCATCCCGCAGCACCATGTCCGCCGCCTGCCGAGCGGCATCCGTACCCCGTTTTCCCATGGCGATGCCGATGTCGGCTTTTTTAAGGGCCGGTGCATCGTTCACCCCGTCCCCGGTCATGGCTACAGTTTCGCCTTCCTCCTGCATCAGCTTTATCAGGTGAAGCTTCTGCTCGGGATTCACACGGGCGAAAATGGTCGTTTCAACAGCATGTTTTCGCTCTTCGGGCGACATGTCGTCCGGGTCCTTGAGCTCACTTCCATGGATCACCGGCGGGTTTTCTTCATCAACGGATACTTCCGTCTGTTTTGCAATCGCTGCAGCGGTCGCCGGCTGATCTCCGGTAACCATGACCACCCTGATTCCGGCCTCGCGGCATTGGGCTATGGAATGCCGAACTTCCTCCCGCGGAGGGTCGAGCAGTCCGACCAACCCCAAAAAACGCAGGTTCTCGTAAGGCTCTTCATCGGCGTTTTCCACTGTTTTATCGGCGATCGCCAGAAGACGCAGCCCCTCTCCGGCCAATGCTTCAGCCCGGTCTTTCCATTTTTTTCGGGCTTCTTCATCGAGCGCTTGATCGTCATCCGGGCTGTCGGCTATGCGGCTGCAGGCGTCAAGGACCCGGCCCGGGGCTCCTTTAACATCGACTTCGATGCCGCCTTCGGTCCGATGATACGTCGCCATCATCATCACTTCCGAATCGAAGGGGACTTCGCGCTCTTCCGGCTTTTGCTCGAGAAGGCCTTTTCTGTCCATGTCGATCAGGAGTCCGGCCCGCAGCAAAGCCGTTTCCGTCGGATCTCCCTGTTCTTCATCGGGTTCTTGGTCGTTGTCCGTATCGAGCAGTGATGCGTTATTGCACAATACCCCGGCTTCGATTATCCGCCGCAAAAGGGGGTCATCCGCCCCTTGTTCACCGCCCTGAATCTTTTTTTCCCCCTCATGGATATCGAAATCTCCGGCGGATGTGGCGACCTTTCGCAGGCTCATTCGGTTTTCGGTCAGCGTGCCGGTTTTGTCCGTAAAAATGATACGGGTGGCACCCAGGGTTTCCACCGCAGGCAGTTTGTTGATCAGGGCGTTTCGTTGAGCCATCAGGTACATGCCCCGGGCGAGGGCGATGGTCGCTACAATGGGAAGGCCCTCGGGAATAGCGGCAACACCCAGGGCGATGGCTGTTTCGATCATCTTTTCAGTTTCCCGGCCGGCCAGAAGACCGATCCCGGCGATCAAGCCGGCAATGGCGAGCGTGATCCATGCCAGCCGACGGCCGAGATCATTGAGGCGCTTCTGAAGCGGTGTGGTCTCTTTTTCCGCGCTTTCAGCCATTTCGGCGATATGGCCGAGTTCGGTTTGCATGCCGGTGGCCGTCACCACCCCTTCACCCGAACCTTCGTTGATGGTTGTCCCCTTATACAGCATGCATTTTCGATCGGCCAGTGGCGCATCGGGAGCTACAGGGTCCGTCTGCTTGAGCACTGCAACCGATTCGCCGGTCAGGGCCGATTCGTTTACCCGCAGGTTGTTCGACTCGATCAGCCGGATATCGGCAGGCGACAGGTCCCCGCTGTCAAGGACCACCACATCCCCAGGCACCAGGTTTTCCGCCTCGATTTCTGATTCATCGCCGCCGCGCCGGACTCGAATCGTGTCGCCGCCGAGTTCGCGCAGGGCCTCCATGGAGCGGACGGCCTTCCATTCCGTGACAAAGCCGAGTCCGGCATTGATGAGCAGAACCGCGGCAATGGCGATGCCTTCGGCCCAGTGCTGGAAAGTTAACGCAACAGCACCTGCAATCACGAGCACGATGATAACCATGCTCTTGAATTGATCGATAAGCATCAGCCATGCGCTGCGGGTCTTCGCCTCTCGAAGTCGGTTCGGACCATGGCGCTCCAACCGGCGCCGGACGTCCTCCTGGCTTAAACCCTGTTTCGCAGTAACGCCGAGTTTTTCCAGCGTGTCGTCGACCGGTATGGAAAAGTATGCGGCCTTAGGCTTATTTTCATTCATATTCCTGTGCTGACTCCTTTTCAAATGCTCTTTTTCGTTGAAGCCACCCGGCAATTACCCCCCAGGCCATGGCCCAGCCGGCCAGGACATCGGTGGGCCAGTGGACGTCGAGGTAAACGCGGCTTATACCCACGGCGACCGTAACTAAAAGCGCCAGACTTATCACATAGGCTTTTTCGCGAATCCGCCTTAAAATCCGGGCGAGCAAAGCGCCCAGCGTGAGGTATGTCACCGCAGACATGGTTGAATGCCCACTCGGGAAGCTTGCCGTATAAACGTACGATCCATGAGAAACAAGGTCCGTCCTCGGCCGGTCAAAACCTGTTTTCATGAGATTGCTGAGCAGAAGCCCCCCGCCGACTGCAATGAGTATGAAAATCGCGGTACGGATTTTTTTTTCAGCATCAAAAAACCGGCTGATGAAAGGGTAATAAACGTCAGTATCCCGAGCCCCCCCAACGCCGTGACATCTCTTCCCATTTCTTCGACCACTTGGGACCGACCGGGTCCGACAGATCATCCGGGTTGCGCATGGCAATAATGAGCTTTTGGTCGAATACCCGGGTTTCTCCCTCGATCATTTTATCGGCCAATTCGATAAAGATCCAGATGCCGGCCACGATAAAGATGACAATGATCAAAACCGCCGGCTCAAATGCGCGAAACCGCTTCCAAATGGATGAAATCCGACGGATTTTAGGGTGCGTTTCCGATTCTGAGTGCATACTTTTCAATCATTTTTTCTGCAAAAGGTTTCTTTTTTTGTGGAGGACAACCCGAAACGGCACTGACGCAAACCATAACTACTTGGAATTACATTTTAAATACGAATTATCCTGTATTTGTGAAGCTTTTTTCCTGCATTTTCCGACCGTCTGATGTTCGGCGGCCGAACATTGCTTTTCTGATATTTCATCGATCTGATTTTAACCGATTCAAATGACTTATGGCCGTTTTCAGTGAATGGAAAGGTAGGGTTTTACCGTATTCCAAACAGGAGGGATCGCTTGTTCAAAAAAACGCATTCGGTTGAAAAAATATAATAAAAACATATACATATAAAAAACTTGACAGGCAAAACAATAGAATGATAGGTAGGGTTTTCCCGTATTTGATCTCAGAAAACCATGTAGAAGGGATATAAACCATGGCGGGCAAAACCAGAGCGAAATTTACGGTTATCGTGATGATCGTGGCGCTTGGCTGGATTTTTTCCTCTGCCGGATATTCGTTTGAGAAACCATCCCATTCTGACATGATTTCCGGAACCCAAAGGCTTCCGGACCCGTCGGATTTCGCCCAATCGACCATGCTGGTTCTGTTTACGGTCAAAAACGGAAAAATCGATAAATCCGTATATCCTGTTGCAGATCTTTTAAAGAGTCCTGAAATCAGTGTAGACGGTTATGTGGCGGGCATCGTCGCCCTCAGCGAAACCGAACTGACGGTATCATTGAACGGCAAACGGATGCGCAAAGTCAAACAAAGGAAAGACGGTACGTTGTTCTTTGATTATTTCGGCAAATTGAATCCGACGGATATATTTGTTTTCGGTATGGCGGACAACAGGGATTTCGAACAGGAAACGATTAACCTCTACTTCGAAGATCATGATGTGCAGGGATATTCCTACTTCCCAAAAATCACCGGTGATGCGGTAAGTCCGGATGACCGATTCGATATCGACATCCTGAAAAACGGGAAGCGATTGGAATTGGCGGTTTATCAGAAGGGATACCGCAATCTGCCGACCAAAGGATTTCACCGGTTCAGGTATGTCGGGGACCTCGATGCGGTAATCGGTCCGCAGGATAGCGATGTTGTAAAGAGACTTGAAGCCATTAGCGACGGCATCGCCGAAGTGGAAAGGGCTTTCGAGGTGAACCTGGTCCGAAATGTCAATATCGTCGACTGCAAGGGCATTCACAATGCATTAACGCGTGACGGATACGATGACATATGGTTTTTTGTGGAGACATTTCAACAGGAACCGATCGCAGAATTGAAAACCATATCGACGCACGAGGTGCTGCACCTGCTTGTCCAACGATTCGATTTGACCCAGTCACCCGCTATCCGTGAAATTTTTGCCGATCTGAAGCAGTTGGATGAATTGTCATTTGAGCGATTTTGTCTCATGACACGCGGTATTATGAAATATCCGACCTCTTCGAATGATGATCACGTATTTTTCTCATTCATTAACGAAAAAAATTATTTTGACGGCTGCAAGGGCGGGCATTCCCAGGACAATCTGGACGAGTTTTGCACCTCCTTTCTTCACACCCTCCTGTATTCCGAACGAATACCGGAAAACCTGCACAGGCGGTGTATCGAGGCGGACCGGCCCGTCCGTGACCTGAGTTCCGGTGAAAAGGACGAAATTCTATCGTATTATGAAAGAGTGATCGCGTCGCTCATCGAATCGGTCGGCGGCAAAAGTATGGATTTCGAGTCTTTTTTAGAGGCGAACCTGGCCTACATCGGCGATCTGCACATGTAGGCCTACCCGATTGAGAGCTGAGAAGAATTGAATTGAATCTGTTACCTGTTCACGTTGTGCGGCACTTCTCAGCTCTCAATTTTTTTTTGCCGGCCCGGCACATAAATCCTCGCGCAAGGCGATCGAAAACTGTTCAATAAGTCCGCTCATGGCGTCGGCGAAAGTCGCCGGATCGCCTCTGTGACGGGTGGGGCTTTGATATCGGTAAGTTTCTTTAAACAGCACGTTATCTTTTCCCCTGTCGGTGATGACAACCACCACTTCCAAAACGGCTTTTGCTTTGGAATTTTCTTCAGCCCATGCAAATTGAAGAATTTTTCCGTTCATTTCAAGCGGAACGCTGACAAGATCTCCCGATGACGTCACCCTGCTGAAAAGCGGGTCGCGGCTGAAATCGTCGGCCAGTTTCTGGGCGATCATTTCTCCGGGCCTGCCGACCCATCGGTTTTTAAAAGAGAGTTGGACATCCCTTTGGGTCCCTAAGACAACCATTTCGTTGCGGTTGTAGGGGATGTTCTCCGTAAATGAGCGTATTCTCAACCCCTTCTGAATGGATTCGGCACATCCTACTTCACGGTAAGGGTATTGAAGTTTGAAGTAGGTCGTTTCAACGGGTTGTCTAAACGGCAGCGAACATTGAACCGCAAAACCACAGAACACCAGCAGGATAATACGCCAAATGCCATTCATCACCACTACCTTTCATCAAAAGGATCCTCCTGTTTGGAAGGCACCAGGAGGCGACTGGGTTGTTGTTGAATGCTTTCGACAAGTGTATTCAACTGAACCACCAACCGATTTAACTGTTCGAGGGTCTGAGCCATGAGAACGGAAGATTCGCCAAGCTGCTGATCCAGGGTCATAAACAGATCCTGGGCCAGGGCGGCGGTTTTATTGATACGGGCCTGAAGATTCGGAAGCGCTTTCGGCGGCAGTCCTGCAAATTGCGTTTCCAGGACAGCGGCGATATCCCGGGTGGATTCCAAAAGGGCCTTTAAGTTTTTCAGGCTTTTCTCCACGTCTTTTTCGCCGATCAGATCGGTAACCCGGTCCATCAGCCTTGTCGATGATTGCGCCGCTTTTGTGAAAGCCGCCATGGATTCCCCGAATTCCAAATCCATGACTTTCCCGTAAAGCACTTCCAGCGCGGTTTTGAGTTGCTCGAGTTCCGAGGGAATGGCTGGAATGACGGGGTACTCCGGTGAAAACGTAAGTTCCGGCGTCAATTCATCGATATTTTTGGGCGCCGAGTCTATTTCAAGGTACTGCAGACCGGTTAATCCCTGCTGCCGTACCTGGACCACCATAAAATCCGCCACATCGAAATCGGTCCGCAGTCCCATGCGTATTTCGATCAGACGGCCGTCCGGCGCCAGACGGATGGATTCCACCCGTCCCACTGAAATGCCGCGGTAATTGATTACGGCATCCTCCTGCAAGCCTTTGACCGATTCATCGAGATAGGTTGCGTAGGTCTTCGTGTCCTCGAAGAAATAGGCAAGCCCCAACCAGATCAGAACACCCGTGATCAAGGCGAGACAGATGATGACGAATACTCCGATTTTAAAGTGACTGACTTCTCGGCTCACGTGCAAATCCTTTATTCGATTTGATCCACCGGTTTCCTTCGGAAAAAGGCCTGTACCCGGGGGGATCTGTTTTCCGATTTCAGGCGTTCAGGCGTATCGATCGCGACAATGCCTTTCTGTTCCATATCCAACATAATGGACCGGTGACTGATGGCTTCGATGCTGCCCAATTCGTGGGTGACCACAACCATGGTAATCCCCAGGGTCCGGTTGAATTCAATGAGCAGCCGGTCGATTTCTGATCCGGTTACCGGGTCGAGTCCCGCGGTCGGTTCATCGCAAAAGAGGACTTCCGGATCCAACGCCATTGCCCGGGCGAGCCCCGCTCTTTTCTGCATGCCTCCGCTCAAATCCGCAGGCATGTAATCGCCGTAGGATTCGAGGTGGACCAGTTGCAGTTTAAGCCGCACAATTTCCTTGACCAGATCTTCCGGAAGAGCACCGTATTCCCTCAGGGGCAGGGCGATGTTTTCGTTAAGATTAAAGGATCCAAGAAGTGCGCCGGACTGAAAGAGAACCCCGATGGAACGCTTTCGCTCATGAATGCCGAAAGATTTATCACCGGTAATATCTTCACCATGTAAGAAAATCTTTCCTTTCATTGGAGCCAGCAAACCGATCATGCCTTTCAGCAGAGTGCTTTTCCCGGAACCGCTGCTTCCCAAAATCGTGACGATTTCTCCTGCATAAACGCTGAAATTGATGTTTTCCAGAATGGCTGTAGTGTTATAGCCCAATGAAAGATCCTCTACACGGATGATTTCCCGATCGCTGTCTGTTTTACCGAATGCCATTTGATTTCCGGCTACCACGATAATCCATAGAATAGTGCTGTGAATACGGCATCAGCCGCGATAATCAAAAAAATGCCGCTGACGACCGCAGATGTCGTTTGGCGGCCGACGCTCTGGGCTCCTTTCCCCGTTTGCAGCCCCCTGAAACAGCCGATCGACGAAACCAGTACGGCGAATACGAAACTTTTGAGCAAACCGGTGAGAACATCTCCCATGGTAAGCGCCAGGCGGACTTCGTTCAAAAATGCGGCCGCGGTAAGATCCAGGCTCGTCATGCCGACCACCACACCGCCGATTACGGCGGACGCATTGCCAAAAATCGTGAGCAGCGGTCCGGCCAGTGCTAATGCGGCCACTTTCGGAAGTACGAGAAATTCCTGCACACCAATGCCCATGACGGTTATCGCGTCCACCTCTTCGTTCACTTTCATGGTCCCGATTTCTGCGGCATACGCCGAGCCGGAGCGGCCTGCAAGAATGACGGCGGTAAATACCGGCCCCAGTTCACGGAAAACGGAAATGCTGACAAGATCGGCGACATAGATATTGGCCCCGAACTGCCGAAGCTGAACGGCCGCCTGAAATGCCAGGACCAGTCCGATGAGAAAACTCAACAAAAAGACGATCGGCAGTGCCTCGTAGCCGGACGACTGCAGGTAGTACATTGTCTCCTTCCACCGCATCCTGCCCTGGCCTTTGACTATTTCAAAGCAGGTATCCGCCATGTTTTTGATAAATGAAAAGAGGCCCAGCGTTCTTTCGGCTTCCCGTTCAACCATCTTTCCCAGCTGCGAAACCGGGTTCGGTTTGCGGGTGGGCGGCGTTTCCGGAAATGCGGATTCCATCTCGACATACCGGAAAAAATTACGGACTCTCGCCGGAGCGGAGTTTAAGTCCATTTCCATTCCCCGCTCCCGGCAGTATCGCCGAATCATCCGTAAAAGTGCGATTCCGGAACTGTCGAAGGCTTCCACCTGTACAAAATCGAGTACAATTCGATTTCCCGGATGCGTGGACAAAAACCGATCCACTTCGGCCCAGATGGACTGTATATGATCGAAATCGACCCTCTCAGGAAAAATATACCGCGATTTCTCCCGCATTTCAGTGCCGGATCGATGTTCACCGTTTGCAGCGATCAAAAAGCCTCCTGAAAGAAGATGATTCATGGAGATAGTAGTCTACTGATATAAACAGATGTGAGAAAATAACGGTATTCCTGTATTTTTCACTGATAAACAGGTAACTTTCTCCTCTAAAAAGGCTGATTCAGACCGGATCGGCAATCGAAGCGGTAAGGCAAACGCCGAAATGCAACGTTGTTCCCCAAAAAAAAATGGGTTTGGATTGAAAATGGTTCCGAATGCCTTCATTTCGATCATCGCAACCGGCCGGGTAAGAAAATAAGGCTATTGCCGCAATCCAAGTTCAGCCAATACAGGTTTTGCCCTATAGGCTTTGCCCGCTTGTGCGATATAGTTCTTATAGGTATGCAATGTTTATTAAACCTACGTAAAGAATTTGTCAAATGTGTAAACCGGTCCGCACGTATAGAATGCGCATGCGATCCGGTATACCGCCTTTGGGAAAGGAGGTGATGTGTGATGTGTTACAACTGCGGATGCGGCAGCGCTACGGATGACCATGGAAAAGGCCATATGGGAGTAGACCCCGACGGCAAGGCTATCACCGAAAAATCCTTCGAAGCCGCCGGCAAGGCGTTTGGCATGGATACGGAACGCTCCAAAAAGAATACGCACGACCTGCTGAAGAAATGAGGGCTGCATTTCGAACCGGCACGGAGGGTTTCGTGCTCTCCGTGCCCCGTGGTGATCAAACGATTAGGGTTACAGGATGGACCCCATTTACGAATAAAGATAAGATGATAAATTGCAAAGTATAAGACCTTCGAAAGGTTCGGCAAAGAATGCTGCTGTTTTCCCCTGAAAGGGGGGAAGGAAAAAATGTGTCGGCGTATTGCTTTAAGGAAGATAAAGAAAAGGCTTTAGGCACCGCCCAATGCGGCAGAAGCAAAGCCGGGTTCTGCCGGAACATGCATAGGTTTTCCTTCCCCCCTGGCGGGGGAAAAAGCTTTCACCTCTGCTGAAGTAAATTTGAACGAGGGGTGATATCATATGCCTGAAGAAGAAAATGGTATAGAAACGCTCGAGCGCGGAAACATCTATTTCATGTACCGTCCCAAAGTAGAAGAAGAAGATCCCCAGAACGTTTCGGACATTCAACGGATGTATATGATTCTAAGTCCGGAAGGGGAAGATCTTTTTCGGCTGGCGATTATCGGCCGCAAGCGTCTGCCCGACCCCGGTGAAAAAGGAAAAGCCCGGAACTGGGGTTTTGTGGACATGGTCCGCAATTCTCCGAAATCCATCCGAAATGCGCTGAGGGGAGAATCATATTCGACGAAAACCCGTGGTGAACGTCACACACCTGCCGCGCGTCCGTTGGGAGAGGGGGTTTACCGCATTCTTCGGCACAGCGGCCATACGCACCTGGTGTATGCCCTGGAGCTGCCCAAACAGCCGGGCGAAGCGCAGGAGGAGGTCCGGATCGAGGAAGAGGCCGGTTACGTCATAACCGTCAAAAACCCTGAAGTCGGTTCTCCGGTGTCTGCAGGTCTTTCGGAAGAGCGAAAAGCGGAGTATCCCAATTACCTGCAGGAGAAATTCCGCGGCAGAAGATTCGCCGATGCGGACCCGCCCGCGTTTTTGGATAAAGAAGGAACCGAATTTCTGCTGGTTTCAGCTGAAGAGGATGTCGAAGAGGAATTGGGCCTTGAATTGCACCCTCAGAAAGAGAGTGTAAATACAGCGGATATTTTTAACGAGCTTCGCCTGGACAAAAAGAGCCGTCCGGTAAAGCCGCTGTTCGAAGGGGAATGGGACTGACCCGTGTCGGGTAAAAGGAACACTGATATGTTCGAACCGGTTGCCGGGCATCCGGCTGAGAGTGCATTGAAAGAGGAAATTGCGACGCTTGCCCCGTGGTTTCACAATCTTCACCTTCCTGACGGGACGCAAACGGCCCCGGATCACCGGCTGGGCGATTTTCCGGCGTTTAAGTGGGCCGAAATCGAACGCCATATTCCCCGGGACCTTACCGGCTGGTCCGTACTGGATATCGGATGCAATGCCGGATTCTATTCTTTCAAGCTGGCTTCCCGCGGTGCTGAAGTATTGGGAATAGACGCGAACCCGCATTACCTCAGGCAGGCACGATGGGCGTCGGATAAATTGGACCCCGACGGCCGGATTCAATTTGAAAAAATGCAGGTATACGAACTTGCCGGCCGCCGTGATGCATTCGATCTGGTGCTGTTTCTGGGAGTTTTTTATCATCTTCGGTATCCGCTTCTGGCATTGGACATCGTTTCGAGAAAGGTAAAGCGCCTGCTGGTTTTTCAGTCATTAACACTGCAGGGTGATGACGTCGATCCGGCACGCGCGGATTATGACCTCGATGATCGGGATGAATTGCTTCAGCCGGGATGGCCGAAAATGTCTTTTATCGAAAACCGCTTTGCCCGGGACCCCACCAATTGGTGGGTACCGAATCATGCCTGCATCAAGGCGCTCCTTCGCGCAAGCGGTTTTACCGTTTTCAACCGGCCGGGAAAAGAAATATACATAAGCCGGCCGGCGCCGCCGCCGGGGCCCTACGAAGCATTGTGGATCGAGGAGTATATGGCCGTTGTCGGGGAAAGGGCCGTCTAAATTCCGCTCCGGTAAAATTGCATGACTGACCTTTTGCAAGCGCAAAACATTCTCGTCTGCCTCAGGTGGGGCATCGGCGATATGGTGATGGAAATGCCGGCATTGGATGCGCTGCGCAATCGGCTGCCGAAGGCCGGAATCACCGGAATCGGCGCTTTTCCTGCAACGGAGCTGATGGAAGGCGACGTTCGACTGGATGCTTGCCGCACTTACCAGGAGTTTGGCATCGGTCATTGGGGGGATGAAGGATCCGCTGCAAAAAGAGAAGGTTTCGGAAACTGGCTGCGCCGCATGCGGTTCGATGCCGTTTTGGATCCTTCGCATGCGCCTTTAGCTATCGGTCGTGCTGTTTGGGAGAATAAGGGAAGAATTTTCGATGCCGGCCAGGCCTGGCCCGATCCGGTGCTGCAGGGCGGCGGAAGCTGCATCGAATCGGTAAATTTCGCGGTGCGCCGGGGATGGGGCATTCCGGTGCCGGGAAACCCGAATCCCAAAATCCGGTTGGCCCATGAATGGGAAAGGCGGGCAAACGATTTTTTTGAAAAGCATTTTCCCGACGGGGATATGGTGGTGGCCTTATCGCCGGTCGCGTCGTCTTTTCTGAAGACGTGGCCGATCGATAATTATCGGCGGCTTTGCCATTATCTGGGGGAAAACGGCGTGAACCGGCTCGTTTTCTGCGGTCCTTCCGGACCGCACCCGAATGATTTTCTGATTGAAAATGCCGGTAATGGGAAGATCGCGTTTGTGAAAGACGTCCATCTGTTGTATACGGCTTCCCTTCTGGGCGGATGCCGTCTTCTCGTCTGCAACGATACGGGACTTATGCACGTGTCGGCTGCAGTCGGAACACCGGTGGTCGGGATTTTCGGCCCCACCGATCCTCGCGTGTACCTGCCGCGTGATCCGCCTTCTTCTGCCGTAGCGCCGCCGGAGACGGAATGCCGGTTTCGCCGTACCTGCACGATCGGCCCTGCACCATGCGTGCTGCACCAGCGGTGTCTTGCCGGTCACAAGCCCTGTATCGCCGGCATTCCGCTCGAGGATGTTATTGCCGCCGTCGAAACATTCACCGGCGCGGTTTTGCCGCCACCTGAAAGGCATATTCCATGATGTCGAAAAACGGCAGAATACAGGGCCGGTCCGCCTGCCGCGTTCTCGATCTCGATGAAATGCAGGAACCGTTTTTTCGAAAGGTTCTTCAAGATCTGGAACACTTGGTATCACTTGAATCCGTATCCTACCTGCATCCAAGCAAACAGTGGGAGTATCCGTGGGCAATGGAACAGTCTTGCCTGACCGCCGGAAGCCGCGTTCTGGATGCCGGCTGCGGCGCATCCATTTTCCCGATTTATCTCGCGCACGAAGCGTTCCGGGTATCCGCCGTCGACCTGAATCCTCCTGCCGGTCTTGACGAAAGGCACGGGGTTCGTGTGAATTATGCCGTGGGGGACATGACCCGGCTGCCCTGGAAAAACGACGTGTTCGATGCCGTGTTCTGCATTTCCGTAATCGAACACCTCGACGTGATGAATATGCCCGCCGCGCTGCAGGAAATCCGGCGTGTACTGAAAGAAAACGGAAGGCTGCTGTTGACGACCGACTTTTTCGCTGACCGCAATGCGAAACTCCGGTATGAAGGGCCGGGTGAAGCGTTCGATGTGGACTGGAACTTCTTTGACCCGAAAATGTTGGAGGAAGTCGTTCTGAATGCCCCGGGGTTTACGGTTTGCGGATCGGTAAGCATCGATGTGGACTGGACATCGGTCCGTCGACAAATGCGGCGTTTCCACGGGTATCCCTATACTTCGGTGGGTGTAGCCCTGTCAAAAACGCCGGATGGACCCGATTCGGTCACTGGGCGATAATCAATTCGCGGATAGTCGTATTCCCGAAAACAAGATACATTTCCGTGACGATTTTCGATCGGAGATACACTATTTTGTTGTCTGACCATCCCGTTTCCAGATCAAGGCGAATGCTCGCATCACCGAGATCTATTCGGGACTCGTACCAAATCAGGATTCCTTCGATTGTATTCACCGGTGATTCAAAATGCGCTCGACCCAAGCCGTCGATGACAGAAGAAAAACCCCCCGAATGGATTTTTTCCCCGGAATCCAGGTTGTAAACCTCCGCCCGTCCGGAAATCCGGATGTATCGGCCGGGTTGGATATAAGGAGGTATCAACTCGATAGACGGGGCGAATCGAATCGATCGGTTTCGTTCGAGCAGGTCTATGCGTGCGACATGGACGGCGCCTTCCGAGGTGCGGTATAGGTCCATGCGATAAAGCCCCTGAAATTCCATTCTCCATTTGTTCGGCGAATCGTTCGAACGCTTCAAAGCCATTTGAATTTTTTTGCCGGCGCCTTTTCCGGAACGAATCAGGAAGACGGCCGACTTGGCATCGAGCGATACCAGATCACTGGATGCCAGGCTTTCCGGTTTATCCGCGGCATTTTGTTTGTCGGGTGTCTTTGCCGTTGCAGCTGTTGGTTCACCAATGCCTACGGCCGTCATAATAATTATCACCACCAGAAGAAGGCTTTCGCCATGACGTTTTTTCATTCCTGCTCCTTTCGTCGGTTAGTTTCCATTCGGAAACGGAATCTTCGGCCTTCCGGGTATGGCCGACCATGGGAACACGTCGAAGTGAAACCGATGTCGATGTCGGAAATCATCGGTATTGCCCGTTATGTTTATGGTATGGAATGAATCGGCTCACCGGCTATTGGGGAAAACCCGTATCACCGCCCTTAAAAGGATTTAAACACGCTTCGAATACACTGCAAATTACAGGGTTCGACCTATGTTACATTTGTCTTTCTTTTAATATCATCAGTATCGTTACACGTCTTATCATGGAAAAAAGGACCCCCAAGCCGGGGTATCCGGTGGTGTCAAGAGATAATGTTTAAAGAAGGGAGACGAAATGCGCGTCGGAACGGAAGACCAGGTGGACCTGAAACGGCTTTGGGAGCTTGCCAAAGAAGGGAAATCCGCTCAGGAGATGATGAAGACGCTTAATCTTCGGGACATGGAATCCCTGAAGCGGTCTCTGGATAAACTTTTCAGGGAAAAAGGGGAAACGGTTCATGTGCCCGGATTGATCGGGCGCGCATCGGTGGAAGGGAAACACACCCGCAGCGGCGCCCGTATCGACCCGCAGATGATGGGAAAGCCCGATCTCGGGCCGGAGGACCAGCCCGACCGGAAAGAAGAGTGATATACGGCATTGCCGGTTTTACCGCTTTGCTGATTCGGTGTTAAAAGTATTGCGGCAGCATGGAAGCCAAATCGCCGGTACAATTGATGCACAACACCTCGGGCCCGTAATCCCTCACGGATATGATGCTCACGGAAGCGGGATCGATATGCAGCCGAAGCATAAAGTCAATCGGGATACCGGCAAAATAGGAAACGGCCGCCTTGATCACGTCTGCGTGACTGACCAATGCCAGCGCTTTGCCGGGGTATGCCTCCACCCATTCCAGCATCTTTGTGACTACACGGTTTTGAACCTCGGCGGCATATTCGCCGCCGGGAATTCCGGTGCCGCTTCGAAAGGTGTTGAATCGCCGCCACCGGGCATCCTCCTTCAATTCATCGAATCGCAACCCGGTCCAATCTCCGGTGGCGATTTCGTTTAGGGCTTCACTGATGACGGGGTTAAGGCGCTGCGGTTCGGCAATGGCCGATGCGGTTTCCACGGTCCGCTCGAGCGGACCGGTGAATACGGCGGCCAATTCGACCCCCTGGATCATCGTGGACAACCGACCGACCTGACGATTGCCTCTCGTATTCAAGTGAAAACCTTCGCGCCGTCCGGCCAGCATGTTGCCGACCGCATCCGTATCCCCGTGCCGTATCATGAGAAACACTGTCATTTCATTGTCTCCATGGGCTGTTGGGATGTCTTATTAATGTGGAAGGCGGAACCCGCTGATCGGCGCTTTCTTTGTCTATTACGTAACGGGAAATCACTTCGGCGGCAAAATCCGCAAATTCCGAGGGGTTTATCGGGGGGCTGGTATGGCAGTCCCGCAGTCCGCGGGAAGGCGGTGTAAAGCAAAGTGTCAGTGTGGTGTCGAACTCCTCCAGCGCCGCCATCTGGCGGTCAAACCATGCCATGGCATTGGGACGGTGCCAATCCGCCCAACTGATGCCGGTTCGTAATTTTTTGACGCCGAGCCGCTTGAGCCAATTAATAATGAAATCGATTCGGTCATCCTCGAAGTGAAGCCATTGGCAGATGCCCATGCGTGGATCGAAATGGTCGATGGCCGGCTTGGGCGTCCCGTCCGCCCGGATCAATCCCATGTAATAATGCCGGTAGTATGAACTGCCTTCGCTTTCTTTATGCCGGGTTGTTGCTTCCCAGGCGGGCGGCAGATCGAGCAGGCTGTACCAGTAGACCCGATCGACCCGGTCCAGCAGCAGCTCCGTAGTACGTTTGATGCCGAACACCTGAACTTCATCCGCACCGAATGAGGAAACGCCGACTTCGGTTACCCAGACGGGCCGTTTGGCAACGGCTTCGATCTCCGCCACTTTTTGAGGCCATTCATCGATGCGCCAATGGTTCCAGTCGAGTGGGAATCCGTGAACGGCAACGGCATCGAGAAGCGAAAGTAATCCGTACCCGTTCAGCAGGCGCATAAAATTGGGGTCAATGGGAGAAATGCCGCCAAGCACAAGCAGAAGATTCGGCGCGATTTCCCGCACCCGCCGGACCGCCTTCATCGTCATTTCCGAATATATTCGCCATTCCGGATCCATGAGAAAATCCCAATGGGATAAGTTGTTGGGTTCGTTCCAGAATTTGACAGCTTCAATCATTCATTCCTCCAGGTTTTGAAAAGTATTTTCATCCGGCGACCGTGTCGATGTACGACTCGAGTTCCGACACCCGACGCTCGGTTGAATGGTCCCGTAAAACCCTGAGAAACGCCCGGTGTCCGATACGGATGCGCTCTTCTTCGGCCGTCGAGCGAAGGAGATCGACCGTTTCATCGGCGGAACGGCTGACCAGTATTTCCTCTCCGATTTTAAAAAATGTATCCAGGCCCTCCCAATAATCACTGATTACCGGTACGGAACAGGCCCCTGCTTCGAAAAGGCGAACGCTCGGAGAATATCCGGTCTGCACCATATCGGCCCGGGTGACGTTTAATGTGTACCGCAGCGAACGGTAGAACCGGCGGTGGTCGGCCGGATTCAAATGGTCCAATCGCCGGATGTTTCCCGGCCAATTGATCGTATCCGGATACTGGGGACCGGCTATGGTGAACCGGCCTTGAGGCCATGATCGGGCGGGTTCGAGAAACAGCCGGTCGAGTACCGGCTGTCGATCCGGGCTGTAGGTTCCCATGTAACCGAAATCGTATTCGGGTTCCAGGGTTTCCGGGTAATATGTGTCAAGGTCCACCGAACAGTAAAGGGGGCGTGCCATCGGCGAGCCGTATTCGGATTCGATCATGTCCGGTACCGGGCCGCCGGTGAAGGATAGATACAGGTGAAACGCCGGTATTATGTCCGGATGAAGGTACTCGTAATCCCCTTTCCGGAGTTTGGCCAGAGTCACGGGCGTATCGATATCGTAAAACGCGACAGGCCCCCGTGCCCGATGAAGCACCCGTCGGCTTACATCCACGCCCTGGGGTACATATGATCCGATGATGACGACATCGGCGTGTTCGATTTCGGATGCAAAACGATCTTCAAGATCTTCGATACTTCGGTAAAGCCCCACTCGCCCGTAGGGCCAATCGAGAAGGTCACGATTTTCGGCATACCACGGCACCTCGCGCTCCAAAAAAAGAACGTGGTGACCGCGGCGCGCAAGTTCACGCACCAAAGCCCGGTAGGTGACGGCATGTCCATTCCCCCAGGAGGATGTTATCGAGAGCCCGAGAATCACAAGGTCAAGCTGATGTTTCAATCCAGATCCTTTATTAGAGCAAGAGGTCATAAAAAATCGTTTCAACCTGTACCGCGCGGCGGTCATACGTGTGGGATCCAAGAACCCTCGATTGGGCCGCACGACCGATATCCCGGGCTTTTTCCGGGGTCAACGTTTGGAGATGCTCAATCACTTCCCGGGCATTTTTCGCTGTCAGGCATTCCCGGTTCGGCTCGAGAAAGCGATCGATGCCTTTCCAGTCATCGATAATCAGGCATGCCGCGGCACCGGCGGCTTCGAAGATGCGGGTCGGGGGAGAAAATCCATTCCGGGCCATACTTTCCCGGTTGATGTTCAAAACCGCGTGCGGGGTGCAATTGAATGCATTGTGATCCCGTGTGTAAACATGTCCGACATAGGTGATATTGGACAGATCCGCGGTATCCGCCGCCCACCCGTTTCCCCCGAGCAGAAATCGGTGCTCTCGAAGCTGTTTTGCGGGTGCAAAAAAGAATTCTTTAACCCGCATTTCCCGATCCGGCATTCGGTTGCCCATGAAGCCCAGGAGTGCGTTGAAGCGGTGATCCGGCCCGACGCGGAAATGAAGTTGAGGGTCCAGTGCATTGTATACCGGGACGCAGTCACGCGCACCCAATTTGCAGTAAGTGTTTACAACCGGTTCGCCGCCGCCGTATGTCAGGATCAGGTCATACCCGGACAGCAGACGTCGAAACGGGTCGTCGGCATCCCGCTGTATCCGGTCAAGGGTGGCGGGTGCATCCACATCCCAGAAGATAACGGCGTTTTCGGGGGTTTTCAGCGAAAGGACCGCCTCCTCGAGCAATTGATCGAATACGCCGACCCCGCTGGTTTTGATGATAACGTCGGCATGCCGGCTTTCCTTAAGGGTGCTCAAGACATCCTGCTCGGAGTTTGCCGGGTACACCACGCTTCGGGCATACGGCGGATCGGGTATGTCCCTGTGTGCCTGCCGGTCGTAGGCATCCGGCTCGAAGAACGTGATGCGGTGTCCTCTCCGGTGAAGGGAGGATATCAGACCGCGATAATAGGTGGCGGCGCCGTTCCAGTATGCGGACACGAGACTTGAACCGAAAAAAGCGATGGACAGCAGGCGTTTGGGCATAAGCTTCTCCTCTTCGAGTAATCGTAACGCCGGGGTCAACACGGCGGTATTCCCACAGTGCTTCTCGCGTGGTTCTCGTATCCCTGTTCGATCACACCGGCATAGAGTTCCAGATAGTTTTCGGCCATTCGGCGGATAGAAAAATATTCGGCACGTCGACGGCAGCTTGCCGCCACTCTTCGGCGCAGTGATTCATCCGACAAAAGGGTAAGCAGCACATGCTCGAGATGATTCGAATCTTCCGGCGCAACAAAAACCGCCGCATCGCCCCAAATTTCGCGAAGCGACGGGATATCACCGAGAACCAGCGCACATCCGGCCATAGCCGCCTCCAGGGCGCAAAGCCCGAATGGTTCATAGCGCGCAGGCAGAACGAATATAGCGGACTGTGCGAGCTGCTTGCCGAGCTCTGGCGGCGACAGCTTGCCCAGCATTCGAATGCCGTCCATCTGTGTGCAGCCGCCCGACGGGTGCCGGGTATCCCCGGCTACGAGTACGGGGCAGGGCAGCTGATGGGCGATGCGGGCGAGCAGTCCGATGTTTTTGGCCTCATCCCATATGCGGCCGGCGGCGAATATCACTTTTTTTTTTCGTCCCGGCCTGAAATGGTTACCGCTTCTGGCATTGTAAATCGGATCACGGGCGGCAAAAGGACCATAGAGGCATTTCAACGTTTCCAGCATGACACGACTGGGCGCCGTTACGGCATCGACGTTTTTCAATCCTGTTGTGATCGCTGATCGATAATCGGCCCATTTATGCTCGGGGGGCTGCCGTCCTTTTACGGCGTGAAACCAGGAATAGACACATGAATGGGCGACGATCAGCACCGGTGCCCGAAAGGGGAGTGCACCATGTGCGAATCCGTTGAGGTGAACCAAATCGGGACGAATCCGCTTCTCGATCATGAGAAGCCATTTGCCGGCGGACGTTACGTCCTGCCAGGGCCTTTCCATCCATTCCAGTTTGAATCGGCTTTCAAAAAGAGTGATATTGGGGATGCTGCGAATCTGCTGTTTCTGTATCGGATCCGGGAGCTGGCCCATTGTGGCGAGCGCCACTTCAATGCCGTATGGAGCGAGCGCCTCAGCCAGCTCGAGGGCATAGGTCCAGACGCCTCCGATGGTATCTGCGGTCATGAGGATGCGGTCGATGCTCATTTTTAATCCCGGTGCGATTGGCTGTTCCATGTTTCAGCTGCGTGCCACGAATTTGAAAAAGCGGCTCAAATCGCCTTCTTTCGTCCTTTCCTGGTAAAGAAAGGCAAGATTGGATTCTTCAAATTTGTCGAAAAATTCCTCCCATGATATTTCCTTCAAGTTAGGCTCTGTTTCATAATCGGGAAAGTGGATCCGCAGAATTCCCGCTTCCTCCTCGTTGCGGGATGTTCCTTCTACACTTGCGGGTACACCATTCCGCTCCTCCGCCCATTTGCGTATGGTATCGTGATCGGTGGTTTGTTTGGATTCTCCTGACATGGAAACCTCCTCATGCTGTTTTTTTATTGGTCCAAAACGCCGCTTTTTCGAGTCCTGCCGGAATGCGGCCTTTTATAGGCGGATGCATAAATGGACTCCAGGGCGAAGGCAACCGGTATGATCCCGGCCGCTTCAGGATCGTATCGCCGGCTTCTGCTCAACCGATTCACCCAGTCGACAGCCGACCGGCCCCACCAGGTGTCTTTGGAGTCTGCTGCGATCACCTCTTGTGTTGTTTTCCGGAACAGCTTGGTCTCGAAATCAAAAAAAGATCCGTTTATATTGGAAAGGCAGAGTCCGCCCTCACTGCCGAAAAACGCGATCCGGATTACGGCATCACAGCCGGCCGGCAAGTTCCAGGAACACGCCAATGTCGCCGTAACGCCGTTTTCAAGATCCAATCGGGCTGCCGCATAATCTTCGACCCGGACGCCCGGTCGATCCATTGCATCTCCGTTGGAAAACATCCTGCCGGAAGCCGATACGGGTGCCGGAAAATCGAGAACCCACAGCAGCAGATCGATTAGATGGACGCCTAAATCCATCACGCACCCGCCCCCGGCGGCGACCGGATCATAGTACCACGGTTTATCCGGTCCGTAGGCATTGTGGAAAACGAGATCCACGGCAAATATGCGGCCGATGTCACCGTTTCCCACCCGTCGGCGAATCTCACGCATGCCGTTCAGGTGCCGGTATGAAAGGTCGATCCCGATCAGGCGGTCCGCAAGGATTGCTGAATCGATGATGCTCCGGGTCTCCGATGCGGTCGTGCCGAGCGGTTTTTGGCAGTAAACGGCAAGACCGTGTTCAAGCGCTCGTACGGCGTGTTCAAAATGGAGCGCCGATGGTGTGGCGATAACCACGCCATCGATTCCAATATCCAGCATTTCCTGGAATGTTTCACAGACCGCGGTTCCGGAAAAATTTTTTGCGGCCTTTTCGGCGGCTGCGCGATCCACATCCATGATGGCCGCTATGTCACCACGGCCATGCTGCTGAATGGCTTCCAAGCGGCTTCTTCCGATCCATCCGACACCCAGAAAACCGAGCCGCGGGCGGGAAAATACATCCATGCGGATGGCTGTTGTCGTTTGTGTCATGGGAGAGCCAGAGCCTTTAAAAAGTTATCCGGCCGGCGCTCAAGCATGTAAAATGCATCATCCAGGCGATCCAGACGGAATGTGTGGGTAAACAGCGTGTCCGGCGACAGGCGCCCGGTTGAGACGGCTTCGATCGCCGTCCGGATGCCGTCTACATAGATCATCGGATCCCGTTCATGGGCATTGATGACATCCAATCCTTTCCAATTCCATAATTGCATGTTTACCGTCCGCAGACCTTCCTGGTGAAAGCCGGCGATGACCAGGCGCCCACGAACGGTGGTGATTTCACCGGCTAAATCGAGGGTATTCTGCTTGCCTGCGGCTTCGATCACCGTATCGCAGAAGCGGTTTTCCGTAAATTTTGCGACCGTATCGATGACATCGGTGCCGCCGTCCATGCGTATCGTTTTCCAGGCCCCGTTTCGCATGGCAATGTCTAAGGCGAACGGCCGCCGGGAAACGGCAATAACACGTGCGCCGGCGTTTTCGGCCAGTTTCGTCAGCAGGGCTCCCTGAAACCCGATTCCCAGCACGGCAACGGTTTGCCCCTCGGTTATCCGGCTGCGGTTTATGATGTTCATCGCGCAGGCAAGCGGCTCCGCCGGAAAGGGTTTGTCATCCAGGAATTCCGGCAGATTCACCACCTGTTCTGCGGCGGCGATGTCGAATTCCGAGTAGCCGTGATAAGATAGAAAAGCCACTCGGGCGCCGGGGTCGAAATCACGCACACCGGCCCCGACTTTGTCGATCCGTCCCCAGGCTTCGTGTCCGGGAGCGCCGGGTTGGGCCGGATAGTCGAACCACGGGCTGCCTGACCATACCGGCAAATCCGAACCGCATATGCCGCATCCTTCGATTTTGACACGGACCTCGTTTTCCCGGGGTTCGGGAATCGGAAGGTGGGCAATGTCGAATTTTCGAGGTTCGGAAAGAACCGCGGTTTTCATACGAACCTGCCGGAAGGGAACCCTTCTGATCATGCGGAGACCTCACTTGAGGCGATCGTGTATGCCTCTTTTCTTCTCTCCTGCATCAGCCATTCGTTCAGCCTGTGAATGCCTTGTGAAATATCGACTTTCGGCGACCATCCCGTCGATGTGCTGAATTGTGCAATATCGGAAACATAGTACTTCTGATCGCCTTTGCGCCAATCCGAAAAAAGCAGGCGGGGATTGCATCTGCAGGTATCCGAGATAAGCCGGATCATTTCCAGAATGCTGATCCGGTTGCCGGGTCCGCCGCCGATATTGAACGCCCGGCCTGCTATGGCTGCCATTTTGTCCTGGGCCAGCAGCAGTGCATCCACCAGATCTTCCACAAACAGGACATCGCGCACCTGAAAGCCGCTTCCATAGACCGTAATCGGCTGATGTTCAAGAGCCCGAATCATAAAATGGGCGACCCAACCCTGGTCCTCCGTACCGAATTGATGGGGGCCGTAGATGCAGCTCATCCGATAAACCACCGCCGGAAGGCCGAAAGTCCTGGCGTAATCGAGGACATACTGGTCGGCCGCACCCTTCGAGCACCCATATGGGCTCACGAATTCCAGAGGCCGGTTTTCATCGATGCCCCGGGTTGCGAGGTCCTGTTGGATCGGCTCATAATGTCCGCCGTTTTTGTGCAGTGGTATATCTTCGAGGTTTCCATATACCTTGTTCGTGGAGGTAAACACCAACCCGGGAGGATGCTTCATTTTTCGAATCTGTTCCAACAGCATAAACGTTCCCTTCAAATTCACGTCGAAATCTTCGGCCGGAGAGGTCAGGCTGGTCGTCACCGCCACCTGGGCCGCAAAATGGTAAATCCGGCCGGCTGATGTCACCGCCGTTTCGAGAGCAGGCCCGTCGGTGATATCCGCGATATGGATTTGCAGGGCTTCACCATGGCGTCGGCGCAGCCATTCGAGATTGTGTTGCACACCCTCTCTGGCCAGGTTGTCCAAAATGAGCACCCGTTTGCCCTCGGAAAGAAGACGATGGGCGAGGTTGGTGCCGATAAACCCGGCGCCACCGGTAATCAGCACGGGCTTGTCGGCTGCATTGCAATGGGTCATGCCTCTTTTCCCTTCCTCGAAATGATGCTTTACAAGGTCAAACCGTAGGATGCCAGTTCACTCGCGGCGGTCTCTACGCGGTCTTCTGCAATTCTCCCCTTCAACCAATCGGAATAGTCACGAAGGCCTTTACCGAACATCACCCCGGGCTGATATCCCAGCATTTTTTCGGCCCGGCCGATGTCTGCGAAGCAATGCCGAATATCACCCGTTCTGTATTTTCGGGTGATCATGGGACGGATCGCTTCCCTTCCAAGTATTTCGGCCATATCTTCGGCTATGCTTAGGATCGTCCGCGCCGACCCGCTTCCGATATTGAATACCCCTTCTGTGGATGCCGGTGCTTCCAGGGCGAGTCGGCAGGCTGCGGCGACATCATAGACGCTGACAAAATCGCGCATCTGAGCGCCGTCTTCAAAAATGAGCGGCGGTTTGCCGTTTAAATACCGTGCAGCAAAAATCGCCATCACCCCTGTATACGGATTTGAAAGCGCCTGCCGGGGTCCGTATACATTGAAAAACCGCAGAGCAATCGTCGGAATGCCGTATGAACGGCCGATCATGAGCGACATGCACTCCTGGTCGTACTTGGAAAGTGCGTATACCGATGCAAGGGAGGGTGATTTCGTTTCGGGTGTAGGCAAGGGTTCGAGCCGGTTGCCATCAGTGTCCCTGGGCTCCCAGATGCCGTTTCTGAGGTGGTCCGGCTTTCGTTCACAATCATTCACCAAGGCATGATTTCCGTTTTGCGTCCGATACAATCCTTCGCCGTAGATGCTCATACTGGAGGCGACTACAAATTTTTTCACCGGATTTTTCATAAGTTGCTTCAAGAGAACGGCAGTTCCGAGATTGTTGCAGCTCGTGTAATGGTCCGGTTGGTACATGCTTTGACCGACGCCCACGGCCGCGGCAAGATGAAAAACCGCATCGACACCCTTCAATGCTTGCTCGAGCAGCTCGGCATCCCGAATATCGCCGTAGATGAATTCGGCTTCCGGGTTCAAATAATCAGGAGCGGTCTGCCGTTTTCCGTGCACCTGTTCGGAAAGGCAATCAATCACTCGTACGGCATAGCCGTGGGAAATGAGTTCATCGCAAAGATGGGATCCTATGAACCCGCCTCCCCCCGTGATCAAAACGGTTTCCCTCATGACACAATACCTCCGTAACACGTATCCATATGAACCCGTCATGCAAGCTAAATTCGTATTTCGGACCGATCTTTTACCTTTTCGGTAACATGGGGGGGTGGCGACCTAAATACCCGAAACGGTGTATTGTTCGGCCGATTTTTGGGTAGATCAAATTAAAAGTAAAATAAAAAACTTAAAGGCAAAATTGACGGGAATATCGAGCGAAATAAGGGATGGTTTGGAATGAAATACAGGGTTATCCTATTTGCCGGTGGAAAATTAATATTTAATATGAAACGGGTGGATGCAACAACCGTGTGCCTCTTCAAAGGGGAGTTGAACCAAGCCGCACGGCCCGAAATCAACCCGGCCCCGTGCACGAAAATGGTGACAAGGACATGATGAATATTTCTCTTTTTTATCACTCGCTGGTTTCCGACTGGAATAACGGGAATGCTCATTTTCTGCGGGGAATTGTAACGGAATTGGTGTCCCTGGGGCACCGGGTGACCGTTTACGAGCCGGCCGACGGATGGAGTTTTCAAAACCTGAAACAGGAGGTTCGGACGGATCCGATCCCGGAATTCTGCCGCAACTACCCGCTGTTACGGAAAGCTATCTATCGGTACCCGGTTGACTTTGACCCGGCGCCGGTCCTGGAATCATCGGACCTCGTCATTGTTCATGAATGGAATACGCCGGACCTGGTCCGCCGAATCGCCCGGCATCGAAAAAGCGCCACGAGTTATAAACTGCTGTTTCACGACACGCATCATCGCGCATTTTCTCAGGCCCGAAGTTTGGAGGCATTTTTGTTGGATTACTTTGACGGTGTTTTGGCCTATGGAGAATCCATTCGGCAAATTTATCTGGATAAAGGGTGGAACCGACGGGTTTGGACCTGGCATGAAGCCGCCGATACACGGGTATTTCGACCGCTGCCGGACCGCGAAAAAAACGGGGATGTTGTCTGGATCGGCAATTGGGGCGATGAGGAGCGGACCGCCGAGTATGAAGAATTTTTGCTCCACCCCGTCCGAAGCCTGAACCTGAAAGCCTGTGCTTATGGTGTGCGGTATCCCGACAAGGGTCGTGAACTGCTGGAAAAAGCCGGTGTGGCCTATCATGGATGGTTGGCCAACTACAGGGTTCCTGAGATTTATGCGCGGTTTTCGGCCACCTTGCACATCCCTCGGGGCCCTTACACGCGCCATTTGCGGGGAATCCCCACGATTCGTCCTTTCGAGGCACTTGCCTGCGGCATTCCGCTGATTTCAACGCCATGGGATGATGCCGAGGGGCTTTTTACGCCGGAAAGGGACTACATGACGGCGAGGACCGGCCGGGAGATGAAGGATATTCTGTTCATGCTCCTCGAAGACGAGGATTTTCAACGGAGCCTGGGTGAATCCGGCCGACGCACCATTATGGAACGGCATACCTGTTTCCACCGCGTGCGGGAGCTGATGTCGATCTGCGGGAAAATCGGCATCGACCCGGAAAAACGGGTTTCCTTCAACTGAGCATTCAATGTTTTCGGTGATTCGAGGCTCCTGCACAGGGGCCCATCGGATCTGCCATGAACCCCGAATGATGCATTTACTGATTTATTCGCCATGGCAGCCTGCCGCTTAGTTCGATTTCCAGTGTAAAGCTTAGAAACGTCCGTATGCCTACGATAATCGCCAGGATTCCCATGCTTTTGTATGAAAATTCGACGGCAATGGTATGAACGATATCCGCCGCGACAAGCAACTCCAGGCCGAGAAGAATGCCGCGTCCGAGGGATTGACGGGCGTTGTTTACGAGAACTTCGAATTCGACTTTCCTGAGCAATTGGATAACGCCGTTTATGAGGGAATAAAACGCAATCAGAGTAATCACGCTGACACCGATGACTTCCAGAGTTGCCGCACTCATTTCCGCTATCGATGTGGTGAGCTGAATCACGATTGTCCCCACACGAAACCTAACCGCCCGCCGTCCCTGGACCTGCCATACCGTTTAGAAATACATCCGATTGGGGTGGTCGACCGGGTTTTTTTTAAATTCGAGATATATTTTATCAGAAGTATACGCGCAAGCCCATTTTCAAGCCCGCATCCCACTGTTCGAGATCACCGTCGTTGACATAAATGTCATCCGTAGCCCAGCTTAAAAACAGGTTGGTGTCGATAGCGACATAATTGCGCAGAAACCATTTTACGCCTACCCTGGGTTCGATGAGAATAGTCACCTCATCGTCGCCCGTATCGATATCCGCAAACAGAATTCCCAGATCGGATCCAACATACGGGTAAAGATGGGATTGATAGGGGAGGTGGTGCTCCAGAAAGGCGCCGAGAGCAATGCGGTTGACGTCGCCGTCGGATTCCCGGGACCAGCTCGCAAAGGCGCCGATCTCCTGAAAGTCATTGAAATAAAACATGCCGTAAGAGGCGCTTATGTCGACATCCACTCCTCCTTCAGGACCGTCAAAGTCGATCATGCCTGAAAGCCCGATCTCCTGGGTTCCCTTCTCGATTAGAGCGTCGGTCTGTGCCGTGGCCGCATCGGAGAGCGCCAATACAAACATTCCGATCAGTGCAAAGTAAGCGATTTTCTTCATGTTATTCTCCTTTCTTGATTTCTGTTGAATGCGGGCGGTTCAACTGGGATCCACTCAAATTTCACCGCCATGGGGATGATCGGCGGAGTTTCCGGGCCATATTTCACCTAAAACCGCTTGCCAACCAAAACGCATTAAGTTTAGTTTTAATCCAACCATCCAAAAGAAAATTAAAAAATACCTGTGAATCCGTATTGAATCATTTAAAAGACAGTATAAATGCCTGATAAGGAGAAGTGTCGTGCAGAATACCGGATTGTTTCCGGGAGGAATCGATGGCATTCATTCGAAAAGAATGCGCGTTTTAAGCCGGCATTTACATGAATATCGAAATCGAAATACCATGTAATGTCCATTTTCGGCGGCCGCTCAAAATGGGACTTAACCAACTGTCTTCTCCGGTATGAATGCAAACGTTCGTCAAGAGGCGTACAGGGCGAAAGGGGATCATCAATGGCGCACTATTCGACAGGGCAAGGCTATCACCGGTTCGTTCACCGCTTGAACCGGTTTCCGCAAGGCGCGCCGCCATCCAAAAGCCTGTTCAACATTCTTCGCATACTCATCGATGAAGAGGAAGCCGGCTTGCTTTCAATGCTGCCGCTATTGCCGTTTCGCGCCGAAAAAGCTGCATCGGTGTGGAAAATGAAAACATCCCGTGCGCAAAACTTGTTGGACGGTTTTTCCGGCCGGGCGCTTCTTTTGGACATGGTAAACGAAAAAAGGGAGCGATATTATGTTCTACCTCCACCCATGGCCGGGTTCTTCGAATTTTCCATGATGCGGTTTCGTGAGGATATCGATCAGAAGCTTCTCGCGAAATATTTTTACCAATACATCAACGAAGAGGTGGATTTTATCCGGGCTTTATTCCCTGCCGACCAGGTCGGTTTCGGAAGGGTGTTCGTACATGAACCCGCTCTAGAAGACCGGCAGCGGGTGGAAATACTTGACTATGAAAAGGCCGGCCATATTATTGAGACGGCCCGATGCATCGGGGTCGGTCTGTGCTATTGCCGCCACAAAATGGCACACGTGGGTAAGGATTGTGATACGCCGAAGGACATGTGCCTGACGCTCGGGTTTGTCGCCGAATCCCTGATCCGGCACGAATTTGCCAGGAAAATTGGCGCGTCTGAAGCCATGGACATTCTTCAGGCGGCGTATGCACTGAATCTGGTTCAATGCGGCGAAAACGTGCGCCAAGGTGTCAGTTTTATATGCAACTGCTGCAAGTGCTGCTGTGAGGGGCTCATCGCCGCCCGAACATTGGGCCATTCCCATCCGATCTGGACGACCAATTTCTTTCCTCAACCCGGCGTCGGCGAATGTTCAGGATGCGGCACGTGCATGAATGTCTGTCCGGTTGATGCCGTATCGGTGCATGCCGCCGAAGGCCGGTCCGAAGTATTTTCGGTTGAAATAGATTTGGAAATTTGCCTGGGCTGCGGCATTTGCGTCCGAAATTGCCCGACAGGGGCCATACGGCTCACAGAAAGAAGTGAGCGCATCATAACGCCTGTCGATTCCATCCAAAGAACCATACTGATGGCCATAGAACAGGGGCTTCTCCAGAATCTGGTCTTCGACAATCCGTCCTTGATGCATCACCGTGCAATGGCGGCCCTATTCGGGGCCGTATTGCGGCTTACGCCGGTAAAGCAGGCCCTTGCCGCTCGGCAGTTGCAGTCCCGTTGGCTCGATGCCGTAATTAACATCGGCGCACACCGGTCGGGTTGGATACCCCTGTTTCGGTGAAGGCCGATTGCTCTCGAGACATATTCTTGTCGCTTTAAAGCAGGGATTGCGTTTTTTTCGAAGGATTTAAAAAAGGCGGGAACGCCGCATCCGGCTCCGAAAATGGGGTTTTCACTTTGGCGATTAGTCTTCGGTCCGGACGGCGTGGTCTTCCGGTTGTATTCGTTTGCCGTAATTTCGGGCATATACCTGCGTAAATTCCGCCCCCAAAAAACAAATCAATGCCGAATAGTATATCCATATGAGCAGCACCACAAAGGACCCGGCGGCGCCGTATGCACTGCCGATGGCCCGTCTGCCCAAATACATCCCGATCAGGGATTTGCCGATCGAAAAGAATCCGGCCGTAATCATTGCGCCGACCAGAACATCCCGCCATCTGATTTTGACATCAGGCAAATACTTGTAAACCATCGCGAACAGAAGGGTTGCCATAACAAATGAGATCGCAAACGAGGAGAACTGCCAAATCCACGAAAGGGCTTCAAATTGTTGCGACGCTATCTGCTCGATGCCGCTGACCAGGGCACTGAAAACCATTGAAACCAACAGGAGAAAACCGACGGACAGCACAATTCCGAACGATCGCAGCCGGTCTCGTATAAATCCTTTTATCATACCGGCATCCGGGGCCGGCTGGACTTTCCATATGGTGTTCAGCGCCGATTGGAGGTTTACGAAGACGGCGGTGGAGCCCAGAAGCAGCGCTGCGATGCCGACGATGATGGCTCTGACGCTTCCCCCGATTTCATCGAGGTTATTGAGAACCTGGCGGGCGACAATTTCACCCTGATTGCCTGTCATCATTCCAATTTGCTGTATGACCTGATGCTTGGCTTCTTCCTGGTTGAAAATCAGACTGGCAAGGCCGACGGAAACGAGCAGTATGGGCGCCAATGAAAAAACCGTGTAAAACGCGAGGGAAGACGCCAATCGGAATGCATCGTCATTCCACCACTGGCGAAATGCGACGGTCGTCATCTCCCATGCCGCTTTCACGTGAGCTTTGATTTTGGAAACCGGTTCCGGCATGGCTGCTCCTTTATGTCTAAAGCATTTTTATAAAATTCCAAGGGGTTTGAAAATACGGGTCAACCCCTATTTTCTTTCAAAATGGAATGCAAAAGAAAACGGGGCAAATGCGATCTGCAAACGGCATGTCACGAGGCGGAAAAATGCAGGATATACCGGTGATTTTCTCGATCATTTACCTGAAAACCCTCCTTTTTTGGATACCTGTTGAATGATATGAAAAAGGTTGTCATCGTGTGCCGGCATTTAGAGAAACGATACTCGGGCTGTAAATGAAACGGCTGATTGCCGGAAAATTGCGAATCTGCTCAGGCGGCGAACGTTATTGATTGCCTGTTCAACGAATCGGCCGTTTATTTATAGGAGATGAAATGGGCCTAAAGGAATATCAGAAAAAAAGACATTTCAACAGAACCGAGGAGCCGGAAGGAAAAGTGGCATCGAGTCCGTCCGGCCGCCTCTATGTAATTCAAAAGCATGCCGCGAGCCGGCTGCATTATGATTTTCGGTTGGAATTGAACGGCGTCCTGAAGAGCTGGGCCGTTCCGAAAGGGCCGAGCCTGAACCCGTCTGAAAAGCATCTTGCCGTTCACGTGGAAGACCACCCCATCGAATACGGTGATTTCGAAGGCGTTATTCCCGAGGATCAGTATGGCGGCGGAACGGTCATGGTGTGGGACAAGGGGGAATGGGAGCCCTTGGGGGACCCGCAAGAGGGATACGAGCAGGGTAAGCTGAAATTTCGCTTGAAGGGCAAAAAGCTGAAAGGGGAATGGGTGCTGGCTAGAATGTCTGAAAAGAGCGGTGAAACAGGCAGAAATTGGCTTCTGATGAAAAAGAAGGACGACTATGCCCGAAAGGATTCCGATTTTGACGCCGTTAGTGCTGTCTCCGGACGATCGATGGACGAAATTGCACGGGATCGGGATCGTGTATGGTCCTCCTCGGAGGCAACCGGCCCTTCCGCTTCAACTTCCTCCAACCCGTCGGAAGAACTCCCAACGGATATCGCCTCTCTACCCGGCATACGCCGGCAGGCATTTCCCCGAAAGGCCGCACCTCAGTTGGCGACGCTTGTCAAGAGTGTTCCGGAGAATGATGACTGGCTCCATGAAGTCAAATACGACGGTTACCGAATTCTTGCATTCAAAACGAATTCAGGGGTGCGTCTGCTTACGCGCAATGAAAAGGACTGGACCCATCGGTTCCCTTTACTGGAGAAGGAAATCGCGGCATTGCCGTTTGAAGATTTTCTTATGGATGGGGAAATCGTTGTCATGAGATCCGATGGAAGGACGGATTTTCAGGCCCTGCAGAATATGCTCAAGGGAATCTCTACCGGCCGGATGGTTTACTTTGCATTCGATCTCATTTATTTCATGGGTTACGATCTTTCCCGGACACCGCTGATTCACCGAAAAGAACTCTTGCGCAGCATTGTCGATTCCGTCCCCTCGAAAGATGTGCTGCGATTCTCAGAACATATTCGAGGGCGTGGAGGCGCCGTTTATCAAGAGGCTTGCCGGCATAAGCTGGAAGGAATCGTTTCCAAGCGGATCGACAGCCCCTATCGGCAGCAGCGGTCTCGGGATTGGGTCAAATCCAAGTGCCTGAACCGCCAGGAATTCGTTGTCGCCGGGTTCACCCGGCCATCCGGTTCACGCACAGGGTTCGGCGCCCTGCTGCTCGCCGTCTACTCGGATTCCGGGGAACTGATGTATGCCGGACGGGTGGGAACCGGTTTCAATGAAAAGACGCTGCAGGAGCTTTCCGAAAGGCTCAAGGCCTTGGAACAGCGCACTGCTCCGGTTAGCAACCCCCCTGCCGGTTCGGAAGCGAAAGGGGTGCATTGGGTCAAGCCCGGTCTGGTGGCCGAGGTGGAATTCACTGAATGGACAAACGAGGGTATTCTGCGCCATCCGTCCTTTAAAGGAATTCGGGAGGACAAGGATGCCAAAGAGGTCGTTCGGGAAGCCCCCTCGGCCGGTCCGAATGCCAGGACCGATGCGCCGGTTTCCGGCGACCGGCGGAATACGTCCTCGAGAGGTGCATCGGTTCAGATTGCCGGTGTACGGATCAGCAGCCCGGGCAAAGTTCTTTACCCGGATCAGGGCATCACCAAGGCCGAACTGGCCGGGTATTACGAATGGGTTGCCGACCGGATGCTGCCGTACATCGCCGGACGGCCGCTTACACTCGTTCGGTGCCCCCAGGGCCGGCAAAAAAAATGCTTTTATCAGAAGCATCTGTCCGAACAGCTGCCTGATCCCGTCAAGGGAATTCCCATAAGGGAGAAACAAAAGAAGCGGATGTACATGACCATCTCCGATCGGTCCGGGCTAATGGCCCTGGTGCAGCTTGGCGTACTGGAAATACATCCTTGGGGAAGCCGGGAAGATCGGGTGGAGCGTCCGGATATCATGACGTTCGATTTAGACCCCGGACCCGGCATCGGACCGGATGACCTGGCCGAGGGATGCCGAATGCTCAAGGCGCAGCTGGAAAATATCGGACTGACGAGTTTTTTGAAAACGAGCGGAGGCAAAGGATTCCATGTTGTCGTACCGCTGGTCCGCCGCAGTGAATGGGATGAAATAAAGTCGTTTTCCGGAGCCGTCGCCAAACATCTTGCACGCAATCATCCTGACACATTTACAGCCGTTATGAGCAAGGCCAAAAGGCATAATAAACTGTTTGTCGATTATCTGCGAAACGCCCGCGGTGCGACGAGCGTGGCACCCTTTTCGACCCGGGCCCGTCCCGGTGCACCGGTTTCCACCCCCATCGGATGGGACGAACTCGGCAACACCGCACCGGATGCCTATACCGTTAAAAACCTGCCCGCCCGCTTAAAAAGCGAAAAAAAGGACCCGTGGTCGGATTTTTTCAGCATCAGGCAATCCGTTACCGTACCTATGAAAAAAAAGTTCGGGTTGCGTTAGACCGCTGCCACATACAGCCGTTTTGAAATCCGAAGCCGACCCCGCCCCGATCACATTCCTGATCGAAGTTGCCGCTGCTGAAAAGAGTAAAACCGGTTCTAAGGGTTTCCTACCATACACTTTACGTATTCCAAAGTATTTTCAATGTTCATCTTGATACGTAATGTTTGCCTAAGCACGGGGCTCTGGCTCATTGGCGGTGAACTCGGGAGGCGTTCCCAGTGAGCAGGTCATTGAAAGGCATGTGAAGGAAAAGGGTAGGGAGTAACGTCAGGAAATTGAAGGCACTCACCCGATAGAGCGTTTTCGAAAATAAGCCGTATGTCAACATGAAAAGAACGTGTGCCGCTCTTCCGACGAATGCAATGGCGCATAAGGGCGGCACCGAATTGCGGAATTTAGACCTGAGGAGGAAATCATGAGCAGAATCGCCGTCATTATAACCGATCTTTTTGAGGATGTGGAATATACCGAACCGGCCGATGCGTTTCGGAAGGCGGGCCATGAACTGGTCCACGTCGGCCTTGAAAAGGGGGCCACCGTAAAGGGCAAGGCAAAGGGGACGCCTGTTGAAATCGACACGTCGGTGGATGAGGCGGCCGTTGATGAATTCGATGCGCTGCTGATCCCGGGAGGCTACTCTCCGGACAAACTTCGGGTGAACGAAAGCGCGGTGAAGTTTGTCCGAAACTTCGTGGAAAGCAAAAAGCCGGTCTTTTCCATCTGTCACGGTCCCCAGATCCTGATTACCGCCGACGTTATCCGAGGAAGAAAAATTACCGGATACCAATCGATTATACAGGATATTAAAAATGCCGGAGCGGATTTTCTGGACCAGGAAGTCGTGGAAGACGGCAACCTTATTTCAAGCCGAAATCCGAACGACATTCCACGCTTTATCGAAGCTTCGCTATCAAGGCTCTCATAGATGAGATAAAAGCTGCCGGCTTTTCGGAAACCGAAAGCAAAACAAATTGAGAAAGGAGGATGGAAATGCTGCCTTCGACATCCACCCGTGTGGCCGAACACACGTCGGATCATATCAATCAGCAGATCCGAGAGCTGACCGTACAAAACGTCCGCGAGTGTGCGGCGAGGGGCTCTATCGCCATCAATAAGCGTCTTGTCGAGTTGGACGATGAGTGGGACATCGAAAGGACACTTGAAGCAAATGCGGCCACGTTCGCACTACTCGGTTTGGGACTTGGTACGCTTGTCAATAAAAAATGGTACATTCTGCCGGCCGTGGTTGCGGGATTTCTGCTCCAGCATGCCCTTCAGGGGTGGTGCCCGCCCGTGCCGGTGTTTCGCCGATTGGGAATTCGCACGGCCGAAGAAATTCATCAGGAAAAATATGCACTCAAGGCACTGCGGGGTGATTTCGGCCCGGTATATGAGAAAGCCCCCCATCAGAAGGCCGACTACGAGAAGGCGATAACCGCCGCTATGGCATGAATCCGAAATTGAGGATTCGGCGTCATGCCATATAAAAAGGGGTTGCAGCCGCTAAAAGGCGGCGGCATCATTGTGGCTACGTTCGGTCGGACCCCGCCACTTTAACGATTTTATTGTAGACGCCGAAAAGTAGAAAAGGGGCGACCCACTGGCCGACAAACCGGCTTTTTTCTTCGTGGCCGGTGATTTCAAGATAAAGGGACACCGCGATCGAGCTCATTGCAGCCCAGAGAAACAGATCCGACGGCAGCTTTGCCACCTGGTATTCAATGGTACGGGCGACCTTGCCCTCCGAGTGCTGCAGGGCTTCCTTATCCGGGGATGTTTTTTTAAACAGAGTGCTCATGTTGAACTCCTTTTCATTGGTGTGATGATTGGTCTTGCCTCTACTATAATTTTTGGAGCATTGGATTGATATACGGCGAAATCCTTATTTTGATATTCTGCATTAGGTACCGGTTTTCACCGGCAGGCATAAAGCATAGCTAAACATTCGCCGCATGAGACATCAAAATAAACTCAGAGCCGGAATCAGCAGAATTCTTCACATTCTGGCAGATCCTGCAAAGACCGACCGTGGCCGGGGTGGCATTGTCATTCAAACATACCGGGGGTTCGGTTCGGCGGCGGAGGGTTTTCTAATCGGCCGGGTTTTTCGACAGGATCCAAGAACCGTCCGAACGTCCGACCGGACGCTTATCCGGGACATTGTCGATTTGCTGCGGCGTCTTTTTCGTAAAGGCATCTCTCAGGCCGAATTAACCGTCCGCTTTCATCGAACAGTCGTCCCCATAACCGCCGATAAACGGGGATATTTTCAAGCCCATTTTCATTATCAGGGTCAAGGCGATTCAAGAAATCTCTGGAAGCCCGTCCATGTCGACCTGATTCATCCGGCAGGTTCGGCGGCCGGCACAATGGGCCGCATATTCGTTCCACCATCAACGGCTCGATTTGCAGTGATCAGCGATATCGACGACACGGTTGTTTTTACCGGTGTCGCCGACAAGTTGATGATGGTCTGGCGCCTGTTCATGCATGACGCGCGCAATCGAACGGCATTTCCCGGAGTCGGTGCGCTCTACAGGGCCTTCCATTACGGCGCTTCCGGAGCTGACATCAACCCGATGCTTTATGTTTCCCGGGGCCCTTGGAGCATTTATGAGGTGCTCGATGAATTCTTCAATTTTCATGGTATTCCGGTCGGGCCTATTCTGTTTCTTCGAGACTGGGGGATTTCACTTTGGCGTCCCTTTCCTCGGCCGGCAAAAGGTCACAAACTGGCATTGATCCGGCGCATGTTGGCGCTGTATCACGATTTGCCCTTCATCCTGATCGGCGACAGCGGGCAGCGGGACCCCGAGATTTATACAGAGATCGTTCGAATGAATCCGGGCCGAGTCCTTGCCGTCTATATTCGTAATCTAAATGCAGGCGCTCTTCGGAACCGGGCGATCGAGAAACTTGCCAGGGATGTTAATGCAGCGGCGAGTACAATGCTGCTTGCTGCGGACAGCTACGAAATGGCGGCTCACGCTGCGGACCAAGGCTATATTTCTTCCGCCGCATTATCGGAAATGCTCGAAGAGCGACGAAAGAAAAATGTTGACGTGCGTTGCGGACGAATGCCGGTGAGGACCGGGAATCGGTTTTTATAGAAACAAAAATTGTCAAATTTTTATTAACCCGGACTTCTTCGCATTTTCCGGCCGGTAATGAGGTTTTGCCCCTATATACAACCGGTGCCGCAATTCCTTATGGTGAACATGGACCAGGCAAGTTCATCATTTAATAAAAGGAGGTGATTAAACATGGTACGACCCTGGATCAATGTACTGGCAGGTGCATGGGCGTTCTTTTCGGCCTTCTGGTATTACATGCTGCAGCCGATCAACTTTTTTATACTGGGCGTCATCATAGCGATATTCGGATTTTGGACCTATCGCAAGGAATGGCAGGGGATCGTCAACGGCATCATCGGCTTATGGCTCATTCTTTCGGCATTTGTTCCTTCTTTGATTGCCCAATGGAATCTGCTCATATCCGGACTGGTCGTCATAGCACTTGCCGTATGGCGAATGTTCAGGACCCGGAGACCGCGACCGGTTGCGGGATAGTTTTTTAAACTGCACCATCAACCCGATTCGGTCAATCCGCCGCAATGGGGGATTGACCGAACGGCGAGCTTCGTCCCCCGAAAATCGTTCGATTGCACCTAACAGGGAAAGAAGTGTCGATTCAGGGAGTCCTGTTTGCGGTTGGCGTTGGCCTTCGATGCAGTCAGGCAGTGATGACGATTCACCGGAAACGCCCATAACCTGATTGGGTGTTATCCCGCGCGAGCTAAACGGAAAGTGCTTTTCCGAAAATGAAAAAAACGAAAGGAAAGAATCAATTTTCATAAGGAAATGCATGCGCCGACTACCGAAAAATACGCGCTATAGGCGGCCGCATCGAATGACGGCGGACTGGCGGGGACGGCCGACTCGACGGATGAGGGTTTCGGGCCGGCGGCGATTGGTGATGTCGATGAAAGGCGCCCGCACACGATTGAGGTGGTACAGGCAGTCCTCCATCCTTGCCCTTGCCATGACGGGCATTCTGCTGATTATGTTTGCACCGGGGGATGCGGAAATCCCGCCGGAAAACGGGGTCCAAGTGCCTGGTGGCGTCCAAAACCAGCCGGCCGCCGATACCCGGGAAAGTACGGAAGAAGCCATAGGGACCGTCCGGCAATTGTGGGAAAGCTTCCTGGTGAATTTGCCGAAAATAATTGTAGCGATTGCCGTTTTAAGCGCGGCCTGGCTGATCGTTCGGCTGATCCGGGCCGTTCTCCGGAAACTGCTGAAACGCTGGGAGCGATTCAATGCCGTTGCCGCCGTCACCGGGGTGATTGTTTGGCTTTTGGCGGTGGGTGTGGTGTTGAGCATTCTTGCGGGTGATATTCGGGCGCTGGTCGGATCACTGGGATTGATCGGCCTGGCTCTTTCATGGGCGCTGCAGACCCCCATCGAAAGCTTTACCGGCTGGCTGCTGAATTCATTCAAGGGATATTATCGGGTGGGAGACCGCATTCTGGTCGGAGACGTGTTCGGCGATGTGTACCATATCGATTTTCTAACCACCACGGTTTGGGAAATCGGCGATCCTCACCGGCCCGGCTTCGTTCTTGCAGAGCAGCCGACCGGCCGACTTGTGACATTTCCGAATAATGAAGTGCTCGCCGGCCCATTGTTCAATATGACCCGCGATTTTCCTTTTGTTTGGGACGAAATGGCCGTTCAAATCGCCAATGAATCGGATTTGGAGTACGCCATGGGCGTATTTCAGAATCTGGCCGAAAACATGCTGAAAAATTACATGGTAGAGCCTGCCCGCCTTTACAGCCAGATTTTACGGCGGGAAGGCATTATCGATTCCGTTCCCGAAGCGCCTCAGGTGTTCGTTTCCATGTCGGAATCCTGGACCGATTTACGTATCCGATACCTGGTCAATGCCCGTGAACGGCGGAAATGGAAGAGCATGTTATGGGCTGCTGTTCACCGCGAGCTGCGCGATGCGAAACATGCAACCCGCATCGTACCGGTCTACACCCGGCGGCAGCTGCAGTTCATCGGTCCCGACGGCAAGCCGGTGGAAACGGCGGATACGTCCTGAAATTCAGCGGGGAACCCTGAACCCGACCTTTTTATACAGGATTTTGCGTTTAAAAATCCATAAACGGCCTTATTTTTTTCCCCATACTCCTTTGAAAGAATTGAATACCTGAAAGTGACCGGCTAAGGCGGTAAACCGCAAACAAGGGTGTGTCGGCAGATGAAAGGAGGATAAGATGCCTAAAAATCATGGTTCGCAGATCAAGGATGACGAACAGTATGAAACACTTCGAAAACAGGGCATGAGCAAGGAAAAAGCGGCGAGGATAGCAAATACCCCCCGCAAAAAGGCGGGGAAAAAAGGCGGAACATCACCCAAGTACGAAGAGTGGCGAAAATCGGATCTGTATGAACGCGCCAAAGAAATCGGCATCGAAGGCCGTTCCAAAATGAACAAAAGTGAATTGATTGACAGCATTCGGAATCATTGAGTCCGACTTGCGGAAGCGGCATCGATGAAATCGGTCATCAGGCAGGACAAAGCATTGAACCGATGGGTTATTTTTTCTACATTGCGTGGAAAAAGACCACACGAGTTCAAGAAGAAAACGAAACGGGCCAAATCGCTTCCCGAATATGACCTCCATTGCCCGTTCTGCCCGGGAAATGAGCACATGCTCGATGAAATCCTGCTTCAGGATGCCGGAGACAATTCCTATGGGTGGCAGACGCGGGTCGTGCCCAATAAATATCCCGCGCTTCTGCCGGAAGGGAATACGCATCGAAGGGAAGAGGGGATTTATCTGTCGATGGACGGATACGGCAGGCACGAGGTGATTATCGAAAGCCCCGGCCACCGCAGGCAAATTGCACTGCTTCCTCCGGAGGCCGTTCGAAAGGTCATCGAGGTTTACCATCGCCGGTACGTGCAGCTGATGGAAACGAATGAAAACAGCTTCGTGGTCATATTCCGGAATCATGGGCCCGGTGCGGGAACTTCCCTGATACATCCCCACTCACAGATTATCGCGACGGGTATCGTTCCGGGATATGTCCGGTTCAGGGAGGATCAGGCACAGCGGTATTATGATACGTGGGGCCGCTGCGTGTACTGCGAGATGCTGGCTTTCGAGGCGCAGGAGGGCACACGTGTTCTCGAGGAAAACGATACGTTTCTCGCCTTTATTCCGTTTGCGGCGGAGGTCCCCTTTGAGATATGGATCTTGCCGAAGTGTCACCAGGCCGATTTCGGGACGATTACGGAAACGGAAAAAGACCGGCTTGCCGAAATGATGGGTCGTCTTTTGAAGAATGTATATGAAAAGCTGAATGACCCGGACTACAATTATATCATCAGAACGGCGCCGCGATACAAATCCGGTGAACCGCATCTGCACTGGTTCCTGCAGATCAGGCCGCGTCTCACTATGCAGGCCGGATTCGAGATCGGATCCGGCATCAGCATCAACCCCTCCCTTCCGGAGCAGGATGCGGAATATCTGAGAAGTGCATCGGCTTAGATGACGCATATGCAGGATCAGATTCACCGGACGCCTCGGACCCGTCATTAAGGAGATTACTATGATCGGATGTACAAAAATGGTCGGGCTGGAAGATTACGAGCCCCTTATCGGTGCCGAAACGATGGACCGCATCTTTCAAAAGGCCGAACCCCTGAAGGATCTTCATATCGCCAATGTCAATTCGACGTACTATGGCGGAGGGGTGGCCGAACTCTTAGGATCGCTGACGGTCCTGATGAATACCATCGGCATTAAAACCGGGTGGCGCGTCTTGCAGGGATCTCCGGATTTTTTCAGCATTACAAAAAAGATGCACAACGCCCTGCATGGGTACGATATCAATCTCAGCGACCATAAAATGCAGAATTTTGAAGACGTCGTCTGCCAGAATGCGATCCGTAACCATTTAAACCATGATGTCGTCATCATCCATGATCCGCAGCCGCTCCCCATGATCATGCATTACCGCAAATACGGCCCTTGGATCTGGCGATGCCATGTCGACCTGACTTCACCGAACCGCGAGGTGTGGAACTACCTCGAACCGTTTATCGAGAAATACGATGCGGTGATCGTGAGTATAAAAGAATATGCTCAGAACCTGAAAACACCGCAGTTTTTCTTCATGCCGGCCATTGACCCTTTTTCCATAACCAACCGCGACTTCAGCGAAGAGGAAATCCAGGAACGGCTGGATCATTACGGCATACCCACGGACCTGCCGCTGGTGGTGCAGGTTTCCCGGTTCGATCGGTGGAAAGATCCGAGAGGGGTGGTGGAGGCCTTTCAGATCGCCCGGCGGGAAGTGGACGCAACGCTGGTCCTGCTGGGCAATGTAGCCACCGATGATCCGGAGGGAAAAGAAGTCTATGAGTCCCTTTTGAACTGCCAGGAAGAACGCATACGGATCATGAGCGTCCAGGATACCGCCCTGGTCAATGCCCTCCAGCGCAAAGCCGCCGTGGTTCTTCAAAAATCGATCCGGGAGGGGTTCGGCCTCACGGTCGCGGAGGCGATGTTCAAGGAAGCCGCGGTAATCGGAGGCAACACCGGCGGCATCCGGTATCAGATTGCCGACGGCGTGAACGGATTTTTGGTCAACTCGGTGGATGAGGCGGCAAACCGGATTGTCCGGCTTTTAAAAGATGAACCGCTTCGGAAGGAAATGGGGCGCCTGGCGCGGCAAACCGTTATCGAAAAGTTCCTCCTGACGCGCTACCTGGAGCAGTACCTGGATTTGTTCGGCTCATTCGAAACCATCTACCGCATCAGCAGCCCCTTGAATATGCAAATCTAAGCGGGTGAAGGCGGTTTACATTCACACGATGCGCCAAATCCGACATGCTTTTTCGGTGTTCGTTTGAGGTTTCGTGTTTACGCCTTTACCATTTCCTGATTACAGCACTGAAGCGGTACCGTGCAGCCCGGTCCGGATGCCGTACTGCAGGAGCACGCCTTTTCCACTTTCAGTTCGAGTCCGCAGTTTTTGCAGACATATCGGTCCCCTTGCTTCATATCCCTACATTCCGCCATTTCACATCCTCCTGATAAGTAATAGTCCTGGAAAAAGGTTATTTTCTCACATCAGCGGCAATTGCCCTGCAAAGCAATCAGCGGCGATCACAGCCGGTAACATTTTACGGTCCAATAGCCTTGTTGAATATTTCCAGACAAGGGGGTGGATTGAAATACGGAAAAGCATGTATTTGCAAATCATACGGACCTGACCGCCGGACAGGCGAGGGTTCGGAATCGGGTTTTTCAGGAATACCGAAAAACAAAAGATAACGTTGAAACGGCGATCGATGTGGTTTATTATCATTTGTCTTATCTGTGTTGGGGCTGCAATCCACGTTCCGGCATGCCATACGGATCACATGTTGCATAAAGAAGCCCATATGCCATCGTACCAACATACAATCATCAGGGAGGTTTGACATGAGCTACACGTGTTTTGATGTCGGCATCGAAAACCGCATCGCCCATCTGGTAATGAATCGTCCCGAGAAAAGAAACAGCATGATCCCCGAGTTCTGGGATGAACTGCCCCAAATCATTCAGGACATCGACCGCCACAGTCGGGCCAGGGTGATCGTTATTTCGTCAACCGGGCCCCATTTTTCGGCGGGTCTCGATCTCAATGCCTTTGTCACCGGCCCCAAAACGGCCGGGGAAGGGCCTGATGCCGAAATAAAGGCCAAACGGCTTTACGGCATTAATTTTTACCAGAACATCCTGCGCATGCAGCGGGCCTTCAACAGCCTGGAAGAGTGCCGAATTCCGGTACTGGCCGCAGTCCAGGGAGGGGTTATCGGTGGTGCGGTCGATTTTGTGGTGGCTTGTGACATTCGATATGCAACCAGAGACGCCTATTTCACCATAATGGAAACGAATGTGGGGATGACGGCGGATGCCGGCACGTTTCCCCGGCTGGTGAAGCTGATACCTGAAGGCATTGTGAGGGAGCTGGCGTATACGGGACGCCCGATGCCGGCCGAAGAAGCCAAGTCCGTGGGGCTCGTAAACCGGTTCTTCGACGACCGGGAAACCATGATCGAAGAAGTGATGAACATCGCCGCAGAGATCGCCTCCAAAGCACCCCTTGCCGTGTACGGCTGCAAACGGATGATCAATTACTCGAGAGACCACACCACCGCCGACGGGCTCGATTACATCGGCATTTGGAATGCCAGTATGCTGCAGCCGGATGAAATGCTGGAAGCGGTCATGGCTAAAAGGGAAAAACGGCCGGGCAATTTCGTGGATCTTCCGGAAGTAAAGCAGTCCTTTAAGGATTGACGCCGGCAGGCTTTCACCCTACGGTTCGAGCGGGGGCGCAATTAAGCCCACCTCCACGGCTTCAGAGTGCCTCCGCCCGGGTCTTAAAACGGCAATGCCGACCACAGGTTCGTCTCGGCCTTCCATGCACTGAAATTGATAAGAGCACCTATCCGTTTATGCCCGTTCCGGTCAAGTGTTCGATGGGTCTTACGAGATTTAGAGAAAGCGCACCGGTGGGGCAGGTTACGGCACATACGCCGCAACCGAAGCACTTATCGGTATCCACCCGGGCCACACCGTCCATCATTGATATGGCGCCGAACTGGCAACGTCCCACACAGGTCTCACACCCCTGGCACGTTTGGGGATCCACAACCGCATCGAAGCGGCTTCTATTCCACAGATCGTACCCGTACTTCACCTGACCCCTCAAAATGATGCATTCGGGTACCGAGCACATGCAGATCTGCTTGGGCTGCCCTCCCGATCCTCCGGCGGTGGGAATCAGCCCGGCTTCTTCACATTCTTTAAGAAGCGTGAATCCTTCTTCCAAGGTCAACACTTTGCCGATTTTTCGATCCTCGATGTATTTTACCGACCCGTTGGTGAGGGAAAGGCAGGTAAACGTCGGCTTGTCACAGGTGCCTTCCTGGACCTGGAGCCACCGGCAGGGGCAGTCTACCACGGCGATGGCCGGCGCATTCGTTAGAATCGTTCTTAAATTTTCCGAATCCGTCAACTCCGGGTGGTCCATCACCGTGCTCCATGAGGGAATGCACCGGCCTCGATGGGCATAGGGCAGCTGTTCCATCATTTTCAGCACTTCGAACCATTCCGTCTCCCGGAAGTTCCGCCACATTTCGATAATTTCCATCGGAACGGGCGAATAGCGCTCGTTCAAGGCTCCGTGAATGGTGGCGTCATGAACCTGGATGATCGAGCCGACACAAAAAAATTTTTCCACTCCCTGTTTTGTCAAGGGCAGGCAGACGCCTTTATTGGCAAGATCTTCCAGCTTCTGCTCCGCGGCCTGTTTGCTGATGCCGTACTTTTCTGCAAATTCATCGACAGACATCGGCAGTTCAAGGACCATCCGGGCCTCTTCAGGCGTAATAATCTTTTCCAGGATCATCGGTATCCAACGGCTGTTCGGCATCTGCACCTTTGCGGCAATTTGACGATACACATCTTTTTCACTCATTACGTTCTCCCCTTTTTCGAAAACAGTTGCGGCTTGCGACGGAAATTTTAATTGAACCCGTAATCGACGATGTCCTTTTCGTCGAATTTGTCCCCCCTTCTCGATCTGCCCCCACGCGCCATTTGCTCGTGAAGATTTTCCTCGGGCACGCTCAGCGTATCCTCGGGCTTTCGGATGAGGAACAGGGCTTCTTCGGTACAGGCTGGAATGCAGAGGCCGCATCCAATACACCTGTTGTAGTCGATCTCTGCCACGTTTTCGGCATTGATTGAAATGGCTTGAACCTGGCATTTGGGGACGCAGGCTTCACAGCCGGTGCATTGATCCGGATCGATTCGGGCGATATGGTTGGAAACCACCAGCTTGGCTGGAAACGGCGTTCTCCGGGCGGCTCCCAGGAACCCGCAACAGCACTTGCAGCAGTTGCAGATCATGAACGGGCGGGTTACCGATTGGGTCTGGGTCACCAGGCCTGCGGCATGGGCGTCTTCGATGATCTTCATGGCATCATCTAAGGTGATCCGGTGCCCCATGTTGTTTTCGATGTAATATTCCGCCATGGGACCCACCATGATGCATGCATCCAGGGGAGCGTCGCAGGCCCGGTCAAACAGCTTTCTCTGCATTCGGCACGAACATTCCGTTACGGCGATCAATGGCTCTTTTTTCAAGATTTCATAGGCATCGTCATACGTGGCGATTTCATGCCTGAATTCCACCGATTCCTTGACGGGCAGAACTCTCATGCCGGAGCCGCTGCCTCCGGCCATATTTTCTTTCAGTTTTTCCCGAATATATTTCCCGGTGAGATCCACCAGTTCCTTGGACATCCAGGGAGCCTGGAATTCTAAAAGCCCGTGTATGAAAGGAATGGCGCTGTACTTCACCTCGTCGTCTTCACGCACACGGTACAGCAGCCCTTTGCGTGCCAATTTTTCCAGCTTGCGGGCGACATCCGCTTCCGATTCTCCGATGCGCCGGGCAACGGATCGGGGTGTTTCCAGTTCTCCGTGCATCGTGTTAAAAATGGCTGCATCTTCTTCACTGAAGAGCAGCTTGAGAATGTCGATTTCCACACCGGATTCCGTTTCAGGAAAACCGAATGAATACTGGTCCAATTGTTGCTGCACTTTACGGTATATATCTTCAGACATGTGTTCCTCCTGAATGCTGTATCAAAACAGGCGCCCTGATGGAAGGGCCGGGCTTAAGGTTAATCAAAAGAGGCTCACGGTATGTTTTGGTGTATACGGGCGTTACGCGTTGCGTATGCATTGTGACCGAATCCGCCGGTTTCACGCTGCTTGTTCAAAATATGCATGATTGGGAAATAAAAGCAACGGAAAATTTCGTGTAATTCGAATCGGGTTTTGAGCCCCCGGGAGAGCCGGCCGATAGTGTAACAGCGTCGGGTAAGATGAATCACCGGCTTCGCGTTTCAGATTTCATCGGGCATTTCAGGTGAAACGGCATCCCGGTGTTCGACCACCACTCCGTTCGCTTCGAGATAGGCCCTCAACACCTGATGCCTGGCGGCTTTTCCCACCTGTGTCAGCTTTCGACATGCTTCGTAGAATTGAGCCATATCCCCTTTTTTTTCGGCAAGGATTTTTCGGAAGGCCGGCACGAAATCATTGTAAATCGCCACCGTGCATATTTTTACATTGTTCAGGGGAGGAGACATCCAGACATCGTATGCCGCCCATTCTGCATCCATTGCTTTGCGCCGATGAAATTCTTTCCGCAGATCTGAGAAGATCGATGCTTTTCTTTTTCGCTTTTCAGATTCAGGGGTCGGAGAATGATAGAGTGATTCGAGTCTTTCCCGGTATTGCGAGATGAATTCGATAAACTCCCGGCGCAGGCTGCATTTTACGATATATGCTTCATAGAAATCCGGGTTTTCCAAAGCCGATTGCCATCTGCGCAGACCTTCCTGCTCGACGAAACTTGCAAATCCTTCATTGAAAGCCGTATCCCCTTTTACATACAGTTTGCGATGGGCGAGCTCATGAAATATCAATGCCGCCACCGATGCGGCGGAATATCGAAGAAACGTGCTCAGTACCGGATCATCGAACCATCCCAGGGTGGAATAGGCGTATACGCCGCTTACACACACGTCCAAGCCCCGGCTCTTCAATCCGGCGGCATACCGTTCAGCTTCTTCTTTGGAAAAATAACCCCGGTAGGCGGCACAACCCACCACCGGATAACACCAGGTGTGGGGGGTAAGCGAGAACTCGGGTGTTGCCGAAACCGTCCAGGCGACATGGGGTTTATCAAGGTCTACGAAATGGCGGTAATTATTATCCACCGGCAAATGAAGTTCGGATCGGGCGAATTCCCGCACGCGAAGGATAAACGCCAGTCTCTTCTGAAGGGACTCGGGGGACTCCGAATCACGGGTGATTTCGGCAATCGGCCGCCGTTTGGCCATCATATGATACTGGCCCTGAATGGCCTGGCGATAATACCCCAGTTCCCCGCAACCGGAAAGCACAAGGCCGCAGAACAGGAGCCCCGGGATCGAGAGGTGTTTTTTTATGGGAAAAATGGTCATTCAGCCTACCCTGATGTCTTGACAAAACGATTTTGGCATTTGATCGAGGAAAAACCGCATGAGAGCCGGAGACATACGAACCTATGCTGAGAACTTGCATGCGTTTCTACCGAAGATAGTATGACAAAAAAGGATATCAGAATAGCTTGTAGGAAATTCGCGAAGACATGTCAAGGGTGGCCTTTGCCGGAATTGGTTTTCACCCCCAAACGCGCCATCAGTCGACAGGCATCATGAGGGGCATGCCCATGGTAATCGTTGTCGAAATAAACGTAGGCATCCCGGGTTTTTCGCTGAGGCGGTTTTCGGTCGGTTATTCGTTCGGGATGATCCGGCTCGCTGCCGGATGTCCAACGGCGTATACTGTCGGCCCAGCGGTCGAGGTCCTTATCCGAATATCGGCTGGCGTACGTATGTGGGGAACCGTGAAGACGCAGGTAGACAAATCCGCCCGTAATCTCCTCTATGTAAGGCCATTTGCCGCTGTCGGAAAACACGAGCGCCACACCGTGCCGTCGGATCAGCCGTACGAATTCCGGAACAAATAGTTTTTCATCCCGAATTTCAAAGGCATGCCGAATACGACGGTTTCGATCTACCCGCGTGGAAGCCCTTCCACTCAGGCGGTGGTCGTGATGCTTGGCCAGTTCTGCGGCCTCCTTCGTATTTTTGGGCAGCAGCTCCAGAAATGCTTCATAACGTCCCTTTTCCGGACCCCTGGCGGAAAACTGCCACAGAATGGGACCGAGCTTTTCACGCAACTCCAGGAAACCGGATGCAAAAAAATTGGCCAACGGGGTTTTGATGTCCTTGAGCTTCTTGGTATGGGTGATGAACCGGCTTCCCTTGACGGCAAAAAGAAAGCCGGGGGGTGTTTGCTCGTAATACCGTCGCCATGTGTCGGGCTTTATCAATGTATAAAAAGAGCCGTTCACCTCGATCGAATTGAAGATCCGGCCGGCGTATTCCAATTCTTTGCGTTTGGGAAGGTCTTCCGGATAGAAATCGCCATGCCAGTTGCCGTATGTCCATCCTGAAATTCCGATGCGAATGTCAGTCATGTGACCTCCACTTGACCCGGACCGGTTTCAGCTTTTTATCCGTTTGCCTGATTTCTACATTTTAACCGATAATGGTTGACCGGGCTTTTTGAAATGGGGTGATGCCTTTAAACCTCGAACGTATGTCCTCTATCTTCCAACCTGCAACCGTGGCTGAATGGATTTTATCGATCCAACGAATACAGTGCCTGCGGCGAACATGTTCGTGTTGAACCCTATTTATTTATCTGCCTTATCCAAATAGGATATCGAACAGTTCATCGCATAAACGATTACGGAGGCAACGAAATGGAATACATTGTCGGGTTTATCATTCTGATAGCAGACATTTGGGCGATCGTTAACATAATTCAGGCGCCGGGGACATCGACAGGGGCTAAGGTGTTGTGGGTGCTGCTGGTCCTGATTTTACCCGTTATCGGGCTGATTATTTGGCTGATAGCCGGTCCTCGAGGCGGAAGGCGCAGTGTCTGAGGTCGATCAACGTTTAAGCCGACCGCACCCATACTAGAAGTGGTTTCAAAACCTCCCCTCAGGTCCAAGATCAAGGCGGGAGGAAGGAAGGATTCAAGCGCAGGAATACATAACGTATTTTGAGCATTGTATCCTTCCCCCCAACGCCGATATTGGACCTGAGGGGAGGTTTTGAAACCACTTCTACAGCCAATAATCGAATGCCAGGGCGAATCGCTCCAGAAACAGGTTTAACAGCGGACGGATTTTCCATTCTTCGAGAACAACCGCTTCTGATTGGGCGAGGTCCTCCTGAAACATGTCTTCCATTTTTTCAGCGAAATCACTGTCGAGAATGACGGCGTTTGCTTCGGCATCATGGAGAAAACTGCGCGAGTCCAGGTTGCTCGAACCCACGGTTGACCAGACGCCGTCGATAACGGCGGTTTTGGAATGCAGGAGAGCTCCCTGGCGCTCGTAGAGTTTAATGCCGGCTTTCAAGAGTGACGTGTACTTGGCTCTGCCGGCATACACCGGCATCCAGAAGTCGCTGACGCCCGGGACAATGATTTTTACATCCACTCCCCGTTGAACCGCGGCCGAAAGCGCCTCTATCAACTTGTGGTCCGGTATGAAGTAGGCCTGGGTGATGTAAATGTATTCTTCGGCATGAAAAATCGCCGACATGTAGGTTGCGTAGATGTTCGGAATTTTCTGTTCGGGCGTTCCGGCAATGACGCGGACGAGCGTATCCCCCTTCTTTTCGAGGGCGGGAAAATAATGCGACAGGCTCCTTTCCATAGTACCGTGGCGCTGCCACATATCCAGAAAAAGCTTCTGAAATTCGGCAACAGCCGGTCCTTCCACCTGGACCTGGGTATCCCGCCAGTAATAAACGGGTTTTCCTTTCTTTTTGATCACCGCTGATGGGCTCTTCTCATAGACGCGGTAGAAATTGATTCCCCCGGTAAAGGCGATTTTCCCGTCTACAATCAAGATTTTCCGGTGGTCCCGGTTGTTGAACGTCCATTTCCCGCATAGACCCCAGATGCTCAAGGGATTGAATTCGAATAGCTCGATGCCGCCGGCCCGCAGGCGTTCGAAGAATGCTTCAGGAGTTCTTCGGGAACCATAACCGTCGTAAATCATTTTTACCCGTACCCCCTCGAAGCATTTCTTCAACAGCAGGTCCGCAAGCGGACGCCCAACGCTGTCATCCCGAATGATAAACGTCTCCAAATGGATATGATCCCGGGCATCTCGGATGGCTTTTTTCATTGCGGCCAGGGTTTCCGGGCCATCGCGCAGCAGTCTGACCTCGTTGCCCCGAATCAAAGGCTTTCCGGAAATCGCTTCCACCAGCTTTATGTGCCGGTCGAGAATACGCCTGTCCCCCGCATCATTTCCGAGGTCATCGATTATTGCTTGGATTTTCGGATTGAAGCATACCGCATGTTCATCATTTATGCGCGGATACGGGTGTGGTGAATGTGGAAAAGACAGGTAGTCAAGATCGGGAAGGCGAGCGCATGCGGATAGGGCGGCAACTGAAAAGCACACCAGAAGTACGGCGAGAAAATGTGCTTTTCGGTTTCCGCTCCCGTATAGATTCCGTGCAGTGATAAAACGGCCTCGCTTATTGAATGATAGAGAAGCTTCCCAATGCGGTGACATTCAAAATATAACAGACAACGAAAATGGGATCAATCCGTTTCATGCATGCATCGGCCGTTTTCGGATTGCAGCAAGGATGCGGGTGCGGGGCATCCCTTTACTGTCCGTGCTGCCGGGCTGCTGCATCCCGCGGGAGTTTTCCGGTTTCAAGAACCGTTTTCAACCGCATAAATTCATCATCCAGCAGCCGTTTCGGGTAGGCCCCCAATGCGGAAAGAGCCGCATGCCCGATTCCTCCGATGACCGGGTTATAGGTCAGCCTGAGGTTGACCGTCGTGCTTCCGTCCCGATTCGGGACCACCTGAACGATTCCTTCCGATCGAACCCTGCTGCCCCTCTCGCTTTTCCATCTCAGCTCCTTATCCGGAACGATCGAGGTGACGGCCGATGTCCACTTTACGGGAATTCCGGCAGGGCCGGTTACCGTCCACTGATAATGACCTTCGTCCAGCTTGACGACCTCCTTGACATGGGTCATGAACTTGGGAAAATCCTCCGCCCTTCTCAGCGTCTGAAATACTTCTGTAACCGGAGCCTGAATGGTCATGGACTTTTGGATATCGACGCCGCGCCGTCCGGAAAGCCCTACCAATCGCCTGAGGGGCATGTTGGTTGCCGCACGGGTTACCAGTGGTATTCCGGTAACAGCGGCCGCCGTTCCGGCCAATCCCCGGCTGGTGACGCCGTAAACGGTCAAGGCCCCGCCGGCCAGGCCGGTGACAAACCGGACCGCGGGCGACCAGTTCTCCTGCAGCAGCTCGAACTGCCCGCCGGCCAACGGCAGGGCCGGTTCGCCTTGCAGCCCTGGAACGTTGCCGGGTTCTTTGTGAACTTCAAGATCGTGTTCGACCTCGCGGACGCCGCGAACCGACTTTACACTGTCGAGCAGGCTCGAGAGCTCATGCTCGAGAATCACGCCTGTCAGGCGGATGCGCCCGTCATTTGCTTCAACATGTATCGATCCCGGATGACCCACGACACCCCCCAGCTCGGTGCGCACGCGATCCACCAGCACGCTGTCCGGCACCTCTTCCTTTGCGGTCACGCGCTTCAGCCTGGCTGAAAATCCGTGGGCCCGATGTCTCATATCGCGGGAAATTTTTCCGGCCGCTTCGCCGGTGACATGCTTTCCGTGGACGGATTTGTCCCTTACCAACGCTCTTCGCCTCCTGCCGGTCTGCGGATCAAGCAGGTACATCAGGCCGATGCCGATCCCGGCACCGGCCGCCACACTCATTGGATAACGCATATTCCTGATTGGATCGCGCATATGATTTACTCCTCTGTCATGTTTTCATAATACCCCCGAACTTCTTGAAGCTGCTCATCCGAAAGCTGCTGCAATTCTTCCTGTGTAAACCTCGGTGACTCCTGGAAGGTGCTCTGATCGAACGAGGCCATCAACTGCCCCTGCTGATCCATTTCCAAAAGGTTGGACGGGACGGCATGCAATGCTTCCCCTTCTCCCTGGATGAATACATAACCGGAATCCTGGCCGGTGGGGTGCACTTCCGATATCGAACCGAGTAATTGTCCTTCCCTGGTCGTTACCTGCATTCCGATCAAATCATCGGCGGCCTGCACCTGGCCGGGTTGCTGTGCCTGGTCCATTTCACCGAAGGCTTCTTCCTGTTGGGCCATTTCACCCGTTTGATCTTGTTGACCCATTTGATCCTGCTCTTGACCGGCCATTTGGTCCTGCCTTTCCATCGGTTCGGCTACATCCCAGTCCTCCTGTTCCTGAACGGTTCCCTGTTCACCGACTTCAGGCTCCGCCATTCCGAATTCCTCTTCCTGATCCTGACAACCGATAAATGCGCCCGCTATCAGAAATAAGCTCGAGACCAAAATAATGATGTGTTTCCTGATCGCCATGATAAATCCCTCCTGTTTTTTTTGGTTTTCCGGCCGTTTCCGTGTCGAAAGCCCCCTATTTACGACCGTCTGCATGATAAAAGTACTGAAAAACAAATCAAATGGGGTAAAACCCGAATTCCGACATGTGGGCTGATGTAAGTCGGCCGCCGGCTGATCGCTTTGACGGAAAGCGGATCTTGCGTGATGCACCTTTTCATTGTACGGCCTCGTCTAAGACGTTAAATCCATGGGCCCGCAAATGATTTGCCAGAGCCTGTTGGGCGGCCGGCTCACCGTGAACCAATCTGATGGCGCCGGGTTTTTCCGGCATAGCTGAGACCCAGGCCGTGATTTCCTTTTGGTCTGCGTGGGCCGAATAGCCGGTGATTTCGTGGACCGCCGCCCGAATCGCATAGGTTTGATCTTCCAATTCAACCGCCGCACCTGACCGATTTTTCTGCTGAAGAATCGAGCGTCCGGTCGTGCCCCGGGCTTGATATCCTACAAATATGATGTCGTTTTTCGGGTCTTCGATGCCGAACTTCAGGTGGTCGATAATCCGGCCGCCGGTGCACATGCCGCTTCCCGCTAATATGATATGCGGTCCGGAAAGGTGAAGCAGCTCATCATGGCCCATGGTAGATGCGGCCGTGTAAAGTTTTTCCAGCGCCAGCGGGTTTTCTCCTGAACGCATCATGTTCCGGGAGTCGGTGTCCCAAAACCGGCACATACGTTGATAAATTTCCGTGATGTCGCTCCCAAGCGGGGAATCTAAAAATACGGGTATCGTGTTATCGAGATCGAGATTGGGAAACGTTTTGCGCAAGTCCGGATCGGTGCTCAGCCGGTGCAGGTCGTACAGCAGCATCTGGGTTCTTCCAAGTGCAAAGGCGGGGATGTACACTTTTCCGCCGTCGGCGACCGCCCGCTCCAGGACCGTCCCGAGACGTTCGATTCGCCCATCCCGGTCTTCATGGGTTCTGTCCCCGTATGTGGATTCAAGAACGAGCAAATCGCAGGCATCCGGCGGGTCCGGGTCGACCAGCAGCGGTTGGTGACCTGTGCCGATATCGCCCGAAAATATAACCGACCATGGGGGATCGGTGCTCACCAGGCGGACGAAGCAAGACCCCAGAATGTGCCCTGCACGTTTAAGCTGGAATCGTATATTTTTTTTCAGGTCGAATGTTTCGCTGTATTCAAACCCCCACGTCATTTTTTGAAGTTTTTGGATCGTTTCTCTGTAGGGGACCACCTGCATTTCGGGAAACCCCATGGCATCCTCGAGCATGGGGACGATCAACTCCTGTGTGGGGTGCGTCGTCAGAATTTCGCCTTTAAATCCGTGCTTGATCAGGAAGGGCAGGTGACCGATATGGTCGATATGCGCATGCGTAATAAAGACGAAATGAATTTCCGACGGTCGAACGGGCCAGTTTTCCATCGGCATAACCCGGTCATCTCCCTGGGCAAGACCGCAGTCCACCAGAATATTCAATGAATTCGCCTGCAGCAAATGCCCGGAACCCGTCACACCGTATTCGGAACCTAGATGTACGACTTGCGGCACGTGGGCCGGATTGCCTGTGTCAGTCATTTCTATGGACTCCTTTCCAGAACATTTTCAATCGATTCAGGCCGATCTTGCGTAAAATGTTTGCCTGTAAATCCCTTTTCGGGTTCATTTCGAGGGCAGGCGGTTTGGGCCGGTTTGCCGCGGCCGTGAAATTTGAAATGTGCATAAAGGATATAATATCTATTGGTTCGGCACAATAAAGGGAAAGGCGTAATACACCGATGAAAATCATTTATTGACGATGAGAAAACGGCGATTCTTTTGGCGGGAAAATTGGGAACTAACTGGAATTTTCAAGTCAAATCATCAGCCGTCGAAGAATGCATTCTGTCGGTTTAGGCTCTTTTCGACTAGAATAAAGGTTTGACGGACATAGGATACAACGGCACCTGATTGAACAAACCATCTTCACAGGGCACGTTGTATGTTAAACAACAGAAGGGGCATTGCATGACGAAACGGAAAAAAATCAGCCTTTGGGTCGCAAAAGACATTGGAGCAATTGCTTCGCTTTGAGCCGTATACCGGCGGATGGATACGCGGCGATTTCGAAATGCATCTGCCGATCGAAAACATTTCGGAAATGCGGATCGAGGGGTCGGTGTGGGCCGGTGATGTAATTTGCGGAAAAGGGGTTGCCGAACCGCATTCGTTGTAAAAAGGTTATCCGGTTCGATAGATTCGGTTATACATTTTGCAGCTTTCTGAATGCATGATTTCCCCTATTTCGCGGTAATCCGCAAACGTTTACCATCATTGCGGTCGTTTCTGGGAACGGGTTGCAGACCCAAACGATTTTAATTCAGATCTCATGCAAAAGGGAATTCTCTCATCGAATTACGCGTGAGAAACTGCAACTGCTTCGGGGGAGTCGCCTATGAACAGAAAAATGGTAACCATCGACGGCAATGAAGCCGCAGCATATGTCGCCCATAGAACCAACGAAGTCATCGCCATATATCCGATTACGCCCTCTTCCCCGATGGGGGAATGGGCCGACGAGTGGTCGGCCAGGGGATATAAGAATATCTGGGGCACCTTGCCGCATGTGTATGAAATGCAGAGCGAGGCCGGAGCGGCCGGGGCTCTTCACGGTGCGCTGCAGGCCGGGGCGCTTGCCACGACGTTTACCGCGTCCCAAGGGCTTTTATTGATGATCCCCAACATGTTCAAGATAGCCGGAGAGCTCACTGCGACCGTTTTTCATGTTACAGCCAGGACAATCGCCACCCACGGCCTCTCCATATTCGGAGACCACAGTGATGTGATGGCCGCCCGTTCGACCGGATGCGCCATGCTGGCCGCCGATTCCGTGCAGGAGGCTATGGATTTTGCGTTGATCGCCCAGTCCGCCACGCTGCGGTCCCGCGTGCCGTTCATTCATTTTTTCGACGGCTTCCGGACGTCCCACGAAGTTGCAAAGGTGGAGCAGCTCACGTTGGACGATATGAGAGCCATGATCGATGACAACCTCGTTGCGGCGCACCGGGAAAGGGCACTGACGCCGGATCGGCCCGTCATTCGCGGAACGGCGATAAACCCGGACGTGTTTTTTCAGGGCAGGGAGGCATCGAATCCATTTTATCAGGCATGTCCGGAAATCGTAGAGAAGACGATGGACCGCTTTTATGATCTCGTGGGAAGGCGGTATGCACTTTATCAATATGTCGGGGCTCCGGATGCCGATCGGGTCCTGGTGATCATGGGGTCGGCCGCGGAGACCGTCATGGAAACCGTCGGAGTTTTAAACGAACAGGGGGAAAAGGTGGGATTGGTCAAGGTGCGGCTGTATCGCCCTTTTTCCGGGAAGCACTTTTTAGAGGCGCTGCCGAAAACGGTAAAAGCGATTGCCTGCCTCGACCGCACCAAAGAGCCCGGTTCGGCGGGAGAGCCGCTTTACCAGGATGTGCTTACCATGATCAGTGAAGGTTTCTCCGATGGATCCGTCGGGTTCGCGGCATTTCCCCGAGTGGTCGGGGGGCGCTACGGACTTTCCTCCAAGGAATTCACACCCGCAATGGTCAAAGGTGTTTTTGACGAATTGAAGCAATCAAAACCCAAAAATCATTTCACTGTCGGCATCGACGATGATATCACCCATACGAGCATCGACTACGATCCCTTCTTTACCGCAGAAAAAGGCGAGGTGATTCGGGCCATGTTCTACGGCCTTGGCGCGGACGGGACGGTCGGTGCGAACAAGAACTCCATTAAAATCATCGGCGAGGGAACCCCCAACTTCGCCCAGGGATATTTTGTCTATGACTCGAAAAAATCGGGTTCGCAAACGGTTTCCCATCTTCGCTTCGGCCCGACGCCGATTCATGCCGAATACCTTGTACACAAAGCGAACTTCATCGCTTGCCATCAGCCGTTTTTTCTCGAAAAACCCGGTATTTTGGCCGGTGCGGCAGAAGGCGCCGTCTTTCTGCTCAATTCTCCTATCGGCCCGGAAAACATCTGGGACTACGTACCGGCGGAAAGCCAACGGCACCTGATCGACAAAAAGATGGCCTTCTATGTTATCGATGCGTATAAAGTCGCCGGCGAGGCCGGGCTGGGGGGAAGGATCAACACGGTGATGCAAACGTGCTTTTTCGCGATTTCAGGTGTTCTGCCGAAGGAAGCGGCCATCGAGGCGATCAAAGACGCCATTCGAAAGACTTACGGAAAACGGGGCGAACACATTGTTCGGATTAATTTCGAGGCCGTCGACAAGACGCTTGCCAACCTTCATCGGGTCACCATCCCGGAAACGGTCCGGGAAGGGGGCGAAAGCCGCCCGGTGGTGCCGGAGGAGGCGCCCGAATTCGTCAGAAAGGTGACCGCGGTGATGATGGAAGGAAAAGGGGACGAACTGCCGGTAAGCGCCATGCCGGTGGACGGTACGTTTCCGACCGGCACGACCCGATGGGAAAAACGGAACGTTGCGCTGGAAATTCCCATCTGGGACAAGGAGGTGTGCATCCAGTGCGGCAAATGCTCTTTGTATTGCCCCCATGCGACCATTCGAATGAAGGCTTACCATGAAGACCATCTCCGGAATGCGCCGGAATCATTTCAATGGACCCCTGCCCGGGGCCGGGATTTTCCCGAGGGCACGCTCTTTACGGTCCAGGTTGCGCCGGAAGACTGCACCGGGTGCGGCGTATGCGTCAATGTATGCCCCGCCAAAAACAAGAAGGAACTGGGCAAAAAGGCCATTAACATGCACGCCAAAATCCCGGTTTTGGAGCGGGAGAAGGCCAATTATGAACATTTTCTCCGGATTCCCGATTATGATCGTGATGCGCTTAAGATCCACACGGTTAAAGGATCCCAATTGTTGAAACCCCTCTTTGAATACTCCGGCGCCTGTGCCGGGTGCGGCGAAACGCCGTATATTAAGCTGTTGACGCAGCTTCTCGGCGATCGGCTTTTGATTTCGAATGCAACGGGCTGTTCATCCATATACGGCGGGAATCTCCCGACTACGCCGTATACGACGAATGCCGAAGGGCGGGGGCCGGCATGGTCGAATTCGTTGTTCGAAGATTGCGCGGAATTCGGATTGGGCATGCGGATGGCCGTCGACAAAAACACCGAATTCGCCCGTGAACTGTTAAAGGAAAGTGCCGGACGTCTGGGTGAATCCCGAGTCGACAGTATTCTAAAAGCGGACCAGGAAACCGAAAGCGGCATTGCTGCTCAACGGCGGCGCATCAACGAACTCAAACAAATTCTCGCCGCCGATTCGGACCCGAAATCCGAACTGCTTCTCACACTCTCGGATTACCTGGTGAAGAAAAGCGTCTGGTGCGTCGGGGGGGACGGATGGGCATACGACATCGGGTTCGGCGGACTGGACCATGTCATCTCTTCGGGGAAAAACATCAATCTTCTCGTTCTGGACACCGAGGTTTATTCGAACACAGGCGGCCAAATGTCCAAGGCCACCCCGCGGGCCGCAGTGGCCAAATTCGCCGCCGGCGGAAAGCATACCCCTAAAAAAGATCTCGGCATGATGATGATGACTTACCGAAACGTTTATGTAGCACAGGTGGCGATCGGCGCCGATGACGCCCATACGGTCCGCACCTTCGTCGAGGCGGCGGCATACGACGGACCATCACTGATCATTGCTTACAGTCACTGCATTGCCCACGGCGCCCATATCCCACAGGCATTCACTCATCAAAAGGCGGCGGCGCAAAGCGGCTACTGGGTGCTTTTCCGCTTCAACCCGGACCGGATAAAGGAAGGCCGAAACCCGCTTCAACTCGACAGCAAGGAGCCTTCCATCTCGGTTATGGATTTCGCCTATCAAGAAACCCGCTACAAGATGCTTTCATTGAGCCGACCTGAAGAAGCTCGAAAACTGATCGGGCTTTTAGACGAAGACGCAAAAAACAGGTATCGAATTCTTCAGCAGATGGCTGCCATGGAATTCGACGGGACCACCCGGGCGGGTATGTGAGGTGACGGGCGTTCTCAACCGCTAACCCAAGGAGAACCAAATGGATCTGACCACCGAGTACATGGGATTAAAACTGAAGTGCCCTTTGGCGGCCTCGGCATCGCCGCTTTCCAGGGACGTGGATAACATCAAACGATTGGAAGATGCAGGGGCCTCCGCCATTGTACTGTACTCGCTTTTTGAAGAACAGATTATCCACGAGCAGAAGGAACTGGATTATTACCTGTCACGGGGGGCTGAACACTTTGCCGAAGCATTGACCTACTATCCGAATATGGAGGATTACAACCTCGAGCCCGATATGTATTTAGAGCACATTCGAAAGGCAAAAGAAGCTGTTGACATCCCCATTATCGGAAGCCTGAACGGTGTTTCCGACTCCGGCTGGTCCGCATATGCATCGCATATCGAACAAGCCGGGGCGGATGCCGTGGAATTGAATATCTATTATGTTGCCGCCGATGATTCTCTCTCTGCAGAGGCGGTGGAATCGCTGTATCTGGGCAACCTTGCGACGGTCAAAGAGGCGGTCGGCATTCCTGTCGCCGTGAAGGTCGGGCCTTTTTTCAGCGCCATGGCACGTATGGCGAAGCGGCTGGACAGTGCAGGTGCGGATGCGTTGGTTCTTTTCAACCGATTCTATCAGCCGGATATCAACCTCGAGACGCTTGAAACCGAACCGAGTATTTTACTGAGCAGGGAAGGCGAGTACCGGCTTCCTTTGCGATGGATCGCCGTACTCTACGGCCGTATCGGCGCCGATCTGGCGGCGAGTTCAGGCATCCACAACGGGTATGACGCCGCAAAAATGATTATGGCCGGCGCCGATGTGTTGATGCTGTGCTCCACGCTGCTGAAGAACGGGATTGATTGGCTGACGCGGATAAAAGAGCAGCTGCGGGAATGGGCCCATCACCAGGAGTATGCATCGATCGGTGAAATGAGAGGGAGCATGAGCCACAGGAACACGCCGAACCCGTCGGCCTTCGAACGCGCAAATTACATGCGCGCACTGACCGAATTTTCTGTGGCGAGTGCGGCTAAATGGTAGTGCCGGACCCTTCGGTTTTGCCAAGCAGTGAGTAGGCCCGGGTTCCGAAAAGCGCCTTTTGGAAACGGACGAACAGCCTGTTGTGACGTTCACAAGCTATTGCAGACTCGCGGCAGGCGCCGGCCTCGTTTGGGGCGGGAACTGCGCGAGCGTTTTTGCCACCAGTTCACTGATTTCTTCGGTCTTGGTTTCCGGACCCCAATGCTCCTCAACGCGATGCGTGCCCTTGCCCCGCCAGATGATTTCGTTGGATATCGGATCGATGATGTCGATGTAAAGCACGCCTTGCTGCCGGGTATATACATCCCTTCCGGCTCCGATCCCGATCCCCCCGAATAGGCCGCTTCCCCACCAGGTTCCGAATCCCACTTCCGTGCCGAGCCCTTCGGACTCCAGGACCGGACGAATGTGATACCGATAATCGACATAAAAGTCCGGCCGGGTGCCCACGGCCTTCCGGTACCCTTGAGCGGCAAGCGTATAGTCAACGGCGGTTTGAATGCGCTCGGAGACCAGCGGATCTTCAGGGGCCCTGTCGATCGTTTTCCCGCCCGCTTCGGGATGCCATCGAAAGGTTGCAAGGCCCGCAAAATTCGCCTCCGGCCGATAATCCTGGCTGACGCGGACCGTCGAACAGGCGGAGAAGGCGATCATCAAGTAAACGATTATGAACCAAAAGTATCTGGGCATTCCTATAGCCTCATTCAAAGGGGAACAGGGGCCGGTGGTATCGGCAAAATATGGCGTTCGAATACCCCAATTTCAACAAAATGCAGTCTTTACCAAAGATACCCTTGCGTTCGTTAAAAATACATGGGGTGAAATCTTTATTTCCGTATCGAAAACAATATAGTAGAGCGGATCGGCTCGAATTGAATGCGGGGGGGTATTTTCTGAATGTCACCATCCCAGCGGCTTGTGCCATTCGCCGATCACGGATGCGTTGACGGATACCCCGCTTTTATTCAGGTCGAAAAGATAATCAGTATGAAAACACCGGCCATGTAGAAGATAGAGAAAAAAAACAGTTTCCGAGCGGAATGCCGGTCTTTTCGATACCACAGTGCAACCAGATGACGAAAAAAATTGAGCCCCAAGAGAGTTGTCCCGATGAGGAAGAAAAGCCCCAGATCCGCTTGTACACCCAAGAAGGCGGTGGCCGGAATCAGTCCAAGCGTGTACGCTGTGATATGCACCCGTGTCGCCGCCTCTCCGGAGATCACCGGCAGCATGGGAATCCCGGCATGGGCGTATTCCTCTTTGATGGAAAGTGCCAGCGACCAGAAGTGGGGAGGTGTCCATAAAAAAATGACAAGCGCCATGAGAAAAGGAATGATGCCCAATTCACCTGCTCCTGCGGACCATCCGATCAACGGAGCAGCGGCACCGGAAGCGCCGCCGAATACGATGTTCATGGCAGTTCTGCGCTTGAGCCATATCGTATAGACGATGACATATATGAATATCGCTCCGATTCCCAGCAGCACCGTTAACCCGTTTCCTGCACAATAAAGCAGGGCCGTCGCCGATCCGGAAAAAATAAAACCCACGTAAACGGCGGTTTTTGGGTTGATTTTGCCGGCCGGAATCGGCCGCCTGTTTCGGGTGCGCGGCATGAGGCGGTCGATGTCCCGGTCCAGATACTGGTTAAAGGCATTCGCGGCGGAGGCGGCTAAAATAATGCCGGCAAGAATTGCAGAAAACCTGCCGGGGTCGACGGCAAGCGATCCTTCGAGTGCCATGGCGCTTGCTCCGGTGACAGCGACGAGAAGTACGATTCGGGGCTTGGCCAGCAGCAGGCAACTGTATACATGTGCCCTCAACCGCACAAGCAAACTTGCCGCAAACGTAAATCCTGAATGGATATTCGTTTTCATTTCTATCGTTTTCTTGTCAGGCGCGTCTCTATCAGGAAGATCGCTGATGCGTATCTTCTCAATTCTCGTACAAATAGGCTGCTATATTCATCGCCTCCCGCGTCGAAACGCCGAGGTCGGGCATGGCCGTTTCGGGGGAGAATTTCAGGGGATTGCGCACCCAGGCCACCATGTTTCCGGGCGTGTTCGGAAGGACGCCCCCGATGTAGATCTGAACGCCGATATCGTTCAGCTTCGGTCCGACCCTGCCGGTTGCTTTGCGGATCCCGGGAATCACGTGGCAGGCCGTACATCCGTAACCAATCATCGCCTGCCGGCCGAGACTCGGCAAACCGTCGCGAACGGACCAGGGTTGTCTCTCCGGCACCGGGGTGCGGTGCCACACCCAATATACGGCGGCTGCCGCTAGGAAAATGAAACCAACCAGCAGCCAGATTGTCCGTTTCAGCATATCAGGCTCCCTTATTCACGGGGAAACGTCTGTGCAACCAGTACGAATTCAACAACCTTTTCCAGGTCCTCTTCTGTAATGCGATCAATATAGCTCGGCATCGGGACATTCTTCGGCGGTGCAAGAACGAAATTGTAAAGCCACGACCGGGAAAGGCGCTTTTCAGTAGCCGCCAGGTCAGGTCCGACACGCCGTCCATGCGACGATACCGCGTGGCAGCTGTTGCACCCGTATACAGCGAAAAGATGCCGCCCTTTTTCGCTCATATCACTCAAAACGATGCCTTCGGGCACCGTTGGGGGCGTACTGTCCGGCCAGCCGGTCCATGGGGATTCGATACGCAGATCCGTGAACCACAACAACACAAACAGAAGTGAAAGGACGAAGAAGACCCAGAAGGGCCTTTTCCGTGCTCCCCGGTTCGGACTGCGGTCCAGAAACGGCAGAAGCATCATTCCCACGAACAGCAGCAATGGAAAAACCACGTAAACCACCGGTGCCGCTCGGGGCGGAAGCTGCGCGATTACGGCGCTGTACCACCAGAACCACCATTCTTCTCGAGGCATCGACCGCGCAACCAGGTTCCCCTCGGGATACAGTTCCTGCGGGCCGACCACAAATGCCGGCAGAAAGGCGATCGAGAAAATCACAAGGGCGGCTGCGCCCGACATCAGAACGGTTCGTGGATAGAACCACTCGCCCTCTGTCGGTGATTCACAAGCGGCCTTGTAAATCGCCTTTTGCTCGGCCGCGGTTTTGACCGGCTGTTTTTTCTCCGCACGGGATGTGATGCCGTGCAAAATCACCAGGTACAGATGAAGCCCCACCAGGCCGATCAGAAAGAGCGGCACGATCCAGACGTGAACTGAAAAAAAGCGGGTAAGGGTGACCGAACCAAGGTGCTGCCCACCCTGGACCACGTAAACGAGGGCCTCGCCGATCACGGGAACCCGGTACAACATGTTGAGTGAAACGCGCACGGCATATACGCCGCGTTCATCCCAGCGAAGGACATAACCGGTGTAGGACATGGCCAAAACCAAAAAAAACTGGAAAACGCCGACTATCCATGTGCCCTCTCGAGGGGCTTTATAGCCGCCCAGCAGCAGGTGCCGAAAAACATGCAGCACCAGCATGACGACCATCACGCCGGCTGTCCAATAATGGATTCCCCGGACCAGCCGGCCCAGGGACACTCCCCGTGTAATAAGCCACACACTGTCATAGGCGTGGTCGGCGGAATTGGTGTAATAAAGGAGCATGGTCATTCCCGTGATGACCTGGATGGCCAGAAGCGTCATCAGGGCCGCGCCGTCGCCGTAATACCATGGTGTCCGGGGAACGCGACGGGCAAGGACATGCCTATGGAAGGGAAAGAACCCCAAACGATGAGCCGCGATCCGCTTCAGTGAATCGCCGTTGCCTTTCAGCCGGCATAATGCTCTTATACGCATAATTTTACCTCAGGCCATCGGCGGAACGGAATGGAGATCGATCAGGATCTCGCCGTTTTTTATGCGATTGGCATAGCGGTACATGGGGCGATTCGGAGGGCCGGCCATCCGTTCGCCGTTTTTGTCGAAAATTCCGCCATGGCATGGACAAAAGAAGCATTGACTTCCCGGGTCGAATGTGAGGGGACAGCCGAGATCCGTGCAGCTTCTGGAATAAACGATCACTTCTTTTTCTGTGGATCGCCAGGCATACACAGCCATATCCCGCAGCGCATCTCCCCAATGTTCTTCAGGCAGGCGCACGATTACCTTGCGCATGACGCCTACAGGGAAGGTTTCGATTCCGCCGATCGACCGCCATTTCGGCCTTTTCCCACGTTGCCGCCATAAGGGCGCCAGGCCGGCGATCAGGGAAGGTATGCCGACCATCGCGGCAACAGCCAACCCAATGCCACGGACTCCCCATACCATCAGGGTCCTTCGTTTTCCGTCGATTTCGTTTACGGCCGCCTTTTCGGAAGGACCGTTTTCGCTGATTGCGTTTTCCGAGTTCATCTGATTCAACACCCCCCCAGATAAGCAAAGACAGGCATGCTTTCCACAATGATGATCAGCGAAAAAACCCCGCTGATCGGCCAGCCGAAGCTCGATAGGTAAATGCCGCCCGCGTCATAGAGGTTTTCATGGGCCGCTGCCCCGTCTTTACGTGCATCCGCATATCCGATGATGGTCGCTGCAACGGCAGGGGTCAGCGATAGAATGCCCGCCCCGATTAGAAGCCATGCCACCGCGCTGATGCCGGCGATGCTGCGATCGTCGAATCCGCTGACGCAGCCGAACTCGCCGATCGCGTAGATGGCCAGGAGATGAAATGTCCAGGCAAGGGCGCCCCCGAGCAAGGCGAACCATCGGCGAAGTATCAGTCCCCGAGACGGTGGCGTATGTGCAGCAGTCATGAGCCTCCTTTTTTACAAAATGTAAGGCGACAGGTACGTGGTCAAATAAGAAAGAATTCCCGCCGCTACTGCGAAAAACAGGAAAATTTCAGTGTTCTGGAGCCATAAGGCCAATCGGGGCGCACCGAGGGGTTCCCCGGACGCCAGCATGCGGGCAAAAGTACCGGCCGTTATACAGGTTCCGGTCAGGGCCGTCAGCAGGACAAATCCGTTTATCGTAAAAAATATGGATGCATAGGCATTGTCCGAATGGGAAAAGGGCGTCGATGCCAGGCTCCACCATTGGCCGGCCGCAAAACACAGTCCTGAAACGATAATGCCCGCCATGACGTAAATGATCGGCCTGCGACGTTTTTGCCGCCGCATACGGAAAGAGATCACCTGGAGAACCCCTGCCGCAGCCAGTGCCGCGTATGCCGCCGAGGAAATTTTAAGGTCCGGCAGCGGAAGTCCGAACTGCGGCCACTGGGCGGAATACAGCCGGAGGTAAAAATAGCTGTAGATCAAGACCGCAAGAACCGTGAACAGGATGGCCGCCATTCCCAGCATTGCCCACCATCCCACGGACCGGGAGCCCGAAGACAACAGCGGCAGTTTTAGATGTTCGGTGAGATAATCGGCTTCCCCGGGATCGATCTCCGGTTCCCGTGTCAGCCAGTATCCGATGAGAATGACGGCGAAAACAGAGGCGATGACAGCCGGCATATAGCTGTCGCCGAGAATCGAAACGGCTGCCGTCAAAAAAGCGACAGCCGTGAGAAACGGCAGCATCGTCGGGCCGGGAAGATGCTGAACAGCCTGCGGCAGCCCGTTGGTGATATCGGTGACGAGGTTCGCCCGCCATTTGGCGGGACGGCTGTCGAGCTTCTCCGCCGTGCGGACCAGCTCTTCTTGCAGGGTGTCGTCCGGCGCCGGCTGCCACAAGGGATATCGGTCGCGCACCACGGGGGGGCGTATGAATCCGGAGGGGTGCGGCGGCGAGGTGATGGACCACTCGATTGTGCCGCCCTGCCAGGGATTGTCATCCGCACGCCTGCCCCTTCCTGCGCTCCAGAGAAGGCCCAACAGCGCGACGGCAAATCCGATGCCAAGCAGGTAGGCGCCGAGGGTGGAAACAAAATTCAGCGTACCGACGTCGAGTTCTTCGGGAAAGGTGAAAACACGCCGCCGCATACCCAAAAGTCCGATAATGTACATCGGGATAAACGTTACATTGAAACCGATAAAAATCAGCCCGAAACCGATTTTGCCGGGTATTTCTTGGGCGATTCTGCCGGTGAACTTCGGCAGCCAGTAGTAGAGGCCGGCCAAAAACGGAAAAACCGCACCGCCGATCAACACATGGTGAAAATGGGCCACTACGAAATGTGTGTCGTGAACCTGCCAATCGAAGGGCATCGTCGCCACCATGACCCCGGTCATGCCTCCGTTGATAAAAACGAAAAAGAACCCTAAAATAAACAGCATGGGGACGGTATAGCGGGGGCGGCTTCCCCATAGCGTGGCGATCCAGGCGAAGACCTGGGTTCCGGAGGCAAGAGCGATCATGAAACTGGCCGCCGTAAAAAACAGCATGGGCAGGTCGGGCAGACCGCTAGTGAACATGTGATGGGTCCAAAGACCGAAGCTGACGAAAGCGGTGACCAGAATGGCCAGTATCACCAGTTTGTATGCCACCATGCGACGGCGCGCCAGGACGGGAATAATCGCGGAAAGGACGCCGGTCGCCGGCAGAAAAATGATGTACACTTCCGGATGGCCGAAAAACCAGAACAGATGCTGCCAGAGAAGAGAATTTCCCCCCAACCGGGGGTCGAAAAAGCGGAACCCGAAGGTTCTTTCCATCTCAAGAAGAAGAGAGGCGATCAAAAGGGGTGTAAATGCGAAAATAATCATTACGCCGGTGGCGACATAAGCCCAGATAAACAGCGGCATGTTCTGAATGGCCATCCCCGGAGCGCGGAACTTGAAAATCGTGATCGTGATCTCGACAGCCGCCCCGATGCCGGCAATTTCGATGAGGCTTAGCCCCAACAGCCAGAAATCCAGCCCTTTTCCCGAAAAGCGCGAACCCGAAAGCGGCGTATAGGCGGTCCATCCCGCATCCGGTACGGTTCCGAAAAGCAGGCTCGAATACATTACCAGTCCGCCGAAAAGAAACAGCCAGAATCCGAAATTCGTGAGGCGGGGATAAGCGACGTCACGGGACCCGATCAGAAGCGGAATCATGTATAAACCAAGACCCTCGATGAACGGTACGGCAAACAGGTAAAGCATTGTCGATCCGTGCATCGTAAATACACGGTTGTAGACGCCGGGAGTGAGCATGTGGTTTTCCGGTACGGCCAACTGCGTACGCATGACCAGTGCGAGCACCACGCCGACAAGGAAAAACGCCAGGGAGGCCGCCATGTAACGGATGCCGAGCGGCCGGTTGTTGACGTCGGAAATCCAGCCGATAAGACCTTTCGGCGATTCCCAGGTCCGGGTAAACAACAGGTGACGTTCAGAATGGTTCATTTCAGGCTCCACAGGTATGCCGTAAGCGCATGGAGATCCTCGGGCGGCAAATACGATTTCGGCATCAGGTTCTCCGGTTTGATATCCTGTGGATTGGCGATCCAGCCGGCCAGTGATCCCGGTGTATTGACAATGGTGCCGGCGCCGAGCGTTTTTCGTGATCCCACGTGGGTCAGGTCGGGACCGGTGCTGCTTTCGGATAAGCCCCTGATTGCATGGCATGCCATACATCCCTCCTGAATGAATGCGCGTTCTCCCCGCACCAGACGCGGGTCCGCCGGGGCAGCCGGCGGACGGCGGCGGTCATCGACCCATCTTTCGAAATCCTCCGGATCATGGGCGATCAGACGAAAAGCCATCAGGGCATGCGGTCCGGCGCAGTATTCGGTGCAGGTGCCGCGATAATTCCCGGCTTCATCGGCCTGGAGTTTGATCGATGTCGGATGATCCGGCAGCATGTCCCGCTTTCCGCCGAGCCGCGGAACCCAGAAACTGTGAACCACAGCGTCGGAAACGAGTTCGAACGTCGTCAGGACACCTACCGGAATATGGATCTCGTTGGCATCGACGATGTTATACTGGGGATAATGCACCTCGAACCACCAGTGGTGACTGGTGACGTTTACCTGGAGTCCCGGCGATCCTTTGCCGAGTATTATCGTGTCGTGCACCGTGAGGGCGAGCATGACCACGAGCACAACGGTAGGTATGGCGATTCCGGCAATAAAAACGAACCGCGGGCCCGGAAGACGGCCGTTTTTTCGGTGAATTACAAGTGCGGCAGCGAGCAGCCCCAGTGCAATAATATAGATGGAGCCGTATACAACCAGCATTTCCCACCAGAGATCGGCGATCCGTGATGCTGCCGGACCTGCCGGATAGAGCATGGATTCCGATGCCTCGGCGGGCCTGGTCCTGATCATTCGATTAAAAAGCGCCGTTAAAAGAAGCAGTGATACAGCAATCCAGCCCGGCCGGCGCTTCGGTTTTTTCATCGATCGATCTGCTCCTGTAGACGGGGCATTCCTTTGCATGGGTTTAGTTTAGAAAGCCACAGATTAAAACCACTATCTAGTGTCCATCCATAAATGGCCCTTTCACGCGATTTCTGCGTTGGACGCAAAATCGAAATCCTCAAAATAGCACACGATTCCTGCGGTTTCGATCTTGCGGCCGCCTTGAACTCACGCGAAATTGCCTATTTCTGGATGGACAATATCTATCCTTATCCCGGAAACTGTATAATCCAAATACGGTCAATTATGTATACGCTGACAAAATCCGGCGTAAGATGCATGTGTTGCATGGAAACGAAAATGAAAACTGCGGCTGGACGGTCATCGATCGCATTCAAGAAAAATGTGAAGGCCTGGTTATAGGGGAGGTTCGGCCGGAACGGCATGAAGAATAGGTGAGTCGGCGGGCAGGCAAAAAAGAAGCTTTTGCTTATGGAGTTTAAATCGAAATTCTTTTCCGTTGACGGGCTCTCCATCGATGTTCAGATGGATGGGTTCACGAGTCGACAGGTCCAGCCACGGGAGTTGTGCATACTGGATATCACCGGGGTTTTCAGACCGGCTCATATGATAGTAATCCGAAATCAGAGAGAGCAGCCCTTTGTCGGATTCGGGCATGATCATCAGATCGAGCAGACCGTCCGTGATCACCGCTCGGGGTGAAACGGAAAATCCGCCGCCCGCTCTTCTCC
>JAWODC010000057.1:0-103061 GCA_046483495.1 Desulfobacterales bacterium
CGCACAACCATACAAGAGCCCTTGGCGGCAAAAATAGCAACGAATTAAGAGAATCAACGCACCTCGACTTTGATATCGCCTCCCCGTGCTTAGTTGGGCAGCGCCATACGAAAACGCTTTTACGACCGGTTTCTTCATGAGAACGCCGATCGGCTGGACCGGAAATCCATGAACAAGACCGACACGGCTGCCGAATGAGGAGCGAGCTTCAAAACATCAAGATTGTGCACGCAGCAACCTGTGCGACTTGATCTTCTGAAAAACCTTCATGGTTTCCAGCAAAGCGAGCACCTGCTTTTTTTTCACGTCATCACCCACTTCCACGTAGGGCGGCTGATCCGGCGCGGGCCTTCGGTAAAACACACCGGCCATGGGCGCCCGAACTTCAACGGTTTTGATTTCGGCTGAAATCGACATGGAATTTTCCTTTCGATTACCTGATTTCGGATTTCGTGCTTCGATACGAAGGGTTCCTTCAGCATTTCATGCACGTTGATTTCAATGAATCGCGTTTTTGCATGACCCCCTTATGTCGGACCGGTTCCGTGCATTTTTTTCCGCGGCGGCGGCATTTCCTTTTTCTTCCGGGTGATGTCCAGCGCTTCGATAATGGTTCTACGCGTATCCTTGGGTTCGATTATCTCGTCCACCACCTGGGCCGAACTGCTGTATGCGGCATCGAAGACATCCACTTTCTCCCGTGACGGATGAAGGTAGGTTTCAAAGGCATCATCTTCGATTCCCCGGTTGTATACCTTTCCATAATCCACCGAAGATGCCTCGATGCCGAACCGGGCGATCGGCCAGGCGAACGTCCAATCCGCCCCCAGGCCTTTCTGCCCCCCCATAATCAGGCTTCCGGCGTCCGCATAGGCTTCGCGCAGCACAACGCTGATTTTCGGCACAGTCGTCGTGGCATACGTTTCGGTGATTTTGGCGATGTGGCGGATAAGGCCCACCGCTTCCTGCTGTTCTCCCGGGACGACGGGGGGTGTGTCCACCACATTGACCAGCGGTATATTATAGGCATCCAGCACTTGCAAAAAGCGGTAGTATTTATCGCATGAATCGATCTCGAGGATGCTTCCCGGGTGTTTTGGATTGTTGGCCACGATGCCGACAACCTCGCCGTTGAATCGGGCAAAACACGTAATGAGCCGGCGCGCATAGTCTTTTTTGATGTCCAGAATTTCGCCGTCATCCACGATGGTGCCGATGACCTCGTACATGTCATAAACATCCGAAAATGTGTCGGGAACCCGGTCCGCCAATTCCGCCGTTTCCCGGTTCGCATCATCCGTCACCGGCCAGGCAGGCGTTTTTTCACGGCAGTTCTGTGGAAGGTATCGAATCAGTTCCCGGCATTGAAGGATGGCATCTTCATCATCCTTGCCCACGTAGTCGCAGGTCCCGCTGATCTCCATATGGTAATCCGCGCTGCCGATCCGCTGATCGACTTTCTCACCGGTGGCTGTTTCTCCCTGCCTTGGTCCTGCGATCCAGAGGTTTGCCGAGACACGACTCATAAAAAGAAAATCACACAACGTCGGTAGATACGCACCTCCGGCGATACAGGGCCCCATGAGCACCGTGATCTGGGGCACCAGCCCGGAATAAAGCGACTGGAGGCGGAACATCCAATCGATTCCGGCATAATGAACATCCTGGTACCCGAGACGGCCGCCGGATGAATCCAGCAGGTTGACTTGTGGAATTCCCCACCTGGCGGCCAGCTTGAGGCCGTGTACGTATTTCAGGAGGTGCTGATGGCCGGTGGATCCCCCCAAAACGGTAAAGTCCGGTGCATAAAGACTGATCCACCGCCCGTGAACTTTTCCCGTCCCCACCACGGAGCCGTCGCACGGGGCGAATGTCGGCCGGCCGTCCACGCGAATCGAGGTGGGTCCTACACATGAACCGACTTCCCTGAAGCTGCCGCGGTCGAGAAGTATCTCGATGCGCTCCCGGGCCGTCAGTTTTCCCCGTTCGTGCTGGCGGTCGATATGCTTCTGCCCGCCGCCCAACCGATTTGTCGCCTGAATATCCCGGTATTTTTTTATGGCATCTTGCATTCGTATTCCCATATTTATCTCCTGATCCGGTGATCCATTCCGATAAAGAGCGCGTTGATTATGCCGGTTTAACCCAGCGTCGCCGTTGTGGAACATCTTCGCGTTTATTTTCAGAAACGTGAAGGGCGTTGATGATACGCTGCCGCGTTTCTCTTGGATCGATGACCTCATGAACCGTGTACCAGTCCGTGAAGGATTTGCCCAATGTCATGACGCTGTACATGTTCCTGATCTTGCCGACGAGAGCCGTATACATCGCTTCGAAATTTCCGCTTTCCCCGGCCGCCGCCAGCTCTTTGTGAAAAACGGCATTGACCATCATTTCAGGCCCGGTAGGAGCGAATTCCGCCGTAGGCCAGCCATAAATGAAGTCGGGTCCCATACAACTGCATCCCATGACGATATTCGATCCGCCGTAAGAGCGGCGCAGAACGATCGTGATTTTCGGGCAGGTCAGATTGCTGTAGCTATGAAGGTTTTTCGCGCCGTGCCGGATAACGCCCATCCGTTCCCATCTGTCGCCCGGCGGGAAGGCCGTCGTATCGGACATCGTGATCAGCGGTATATTGAAGGCATCCAGGAAATTGATGAACCGGTCGTATTTGTCGGAGGAATCCGGCTCCATGATGCCGCTGAGTTCCTCGGGATTGCTGGCGGCGATGCCTGCGGCCATGCCGTCAAAACGCACCAGACCGGTAAACATATTCGGCGCGAAATCCTCCTGCAGTTCACATATTTCCCCGTTGTCCACGATCAATTCAATTATATCGTGAATATCATAGGTGAATTTGACATCATCGGGCATAATGTCGATCAGTTCTTCCTCAGACCGTGCCGGATCATCCGTCGGCTTGATTGCGGGCGGCATTTCCCAGCAGTTTTGCGGCAAATACGTCAGAAGCGTTTTTGCTTTTTCAATGGCCTCTTCATCGGTATCGGCTATAAGATGGCATTGACCCGATTGAACCATGTGGAAGTCCGCCCCGCCGGCTTCGGCGGTCCCCGGCTGTCCACCCCACCACAGGAATCCGGTTTTTGCATTCATGATGACAAAATCGGACAGCACGGGTATCTGAGCCCATGGACCCGTGCAGGGGCCCAGCACCAGGGATATTCTTGGTATGATGCCGGAATAACGGCAGTAGTTTCGCACCAGACGGGCCAGCCCATGCAGGCCTATCGAGCCGTTTTTCATGCCGATACGGGAGCCGGCCGAATCCCACATGCCGATAATCGGGACCTGTTCCTGGCCGGCCATCTTCATGAGCTCGGCCATTTTCCACGCCCCCTGATCCCCCACGGCTCCGGACATGACGGTGAAATCGGTGGCGTAAACCATGATTCTGCGCCCCATAACCGTGGCAAGACCCATCACCACACCGTCTCCCGGGCTTGGGAGCCCGCTGCCTTCCTGGCCGTGAAGTGAATTTTCCCGGACAACCGTTCCGATTTCTTCAAATGATCCCGGATCGGCGAGCACCTGTATGCGCTCCCGGGCCGTCAGCTTCCCCAGTGAATGCTGAACCTGGATGCGGTGTTCACCGCCCCCCTCGAGGTTCTCCTGACGGACCCTTTCCAGCTTTTTCAAATACCCGTTCATCCACTGCCCCATAGCCGCAACCTCCTTGCAAGACGACCACGCGCCATCTGCCATTCGCGAAAAGCCGTTCGGCTGAATGTGCCGAGTTCGGCGTCGTTAAAACCCTTCCCGTTTGGCGATCACATCCCGCATGACCTCATCGGCCCCGCCGCCGATACTCAGGCCGATGGAATCCCTGTAATAACGGGATATGAGCGTTTCCTTCATGAACCCGATGCCGCCGTGCATCCGAAGGCATCCGGCCACTATCGAATTGAAAATCCGGCCGGCGAACAGCTTTCCCATGGAGATTTCGCGTGTGGCATCCCGTCCGGCCGTTTTTATCCGTACGATCTCATAGGACAGCTGGCGAAGGCACTCGATTTCCGTGAGCCAATCGACAAGCTGATGCTTCAATGCCTGGTTCTTGATCAGCGGCTTTCCGAATGCGACCCGCTGTTTTAAATAGTCCGCCGTCATGTCGATCACCAAGCGGGCCGAAATATACGTCGGCGGCAGCAGAGAGAAGCGTTCATGCTGAAATTGCTTCATCTGGTAGATAAAGCCCTCCCCCTCTTTACCGATGAGATTTTCCGCGGGAACGCACACGTCATCGAAAAAAATCTCCGCCGTATCGCTGCACCAGACACCCAATTTTTCCAGCTTGCGGCCGACCCGAACACCGGGCAGGTCGGCGGGCACCACAAACAGGCTGAACGAATGCGCACCCGGCTCATCACGGGTTCGAGCCAGCAGCGTGTAGAAATCGGCCTGGGTTCCATTGGTGATGTAGATTTTGGACCCGTTCAACACATAAAAATCCCCATCCCGTTCGGCCCTGCTCTGAAGCCCCGCCACATCCGAACCCGCGTTGGGTTCCGTTACGGCGATGGCGCCGACCAACTCTCCTGAAATGGCGCCTCGCAAATACTTGTCCTTCAGGTATTCGCTGCCGAATTCCGCGATGGCGGGGGTGGCCATGTTGGTCTGCACGGTGATCGCCACCCAAAGACCCGGGGCGCGGATATATCCGAGCTCCTCCAGGAAAACGGTCTCATACCAGTAGTCCAGCCCCTGTCCGCCGTAGGCAGGATCATACCGAATACCCAAAAAGCCCAGCCGTCCCATTTTTCTGAAAAGATCGTTTAGCGGTACGATGCAGGCATCCTCCCAGTCATCCACATACGGGTTGATTTCTTTATTCACAAAATCCCTTACGGATTTTCTGACCAGTTCGTGATCCTTATCGAAGTTCGGATTGAATCCCATTTCTTCCCCCGTTTTGTTTCACGCAGGCGGTCGCCCCGCAACGTCGGTTATTAAACGCCATAAACATTCGCATATGCTTGTTTCAGCATGTGCTTTTTCACTTTCCCCGTTGCCGTCACCGGAAATTGGTCCAGAAATAAAACCTTTTTCGGCACTTCAAATCGTCCCAATTTCTTTTTGCAATGCTCCAGAATCATCTGTTCCGTCAATCGAAGGCCGGGGGTAAGGCTCACGAATGCGGTAACGGCCTCTCCCCAATGGGAATGGGGAAGCCCTACCACCCCGGCATTGGCGATGCCCTCGAGTTCCAAAATCGACTCCTCGATTTTGATTGAAGAAACGTTTTCTCCCCCGGTTTTCACGATATCCTTGTTCCGGTCGATAAACCGCAACTGATTGTCCTCATCAATGAAACCGATATCGCCGGAGTGATGCCATCCGTGAGCCCGGGAAGCGGCGGTGGACTGCTCGTCTTTGTAGTAGCCCAGCATCACCTGCGGACTGCGCCAAACAATTTCCCCGACTTTACCCCTGGAAAGTATTCGCCCCTCTTCATCCATTATCGCCTGGTCACAGGTTACGGAACCGTCTCCCCAATAATTTCCCTCTTTCACCTCTCCCCAAACAGGGGCGAGCCGGGTGGCCACCCCGGCGATTTCGGTTTGTCCGGAGCATAAACTGAATGTGCATCCGAACGTTCTGCCGAGCGATTTCAATGTCACGGCATCCATGGGCGCCATTCCGTACATGCATCGCTTCAAACTGCTGTAGTCATATCGGCCGATGTTCGGCGAAGCGGCCAGTGCCTTCCACATCAGCGGCAAAAGGGCCATCGTGTTAATCCGTTCCGATTCGATGAGGTGGAGTATGTCATCGGGTTGGAATTCGGCAACCAGAACCAATTTTCCCCCGAGGTGAAGCGACAGCAGCGCGGCCAACTCGGCGGTAATATGAAAAAGCGGCAGCACAATGCCCGTATCGGCGCTCTCCTGTCCGATACCGATGCTGAGGGCGCTGTTCAATGAGGTAATGAACAGGTTTTTATGCGACGCCACCACTCCTTTCGGCCTGGCCGTGGTGCCGCTGGTGTACATGATTTGGGCTGAATCGTCGTCTTCGATAATGATGTCCTCGATTTCGTCATCCGGATGCCCGTTGAGAAATGCATCCAGGGATGAAAAAGCCGACGTCTTCTTATCCCCCGCATCGTTAAACCCGACAAGGACGAAATCGTCTCCCGCTGAACATGCCATTTCTTCCATTCGGGGAAAAAGGCTGTAATCGGCCAGAATGGCACGGGCGCCTGAATGATCGATCGTGTAGTGGATATCCTCCCGGCTTTGGTGATAATTCATCGGAACGGCGACAAAACCGCCTTTGAAGATGCCCAAAAGCGCCGTCATATAATCGATGGAGTTCGGACCGATTACCGCGACCCGGTCGCCCTGCCGTATGCCGGCCGCCCGCATGGCGGCCACGAACCGGTTCAGGCGGGAATTCAGCCCGCTGTAAGTCAAGGCCAGGCGGTTTCCGGCCTTATATTCCACCAGGGCTTCCTGATTCTCATGACTTTGGGCTCTGCGCCGCACCATGTCGCCGAGAGCGATGCGACGAATCAGGTTTGTTTCAAGAGGGCTGCTCATGATAACCTCCGGGAGAACATTTGCCGTGGATCACTCCGACATTTTTTTGCGATCCTCCTTTGCCGTTGCGTTTCTCCTGATAGATCATTCATCAGGCCGAACCATCGCGAAAACGGTTTGCCTCATTTTTTCGAAAACGAGGAGGTTTCCATTTTTAAAAAATCCGACATGCCGTACAAATCGATCTTATGTCGATAATGCCTGAGAAATTCGATGCCGCACCGGTCACAGTGAATAAGCCCGGAAAGCTGCAGCCGGATTTGCTTCTTTTCCAAGAGTGCTTTTTCGATGACTTTTTTTAAAACCGGCAACGATGATGCATTCAGTATGCCGTCGACCTTTAAATTCAACACGTCGTTTCTTCCGCTTTTGTCTACGATATGGAGCATATAGTTATCACTGAATGCGGGTAGTGGTTGATACGGGCGACTGACGGTCGCATGCAGTCCATAGTTTGCAAATACCATACCATTGCCGTCATCACGGTTTTAAACCTGAATTTCAGTTCGTTTAGTGTCTATCCGGAAATGAGAAAATTCGATTCCGTTCAAGGCGGCCGAGAAATTTTAACCGAATGAATACATTGAGAATTTTGAGGATTATAATTTCCCGGCCAACACCGAAAGTGAGCGAATCAGTCATTTCTGGATGGACACGGGTTCGTGCGGATGATCCCTGCACGCCCCCTGTTTTTTTAACTGGATAGTATTGACATCACGAAATTTAGTGATTTATAAAAGAAACACACCTGAATCCAAGAGGCTGCCTATGGCCATACCGATGCACCCACCGCGAGCAGATCGTAATCGCCCTTTAATCATTGCCTCGCTTTTCGAGGGGCGGTTTTCCATCGACTGGCTTTTGGAAATTACCGGCTTAACAGCGGAACAGCTGTTGTTGTCCATTGAAAAGGCGGTTGATGACGGCATACTGGTAAAGCAGGGCCCCGGCCGGTATATGTTTACGGATAGTCAACAGCGGCTGGATTACCATGCCCTCCTCATGCCGGAAGAAAAAGGAAGATACAGCCGATTGATTACCCGTCTCCTTTTGCGGGAACCGGTGGATGAAACCGAGGCAGTGGATACCGTGGCAAACCATCTTTTGAAGGTTCCAAATTCTCTGGAAGGATGCCGGCGCCTGTTGACCTGCGGCGACACGTATCGCCGGAGCAATCGCCACAAAGAGGCCACCCACTGCTACCGGAAAGTGATCACCGACTTAAAGCGGGACAATACGGAAGAGGCGGACCGGCTCGTCATCGATGCGGCGTTAGGCTATTCCAGGGTTTCCGATGCTGAAACGGACTTGAGATCCGTGACATCCGCCCTCAATGACGCCATTTCCAGGGCTCAAAAGCACGACAGCAAGTCCCATGCGGCAATGTTGAAAATACATTTGGCCATGACGAATTGGATGCTGTTCGATTTCAAATCCGCTTTTCGTCATTTCAATCAAGGGTATGACATCGCCAAGGAAATCGACGACCCGTCCCTCAGGTATGCGGTAAACGCGTTTACTTCCCTTTTTCTTTTTTATCAGGGACGTTTTAAAGAAGTCGTCAAAAATTATGAGGACATCGCACCCGTCATTTCGAAATACCCCAAAACACGGACGGCCATTCATGCCGCGTTTGTCACCGGCTGCGCGTACGCCTACACAGGAGATCTGACCCAGGGCATGGGTTTGCTGAATGCCCTTTATAACGACAACAAAAACAAAGGCGATCTTTATGTCGAAAGTACGCTGTCCCTTGCCATCGGGTGGATTCTGCTCGAAATCAATGACATCGACAACGCCCTTCTTTATCTGGAGGAAGCCGGAGAAAAAGCGGCTGCGGCCCCTCACTACATCACCCTGCTTTTCTGTCTCGATGCATTGGCGGCGGCGTACATCCGGAAAAAAGATGTAGGCCGCGCCAGCGAATATCTGAAAAAATGCCTCGATCTTTGCAATAACATCAATTTCGAAACCTACCAGCTGTTCAATCTGCTCGAAATTTACTGGCATGCAGGGCAGGAAAACATCTCCGGGTTGGACCACTTCTCGGTCGATGCTGAAATCCAACGCGCCGTTCTCAGCAGGGACATTCGAAATAAAGGCGTGGCCTACCGCTACCAGGGCATTCTCAGACGGCAGAAAGGCCAAACGCACCAGAAGGTCATCCAATCCTTGTTGCTGTCCATCAAATGGCTGAAAGAGGCCGGGCATCGAACGCAGTTGGCAAAAACCCGCGTGGAGCTTGCCAGGGAATACATCTCAAAAGGAAGTGAAGACAGGGGCAGAAAAGAAATAGTGAAGATCGCGGGCGATGTCGATCTTTACGGGAATCACCTGGTACCACGGGATATGCGTTTTTTGCTGGAGAAGCGCCGTGAGGAGAAGGACCTTTTCAAGGAAATGATCAAGCTCGGCCAGGAATTGGTTATGATTCGGGACTATCGGGAACTGGTGCGGCACATTATTTCAACGGCCAATCGTATTACAGGCGCCGAACGAGGGGCCATTTTCGTTCTCGATGAGGGGGCCTCCACCACCGGACCGACCCTTCGAGCGGCCACCAATCTGAATGAGGCCGATGTCAGCCATCCCGACTTCACCGATTCCAAAAATATGATCCGAAAATCCCTGGCAACGGAAACGGGTGTTTTTCTGAATCGGGAACCCTCGGAAAGCGACGGCCGCAGCAGTATACCCCCCATTCGGAACTGCATCTGTGTGCCCATGAAAATAAGAGGCGGCACCGTGGGCGTTTTGTACCACGACAACCGGTTCTTTCCGAGCCGGTTCAAAGAGAAGGATCTCGAGATACTCTCGTATTTCGCCGCACAGGCGGCCATCGCCATGGACAATGCCGGTGCATACGAGGAAATCAAATCCTTAAATGAAATCCTGAAGCAGGAAAATGAATATTATGAAGAGCAGCATATCGCCGCACACCACTTCGAGGAGATCGTCGGAGAGAGCGGCGCTGTAAAAGAGGTCATCGCGAAGGTGATTCAAGTCGCCCAAACGGACTCGAATATTCTGATACTGGGTGAAACGGGGGTGGGAAAAGAGCTCGTTGCAAGGGCCATTCATCGAAGAAGCAGCAGAAAAGACAAGCCGTTTGTCAGCGTAAACTGCAGCGCTTTTCCCGAATCCCTGATCGCAAGCGAATTGTTCGGACACGAAAAGGGCGCTTTTACGGGGGCTTCCCACCAGCGCACCGGCAGGTTCGAACTGGCGCACAACGGCACAATTTTTATCGATGAAATCGGAGAAATTTCAAAGGATGTTCAGGTGCGTCTTCTCAGGGTGCTGCAAAGCAAGGAATTCGAGCGTCTTGGTGGGAAAAAGACGCTCTACTCAAACTTTCGTCTCATCACCGCAACCAACAGTGACCTTGTCCAGGATGTGAGGTCGGGGAAGTTCAGGGAAGATCTGTACTACCGGCTGAACGTTTTTCCCATTGTCGTTCCGCCCTTACGGAAAAGAAGGGAAGACATCCCGCTGCTGGCGTATTATTTCCTCGATATCTACGCACAGAAGCTGAAAAAAAAGGTAATGAAAATCACCGATGCAGACATGCAAAAATTGATTCAGTATGATTGGCCGGGCAATGTCCGCGAGCTTGAAAATGTCATAGAAAGAGGCGTTATATTGAGTGCGGGCGCCCGTTTTAAGATACCGGAACTGATCTACAAAAACACGAGGGATACGACGGAAAGCCCCCTGGTGACGTTTGCCGAAAATGAGCGCCGGCATATTATCCGCGTTCTGAAAATCACGGGCGGCGTTATTCATGGAAAAGGCGGGGCGGCGGAAATTCTCGATGTTCACCCGAATACGCTGTATTCAAAAATGAAGAAACTCGGCATACGCAAACACGTATCCGTCGGCTGAACATCAGTCTGCAACAAAACAGCTCGAAACAGGTGACAAGCATCCGGGCGCATGCAGGCCGTTCTTCGTGGATTTACAAGAAGAGGTCAGAACAGCTGAAGCATATGCATCAGAAAAGGCGTTAGAATCCACGCCGAAATACCTGCCAGTACGGCATAAAGAACGGCTACCGGCAGATTTTTTCTAACCACCGCCCCTTCTCTTCCCAGCAGGCCCACCGTTGTTAGCACCGCAACCACATTGTGGATACAGATCATATTGCCGGCAGCCCCGCCGACTGCCTGCAACGCGAGAATCGGTATCTCGGGAAGCCCCACCTGATCGGCTGTATTGAGCTGAAAAGCGCCGAACATGATATTCGAAACCGTATTGCTTCCTGATATGAAAGTGCCCAGAAGGCCGACGAGCGGCGCGGCCGGATACCATGCATCACCGAAAATTCGGGCGGCGGCCCCGGCCAGCAAAATCAGCATGGAGTCTCTACCGGTCGGGTCTCCCGATCGCATCATGATATAAACCATGCCGAGTGCGAAAACCAGCGCCACCGTTGCAGGTCCGATCGTTTTAAACGTCTCCTTCACAGTGCGGAGGGCGCTTTTCCATCCGGAGCCGTAGATCAAGGGTATCATCAGCGCCACCAAAAGAAAAGGCACTATACCCGGATTGTACAACGGGGCAATGCCTCGGCTGATCGTTGTCCCCAGTATCGTGTTCCAGTTTATTGATACGGACTGCAAGAGCGGTGCAATCCCCAAAACCCTCAACCGGGTGAGGAGCAGCACGGCACCGATAATCATATAGGGCAGCCAGGCCTTTATCACGCTCATGCGTTTTTGCTCTATTCCGGACCCGGCCGATATCGTTCCCTCCCAGTCCTCAGGCCATTGGCTTTTCGGTGGAAAATCCCAGGTTTCTTCCGGAACGAAAAAACCGCGTGAGACGGCGAAAAGGACGAGTAACAGCGCGAGAAGTGAACCCACCAGTGACGGCAATTCATAGTCGATCAGGATGGCTGTCAGCATCATGGGTAATGTGAATGTGATGCCGGCGAAAAGAGCAAGCGGCCAGACCGCCAACCCCTTTTTGAATGATCCCTCTGCGATTTTGGTAACGATGGCTGCCAACGTCAGCGGTATGAACGTACCCACCAGAAAATGCAGTACAGCCGCAATAATGCCGATATGCATCAGAAACGCATAAAATTGATTCCGGGATGCGGCAACCAGATGATGTAGAGGTTCGAACCCGCCCCATATCGGCAGCCCCACGGCACCGAAGGTTACAGCGGTGCTGTCTCCGATCAGCGTGGATATTACTGCGATTAAGGGAGGAAAACCGAGCCCGACCAGCAGAGGAGCGCCGACTGCGGCCGGCGTTCCAAATCCCGCAGCCGCTTCAAAGAAGGATCCCATCAGCCAGGCGATGATGATCACCTGCACCCTTCGATCCCTCGAGACCGAGGCCATGGAGGCGGCGATGCTTGCAACAGCACCGGCCTCCCTCAATAACTGCAAAATCAACAGGGCTCCGAATACGATGATGAGGATGTCCACCGCATTGATTACACCCGCAAGTGTTCCGGCACCGATCCACCGCAAGGGCATTTTCCAGGCAATGCCGGCAATAACGGCGGCCGTCAACCAGCCCACCGGCATGGCCAAAACGGCGGACCGGGAAAACACCACCATGAGAACGGCCACGGCAATGATCGGCATTGCAGCAAGTATCACCGGGAAGACGTTTATTTCCACTTGTTACACCGCCCTGCATGCGCACCCCTTAACAAGATGGCAGGCATACGGGTCATTTTTTCGCAGAAAAATCGATCAGCAGTTTATCACCGGCGGCGGCCTCCACCTCCTCTGCCGCGGCCACCCATTTTTCCCGGGCCGCGCTCTATGGTCTCCGGTTCGAATTCTTCCAGGCTGTTTTGCTCGAATGCACTGACGGCGTCTTGAACGGTGCCGTGGTTGAACGAACAAACCCGGACTCCCGATCGTTTCATCACATTGGCCGCATTGGGGCCGATCTGACCGGTAATCAGCACATCGATCCCTGCCTCGATTAAATCCTGCGCGGTTTGAATTCCGGTATTCCTGAACTGTTCACGCCGCGCTGAGTTGTCGACATAGTGTGGCTGACCGGTGCCGGTGTCATATATGACGAATCCCGAACTGCGCCCGAAACGGGGATCGACATCACTGTCCAGGGTTTTTCCCATTGCACTTACGGCAATTTTCATAACCTAACCGTCCTTTTTTTTTGGCCTTTATCCGCATGAAGCCATGAAGGTCCGCCATCGGCCCGAGACGGTTTTTACATGACACACCTCTCATGCGTTATCTACCTTTCCGGTTCCGACGGCTGGGACACTTCTTTGATGACTTCGCCGGATTTCTCTTTGTCAAGGCTCACCGCCAGGTCGCCGATTGAAACGATACCGGCCACTTTGCCCTGGGCGTCTTTAACGAGCAGGCGGCGCAGTTGTTTGTCCTCCATCAAACGCACCGCTTCCTCTATGTCTGCATCAGAACTGCAGAATACCGGGTCTTTGCTCATGATTTCGCCGGCCTTGACATTCAATGGATCCTTGCCTTCAGCAACCAGGCGAACGGCTATATCCCGGTCTGTCAATATGCCGATGGCGGTGTCGCCGTCGAATATGGGCACCGCGCCGGCGTTGACTTGCCTCATGACCTCCGCGGCTCTTTTAACGGAATCACCCGAATAAACGAATTCAGGATTTTGCGTCATGATCTCGTTTACTTTCATGATAAACCTCCCACGTCCTTTTTCGTTCCTATGATAGAACCGGCGGCATCCGCCATTTTTTTCAAAAAGGGGATGCTGATGATTCACCGGCCTCTTTTACCCTACTGAATCGGACCGTGAGGGTAAATAGGGTTAAACCCTTATTGAATACCCGTCTTCGTCGGTTTGTTCGCTTATTTCCTGTGAGTCCATGTTCGTCACGGCCGGCGAAATTTTTTATGGCCCTCATTGATGAGTATGGCTGTCAGTGCAATGCCCGCAGCCGCAGCCCAAGTGGCCGCATCCAGGGGGGTAAAGCTCAGCAGCTTTTGCGTCCAAGGAAAATACAGGGCCCCGATGTGGATTCCAAGAGAAGAAAGTACGCCGAGGAACAATACTTTATTTTCCATCACGCTCTTTTTGAACAATGAGGTATATTCACTGCGGCAATTGAAAACATGAACTTTTTGAAACAGAACGAGTGTCGTCAGGGTGGCCGTCCTCGCAAATATCAAATCCTGTTCGCCCCCTCCCGATTTCCACCAGAACATCGCGAGCGTCCCCAAGGCGAGCCATACGCCCACAAGCACAAGCCGCTCCAGCATCAGCCGGTCCAGTACGCCTTCATTCGGCGAACGCGGCGGCCGTTCAAAAAGAAACCGTTCCCCGGGTTCGAATGCCAGAGCCACATCGGCGATGCCGTTGGTGACCACATTGCACCACAATATTTGCGCCGGCAACAGTGGAAGCGGCCACCCCACAAACAGGGCCGTCAGAATAATCAGGATATCGGCGGCACCCGTACTGAGGAGAAAAAAGGTCGCCATGCGAATGTTTCGAAACGCCGTCCGCCCCTCCTCCACGGCGGCATATACGCTGGCGAAATTGTCATCGGTGATGACCATATCGCTGGCGTCTTTTGCCACGTCCGTTCCCGAACCCATTGCAGCACCGATATGCGCGCTCTTAAGCGCCGGGGCGTCATTGACACCGTCACCCGTAACGGCCACGATCTCATTGTTCTCTTTTATACGATTGATCAGCCGCAGCTTTTGGCCCGGCTCCACGCGCGCAAATACGTTTGTCCGTTTCAGCAGCCCGTCGAACTCCTCGTCACTCATTCTTCCGATCTCCCGGCCGGAAAAAGCGCGCAAGGCGTCTGCGTTCTCAATGTCTTTTTCCTTTCCCTCACCGTGTGCAGGCCCTCGCTCCAGGTGCAATTTGCCGGCAATGGCTGCCGCTGTTCTCGCGTGGTCGCCGGTGACCATCATCACCCGAATGCCGGACGCGTGGCACTGATCAACAGCCTCGACGGCGGTTGGTCTCGGAGGATCGATCATCCCCTGAAAACCCGCAAAGACAAGTCCCTCGGGGTTTTCGGTCTTGACCGTTTCGGCCGCCTTCTTACCGTGTCCTACGGCCATTGCCAACACACGCAAACCCTCGTCCGCCAATGCATCGCTTTTTTCCTTCAGAGCATCCGGATCAAGTTCGGATGCTTCACCGTTTTTAATGTATGTCGTGCACATCTCGAGGACTTTTTCAGGAGCGCCCTTAAGCAAAACCAAATTTTCTTGAGAGCCGCTTTCCCTGTCCTCATGAATGGTGGCCATAAACCGGCGTTCAGTTTTAAACGGCACTACATCCTTTCGCGGGAACCGGTGCTGCAGTTCGTCACGACTAAGCCCCCCTTTGCCTGCGGCAATAAGAAGTGCCGCCTCCATGGGATCGCCGCGCGTGACAAGCTCTTTTTTGCCGTTTTCAGATGCATTTTCGGATTCACGATCCGATTCATCATCTTTTTCAGCCGGACGCACCTCGGCTTCGTTGCAAAGAAGCCCGACCAGCAGGGCATGCCAAAGGCCTGTATCCTGCTGCGGCTGCATCTGTTCATCGTTTATCGTGATATCTCCCGTGAACGTCGTCCCGCCGCCTGAAACCCGGAATGTTTTATCCTCCGCATAGATGGCCCTTACGGTCATTTGATTCTGGGTCAATGTACCGGTCTTGTCCGAAACGATAACCGTAGTGGATCCAAGTGTATCTACCGCTGGAAGATTGCGGATAACGGCATGCCGTTGGGCCATGCGCCGCACCCCCAGAGCCAGGGCCACCGTCACGACGATGGGCAGGCCCGCCGGAATGGCGGCAACCGCCAGTGCGATACCCAACAAAACCATATTATATGGATCGCGGCCCATCAGCCAGCCGGTTCCGGATGAGATCACGGCGACGATCAGAATGCCGAACGTGATGTATTTGGCCAGTCGACGGATTCTTCTCTCGAGCGGCGTTTCAATTTCCGCGGCCTCTCTGACCTGCTCGGCAATTCGCCCGATCCGGGTATCCCGGCCGGTGCGGACGACCACGGCTGCGGCACTGCCGGAAGTGACGGCAGTGCCCATAAATGCCATATTCTTCTGATCTGCGGTCGGCAGGTCATCCGGTGCATCGGGCATGGCCTCACGTTGCTTGCTCACCGGCACCGATTCGCCTGTCAGCGCGGACTCATTCACCTGTAATGATGTGACGTCGACCAATCGAACATCCGCGGGGATTACCTTTCCCTGCCCCAGACGGACGATATCGCCGGGAACCAGTTTGCTGCTGTCGACCTGCTTTTCTTTACCATCCCGAAAAACAGCCGCCTTGGGCGTGATCATTTTCATCAGGGACTGAACCGCGGATTCCGCCTGGTACTCCTGTATGAATCCGACCACGGTGTTGATCACCAGCACCGCACCGATGACAATCGCGTCCGAAAAACTCTGGATTGCCAGCGTAACCACCAAAGCTCCGAGCAGGACATAAATCAGGGGACTCGAAAACTGGTGCAGCAGCACCTCCCAAGCGCTGATTTCTCTTCCGCGCTGAATCCGATTGGGTCCGTACTCCTTCAGACGCCTGACCGCTTGTTTTCCGGTCAATCCCTCTCGACCGGAATCCAATGCTTCAAAAACCTTGTCGGCGGTTTGCTTAAACCATTCCATAATGCGTACATCCTCGCGTTTGAAAAAGGCTGTCTCAAGAATTGCTGTTTCAATATCCGGCTTGCTGCCGTAATCCGATCGCGAATATGCTGATTCCTGTTTTCTGATTGAATTACCCTTCCCGCATGTTCCAAAAAATGGGCTTATTTGTGTATATGGCTCATAATCGGATATGATTTTAAATCATGCCTATCCGGAAATGGCTAATTCGCTTAATTTCGGCGTCGTCCATTGAAGAAGGGGCCGAAAGCATAAACCCCTCAACGTTTTTACCGGAATTTAATGGCTGCCGCAGCCCGGCAACGTTTACTTCGCCGGAATGCAATTGTTTATTGACTGCTGAAATCGTTTCCGATTATAGTCAGAGAAATGGCTGATTCGCTCCATTTCGGCGTTGGCCGGTAAATTGTAATCCTCAAAATACTCAATGTATTCATGTGGTTAAAATGTACCGGCCCCCTTGAACGGAATCGAATTTTCTCATTTCCGGATGGGCACTGTTACAAAAAAAATAGGTAACATGTCACCTCGGTTAACATTTCGCGGATGCATCTTAACCGATTCTTCATATTTTCAAAAACCTTACCCACGCGGTAATCATTCAGCCGGGAATCGTCGAAACTGGGAGACTGAAAAAAATGAAAACATCCGTAAAAGTCACAATGGTTCTTGTGTCGGTCTTTTTTGTCGTGCTGATTGCAGCATACACCTACTTTTCGCCGATTTTCGAGGTTGGGACGGGATATGCAGCCAAAATTCTATGTTCATCAGCTTATGTTTCCGGCAGGGAATATAAAGACATTATAAATCAGGATCTGGATATGCCGGGGATCTCCCGATTCAATACCCGGCTCGTTAAAGAAGAAAGGGCCGCTGAAGCTTCTTTTTTGGGCATTTTCAAATCCCGGGCGATCTTTCGACCGGGTCTCGGGTGCACGTTGTGCGTCGACGGTGTATCTGAAATCGAGCTCAGGCAGGAGGCAATGGGTATACGTGAACCCGATCCCACACAATCCGATGAAATCTGGCCCGAAGGGAAGGCCGTTTCCGATCATATGTCGCTGTCGAAAAAACTGGCGTCCGCGCTCGATATGGCATTTGATGAAAATTCAGAAGCGTTGCGCCGCACGCGGGCGGTTGTAATCGTTTACAACGGCCGCATTGTGGCCGAACGTTACGCGCCCGGCATCACGAAGGACACCCCGCTTTTGGGATGGTCCATGACAAAAAGCGTCACCAATGCTTTGGTCGGCATTCTGGTAAAAGAGAACAAACTCGACTTGGCGCAAACGGATCTGATGCCCCAGTGGCGCAAAGAAGGAGATCCGCGCAGTAATATCACGCTGGATCAGTTATTGAGAATGTCGAGCGGACTGGCATTTTTAGAGGCATATGAAGAACCCATCACTTCTGATGTAAACAAAATGCTCTTTACGGCATCGAGCGCTTCCGATTTCGCCGCCGAAAAGCCTCTCGAAGCCGAACCGGGTTCGAAGTGGTACTATTCCAGTGGGACAACCAACATCATTGCCCGTATCGCAAGAGATGCCGCACAGATGAGTCAAACCGAATGGTTCAGATTTCCAAAAGAGGCACTGTTCGATAAAATCGGCATGAAAAGCGCTGTCTTGGAACCGGACCCTTCCGGAAACTTTGTGGGCTCCTCCTATATGTATGCAACCGCCAGGGATTGGGCACGCTTCGGCCTTCTGTATTTAAATGACGGTGTATGGAGTGGTGAACGCATTCTTCCTGAAGGGTGGGTAGCCTATTCCACCACCCCCACGCCGCACACAGAACCGGGCCAGGCGTATGGCGCCCAGTTCTGGTTGAACCATCCCAATCCCCAACGGCGAATTTCCTTCTTGCCCGATGATGCGTTCATGGCATTGGGGCATGAATGTCAGGCGGTGGTGATCATTCCCTCCCGAAATGCCGTCGTGGTACGACTCGGTCTTTATCGCGGGCCTGATTTCGAGGCCCCATTGGACTTTATCGAAAACGTCCTGCAGATTCTGCCGCCGGTCGAGGACCACCCGAAACCTGAAACCATTTAGACCGCAGGAATACATCGAGTATTTTGAGGATAAAAATTTTCCGGCCAACGCCGAAATGGAGGAATCAGCCAATTATGGACACCATCCGGTGTTCATTCAGAAAGGGTAGGTTTTGGTCTGGAGCAAGGCATGAGCTCTTTTTGAAACCGCAGGAATAGTGAACTATTTTGAGGATTTCAAAAAGGCGAAAAACGCCGCTCCGGGCCAAAAGATGCCCTTTCTGGATGAACACTACTTGAGGATTTCGGGCTTATACCCCTCCGGCAAATGAGCCGTCCCCTTAACACAAGTAAGACCGGAAGCTTTATGCGCCGCTTCCATGAGATCCTCTAAATGGTCGCAAAAACCATTTCCCTCGATCCATCCCTCATCGGTTTTTTTCGCAAATGAACACGTGACGAAATGGATCGCTTCAGCCCCCTTTGCTTTGAGAATCTTGGCCTGCTCCGGGATGTTATCCCCCGGACATCGACAGGTAAACACCCCAGCGGGATAACAATTTTCATATTCGGCAAATCCTTCTTTGGTTTCCATCATGCACTTCAGGCAGTTGGTCAATGGGCATCTGTTTTCATTTTTTTCACATCGAATAAAAGCGATTTTCATTTTTTCTCCCGTAACCGGTGCCCATTCAGAAGTGAGAAAATTCACTTCCGTTCAAGGCGGCCGGGAAATTTTAACCGCAGGAATACATTGAGTATTTTGAGGATTAAAATTTTCCGGCCAACGCCGAAATGGAGTGAATCAGCCATTTCTGAATGGGCACTAACTGGTATCATGTTCGGCTTGCCGCCAGATTGCTCCGCATTGTGGATTTGCAGGTCGTATTCAAACCCGCAATGCGTTTTATCCGGTTTTCCGGCCCGACATGTATCGACTGAGGGCCTGCTGAAGGGTTTCCGCAGCCAGGTAGGCACAATGTACATCCTCTTCCGGCAACTGCCCGATTTCTTCGATTACGGCCTCACCGGTTATCTCGATCAGCTCGTCCGGATCTTTTCCGATGGATAGCTGGGCGGCAAAGGAACCGCAGATGGAGCTCGATGCACAGCCGTTCGTCATGTAAGATACTTCCTTCACCCGGTTGTTTTCGAACTTCAGGTATATTTCCATGGTGTCGCCGCACTTGCCCGTAACACGGGCATATCCATCGGGTTCAGCAATTCGTCCGTTGTATAATGGGTTACGCCAGCGTTCGAATCCTTTCTCTCCGTAAGCCCGTTTGGCTTCATCAAATATTCGATTCTGAAGGTCATTGACAAAATCATCGAAGTCACTCATGGTCTCATTCCACTATTGGTGTACCCGCCGTTGATGCCGGTCGGCTCCTGCCGATCACGCTTCGGCTCGAACCAAGAGCGTTTAGCAATCGACATGCCGTTTCGATATTTTTTCCCGACCCGTCACCCGGCAACGTCATCTCTACATGCATGATTGACCGAGCACGTGTTTCTACCGTATAAATTTGCATAAATGCAATTAACAGAGTTTCACTTTTGCAACAAACAAGCGACCACTCTGCCGCAATATAACAGACGGTAAAGGCGTGGATCAATCCCCGAGAAGGGTTTGGCTTTGAGACAAAATGGCATCCCATCCTTCCGTGACAGCCTCTAGATGACTTTCACTGGCCAGGGCCATACGCATGGCACGTTTCGTGTATTTTATCGAAGCAACCGGCCATTGAGCGATTTTCTTTGCCATTTGCATGGCTGCGGGCATCAGTTCGTCTCTGGGAACGACCTTGTTGACCAATCCAATCCGCCATGCCTCTTGTGCATCGATCTGCTCACAGGTAAACAACAGTTCGTTTGCCTTTTGCCGGCCGACGGCGGCCGGAAGGACGGTAAACGAGCCGTAGCAGAGACCGCCTACCTTGGGGCCTATAAAACCGAGTATCGCATCTTCAGCCGCAATGATGATGTCACACAGCAGGGCCTGCTGCATTGCATCCCCCAAAGTATAGCCATGGACTGCGGCAATCGTTGGTTTGTCCAGGGTGAACAGCAGGTGTTCCTCTTTGAGGCTCGCAAATTCCGGCATATTTTCCAAAGGGTCATCATTGTCATGCCCCGATGAAAAAGCCCTGCCGGCCCCGGTCAATATCACCACCCTTATTGCATCGTTTACCTCCATTTCGGATAAGGCATCGGCTATTTCGTTTTTCATCTCGAGGTCCATGGCATTCAGCTTTTCGGGTCTGTTCATGGTTATGATCCCAATGAATCCTTCCTGCTCCACCAGGATTTTTTTGTATGTCTTCAACGCAACCTCCTTGCCCGGCAATGACAATTTTTTACCGATTCGACTGACGCTCTACTATTCCACGTAAAAACGCTTCCATTTTTTCACCGGATAAAGCGATTTTCAGCGGCACCTTTTCCCCGTTCACAAAAACGGCTCCTGTACGTTTAACGCCGGCAGCTTCTGCTTCCGGGGAATCACTCGAATAAACCGTCAAATCGAGGGAATCATCAAATAAGCGCTTCATGCTGCAGGCCACATCCATGGCCAATTCACACCCTTTTCAAGCCGGAATTCCGCCATGAAAAACCGTTAAATGAATCATGTTGCTTCCCTTTTTCACATTGATATATTCGTATATCGGCATATCACCTGCGATCGTACCCCTGCGTAAATACATAACCATTTGCCTTATACAACCAATCGTGCCAGGCAAAATCCTGTAGATTCGAATATAGGCAAAATTATCCGGGGTAGGGCTCTATTCTCGCGTCATCGCCTTTCCGCAGCCGGGACACTTCTGCTCATAACAGGGGCTCCCCAATTGGTGGGCAACCCGTTTTCCGCAATTCGGGCAAACACAATATCCGCCGGGCCCGGCTGCAAATCCTCCTCCTCGACCGCCGCGACCGGTCCCCTGGCCGCCTCTCCCGGTTCCGGAGCCCTTGCCTCTTGGTCCTGTTCCATCTCCTCTCGGCATTTTACTTACCTCCTATCCTATTTGGTTATCCGATGTCAATTATCCCTATTTCCCAATTTTCCCATATTCTTATCATATTTCATCGTTGATGAGGACTATATTACCCGTAGACATCCCGTCCGAAAACAACGGTGCTTACCTGTTCACCGCCTGGTAGTAGATATCCCGGTTAATGCGTTTGATGCGGATTCGATCATGCCGAAGAAGATTCCCAAGATATTTGGAAACTTCATTGAAATGCATTCCAAACGCATCGGCAACCGTCTCCGCCGTGCAGGGCCGCCGGCACAGCATGGAATAGATAGACGCTTCATTCGCCTGTATCGCAACGCCGCCTGTATTTTTGTAATGTTCAATCACCTCTGCCCGGGGGTGAAATAAGTTGGCTAAAGAAGCCATACGATCCCTGGAAACCGGCGCAACAAAATCTTCCGCCGGGGGACGGACGGCTGTATTCAAATGAATTCGGTCCGGACCGATCCGGTCCAGCAAAGAAGCAATCTCGACCACATCGGAAGAGACGGTATTCATCCCCGCCACAAGAAACACTTCAATCCAAAACCGCCCCTTGAATGTGCCGCGGAATACCTTCAGGCCTTCGATGATCCGATTGAATTCAAGGTCTCGATGCGGACGATTGATCCAATTATAGCTCACCTGATCCCATGCGCTCAGAGAAACCTTCACGATATGCGCCCGGGCGGCTTCCTTGCGGACTTCCGGCAGATAGAACAGGGAACCATTTGTCAGTAATACCGTCTGAATGGAACATTTCCTCCTGAGAAACGCAAGAATATCCCCAAAACAGGCATGAAGCGTCGGTTCTCCGGACCCGGAGAGCGTAATATAATCCGCCTTTCCATCCATTTTCAGCCATGTCTCGATTTCATCTGTCACGTCCTTGACAGGCACATATTCACGGCGGGTAATCGTCGTGCGTGGGGTTCTGCCAAGCTGGCAGTAAACGCAATCCTGACTGCATGTCTTATAGGGTGTCACGTCCACTCCGAGGGAAAGCCCCAATCGCCTCGACGGCACCGGTCCAAACAAGAATGTGTATTCACCCATCTAATGATCCTCTCGATGCATTCGATACACCGATATCTGCCATCCCGGCGGCGGAAACTTGCCGGCCGAGCATTCTCGAGCCTTTTCAGTGCATCGCTCAACCACCTTTCCGCACTTTGAGCAAAATATATGCCACGATATTTTTACGCAAAAAAGGTTACTGAGGCACTATCCGGCATTATCGTCAGATTTTCCTTGTTCGAATAATCAGCAGCGGTCGATCGACGCGCTGTAAAATACCTGCTGCCGTACTCCCGTAAAACAGCCTTTCAGACCCCCCGTATCCATGACTGGACATGGCGATCACGTCCGCATTCATCTCATCTCCTGTCTTCAATATATGACTGACAACCGGCCCTGCGCCGACGCGGACGTCCACGGCAAATCCTTTTGCCGTATATTTGTTTTTAATTTTTTCAAGATAAGTCAAAGCATCTTGTTTGCGCTTCTCGAATGCTTCCTGGTATCGGGAGAGATCCGCAACTTCATCGCGTTCCGGCAGAAAAGGCTGATCTACAACCATAAGAAAAATGAGTTGGCCGTCTTTGGGATGGGTAATTTGTTCAACATGAGGCAGTATGGCCTCCGCACGCCGGGAACCATCCAACGGCACTAAAATCGTTTTATACATCATCTCCTCCTTTTAGCGCTTGCCTATTTCCGATTTATTTCAAAACCCCTGCTCACCGGGTTGGGGGTGCGGCACCGATTCGTCCTGAAGGTGCCGACAAATTTCTTCCTTGATGCGATCTATTGGGAAATTACGATCCACGATAAGGTGTACCCCCCAATTCCGGGCATCCTTGACAACCTCTTGATGTTGCATGTCGACGATCAACATTTTAACAGAACTCGGAATCGAAGGATGAATCAGTTTCATAAATTTCAGTCCGTCAATCCCCGGGAGTAGATAATCGACGATGAATACATCGAATGCATGTTTTTGAAGCATCGCCATGCCTTCATCTGCCGTATCGGCGGTAGAGACACGGTATCCATCCGCATACAAAAGCGTTTTAAGCATATCGCTTTTGTGCTGATCACGGCAAACAATCAGAACGGCAGGCGCTTTTCGTCGCTGCCCATAGTCCATGTTTCGGCCCCCTTCCTCAAAGCATTTCCATGCACTTGCATATACCTGAAAGAAAATTATGCACATTGAATGCCAACAACGTATTTTTTATTCAGTGCTCGCCTTCGTATCGATTAAGAGGGCGGTTTTAAACCGCATTCATTATAATCCCCGAAATTGAGGATGTGCCAAACTGCGGCCCCGGGACCCCGAAAGCAGGATCACTACGAAAAATGGCATCGGCACAACCGATGAATGCCGACATATTATAAAAATTGTTTCAGCCGCCGGAAAGAGGGTATCCCATTTATTCTGCACGATGTGATGGTTCATTTGACGCCCTGGAAAATTGTATTGCATCCCCGTATTAAACATGCTTAGCATGATTATCTGATGAAAATGTTTTTCAATGGAAAAACAGGTGGACATTTCGCGTTGCCGGGAATGGAAAAACCATGCTTGACCGGATAAGATACCTGTCTGACAGAATCGGCAGCCCGGAACTGGACTGGATCCAGGTGGAGATCACCAGCCACTGCAATGCCGCTTGCATATACTGCCCCAACCCCCGCATCTCCGAAAAGCGGCACATGCCACTGGCATTGTTTAAAAAATTTTTACCGTTTGTAGGATACACGGACCTGATTTACCTTCAGGGCTGGGGAGAGCCTCTCCTGAATCGGGATCTTTTTGAAATGATCAGGCTTTGCAAGGCGAAAGGCAGGCGTGTCGGCTTCACCACCAACGGTATGCTGCTGGACGAGGAAAACATTCGAAAAATAGTGGACCTGAATGTGGATATTCTATGCGCCAGCTTTGCCGGCACCAAGCCGGAAACGCATGATCGCATCCGGACGGGCACTGACTTTTCGACAATCGTATCCCATTTGGATCGACTCCAAAATATCAAGGCAAACATCGGGACCGAACTTCCGGCTGTCCATATCGCCTATCTCATGATGAACCGTAATTTTCAGGAAATATCCGAAATCCCCGAACTGGCAAACCGATTGTGTGCGTCCGAAATTGTTGCCAGTAATCTGACGCTGATTACAGCCCCGTTTCTCAGAAAGGAAGCCCTGTTCAACCATCCGGAAAAAAAAGGTTATTATTATGAGGTCCTGAAAAAAACCGCCGAAAAGGCAGCCCGGAAAAATATTCGTTTTTCGTTCAGCAGTCCATCGATCGAAAAAGGTACTGAGCACTGCAGTGAAAATGTATATTATTCCTGCATGATCACGGCAAAGGGTGACGTGAGTCCATGTGTTTTCAGGATGCCGACACTGCATCGAACTGATAATGAAGGAAGGCAAAAACCCATCACACATATCTTTCGGGACAGGCAGATGCCGCTCATGCCGACATCGTTCGGCAATATCGGCGAAGAAAGCCTGACCCGCATATGGAATAGTAAAGCGTATCTCGATTTTAAGAATTATTTCGATCCGGAGAAAAAAGTCTCGTATTTTATTCAACCGCCGGGATGTGAAACCTGTTACAAGGGCCTTAACGCATGACGTGTTTTCATGAAAAAAACACCCAATCACGAGCCCTAAATCAGGGATTGCGGTTGTCGGGGAAGATAAACCTGTTCGGCGCTGTTTCCGGCATTGAATAGGAAGGGAGAATATGCGAATGGAAGACACCATCAGCGGCCCGTCACACATGCGGTTTGACCCTGTCGGCGAAGTGCACAGCGCCATTAAAACACCGATGCTTCTTGCCGGCCGATCCGATATCGAACTGCGGGAAAGAATGAAAAAGATTCGTGAATATCAAAAACGGATCGAAAATACCATTTGTGAACTTTTAATTTATACCCGGTTCGAGGAGCTCCTTGACGGTATCGAAGGCTTCAGCCACATCCTGGTGCTGTATTGGCCCCATCTTATCGCTCCGGAACGTCGGAGCCTTAAAAAAGTGCACCCCATGGGCCGAAAGGATTTGCCCCTGCAGGGCATATTTGCCACCTGCAGCCCTGCCAGACCTAATCCCGTCCTGGTTTCGGCCGTTCCCTTGCTTGAAAGGCACCGAAATGTACTGAAGGTCAAAGGGTTCGAAGCGGTTGACAAAAGCCCGATTATCGACATCAAACCGTATGTAAAACCTTATTATGGTGCAGACAATCCGAAAATTCCCGAATGGATGGAAAAACTGCACAATGATCTGCGGTCCGGCCGGCCCGAATAACACGCCTAATTTGCAACCGCAACGGCAGCAGCTTCGTCAGTTCGTATTTACGGGCATCAGCCGGGAAAGGCCGCTAACCGGAGATGACCGACCGGCTGTCGGCAAAAAGCGTGATTTACGATGGTGTTTCTTTATTCGGCGCCCGTGGGAGGAATGAGCGCTTGATAAACCCCCTCTTGAAGAAGCCGGTCCATGAACGATACTTCATAGGCTTCTTCAGGCGATTCCCGCACCATGCAATCCAGCCGTTTCGCGTCTTCACCTACGAGAATCCGCCATTGATTGTTTCGAACGCCGTCAAGGATAATGGAAGCCGCCTGTTTCGGTGTCAGGGGTGCGTTTTCACGAAAAGACTCCAATTGCATTTTAACCAGCGCCTTAATCTCCTGATCCGATATGCCGTCGGTGGGCAGCCCTCTTTTTTCCATGGTTTCCCGAACCTTGACGACCTCGGATTCCGGCCAGTCTTCGACAGCCGGCTTCCCAAGAATTTTCTGGCTGTTGTATCCGACATTCGTCCCGATATGCCCCGGCATCACCACGGAAACGTGAACATGCGGCGCATTTTGGCGCAAGTCGATGATCAGTCCCTCTGAAAATCCCTTGACGGCGAATTTGGCGGTGCTGTAAGCCGTATGCGGGGTGTCGATGCCAAAGCAGGCATGAAATCCATTTGCGCTGCTCACATTGATGATATGCCCCTCTTCGGCGGCGATCAGCATGGGCATAAAGGCCCGCGTACAATAGTAAACGCCGAACCAGCAGACGGCAAACGTCTTGTCCCAGTCGGCTCGATCATCCCGAATAAAACTGCCGCCGCCGCCGATGCCGGCATTGTTGAATAAAAGGTGGATATGCTCGGTGCCGTGATCCTTTTTGACGGCATCACGAAAAGCGATGACCTGGTTTTCCTGGGATACATCACAGTCATATACGCTGATCCGGGTGTCTTTTTGTGCCGCCTGACGGCATTCCTGTTGCGTTTGTGCCGCTGCATCGGACATGATGTCGCAGAGAGCAAGATGGCACCCTTCCGCGGCAAGAGCGAGTGCAAGCTCCTTTCCCATTCCGTTTCCGGCTCCGGTGACAACGGCTAACCGGTTTTTAAAATTCTTCATGGCGCTCCTCCCGGATAAAGGCTTTGCTAAGCCTCTAAATTTGAATTGTTTGAGATGATCTTCCGAACAACAGCAGCGAATGCCTTCCGGTTCAAATTTCAGCAGCCACACAACTCTGCCTTACTGCGAATGCCGAAAGTTGAGTTCATGGGCCGGTAAGCGGGAAATGCTCGGCCGGCATTCCTCTGAAGATATAAAAAGAAGAAGACGAGATATGCTTTACTCTTTAATCGGAAAAAATCATTTACGTCAAGCAAATTTGATCCCATTTGCTCGACGTTGAAATCGTAGTGCCTGCAAGTAACCGATCACGTTATGCAATAAGCCCCGTTGATTAATATGGAAAGCTCCGATATAATAAAAAAGAAATAGACGGATCGGTGCATGGCCCCGGCATTCGGAACTCACGTTGAGAAGAAAGGCGATACAATCATGTTCGATATCGTGGACCCTATTGCGTTTATTGTGGCCGTTTCCGTGATCGGACCCGTCTTGGGTTCTGCCATCGGTATAATTAAGTGCCCTTCGTCCGGTTATATCTGCAGCATGCTCTGTTTCGCCGCGGGCGTCATGCTGGCCATTTCTTTTCTTGAGCTTATTCCGGAAAGTATCGCGCTCTCTTCGATCGGCGGCTGTGTGTTCGGCTTCATGGCGGGAGCGTTTGCCATGTACGGCGTAGACCGAATACTGCCGCACATTCATCCTCAAATGTGTTCTCAGGAACAGGGATGCAGTCTTCAAAAAACTTCGGCTTATCTCATTATCGGTATTGCCATGCATAATTTTCCCGAGGGAATGGCGATCGCCGGAGGGGCGGTTGCCAATACCAAGGTGTCACTGGTGATCGCTTTAGCCATTGCCATACACTGTATACCCGAGGGGATCTGCACTGCGGCATCGTATTTTTATACGACGGGCAATCGCATCAAATCATTTTTCGTCTCCGCTTCCACGGCACTTCCCATTCTTATTGGATATGCCCTTGTCCGCTACCTGTTCATTAATATCGAGCCTTACGCAATCGGCGTTATCATCGGGGCCACGGCCGGTTTCATGATTTACATCACCACCGATGAGCTGATTCCCAACTCCTGCGTGGGAAGCGACCACCGAACGATATTCGCCCTGATGGCCGGTGTGATATTCGTCATCCTGCTTGGCCTGATATAATCGGGTGACCTGAACATTCGAAATCAAATCCGGCTTGAACGGCTGCATTTTCTTCAATCCGGCGGTTCACTTGCCCGTAATGGAATCGATCCGTCCGGCAATAACATCTCCTAAGCTGATGGTTTCGACATTCTTTTTTGCCGAATCGGAGGCGATACTGTCTGTTACGATCAATTTTTTAATCGAAAACGACCCCAATTTTTCCAAGGCATTGCCCGAAAAAAGGCCGTGTGTGGCGGAGACATAAAATGCATCGGCGCATCCATAGGACAGCAGTATCTCCATAGCGGCCGCCATGGTCCCCCCTGTGCTGATCATGTCGTCTACGATCACCGGTACCCGATGCTGCACCGATCCGGTTAAATGGAGCGCCTCCACATGGTCCCCCCCGATACGGAGTTTATTGACATAGGCCATGGGGAGATCGAGCAGATCGGCATACCGCTGGGCCAATTTGGCGGCTCCGAGGTCCGGAGCCACCACAACAGCCTCTCGGGGAACGGACGCACGAAGCAATTCCGCCAACAGCGGCAGGGCCGAGAGGTGATGGACCGAAATGGTAAAAAAACCTTCTATGGCCGGGTTATGGAGATCCACAGTGATAATGCGATGGTAGCGTTCCGTTATCATATCCGCGACCATACGCGCCCCAACGGGTTCACCGTCCGTGACTCGCCGGTCCTGCCGGGCATACCCGAAGTAAGGCACGACCGCGGTCACCCGCCATGCCCCCGCTCTTCTGCAGGCATCGCCGATCAGCATGAGGGTCATCAAGTTTTCAGCAACAGGGGGGCCGGTTCCCTGCACGACGTAGACGTCGCTTTGATAAAGGTCTTCTTCGATCCGCACGTAGACCTCGCCGTCCGGGAAAGTGCGTATCATGCGGTCCGCCGGTGATTGGTCGAGGGCGGCTGCGATCCGCCGCCCCAAATCGGGATTGGATTTTCCAACGATGATATGCCGTTTCATGCGTTTTTCCTCTTTCAGGTGCTCAAACCGCCATTCTTGTAATGTTCAGCAAAAGAGGGGGTTTTGTATATAACGGCAAATCTTTATTCAAAGCCGTCCATGCCCGTATTGTCAAAGCGGTAGGCCTTCACCGCCACAACCCGGGCTATTCCAGGACACCTGTCATGACCAGTTCTGTAATTTCATCATCACTCAATTTCAGAAACGTTTTTAATACCGTTTCCGTATGCTCCCCTAAAAGAGGGGCTGCGAAAGAGGGTGTGGTTTCGGTTTTATCGAGTTTAAAAGGCGATGTCGCGATGGCGTAGGTTTCCATCTCGGCATGGCTTAACCGGTGGAAGTGGTTTCGATGAATCAGCTGTGGGTCGCTGAACAAATCCGCGGCATTTTGGACCACACCCGCGGGTATACCCGCGGCCTGGAATGTGTGCATCACCTCTTTTGCATCCCGTGTTATGGTCCATGCCTCGATACACCGATCCAGTTCGTCTTCATTGGCCTTTCGTGCCTCCAAACAATCGAATTGCTGATCATCGGCAAGCTCCGGCCGGTCTATCGTCCGGCAGAGTGCCTGCCACTCCGTTTCATTCGTCACGGCAACGGCACACCAGCGGTCATCTCCCCTGCATCGGTAAGCGCCGTGTGGAGCTGCGCTGCTGTCGCGGTTTCCCATTCGGCGGCCGATCTTGCCGTTAGCTGCAAAATCCAGCAGTGCGGGAAGCATGAACCAGAGCGAACTCTCCAGCTGGGACTGGTCGATGTACTGCCCTTCCCCGGTCCGACGCCGATGGTCCAGTGCCGCCAAAAGTGATATCAGAAGGAAATTCCAGTCTACAAAATCACTGTATGCGGAATAAGGGCCTACCGGGTCCCCGTCCGGCCAACCGGTCAGTTCGAACCATCCGGCCAATGCGGAAGCCATTTGACCGTATCCCCGATGGGGCGATCGTGGTCCGGTCTGACCCTGCAGACAGGTGGACGCCATGATGATATCCGGCTTGATCTTTTTGATATCATCATAGGAAAGTTGCCATCGCGCCATAACTCCGGGGGCGAATGATTCGATCAGTATATCCGCCCAGCCGATGAGACGTTCGATAACCGGCCGGGAACCGGTTTTCTTCATGTTGATGGTGATGCTCAATTTGCCCGCGTTATGGGTTGCGAAATACCCGCTTCTGTCCATATGGGGCTCCTCGCCGGCAAAAGGGCTTGCAATCCTGGTGGTCTCGGGATGAGCCATGGATTCCACCCGCACCACGACGGCCCCGTTATCCGCCAGAAACCGGGTGGTGGTGGGGCCCAGGACCGTGTTGGTAAAATCCAGAACATGCAATCCCGTCAAAGGCCGATCGGCAATCATTTAAATAACCCCCTCTTCATGAAGTCTTTTCATCGTTTCGCGGGAAAGACGCAATAACCCCGAAAAGATCGGATCATTATGCTCACCGATTCGGGGCGCCCGGCTGTTCGGCCTCCATGGAGTACCGGACATTTTTACGGGAGCAGCCGGGAATCCGTTCTTTATCGTTTCGCCGTCCACGGATAAATCTGTCCAGAATTTTCTGGCTTGAAGTTGCGGGTCGGCATAAACATCGGCCACCGTGTTCACCGGCGCCATCATAATCCCCCATTGGATGGCCTTGTCGAGCAGTTCCTTTTTGGTGCGGGTTTCGAAAAAACGGCTGAATGCCTCGGTAATGCTGTCAAGCTCGCTTACCGTGGTCGAAAAGGCGCTCATGTCCTCCCATTGAATGTTTTTTATCCAGTCTTCGGCCATTCCTTCTTCATCCATCCATTCCACCACACGGCGTTGTCCCTTCGCGCCGATAGCGCCGCCTGAGAACATAAACGTCACATACCCGTCTTTTGCCCGCCATACGGTTTTGATGAGGTTGGCGCCGAACTGGCGATATATCCCGCCCCGCCCCAGGATCTTTTTTTCGAGATCCCAAAAGGCGTAGGTATTGGTCAGCATCCAGGAGGGGCACTGTTGGGCTGAAACATCCACGTGCTGGCCCTTGCCCGTGGCGGAACGGTATTGGAGCGCCATGAGGCATCCCACGGCACCCTGAGCCGCCGCATGAAGAAAGGCCTGGGGAGGATGGCTGATTCTCAGCGGCGCTTTCCCGGGTTCTCCCGTCATCCACATGTATCCCCCCAGGGCCCAGGTAACGATATCCGGCCCCTTCCATTTCGCCCGGGGACCGGTCCGTCCGAAGGGTGTAATGGAGGCCATAATAAGACCGGGGTTGATGTATTCCAAATCGGGATAGTCTATTTTCAGATCCTTCATGCAGCCGGGGTCGAAGGATTCGATGAGAAAATCCGTTTGCCTTACCAGCCGTTTTAGCAGGTCTCGTCCCTCGGGCTTATGAAGATTCAGTGTAATGCTTTTTTTCCCGGCATTGTAAGCCAACCAAAACAGGCTTTTTTCCGGGTCCGGCACATGATGATAAAACGGCTCCTTGCTCCTCGCACTGTCTCCGCCGGGCGGCTCTACCTTGATGACTTCCGCGCCGAGATCGGCAAAAATCCGTCCGCATATCTGCGCCCTCTCATCGGTCAGGTCCAGCACCCGGTAGGGCGCCAGCGGTTTTCCGGCATTTTTCTTCAATCTTGCTGCTCCTGATGTGATCGCGTTACGAAATGAAAACAACCATTCAGCATACACAATAGCGCAACCTGTCACTCCAAGCTATCTCAAAATAAATATTTTGAGATAGCTTGTATGATCTATTTGCGCTGATTGAACCGCCTGCCGAATATCATTCCGGCGAGCGTTACCTTCAGCATCTGAATCGTGCCGCCGGCCAATCCCCAAGCCCGTGAATCCCGCACCATCCGCTCCAATGGAAACTCCTTGGAATACCCGTAACCGCCGAAAATCTGCATGGCCGTGTCGGTGACCTCCCGGGCCATTTCATTGGCATAGCACTTTCCCATGGATGCTTCATAGATCGAAGGCAGCCCCTTTCCGGCGCCGGAGGCAGCCCTGTAAACCAAAAGGCGGGCGGCATCCAGCTTTGTGGCCATCTCGGCGATCATAAACTGAACGGCCTGGAATTCGCAAATGGGCCGACCGAAAGCCTCCCGTTTTGCGGCATATGCCTTTGCTTCATCGAATGCACCACCGGCTATTCCAAGGCACATGGCCGCATTGCCGCACCGCTCGATGTCGAACGTCAGCATCAGTTTTGAAAAGTCGCCCCTCTGAAGGACGACATTCTCCTTGGGAATCCTGGCATCGTTAAAATACAGGTCACTCGAGGGCATGCCCCTCAACCCCATGAAAGACTCCTGCTTTCCGAAGGTCAAACCGGGCATTCCTTTTTCCACGATCACCGCTCCGATTCCCTTGGCCCCGGGAACATCACCGAACCGGGTGTACACCAGATAATGGCTGGCATGACCACCGCCCGTGGTAAACACCTTCTGTCCGTTGAGGATCAAGTGATCCCCCTTGTCTTCTGCGTGTGTGGCAAGAGAGGTCAAATCCGATCCGGCTTCAGGTTCCGTCATACTCACGGAGACGCTGTATTCACCACTGACCACCTTCGGAATAATTCGTTTTTTTTGCTCTTCGGTACCAAACATATCGATGGTGCGCACCGGTCCGACATTGGATTCGAATACAGGGGCCGCAATAATCGGGCTGTATTTGGCCAGTTCTTCTATGGCCAAAATGGCGGAAAGCGAATTTTCATTTTGGCCGCCGTATTCTGCTGAAAGTGTCATCCCCAGCAGTCCCAAATCCGAATATGTTTCAATCAAGTGAACCGGAAATTCCCCTGTTTCCTCGATTCTCGCGGCAAGCTCCTTGAAATTTTCCCGCCGTGCCATATCCTTGAGACTGTCGATGAGCATGGTCTGCTCCCGTGTGAATGAAAAATTCATGCGTGTTTTTCTCCTTTACGTTGTTCGGATTGGATTCATGCGGCAAAGGCCGTAAAAGTCGGATGCTCACCGGGTCAATTCAAACAGTTGTTCTTTTATGATCCGACCCCACTGCTCGACCTCGTGCTCCTTGACAAGTCTGAAACCTTCTTTTTCATAAAGAAGCCTGGCGGCATCCAACCCCTCGAATGTCCAGAGAAACACCCGCCTGTGCCCGGCTGTTTCACAAAATCGAATGGCGGCTTTCAGAAGCCGCTTTCCGACACCGGCCCCGTGAAGTTCAGGCGCTGTGATAAACCATCTCAGCCTTGCTCCCTCTTCGCCGGAGTTTCCGTCGATAGCGATACTGCCTGCAAACCGGCCATCTATTTTTCCGATCCAAATGCCGTCAGCATCAGCATTGAAGCGGGACATGAATTCAGAAAGCTCCGAGCTCACCTGAATTTCAAAGGATATGTCGAATCCCCAGATATTATGATAATAAACAGCGTGATATTGTGTGACGTGACCGATGGCTCCGGGATAATATCCCGTAATCTGCATCCTACTGATGTGTTTCCTGCTCATAAATCATCCTTTACACCAAACCATCGCACCGGCGGTTTAACCCGGTTGCGTTCGACTTCAGATATATTTTCTATAATATTGGCAACTTACTCAAATTTCGGTTTCATATCGAAGGGGAGATCGGTCTGACTCATTTCTTAAACCATCTTCCTTATAAAATGCAAGGGGTACCGGAGGTGCCCGGTTATTGACAAAAGATTCTAATTGCCTGGATTAAATACCAATATTCAATCTTTTTTCAAAAATAAGATTCCAAGGGGTGATACCGAAAAAAATTTTCAATAAACGTAAAAAAAGTGATTGACATTCAGAAATAAATTTTATATTAAGAACTCAACTTCCGGCAGTAAAACGCCTTTTCTTATCACTCCTATGGAAAAAGCTCCCTTATCCCCGAAGGGGGCTTTTTCCTTTTTATAATATTAATCACTTTCGGCCGGGTCCTTAAAAAACAAGAACACAAACAAAACAAGTAGCCGACAAAGCGCCCTTTCAGGCGCTCATTTTTTTCAGCAACTGATTGGCGGCGGTGAGCATCGGGTCCCACACCGGACCGAAAGGCGGTGCATACGCCAGGTCCGATTGAAAAAAACGTTCTACGGACATCTTTGCATGAAGCGCCACAGCAGGTGCATCGATGCGGTGGGTGACACCCTCCCTGCCCACCATTTGAACACCCAACAGCCGGGCGCTTTTTTTGTCCCCCACCATCTGTACGAAAATCGTGGAGGAGCCCGGATGGGCATGTGCTCTGGACCTCGATTGAATAGTCACTTCGACGGGCTCGAAACCTGCCGCGGCTGCTTCAGCCGAATTCAAACCGGTCCTGGCCACTTCGCACCCAAATACACGGAAAACCGTGGTTCCGGCGATCCCATCCAACTGAACCCTTTTTCCGCACACGTTGTCGGCGACGGCCCATCCCGACCGGTTTGCCCGAAGGGCCAAGGGAATCCATGTTTTTTCCCCCGTGACGACATGAATCGCATCGGCGCAATCCCCCGCGGCATAGATATGGGGGTCCGACGACAGGAGCGCATCGTCAACCGATATGGCATTGCCGGCACCCAAAGCAATTCCTGCATTTTTCGCAATCTCGCTGTTGGGAACCACACCTATCGCCACCAACACCATATCGCCGTACACGGTTCTATCGTCGCACACCACAGCAAGAGAAGCGCCGGTGCCATGGTTTGTCTGATCGATGCGTTTTATTTTCCTGCCCATGTGGAGCAATACGCCTTTTGATTCCACCTCCGCTTTAACGATGTCGGACAGCTCTTTAGCCATCCAGGGCAATAGCCCGGTCCTGAGTTTAATCATTTCCACCGATATGCCTAAGGCTACCAAGGCCTCGCACATTTCCAAGCCTACATACCCCATTCCAATGATCACCGCTTTTTCAACCGGGCAGGATTGGATATAATCTTTTATCATTCGGCCTTCTTCGAGACTTTTCAGTTTCATCACTCCCGGAAGATCGAATCCGGGCAAAAGGGGTTTAAATGCCCTGGCGCCGGTGGCGAACAGCAGTTTATCATACGGAAGGTCAAAAAAAGTTCCGTTGTCCCTGACGCCGCTGAGCGTCTTTTTCTCTCTGTCAACACCGGTTACGCAATGCCCGGTCAGGAGGTTTATCCCTTGTTTCTCACGAAAAACTTCCGCTTTTCTGACCACCAGCTCTTCCATGTTCCTCTCGGCATCGGCAATCGTATACGGCATTCCACAAGCACTGTAAGAAACATCCTTTGTCTGTTCCAGAACCGTAACATCGAAATCCGGCTTTTTCCGTTTGGCCCGACTGGCGGCACTCATTCCCGCAGCATCGCCTCCAATAATCACGAAATTCATCTTGTAATCCCTCTTTTAATGATTAAAATACAAGGGCTTGAATGAAGCGGTTTTTCAGCCCTGCCTTGGATCGCACAAAGGCCCGGCTCAAAACGACACCTCTTATCCGCTCTGTTTTTCACCGAACGCGCTTTGAATCGGTTAGAGGTTTAAAATCGCTTCTCGAGAAGTAAGTGTGAGTTTTAGTTGGCGCCCATCCAGAAATGGCTAATTCGCTCCATTTCGGCGTTGAACGGTAAATTTTAATCCTCAAAATACTCAATGTATACCTACGGTTAAAATTTCCCGGCCGCCTTGAACGGAATCGAATTTTCTCATTTCCGGATGGACACTAGTTAATTCAAAACCATGGTAAAATCAAATTTTTTGCCCGATTGATCGTATTTTTTATGACGAAGATCCAACAGACCCATGCCGAACCGGCCAAAGCGATGAGGCTCCAGTATATCCGTTCATTGCTGCCCGAAGCAATGCCCTTGGACCGGATGCGAATCGAAAAACAATTGAGCCGTCTATACAAACGTTTCAAAGATAAAAAACAAGAGGAATTCGTCCTGAAGAAGCTTGCCGCCCTGGAAAAACAGCTCGAAATCTCAAAAGCCGTCAAAAAGAGGAGGAAATCGAGCCGTCCATTCACCCGCTACCCATCGGGTCTGCCCATTTTGAGCAAAAAAAACGATATCGTAGAAGCCATTAAACGGCACCCGGTTCTGATCGTGTCCGGGGAAACCGGATCCGGAAAAACCACCCAGATTCCAAAATTCTGCCTGGATGCCGGCAGGGGTGTGGATGGAAAAATCGGATGCACACAACCACGGAGGATCGCGGCGGTTACCGTAGCGAACCGGATCGCTGAAGAACTGGGGGATGTGGGCAGCGATGCTGTTGGATACAAAATCAGGTTTACCGATAACGTCAAAAAAAACGCCTATATCAAAATTATGACGGACGGCATTCTGCTGGCTGAAACCCAGAAGGACCCCTGCTTATGCGAATATGACACACTCATTGTGGATGAAGCCCACGAAAGGAGCTTAAACATCGATTTCGTGCTGGGGATTCTAAAAAAACTTCTGAAACAGCGTGACGACCTGAAGCTGATCATCACCTCGGCAACAATCGACACCGAGAAATTTTCAAAAGCCTTTGACGATGCACTCATCATCGAGGTTTCCGGCCGTACTTTCCCGGTCGATGTGAGGTACATGGAAGCCGATGATGAAGATGATGCGGATGCCTCTTACGTCGATAAGGCGGTTTCGGCTGTCGATCATCTCATGAAAACCCGCACCCGCGGCGATATCCTTGTCTTCATGCCCACGGAACAGGATATCCTGGAAACCCGCGATTTAATTGAAGGCAGATCGTATACCCATGTCACCGTTATGCCGCTTTTTGCACGTCTCGCAGGCAAGAACCAGACAAAGGTTTTCGCCCGGACTCGCGAAAGAAAAATCATCGTTGCAACGAATATTGCTGAAACGTCCATCACCATACCCGGCATACGATACGTCATCGATACGGGACTTGCCAGGATCCCACGTTATTCACCCAGGACCCGCACCACCTCGCTGCAGGTCTCACAGGTTTCCAAAAGCAGCGCCGACCAGCGGAAAGGCCGTTGCGGCCGGGTTGAAAACGGCATCTGCATCCGTTTATATTCAGAAAAGAATTACGAATCGCGCCCACTTTATACGCCGCCGGAAATTCTGAGGGCCAATCTGGCTGAAGTCATTTTACGGATGATGTCGCTGAAAATTGGAGAGGTTGCAGCGTTCCCGTTTATCGATCCGCCCGCACAAAAAAGCATCACCGATGGTTTTGACCTTCTCATGGAATTGGGTGCCATTCAACCCCTTTCGCCGGGAAAAAAATCGAAGCACTTTCGAATCACCCCGAAAGGACGTCTAATGGCCCGCGTGCCGGTCGATCCAAGAATTTCCTGTATGCTGATAGAGGCCGGCAGACAAGATTGCCTGAAGGGGATTTTGATCATCGCCGCAGCGCTTTCAGCGGTGGACCCTCGGGAAAGGCCTGTTGAAAAGGCACAGGCAGCGGATGAAAAACACGGCGCATTCAAGGATCCGTCATCGGATTTTCTGACCTTGGTCAATATCTGGAACCGGTATCAAGACCTTAAAAAAAGCGCTGTCAGCAACAATCGGTTGAGACTGTTCTGCAAGGAACATTTTCTTTCCTACAGAAAAATGCGGGAATGGGAAGATATTCATCAGCAAATCGTTGATCTTTTGGAAGAAGCCGGTCCAACCGGGTTACACCAGGCCCGAAAAGCCCGTACGGATGGTAAAAAAGGATTCGATCCAACATATACGGCCATTCACAAATCCATTTTAAGCGGATTCTTATCCAACATCGCGGTTCGGAAAGAGAACAACCTGTACAAGGCGGCAAAAGACCGTGAAATCATGATATTTCCGGGCTCCACTCTTTTCGGAAAGGCCGCACCATGGGTTGTAGCCGGTGAAATCGTCAAAACCAGCCGCGTGTATGCCAGAACCGTAGCTGCTATCGATGAAAAATGGCTGGAAGAAATCGGAAAGTCCCAGTGTACGTATACGTGGCACAATCCCCGATGGGACAGGCGCAGAGGAGAAGTGACGGCCACCGAACAGGTGAGCCTCTTCGGACTTGTCATTGTGCCGGGCCGAACCGTGTCTTACGGCAGAATAAATCCGAAAGAAGCCTCCGCCGTTTTCATTCAAAGAGCGCTGGTGGAAGGTGATGTTGACGAACCGTTTGCTTTTCTGGAACACAACGAAACATTGGTTGAAAATGTCAAAAACGTTGAAAACAAGCTGCGAAAACGAGACATTCTCATCGGTGAACAGGAATTCGTTTTATTTTACCAACGTCGACTTGGGGAATGCCGGGACATCAGGACACTGAAACATATCATCAGGCAAAAGGGAGACGAATTTCTGAAACTGAACCAGGAAGATCTGTTCCTGTACACCCCGGAAAACGATGACTTGGCGCTGTATCCCGACCGGGTAAAACTCGGCAAAACCGATTTCGCGTGTGAATATCGGTTCGATCCGGGGGAGCCTGAAGACGGGCTTACCATTAAGGTTCCTCTGGCCTTGGCTCCGCACATTCCACAAACCGATTTAGAGTGGCTCGTTCCGGGTTTTTACAAAGAAAAAATCACTGCACTGCTCAGAGGGCTGCCTAAAGCATATCGAAAAAAACTGGTTCCGGTCGCTGACACCGTCGACGTTATCGTATCGGAAATGCCCAAAAACAGAACCTCCCTACTCACCGCTTTAGGCAACTTCATCCATGAACGTTTTGGCCTGGATATCCCGGCAGAGGCTTGGACAGAGCAACCCCTGCCCGACTACCTGAAAATGCGTATAGCCATTACCGGGAAAAAAGGACAGGAAATCAGAAGCGGGCGTGATCCATCCGTCCTCATCCGCAGGGATTCGGACAGTCCGGCAGACAATCGTCTTATTCCGATCAAGAGACAATGGGAGCGCCGGGGCATTGTTGCATGGGATTTTGAGGATCTCCCCGAATCGCTGCAACATGAGGATAAAGACGGTACTCGGTGGGTTCTGTATCCCGGCCTTCAGGCGACCGGCCGGAAATCCAAAACAGGCGCTCGCATGGTCGATCTGCACCTCTTCCTGGATCGTCATGAGGCTGAAGCATCACATAAAGCCGGGGTAGGGGCACTCTATCGAAACCATTTTTCGAACGATCTGAAATTTCTAAAAAAAAACCTGATACTGCCCGATGCGGCAAAACCCACTCTAAAACTGTTCGGCGGAAAAAAAGCAGTGGAAGAACACATTTATGAACACGTGGTCAAGCAACTCTTTTTTAAAAACATTCGGACCCAAACGGCGTTTGTGGCCCATGCCGGAGCTGTAGGCCCGGTTCTTATCGAGACGGGACGAAATGTTTTGGAATACGCCATTCCTGTAATGACCGGCTTTTATGAAACGAAGAGCCGGCTCCACCGTTTAAAGGCGGAAAACCGCTTCACCCCTGTACTGTATGACTTCATCTGTGAACTTGACATGCAGGTGGACCGTCTTGTTCCTGAAAACTTCATGCGCCTTTATTCATCAGAGCGCTTGAGCGACATCAGGCGGTATTTACAGGCCGTGGTCATACGGGCCGGCAGAGCCCTGGTCAGCCCTGAAAAAGACAGGGCAAAAGCACATGAAATAAAGGTATTCACCGACAGACTGGAGCGGTTTCTGGGGTCTTTAACTCCCCGAACGTCACCGGAAAAGAAAAACGCCATCGAATCCTTCTTTTGGCTGATCGAGGAATACAAGGTATCCGTTTTCGCCCAGGAACTAAAGACACCGGTAAAAGTGTCCTCAAAAAAACTTGCCGAACTGGCCGGCTCCATCGAGCGGATGGCATAACCGCCCGCCCGGGAAGCGGGAGTATGCTAAAGGCGAAAAACAACCTGCTTTAAGTAAATTGACTTTGTTTCGGAATTGTCTTAGTATTTTTAACATAAATATCGGTTATTGGAATTTCACCTGCATGATTCGATTCTTTTGGAGCGCATTTTCATGGCAAAAGATTACTATTCAACCTTAGGGGTATCAAAAAACGCATCAAAAGATGACATAAAAAAAGCGTACCGTAAGCTTGCCCGGAAATGGCATCCGGACATTAACCCCGGCAATAAAGAAGCCGAGCAAAAGTTCAAGGAAATTTCAGAAGCTTACGATATTATTGGAGATGAAAAAAAACGAAAGCTGTATGATGAATTCGGTGAGGAAGGGCTTCGCGCCGGATTCGACGCCGAAAAAGCCCGCCAATATCAGCAGTATCAATCCTCCGATCGCTTTTCGGGATGGCAAAGTACCGGACAAGATTTTGGTCGATATGAGCGCTACGAAGATATTTTCGGAGATCTTTTCGGCTTCGGCGGCGGCAGAACCGGATTCAGGACCACGCGTTCCGCAAAAGGACGGGATCTCGAATATGAACTGACCATTGACATGATGGCGGCGTTGAAAGGTTCCGAAACCGAAATATCCATGCAAAAGCAAAAAGAATGCCCCGTCTGCGGGGGAACCGGTATGAACCCGGCACAGGGAGCGGCCACCTGCCCCACGTGTGGTGGAACGGGTCAGGTAAAGATGGCTGAAGGCCCCATGGATTTCACCCGCACCTGCCCCAACTGCAACGGCACCGGCCGGATTGGAACACCCTGCGGCCAATGCCGGGGATCGGGAGCGGTGATCGGGACTGAAAGAATAAAAGTGAACATTCCAAAGGGGGTTAAGGACGGCTCCAGGATTCGGGTGGCCGGAAAAGGGGAACCCGGGCAAAACGGCGGAAAGCCCGGTGATCTTTTTCTGGTGATTCGGGTCAGGCCTCATCCGCTCATCAAGCGTGAAGGGGACAACCTCTACATGGATGTTCCGGTTACCGTTTATGAAGCCATGGCCGGCGGGAAAATAACCGTCCCCACCATCGACGGGCCGGTAAGCGTGAAAATTCCACCACAAAGCCAAAGCGGTCAGCAGCTGAAATTGAAGGGAAAAGGCGCACCCGACCTCAAGACCAAGAAAAAGGGGGACCTATACCTGAAGCTGAATGTAAAAGTTCCAAAGACACGGGATGAGGAAATCCTTTCCGCTGCAAAAAGGCTCGATAGTACGTATGAAGAAAATATCAGGGGAGGTATGCGTCTGTAAGCGAAAAACCCGGTCAAAACCAACGGGTTTATCTGCTGTGGTCGGTCTGAATGTCTTTTTCAAATTGCCGCCGCACTTCATCAAGTATATCATCGAACTGTTTTCGCATGGCAATGATGTTCTGCCGCATGCGAAGAATAATTTCCACGCCCGGCATATTCACTTCCATTTCTTCGATCAACAGTTTGGCAATTCGAAATTTTTCCATTTCTTGCATGGAAAAAACCCGGGATTTTGCATTCCCGGCTCGGGTTGGGCATACGATTTCATATTCCTCCAGTTCGGCGATAAATTTCTCCTCGACCTGGAAAATGTTCATGATTTCATGTACTGTCCAACAATCCTTGTCCATGTGTAAACCCCCGGCAGGCGATGTTCATCCTGTCTCTTCTTCAATCGACAAATTATCACAATCTCTGCTCGATTTCAAGTCGATAAGGGCTTACGACATATGGAACCCTATCAATTATCCCGTTCTTGAACACGATATTCAACCGTCACCCGGTTTTCTCCCGAAGCCACGGATAAAGCCGGGCTATCCAGTATGACCCGCGCTGATATCCTGCCGCTTCTTCGGATATTATCCAGCGGTATTTTTTCTGTATATACGGTGTCGAGATCTTTCAGCAAATGGCTTTTTCCCGCAACTTTAATCGCCTGGGGCGTGACAGCGGATTCCGTCATGATCAGGTGATCCGGCAGTTTACCTATCCAATGCGCCTGGACCGGAATTTTTTTCACAGTCGACTTTGTCAGAAAAACGGTGACTTCGGACGGTTCGACTTTTTTAAGCAAAACCCCCGGTGGCAGTGATACTGCATCCAGCGGTATGTCGACCTGCTTTCTGCCCGTCGTTTCGGAAATATTCACCCTTACCCGTACCTGGCCGGGTCGAATCGATTTGATCAAAAAGCTCGAACCGCTCACATGCAGACGAACGGTGTTGGTGGAAGACTCGACGATCTCCACCTCGGGGTCGCTTTTTATATATTCGATCGGAACCTCGAGGGCTACCAGCGTGTCCGATCCGCGGGTGATGCTGTACCAGGTTATGAAAACGAATGAAAACGATAAAACTCCCGCCGTTATCAGATCACGCCGCTGCTTCAACAGCTCCTGTTCTTCTTTGGTCGACAAGCCCAAGTGGATGTTCAATGTTTCTTCAAGGCCCCTGGGATGATAGAAAACTTCCAGCCCCCTGTCCTTCGCCGCCACGACTTCTCCTCTTTCTTCCGAGGCAAGCAGCACCAGGGCGTCCGTTCTTTCGGACAGTCCGAGCGCAGCCCGATGGCGGGTCCCCAGATATGAAGGAAGGTCGGTCCTTTCGGAGAGCGGGAGAATGACCCCGACTTTTTCGACACGTCCGCCCTTGATAACGGTAGCGCCATCATGCACCGGATTATCCGGGAAAAATATGGAAAGCAACATTTCCTTGGAAACGACGCCCTGCCAATCGATGCCGTTGTTTAAATATTCATCGAGGTCGTCATTTCCCGGAATGACCAACAGGGCGCCGATTCGTTTTCGCGCGAGCTCGAACATGGACTCCACGATAATTTCTACCGGGGTTCCGTATACCTTTCCCGGTATTCCCCAGAAAATAGACTTGAGATCGGTTGCCTGGAAAACGGACCTGATCTCGTTTCTGAAAACGATGATGACAATTAGGGCGCCGGCTGCCGTGATGCCTTGTATGGCCCAACTGAACAGCACAAGTCCGAGAGCAAAGGCGGCACGCTGCAAAAACCACAAAAAAGCGATGCCCACGAGAACCCGAAAGGTCTTGGTCCCCCTGAAAAGCACGTATAAGCGGAATAGAATATAGCTGTTCAAAAGGATGTCCACGATATCCAACCATCCTATTCCAGAAAAAAATGATACGAATCCGCCCATGTTTTAATCCACGATACTGAACCGAATGGTCTTGAGAATTTGTCCTGATTTATCAACGATTTCCACCCGCCAGGGACCCTTGTCCGCTTCTCTGAACTGAAGCTTTGAAACGGTAGACCAACGCGGCGGTTTAAGGGTCAATCGGCGGGATGTGCTCAGCTGATCGCATCGATACCATTTGTGATAGACCACCGTTTCTCTGTGAATATCGGTGAAGGAGGTGAAGCAATACACCTCACCGATATCGAGCGAAAAAACGACCGCCCTGTTTACCGGAGCAATCCCCTCCACCGTCTCACACATAACGGCGGTGTCGAGCACCAGGCCGGATGCTGATTTCTTTTCAACGGGCCATGCAGGTCCAAGCAGCATCAGCAGGCAAAAACATACGACCGCCGGCACATAACATTTCCACAAGTTCATACGAAAAAATTTCATCTTGCCTTCACACGATTCTCGAGCCCGTCCAACACATCCGCTTCCGTGATCAACCGGTAATTCAAAGTGGTTGACCGGATCTACACCGAAATATTCAGGATTCGAGAAACGTTTATCCAAATTCAGGTTCGAGTGAATTACCGGCGCCTTCATCGTCCGAATACCATCGACTTCGTTCGACAGCCGTTTTAAAGGATTTCGCCAGGAATTTTTTAGGAAAACTGTCGAGGGACAAATAAGAGGACGCTCCCAAAACCAAGGATCGGGCCATATTCGCTACCATTTGAGATTTTTCATGTTTATCGATAAAATGACGTTCCATTTTGGTTTCATACAGCAGCGATTCTCCGATCAGCCGTTTGACCCGGCCAAACGACGCATTCATCAACGCCTCGTCGACCGTCTTCTCAGTAACCGGAACAGCGATTCTGAGGATGACCAAGACATACCATCTATCCCCCGCGATCTTCCTGGAACCGTCATATAGATTCACAGTCAGCCCGTTTTTCAATTCGATTGAATCGATAAGTCGTTCCGTCATTTCAAAGACTTTAGCGCTGACAACCCCTTCCCCGCACAAAAAGGGTTCAACCGTTGCTTCGGCCGAATTCATATTGCATCGGCAAATGATCGAACGCATCCGCCTCCTCCATACGGCCCCGTTTTCTGCAGCCCTGAGCGTAAATGCTGCATTTTTTTTTCAGCATGTGCAAGGCGGCCTTTTTTTGATGCGCCGAGAGCAGGCCGCTTGCCATTAACTTGCAAATGGCCCCTATCCTGAACCGGTCCAGTCCGGGAGCCCTGGAAAGCTGATCCTCATGACCCCCGCGCTTCACGATCAACGGCGCGTCGATCAGGTGAACCGGAAAACGGCAGCTGATTCTCAGCCAGAGCTCATAATCCTCGCAGGCGGGGAGATCTTCATCAAAGGCTCCTACGATGTCAAGCAGTTTCTTTCGCATCATCACCGCCGAAGGGCTTACAAGGCATAATGCCAGGGATCGCTCAAATATAAGGCCTGATGGTTTTTTGTGCCTCTTTTTCGGGTTCACCCGAATGCCGTTTCTTATCCAAGTTTCTTCAGTCTGACAGATATAGGCCTCCGGATTGCCATCGAAGAACGCAACCTGGCTGGTCAACTTACGGGGAAGCCATATATCATCGGAGTCCAAAAAGGCGACGAGATCGCCGGAGGCCGTGCGGATGCCCCTGTTTCTGGCGGCGCTGACCCCTCTGTTTTCCTGGTAAATATACGTGATCTTGTTTTTAAAAGGAGCCAGCCGGTCTCGTGTGTCATCCGATGATCCATCATCGATAACGATTAATTCAAAATCCTGGAAATCCTGGTCCAGCACGGATGTTACCGCCTCAGCCACCATGCTCGACCGGTTATACGTGGGAATTACGACACTGACAACCGGGAATTTTTTATGCACAAAAGGGTGTACGTTCACGGTCACGTCACTCGAAAAGCCGGTTTTATCATCTTTAATACCCAGGTGGATATAGAGGTTGTGAGATCTTTAGGGTGGACCGTTTAACTTCAGCGGCTGAATGCCGGGTGCGGCTGAATGTTTGCTGTCGTACTTCAATGCCAGGGGTGTGGTCCGTAACCGCGGCACCGGACTGACGACGATCCCTGCAAATGACCCAACCGGAATCTTTCGGATAATGACCGCATCCTTCACCTGGAAGGGGGTTTTTTTAAAGTATTCGGGAACCCGGCATACGGTTTTCCAGGCAACGGGCACATTGCCGACTGAATTGCGGACGAGCTGCTTGATGTCCCACACGCTGTAGAAGCAGGCATGCCGATAAATGGAATCGGAAAACACTGCTTTGATCCGCCGCCGAACCCATGTAACGGAATATCGGTTGTAAATGCCGATAAAAATTCTGTCCTTGGTTACACGGCAGGCTTCTTGAATGACTTTGGAGGCATCATCCACATATTCCAGTGTCGTTATCAAGGTGGAATAATGAAAGGCATTATCCTCAAAGGGGAGGTCTTCACCGTAATTACGAAAATATTCGACACGGTTTTGAAATTTCTCGCGACAGATATCCAACATGAAGGGGGATGGGTCCACCCCGCTGACGTTCAGCCCTTTTTCGACAAAGTCCGCCAGCCGGGCACCGGTCCCGCATCCGATATCCAGCAATTCCCGGCCTCGTCCCGGCTTGAGCATATCGAATACTAAACGGGCCTCCTGCTCAGCCGCATTCCGGTTCTTTGGGCTGTAGAACCACCGTTCATATGTCAAGGCATCTTTGTAGTCAAAAACGTATCCCATAAGGAGGACTTTTAAGGAAAAAATTGGAATTTTTCAAGGACAAAGCTCAGACCCCCCGGTTCCCCCCGGAATTTCCTTTGGTTTTGTTTTCAGATGACGATTCCGATGCCTCTTTTTTCTTTTTGCGTCTGGGTTTCCGTTTTCCTCCGGAATGCGCTTTTTTCGAATTGCTTGCTTCTGCAGCCGATTCCGTTTCCGGCGGCGGACCAAATCCAAAAAAGCTCCCGGGAAAAGATTTCCGGGATTTTCGTACCGGCGCCTTCTTGGACGGCCGGTGGTCGACGCGGCGGCCCAAGCGCCGTCGCACCTCTTTTTTTCTCCTTTTTGGGACGGACGGTTCTGCTGCGGATTTGTCCTCGAGATACCAGTCAACCTCGGGCCAGACAACCGGAATTTTATACCCCAACATATTCTCCAGTGCTTCAAGGTGAAACACATATTCCTCACATGCCAGGGATATCGCCGTTCCCTGATGGCCGGCCCGTGCCGTCCTGCCGATGCGGTGGATATAATTTTCTGCGTCCTGCGGGATGTCGTAATTGATTACATGGCTGATGTTTTCGACGTGAATTCCACGGGATGCGACATCCGTTGCGACCAGTATCTTTAAAGTTCCATCCTTGAATCGCTCCATCAAATTGAACCGGTTTTTCTGCGGCAAATCACCGGTGATGCCTTCGGCAGGCCGGTCGTTTTGCTTGAGCCTCCGCGCGATCTGCTCGACCCCTGCTTTTGTATTCACAAATATAAGAACCCGTTCCCAATCTTCTTTTTCCAGAATTCCGAGCAGCAGAGAAAATTTTTTTTCATTTCCAACATGCATCAGTGACTGCTTAACACCCTTAACGGTTTTTTCATCCGCCGTTACGGAAATAAACTCGGGAAGGTTCATGTACTCGTAAGTCAATTCCATAACCCGATAGGAAAGTGTGGCGGAAAACAGCATGGACTGGCGTTTTTCAAAATGGGGAAGCTTCCTTAAAATATAGCGCATGTCCTTGGCGAATCCCAAATCCAAGAGCCGATCAGCCTCATCAATGACCACGATTTGAATGTCCGAGGTGATGAAAACACCCTTTTTATAATAGTCAATGATCCGGCCCGGCGTGCCGATGACGATGTCGACCCCGCTTTTCAGCTTGTCGGCCTGTTTTACATAATCAACACCACCAAAGACATTGACGAGTCGAAAATGTAAATAGCGGCCGATTTTTTCCGCCTCATCGAATATCTGGGAGGCCAACTCGCGCGTGGGCGCCACGATAAGGGCACGGGGATTTTTTTCTCCACCCGCTGGAAGCAACGGCAATCGTGTAAAAATGGTGATTAAAAATGCGGCCGTTTTCCCGGTGCCGGTCTGTGCCTGCCCGGCGATATCCCGACCGGTGAGAGCGACCGGCAACGTTCGCGCCTGTATAGGCGTACAATACGTCAGGCCGATATCGTTGAGTCCGTTTAGAACGTTATCCGGCAGATTCAGGGATTCAAACGTTGTCGAGGTTAGGAACTGAGGTTTTTCCATTAAAAATATTGCAATACATGAAATTGCATATCCGTCAAGTATAATTTTAAAAATACTGCAATTCTTATTCGATTTGAACTGGTATAGGGTTTGTGATAACGTATTTTTTTATGAAAGAATTTTTCAAGGTCATGCATTTGCGGGAGGTTTTGGCGCTTACAGCGGCATATTCACCTGTAGGCACGGAAGAGGTTCGTCTCAGCGATTCCTTCGACCGCATTCTCGGGTCGGAAATTATTTCCGATATCGATATACCGAATTTTTCCAGAAGCACCGTGGACGGGTATTCGGTTCTCGCCTCATCCACGTTCGGCGCGTCCGAGTCCAATCCGGCTTATCTAAACATCGTGGGATCGGTTGGAATGGGAGAAATGCCGTCTTTTTCGATCCGTTCTCAAGAAGCCGCCGGCATCCCGACAGGCGGCATGATGCCCGACGGCAGTGACGCCGTGATCATGGTGGAGCATACCGACCGGCTCGACGATACGGCACTGGAGGTCTATAAAAGCGTGGCCCCGGGGCAGCATATGATCGGGATCGGCGAAGATATCCAAAATGGGAGCATCGTTTTGGAAAAGGGCCGCCGCATCAGGGCACAAGAATCGGGTTTTCTGGCCGCTCTCGGCAAAAACACCGTTACCGTCTTTCGAAAACCGGTGGTGGGTATCCTTTCCACCGGGGATGAAATTGTTTCCATCGAGGATACTCCCGGCCCCGGCCGAATCCGGGACATCAATTCGTTCACCCTATCCGCCCTGGTTCATAAAGCGGGAGGAATCGCCAAACCATACGGTATCGTACGCGACAATTACGATGCCCTCTTTGAAAAAAGCAGCCTGGCGTTATCCCAGTGCGATATGGTACTGATTTCGGGGGGCAGTTCCGTAGGCACCCGTGATTTTACCACATCTGTTTTATCGGCCCTGCCGGATTCCCGTATCCTCGTCCACGGCATTTCGATCAGCCCCGGAAAACCGACGATCCTTGCTGAAACCGGAAAAAAACCGGTTTGGGGACTACCCGGGCATGTGACGTCTGCAATGGTGGTGTTTCAGGTCGTGGTAAAGCCCTTTATCGAACGGATCTCCGGATCAGCTCCTCAGCCGGTTTGGAAAATCCCGGCCATCCTCGATCGCAATATATCGTCCGCCCAGGGCAGGACCGATTTCATTCGGGTAAGACTGGTATCCGGAAATGGCGTACTTGCAGCAGATCCCATCCTTGGAAAATCCGGCTTGATCAACACCATGTTGAGAGCCGACGGATTAATCGAGATCGGAGTCAACACGGAAGGGCTGGAAAAGGACACCCCGGTAGAGGTGATGCTGATATGAGCTTTGCGGAGAACGAAATGAAGCCGAAAAGAAATGTTTACCTGAACATGAAAACACTGGAGGAGGCCGGAGAGATTCTGCTGGATGCCTTTCCGCGTAACCGGAATCCGGCGCATGAAACGGTGGACACCGTCGATGCCGTCGATCGAATTTTATCCGGTCCGGTATTTGCCGAAATGTCATCGCCGAATTTCCATGCCGCAGCTATGGACGGCATTGCCGTTAAAGCCGCCGTTACGTTCGGCGCCCACGAGGCAAATCCCAAAGTGTTGCGGGTCGGCAAAGAAGCCCACTTTATCAACACCGGTCATGTTATGCCGAAAGAAACCGATGCGGTCATTATGATCGAACATATTCAGGTGCCGGATGCCGGAAGGGTCGTCATCGAATCACCGGTAGTGCCGTGGCAGAACGTCCGCAAAATGGGAGAAGATATCGTTGCAACCGAATTGTTGTTTTCCCGGAATCACAAGGTCAGCCCGTACAGTATCGGGGCACTGCTTTCAGCCGGCGTATTCAACGTGAATGTCCTGAAAAAGCCGAAAATCATGATTATCCCCACAGGTTCGGAACTGGTTGATTGGCACCGGACAGACATTCATCACATGCCTGCCGGACGGGTCATCGAAACCAATTCGTTCGTATTGGGCAAAATGGCGGAAGCGGCCGGCGCCGAATGGGTCCGTCATGAACGCATCATGGACGATATCCTCCGGATAAAATCGGCTGCAGAAAAGGCCCTTTCGGATGATTTCGACATGGTACTCATTCTGGGGGGATCGTCCGCCGGTTCCGAGGATTATTCACGACCTGTGATCGAGGCCCTGGGCAGCGTGTTGGTCCACGGGGTTACAATGATGCCCGGTAAACCGGTTGTGATCGGAAAAGCCTCCGGAAGGCCCATTTTCGGTGTTCCCGGATATCCTGTCTCCGCTATTATCGTATTTGAACAGCTTATCCGGCCTGTCATTCTGAACATGCTTGGTCAGACCGATGATCCAAGGCCGGTGGTTCCGGTAAAGCCCACGCGAAAAATCGCCTCTAAACTGGGCACAGAGGAATTTCTCCGCGTCAAGCTCGGCCGGGTGGAGGACCGCATTGTCGCCACCCCCCTTCCCAGGGGGGCCGGCAGCATCACCACCCTCACCGAAGCGGACGGCATTATTCGCATTCCGCACCACATCGAAGGATTGAAAGATGATGACCCGGTGACCGCCGAATTGCTCCGGCCGCTGTCCACCATCCAAAACACCATCGTGATTGTCGGGAGCCATGATAACACCCTGGACATTTTGGCGGATGAAATCCGGTGCCGGCATGACGGCATCGCGCTTTCCTCGAGCCATGTGGGAAGCATGGGCGGACTGACGGCCGTAAAAAGGCGTCTTTGCCATCTAGCAGGCTCCCACCTGCTGGATACGGAAACCGGCGGCTATAACATCAGCTACGTCAAGAAATATTTGCCGGAAACGCCGGTTTGCCTCGTGAATCTCGTACTCCGGGATCAGGGGTTCATCATTCCCAAAAACAATCCCAAACACATTACCGGAATCGAGGACCTTTGCCGTGACGACATTCGATTCATCAACCGTCAGGCCGGATCGGGAACGCGGATATTGTTGGATTTTCAGCTGGCCCGCGCAGGCATTTCACCCGACCGCATCCGGGGATATCACCATGACGAATTCACCCATATGGCCGTTGCCGTAGCCGTTTTGAGCGGGGCTGCCGATGTGGGATTGGGCATACATGCCGCAGCCGGAGCTCTTGATCTGGCATTTATTCCCTTGATTACGGAACAATACGATCTGATCATTCCCGAGCAGTTTATGAATACGCCCAATATCCGGCTGCTCATTGAAACCATTCAATCAGGCAATTTTAAACGCCGGGTCCTCGCTTTAGGCGGATATCATACTGAAAAAACGGGGACCGTTGTATGGCGGTCAACCGGCGCCTGAAAAAGATTTCTTCGCCCCTTCGAATATGGTAGATTATTTTTTATTAAATCACACGGCGGATATAGGCATCACCGTTTTCGGCGCTGACCTGGACCATCTTTACAAAAATGCCGGGTACGCCATGTTCGATTTGATTGTTCAAGCGAATGCCGCCGGCATCCAGGATGTCTTTAAGGTAACGGCGGAAGGTGAGGACTGGCCGGATCTTATGGTGGCCTGGTTAAGGGAGCTTCTCTATTTATGGAGCGGAAAAGAGCAAATCGTAAACGCTATTTCGATCGTAACGTCGCCTTATACCGTTTCAGCCGATATCCGGTGCACACCTTTCGATGCGAGTCGCCACTCCGTTCGACATGACATCAAGGCGGTTACCTATCACCGAATCAGCGTGGAACAGACCGCCGGCGGATGGAAATCCACCATTATTTTTGATGTTTGACATATACCAATGACGTTCAAACTTAAAAAGATCGACAATTTTCGATGGGAACTGCCGAAAACGGGCATGATGCGGGTTCCGGGCATTATTTATACGGGCGCCCCGCTGATCAATGCCGTCGAAAATGAAGAAGCATTGAAGCAGGTTGCCAATGTCGCGACATTGCCGGGAATTGTAAAAGCCGCCATGGCCATGCCCGATATACACTGGGGATACGGTTTTCCAATCGGGGGAGTGGCCGCCTTTGATTGTGATGAAGGGGTGATTTCACCCGGGGGAGTGGGCTACGACATCAACTGCGGCGTTCGTTTGGCCGGCACTCAGCTGCATAAGACGGACATCGACGGAAAAGTGAAGAAACTTGCCGATGAACTTTATCGTTCTATACCTTCGGGCGTGGGCAGCACAGGTGCCATAACGCTGAGCCTGAAAGAGGAAAAACAGGTGCTCTTGAAGGGAAGCCGTTGGGCGGTTGAAAACGGCTTCGGCGAAGAGGGTGATATTCTTCATGCCGAAGATCAGGGGTGCATGGAAAATGCCGACCCGGAGACAGTTGGGGACCGGGCCCTCGAAAGGGGACGCAAACAACTCGGCACCCTGGGATCGGGGAATCATTTTCTGGAAGTTGGTATTGTAGACACGGTATATGATGCAAAAGCCGCAAAGGGCATGGGGCTTTTTGAAGGCCAGGTGACCTTCCTCCTGCACTCCGGCTCCAGGGGTCTGGGATACCAGATCTGCGACGATTCTTTGATGGAAATGACACGTCATCTGCATCAGTCCTTTCCGAATATACCGGATCGACAGCTCGCCTGCGCCCGCATTCAGTCGGAGGCCGGCACGCGGTACTATAACGCCATGGCCTGCGCGGCGAATTATGCGTGGACCAATCGTCAGATCCTGCTTCACAGGACCAGAGAGGTATGTTACCGCTTTTTCGGCATCAGTCCGAAAACCCTCGACATGCGCCTGGTCTATGACGTCTGCCATAATATCGCAAAAAAAGAGCTTCACCACGTCAATGGTGAAGAACGCCTGCTCTGCGTTCATCGAAAAGGCGCCACCCGTGCTTTCGGACCCGGTCATAAAGACCTTGCCGGTGATTACCGGGATATCGGACAGCCCATTCTGATTCCCGGTGACATGGGTACGGCCAGTTATGTCATGAAAGGCACCCAAACAGCCATGGAAGAGACCTTCGGCTCCACCTGTCATGGCGCGGGTCGCGTACTCAGCCGCAAAGCCGCCAAAAAAGCAAGCAAAGGGCGTTCGATTTATCGCGAACTGGAAGATAAGGGCATCATTGTCAGGTGGACCGGGAAATCCACCATGGCGGAGGAAATGCCGGATGCCTATAAAAACATTTCCCACGTCGTCGATATTGTCCATGGAGCCGGGATAAGCCTTAAAGTGGCAAAGCTCAGACCGTTGATCGTTGTGAAAGGGTAGTATGGAAATTATTCAAGCCGCTGTCTTAGGCCTGGTTCAGGGAATCACCGAGTTTTTACCGATCAGCAGCTCCGGACACCTGGTCCTTTTTCAACACCTTTTCGGGCTGACCGAACCCCACCTCGAATTCGGTATCGCCGTTCATATCGGCACCCTTTTGGCTGTTGTTCTTTTTTTCTTCGGAAACATCCGATCCCTGGTTGCGACACTTGTACGGTTTCTTCTTCAAGCGGTGCGCCGAAACCGGCCGGATCCAATCGGTTACGCCCGCCTGGATTTGAAAATGGCGGCCCTGATCGGCGTCGGCTGTATTCCGACCGCATTGATCGGGCTTGCGTTTTACCGCATCTCCGACACGCTTTTTTCTTCCATCTCTTTGGTGGGTGTGATGCTGATAATCACCGGGATTTTGCTTTATCTGACGCGATGGAAAAAAAAAGCGGAAAAAACAATCCAGACGTTTACCCTTACCGATGCGCTGATTATCGGACTGGTGCAGGGAATGGCCATACTGCCCGGCATATCCCGATCCGGCGCAACGATAGCTGCAGCCGTTTTTTTGGGTATACGAAAAGAAATCGCGGCCGAATTCTCGTTTCTGCTCTCCATTCCGGCGATTCTCGGTGCCGGCGCGTTTATGGTGAAGGATGTTGTCGGGGAACCGGGTCCGTGGAATCTGAATGTTCTTTTGGCAGGTTCGCTCGTATCAGCCATTGTAGGGTACTTTTCCCTGTACGTCCTGGTTTTTATGATTAAAAAAGGGAGGCTTCATTTCTTTGCGCCGTACTGCTGGCTTCTGGGGGCGGCCGTATTTATTATCATTTAAAAGAGACAGACAAGGAGTGAACGATGAATCCTGACATTTTTCGGGAATACGACATCAGGGGTATCGCAGAAAAGGATATGACCATAGAAGAAGTGCTGTTAATCGGCAGAGGCATCGGAACTTATCTAAGGCGGCATAACTGTTCGAAAATCACCGTTGGAAGGGACTGCCGTCTCACCTCCAGTGATTATGCCGACAAAATTATCGAAGGGCTCATGTCAACGGGATGCAGCGTAACCGATCTGGGCGTTTGTCCCACCCCTGTGTTTTATTTTTCGATACGCCATTTCCGGCAAGAAGGCGGCGTGATGATCACCGCCAGCCATAACCCTGGAGAGTATAACGGCTTCAAAGTATGCAAGGAATTGGATTCGCTTTACGGCGATGAGTTGAAAAAAATTCTCGACATCATCGAAAACCGTGATTTTGCAGCCGGAAAAGGATCATGCCGGAGCGACGACATTATCCCGCCGTACAAAAAATACATCATCGACAACATATCAATTTCAAAACCTCTGAGAATCGGCGTCGATGCAGGAAACGGCACGGCCGGTGTCGTGGCGGTTCCGATATTGAAAGAACTGGGATGCGAGGTGCATGACCTCTACTGCGACATGGACGGAACATTCCCGAATCATGAAGCGGACCCCACCGTCGAAAAAAACCTGACCGACCTTATCCGGCTGGTCGCCGATAAAAATCTGGATGGCGGTATCGGCTTTGACGGGGATGGTGATCGCATCGGCGTTGTGGATGAAAAGGGGAACATCGTCTATGGCGATCGGCTGATGATTATTTTCTCCCGGGAAATTCTTTCCAGAAAGCCCGGAGCGGTATTCATCTCCGAAGTAAAATGTTCCCAGACCCTGTATGACGACATCGAAAAACACGGCGGAAAACCGATCATGTGGCGGACCGGCCATTCCCTGATCAAAAAAAAGATGAAGGAAGAAAACGCCGCCTTGGCCGGTGAAATGAGCGGCCACATGTTTTTTGCAGACCGGTATTTTGGATTCGACGACGCGACGTATGCCTGCTGTCGTCTGCTCGAAATTATGGCCGATTCCGGGAAAACGATATCCGAACTGCTGGCCGATATTCCCCAAACGTTCACGACACCGGAAATACGGGTGGACTGTCCTGATCGCATCAAATTCAAGGTGGTCAAGCAAATCACCGATCATTTCAAAAAAACCCATGAGGTCATCGACATCGACGGAGCCCGGGTCTTGTTTGGGGATGGGTGGGGTCTGGTCAGGGCATCCAACACCCAACCGGCCCTCGTGCTTCGCTTTGAAGCCCTCTCCCGAAACCGGTTACAGGAAATCCGGCAAACCGTTGAATCGGCGCTCAAAATCATCAGTGATCGATTCTGATGATGCCGCAGCAAGCTGTCTAAAAACAAGGCGGAGCAGCACCGGGGGCATACTCAACTGCAGGCCGTTCCGAGGTGCATCAATCCGCCTTGTGCTTGTGCCACTTTTCAGACAATATCTGCGCGTAAAGCCTGCGGGTTCCCGAATCAAACATCTGCTCGGCACGCGCCCTTCTTTCGGCTTCCACCTCGAAAAATCCGAAAAGCCTTTCATGCACTTTTCGGACGATTTCTTCTCTGCCCATGCCTTTTTTGATCATGGCTTCGGTCATAAACCACAGGCGTGTAAAGTATTCGATGAACCTCTCCAATTCATCCGCTCCGCATACCTCCCCATGGCCGGGAACAATGATTTCGACATCGTGAGACGCCATGCAGTTCAGGGCTGCAATCCATTGCGCGAAATCCGCGTCACCCTTATATGGATGCATCCCGGCCGTCAGATTGTCACCGGCAAACAGCACGTTTTCATTTTCAATATAGATGCAAATGCTGCCCGGGGCATGACCGCCCACGTGGATCAAACGAATCACGTCCTCCCCGACATGGAGGATCATTTCTTTTTCGAACGTAATTTTCGGACGCACCAGGGGCGCCGAAAGGATAAAATCGACCTCCTTCTTCGTTCTTCCAGGCGCCGTCGGGGCCATTTCCTCTCGAAGGGTGCCGCCGGGTCTTTGCATGTGGGCCAATGCGGTCTCATGCATAATGAGGCAGCCGCCCATCGCCTCATTCCCAATGATGTGATCGTAATGATGATGCGTGGCGATGGTATAGCGCTCGTTTTCCGCCTCGAGTCCCGAGATGAATACGAGCCAATGCCGTATATCCTTTGGAAGCATGGGGGAGTCCACCAGAACCTGACCTCCACCCGTCTGAATACAGGCGACATTCGCCCCGTCATACGCCGTATTGGCATAAATATGCTTTTTGATTTTTTCGATTGCCATGGTTCACCCCCGCATGTCCGTATGCGTTCGATGCATAATGGTTCACATACCACCGGACTGGACACATCGTCAAGAAATGGTTATAATGATGAAAAATTACAGGAGGTAATGATGGAAGCCATAATTATGCTGTTGATTTTAGTGGGAGGATGGATCCTACTGCAGGCGTATATACTGCCTAAAATGGGAATCTCCACGTGAATGCGCCCCGCCTGTCGGGAGACGGGAAAAAAACAATCCAAAACCGAAGATGAGGGATAATTAAAAACGCCGGGAAACAATTCCCGGCGTTTTCATTTTCAGGGGGCGATGCCTGTTATAGGCGCTTTTTCTTATACAGCTTTATTTAGAACCTGTAATGGACACCCGCCGTTACATTGATCCCGTCCAGTTTAAGTTCCGCATCCATATCATCGATATCAACATTGATAAAATTGTAGCCGACTTCCCAGTTGAAACCCAGTTCCGGGAGTCCCTGAAAGCTGTATTCGGCACCGAGCATCGGACCGGCCATCCAGAGATTATCATCGGTAAAATCATCGATGTCGTATTGACCGTAAGCGAAATCGGCTCCGACATAGAACTTGCTGTTTTCACGGATCACGGCCGCATACATCAATTTGGCATCCAAGATCCATATATCGGCTTCGAGGTCAGGACCGTCGACATCGGCATGGCCGTAGAAGAAGGTTCCCTCGTATCCAAATGCATCGCTCCATCCACGAACGCTGATACCGCTTAGGAGATTGCTACCGGTACCGATCAGCCCTTGATATCCGACACTCAGCTCCTGTGCACCTGCCGAACCCACGCCAAAAGCCAGTGCTACCACCAACGCTAAAACCCACAACGATCTTTTCATCATTTTCTCTCTCCTTTCTCCACCGCGCCCCTGAAACCGAAATGATATGTCGATTAGTGCTTTTTATTTGATTTGTCAATCCATTTCGGCATAAATGGTATAAATATAACTTAATTATTACTATCTTTAACATTTTATGAACTTTGTTTAGTTGTTATGGTGTGTTATATTCGCAGTTTAATAGGGGGTGTAAGGTGGCTTCAGGAAGGTATGGATCCGTTATCGGGAAAGGCGGGAATCCCTCGTCAATGACGACATGTATTCCCGGTACACGCGGTAATCCTTATCGGAAAAAAGGATGAAATACACCTTTTTGGGAGTGGCCCGGTTTTCCTTCAAAAAATCGATGGTGGTATCGATAGCGATGCTGCAGGCTTTGGCTATGGGATAGCCGTATACACCGCAGCTGATCGCCGGAAATGCAATCGATTGTATATCGTTCTGTGCCGCCAGCGCCAGGCTGTTCCGATAGCAGGATGCGAGCAGCATGGGGTCCTCGGGACGGTTTCGGTAAATCGGCCCCACGGTGTGGATGACATAAGCGGAAGGCAGATGATAGCCTTTTGTTATGCGCGCTTCTCCTGTCGGGCACCCGCCGAGGGTTTTGCATTCGGCCAGCAGTTCGGGCCCGGCGGCTCGATGAATGGCGCCGTCTACGCCACCGCCTCCAAGAAGGGAGCTATTGGCGGCATTGACGATTGCATCGGCCGTTACTGCGGTAATATCCGCTTGGAGGATCTCGATTCGGTTCAAACTTTCAGGGTCCATAGCCGCTCCTTCGCGCCGGGAGGGTGATATGGCCTGCCAACCGGCCTCCTATAAATCGTAAAGCGTATCGTCATGCACCGGACGGAATACTTTCACTTGCTTGCCCTGGGTCCCCGGCATCAAAAAAGGATCTTCACTCTCCAGTATATCTCCCAGTTCGGCCTCGACCGTTTCGGGATCCTCTCCCTTTTCCATTCGGCTGAGCGCCTCCTCCATTCCGGAGCCCAGTTTAAGGCCGGACATATCGGACAATTTTCGCATCAATGCGGCCGCCTGTCTGGGGTCGTCCTCGTTGACGTTCTCCGCCTCGCCCGCCAGCATATTCATTGCCTTCTCCATTTTTGATTCGTCAAACGGGAAATCGCTCTCATCCTCCGAATCTTTTGCTTTTCCCGTAATGGCAAACAGGCTTACCTGGCGCGTCAGTTTTCGAGTTTTGCATTTCGGGCAGTCCGGATTTTTTTTGGTGTTAACGGTTTTGGAAAAAAAATTGAAGATCCTATTGCAGTTATCGCAGTAAAATTCGTATATCGGCATATTCCAAGCCCCCCCGGCATCGACATGCCGCCGAAATCAGGTATCCAACCGAATCTCACAGCGGCACGGCATTGATTGGACCAACAGGCGAACGTACATTGGAAATATAAAAATCAAGACGAAATTTGTCAACTTCATTCTCATTGCGATCTTTCATTCTCCAGACCTTCAAACGGCCATGCGGTTCGAAGATCCGGCAATACGTGTATCTGACAGCCGGATGGCCGGATTTTTGTGCATTGACAAATTCAAATCATTTATTTATTTTAATGAGAATGCGATGGTATTGACCATCCACGGCATTTTCTTGGGCATTTTCTTGGATCGGTGACATGAATCAAAACTGTGTGATCGCTTCGTGAAAACTGCTTCGGATCAAAAGATGCCATTTTCAGATTGAAACCTGATAAGAACTATCGAATGGAACGGCTTCACATTCGGTAACAATCAAAAGGAGGAGACCCATGGTCGAAGTTACGCAACAGGCTACAGAACAGGTTGCCGAGTATTTTAAAGAAAGAGAAATCTCTCCCATCAGAATTTTTTTGCATGAAGGCGGTTGAGGCGGACCATCACTTGCAATGGCTCTGGACGAGCCAAAAAGCACGGATGAGCGTTTCGAAATCGATGGTTTTGAATATATTATTGACAAAGAGCTCATGGAAAAAGCCAAACCCATCAAAATCGATTTTCAGGGGATGGGTTTCAAGCTCGACTGCGGGCTCGATTTCAGCGCGTCTCCAGGCTGTGCCGGGTGCGGTTCCTCTTGCGGATAGAAAAACAGCCGAACATGATCGTTAAGGGCAACACCGCCGCAAGTGGGTTGCCTTTTTTTCATCGAATCTTTTAAAGATGGCGAAAATTACATCAGGTTATGCGATCAGCTAAGGAGGTTTGAAATGACGGATTTTATGGAAGTTGTCAAAGGAAGAAGAAGTATTCGGGTCTACCAGGAAAAGGTTGTGCCCGAGGCGGCGTTGAACCAAATCCTGGAATCGGTCAAGTGGTCTCCTTCCTGGGCCAATACCCAATGCTGGGAAATCGTTGCCGTTAAAGACGGCGCCCTTAAAGAGAAGCTCAAAGAAACCATCGCTCCGAAAAATCCGGCCACCAATGCGATTACCGACGCACCCGTAGTGCTCGCTGTTTGTGGAAAATTAAACAGCTCCGGATTTTATAAGGACCAGGTTACGACCAAATTCGGGGACTGGTTTATGTTCGATCTTGGAATCGCCACGCAAAGCATTTGCTTGACAGCCCATCAGTTGGGCTTAGGTACGGTAATCGTCGGGCTGTTCGATCAAGACAAGGCCAAAGCGGCTCTTAATGTACCGCAGGGATACGAGTTGGTGGTGCTGATCCCCCTTGGATATCCGGCAAAAGATTCACCGGCCCCCAAGAGAAGGGAAATCAGCGAGTTTTTGCATGAAAATTCGTTTTGAGTTTAGGCGGTGGAAGGGCGCATCGGTTTTTTGCCGGTCTAAACAAAAAATCCTATTACGCCATTCTGGGCGGTTGCGGTATTTTTATGATTGCATTCGGCATTTACCTGGGCGCCCCGCCTTTTTTGAGAACGGGCCTTTAGTGTCTTTTGCCCATCACGTCTGCATTTAATGCCATTGCTCTTCCATGCGATTCCACCGATCGCTGAACCCAGCCGTCTGTTCCTCCAATGTTCGAGTCAGGTGGTCAAGCCGGTCATATAGACCATCGATACGGGATTGGCACACGTAAATGGATTTCGAAATGTTCGCGATGCCGGCGCTGTCCATGTTCTCTGAAGCCGTTTGCATTTCGCGTGTGAGCTTCCCCAGTTTTTTTTCCTCCTCTTGGATGTCGTGTTCGGTTGTTGCTACTTTCTCTTTCAGCGGATTCAGCACCCCGGCACGTTCGGTGATGAATTCGGAGCGTATTCGCTTCATTTCTTTTTTTGTCGGTTTTGTCCCACGATCCTGCTTTTCGCCGGCCGACCATTCACGTTCGATGTTCTCGTCATCCCAACCGTATCGATCCAGAAAATCCTGGTAGCTTCCTTCAAACACCTCGATTCGGTCATTTAGGAAAATGACCAGCCTCTCGGCTAAAGCATGCAGGAACAATTCATTATGGGTGACCATAAGAACGGTTCCTTCAAAATTATCGACAGCCGCCAGCATGGCATCTGTCGATTCCATATCCAGGTGGTTCGTGGGTTCGTCGAGCAGCAGCAGGTTGACCGGTGTCACCAACAATTTCCCAAGCATAACGCGGCTTTTTTCTCCTCCGGAAAGAACCTGGATTTTCTTCAGGCCGTCATCGTCTTCAAAGAGCATGGCGCCGGCGATATTGCGGGCGGTCTGTGGGTCCACTTGCGGGTGGGTATATAATATTTCTTCAACAACACTGCGATTATCCACGAGCCCCTCCACCTGATGCTGTTCAAAAAATCCCCTTTCAACGGCCGGATGGTAGGAAATGGTTCCCTCCCAGGGCGGGAGCATCCCGGCAAGCAGTTTCAACAGGGTGGTCTTGCCCTTTCCATTCCTGCCGACAATGCAAATGCGGTCCCCCGCCCTCACGGGAAGATCGAGTTTTTCGATCAATGGTTTTTTCGGTTCGTACCCGAAGGTCAACCCCTCGATGCTGCAAACAAATTTGCCTGAAAACGGTTTGCTGCGGAAAGAGAAATCAAGGTCCTTTATTTTTTCAAGCTTTTCCCGCTTTTCTTTTTTGGCGAGTGTTTTTACTCGCGATTGAACCATATTGGCGAGCCGAGCCTTGGCCCGAAAGCGGTTGATAAACTGCTCGATTTCTTTTTGCCGCTTTTCATCATTGACCCTGGTCTTTTCGTATATTTCCTCCTCTTGAGCGATTCGGCCGTAATATTTGCCGGTATCTCCCTGAATCTTTCTGATCTTTTTACGATGAATGCCCAGGATATGAGTTGCCACCCTGTCCATAAATCCGCGGTCGTGGGTGATGAGCATTACCTCACGAGGCCAATTGGACAAAAAACGCTCCACCCACCTGATGGATGTAATATCCAAAAAGTTGGTCGGCTCATCGAGGAGTAAGAGGTCCGGTTCGGAAACCAGGATTTTGGCCAAATTGAGTCGAACCTGGTAACCGCCGGAAAACGCCAGTGGATCTTTTTCCAGGTCCTGCTCTGAAAACCCCAACCCGAAGAGAATCTTTTCCGCTGTCCAATGGTTGTTTTTTTGGTTTGCGGGAAGCCCGGTCATGCATTCTTCCAGGACCGTGTTTTGTGAAAACCGGATGTCCTGGGTAACATACCCTAACCGGTACCGGCGCGGAATAACGATGGAACCGGTATCGGCGGACTCTTCCTGAACCAGCATTCTAAACAGGGTCGTTTTACCGTGCCCGTTGCGCCCGACCAAGCCGATGCGCTCCCCGGGATTGATCTGAAAATTGACATTATCAAAAAGCGTGTGGGGGCCGAACGCTTTGCCGACATTTTCGAAACGTATCATAGTGACTCTCTTTTTGCCTTGATTCAATATTCTCTTTTCCCATGGAGGTCAACAGGGAACCGATCATGGAGGGGTGTGGTGAAGCGGTATCGATGGTGATGGTGGGACCGGTTGGAATCCTGCTCGATACATCAGGTGCCCGGCTGCATGCACCTAACGAATCAAGCAGGTGCCGACACGGGATTCTGCGATGCACTTTAAGTGAGAAAGTTCTGAATCGCCGAAGGAATGATTCGTGCCGCTGAAAAACTCAGGCAGAAGCACATCCCCATTGACAAACCGTTGAAGCACATACAGGTCGGCCCCCTGGATCAGGTATGTAATCCTGTCCATAATAGCATCATCGACAAAAGGCCTGACACAAGTCGTTCTGAATTCATAGGGAACCCTTGCCTGCATAATGATGCTGATGCTTTCCCGAATGCTTTCCGGTGGGCAATGCGAGGCGATTGTGGGATTGTATAAATCGGGAGCGGTTTTTATGTCCATGGCGATATAGTCAACGAGTTTATTCCGAATAAGCCGGGTAATCGCCTTCGGCCTGCTGCCGTTCGTATCCAGCTTCACCGGGTATCCCATGGACTTGACGTGTTCACAGAAATCGGAAAGATCCCCCTGCAGCGTCGGCTCCCCTCCGGAGATGACCACACCGTCCAGCCATCCTTTCCTCTGCCGCAAAAAGTCAAGCACGGCGTCTCCGGAGACCCGGTTTCCGCATCCACTGACCAATTCGGGATTATGGCAGTAAGGGCAATGAAAGTTGCATCCGGAGGCAAACACGACGCAACTGATCTTTCCTGGAAAATCAATGAAAGAATTTTTTTGAATACCGCCGAAGCGCACCGCTTTTCTCTTGAAGGTTTTCTTATTTTTAACTCAAACAAGCCGGCTAAGCCGCCTTGAAGGTTTTCCGTTTGCTGAATTCGGCGCGTTTGCCGTTGTTCCATTGTTTTATAGGCCGCAGGTAACCGACCACCCTGGAATAAATTTCGGTCGGAGCGTTACAGGTAGGGCACACGTCGACCCGGCCCTTCAGATACCCGTGGGACGGGCATACGGAAAACGTCGGTGTCAATGTAAAATAGGGAAGCTTGTAATTCGTGGCGATCTTTCGAATCAGGCGCTTCACCGTTTCCACGTCCTCCACCATTTCTCCTAAAAAAACATGCATTACAGTGCCGCCGGTGTATTTGGATTGAAGATCATCCTGAAGAGAAAGCGTTTTGAAAATATCATCCGAGTAGTCGACGGGCAGCTGGGTCGAATTGGTGTAATACGGATCGGCGCCTTTTCGATAGTCCGATTCATTCGCACAAATACAATCGGGATAGATGGATTTGTCCAACAGAGACAACCGGTAGGAGGTCCCCTCGGCCGGTGTTGCTTCAAGGTTGAACAGGTCCCCTGTTTTCTCCTGGACCTCCGAGAGAACATCACGAATATGATCCATTACCTGTAATGAAAAATTCTGTCCCGCTTTCGAGCCGATATCCTCTCCGATAAAATTCATACAGGCCTCATTCATGCCGATAAGGCCGATGGTTGAAAAATGGTTTTTCCAATAGCGATCGTTGCTTTCCTTGATCGCTCTCAGGTAAAAACGGGTATAGGGGTAGAGGTTGCCTTCGCTGTATTTTTCAAGACTTTTTCGTTTGATGGACAGACTTTCTATCGCCAAAGCGAGATTATCATTGAGACGCTTGAAAAAATCGTCTTCGGATTCCGCCAAATACCCGATGCGAGGCAGATTGAGGGTAACCACCCCGATTGAACCGGTCAGTGGATTGGCGCCGAAGAGACCGCCGCCCCGTTTCAGCAACTCCCGGTTGTCCAACCGCAGCCTGCAGCACATTGATCGGGCATCTTCAGGTGACATATCGGAATTGACGAAATTCGAAAAATAGGGAATGCCGTACTTGCCGGTCATCTTCCAAACCGGTTCGAGATTGGGATTGTCCCAGTCAAAGTCATGGGTAATGTTATAAGTAGGAATAGGAAATGTAAAAACGCGGCCCCTGGCGTCTCCCTCCATCATCACTTCGGCAAACGTTCTGTTGAGCAGATCCATTTCCGGCTGAAACTGAGCATACGTTTCATCCATTTCGCACCCCCCGATAATGACCGGTTGGTGCTTCAATATCTCCGGAACATAAAGATCCATGGTGATGTTCGTAAAGGGCGTCTGAAATCCGACACGAGTGGGAATGTTGATGTTGAATATGAATTCCTGAAGGGCCTGTTTCACATCCGAATAGGTCAATGCGTCCTTTCGGATAAACGGCGCCAACAAGGTGTCAAAATTCGAAATCGCCTGCGCACCTGCAGCTTCCCCTTGCAGCGTATAAAAAAAGTTTACGATTTGGCCCAGCGCGGACCGAAGATGTTTCGGCGGAGCGCTTTCGACTTTCCCTTCCACACCCCTGAATCCTTGTTTTAACAAATCCTGAAGATCCCAGCCCACACAATATACCGACAGCAGGCTCAAGTCATGGATGTGAATGTCACCGGCTTTATGCGCCCGCCTAACCTCCGGGGGATAGATTTTACTGAGCCAATACTCCGATGTCACATCGGAAGAAATATAGTTGTTCAACCCCTGCAGAGAATAGCACATGTTGCTGTTCTCGTTTATTTTCCAATCCTGCCTGGTGATGTAATGGTCCACCAGATCGATATGGGCCTTGGTAGTGATTCGGCGGATCTGAGCGTGCTGTTCCCGATAAATGATATAGGCCTTGGCGGTATTGTAATAGGGAGAATCGATCAGCACCCGTTCGACGATATCCTGGATTTCCTCCACTTCCGGAATGGGTCCAAGCCTGAGTTCATGCGCCAATGTCAGAACACGAAGCGTCAGTTTCTTTGCTTCCCGGATGTCGAATTCGCCGGTCGCTTTACCCGCCTTCGTAATGGCGGCCGTTATTTTGGAGGAATCGAATTCCACGATTCTTCCATTTCTTTTTCTGATTTGCTCGAATGCCTGCTGCACTTCCACCGTGTTGAACATGTGAGACAATCCTTTCCTTCGTTTATCCGCTCAAATATAATAACGATGCCAGTATCGTTGAATCAGTGGTCTACCGGTTGAACCCGGGGGGACAAAACGGCACAATGCGAGAATTTTCTGGTGAAATTATTGCACTAATTTGGATTGAACGAAATTTAAGCTTCTAGTTAACTCAAGATATGGTATTTGTCAAGACAAAAAAATCTATATATTGGGCTTTTTTTTAAAAAACGAAATTCAGCCTTGATTTAAGGCGTGTTTCGACTAAAATGACACCATGCGAATCGACCCGAATCCGATCTACCGAAAAATTATCGTTCCCTGGTACGATTCCGAATCCGCCTGCTTTGCAACCATCCTTTCGATGGTGCCTGTTATGCTGTTCGGGATTTCCGGCATTCTCATCTCACGGGACCCGGCACAATACCGGTCCCCGGGATGGATAGCATTCCTGCTGACGGGCTTGAGCGGATATGTCATCATTTCGGTCAGCCTCAGATTGCTCGGCAGGCATTTGAAACGATAGAAATCGGAAGCTGCACTTGCATTGCGATTCCGGCCGGCGCCACCCTGCTACTCGGATTTTTCCAGTTCGGTGACGTATTCTTTAAAAGTCATTTCTTCATAACTTCCTGAATGAATATATTTTAAAATCTGAAGAAACATTTCCGGCGGAATATAGCCCGGCAGGCTGCTTATTTTTTCCCCGCCGGGCTCCAGAAACCAGGTCATGGGAAGTCCCCGCACGAAATATTTGCGGGCGACTTCCGCTTCTTTTTCCGTATCCACCTTGATGGATATGAAGTTTTCGTTCAGAAATTTGGCAATCGCCGGCTCTTTAAAGGTTTCCTTTTCCATTTTCTCACAAAAGGTGCACCAATCTGCATAAAAGCTGATCAGAACGTTTTTTCCTTCCGCCTCGCTTTGCCGCATTCCCGCGTCGTATGAATGCCATTTCACACGTTCATTGGAAGAGACCGACTCCGAGCATGCCGACATCAGAATCAGCAAAATAAACCATAATATCATATACTTCCGATTCATTTCGAATGCTTTCAATTTATCCGGAATGCATGGCGTCATTCGCCCTTTCGAATCGCTAACCCGCAATCCACATCAGTTTGTCCGTAATTAAAAAAACACCTAACACGATCAACAAAATGCCGGCTCCATAATTCATATACCGCATGAATTTCACGGCGCGCTGAATGACGGCAATCAGGTAATGGATAAACAGGGACAGCACCATGAATGGAATTGCCAGTCCCAATGCATACACGGATAGCAGCAGAACACCCTCTCCTACCGTCTGCTGATTGCCTGCAATGATGAGTACCGATCCTAAAAGCGGTCCAATACAAGGGGTCCATCCTGTTCCGAAAGCCATTCCGATAACAAACGTGCCGAATATGTGCAGCGGTTTATTCATTGAAATGCGTTTTTCAACTTCAAGGAATCGAATGCGAAACAATCCGGTCAGATGAATTCCAAGTATGATGATCACGACACCGCCGGCGACTCTTATCGAGGATTCATATTTTTGAATCAATCCGCCTAAAAATGATGCAGAGGCGCCTAAAAGAATGAACACCAGGGAAAATCCCGAAACAAAAAACAATGTTGAAATGAAAACTTTGGCCCTGATCCTGCCGGAGTTCTCATGCATCAGTTCCTCTAATGAAAATCCGGTTATAAATGTAAAATACGCCGGCAGCAAGGGAAGTATGCAGGGAGACAAAAAAGAAAGCAAGCCTGCAATGAATGCGGCATTGTATGTAATCTCGGTATACAGCAATAAATCAATCTTTCTGAATGCGGGAGAAACGGGTTGCGGCCGTAGATGTTTCCTGCTTTACCCGGTAAATCATTATCCAGATTCCCATCGATATCAGCAGGAGGTCACGGATTAAATCGCCGAATGCATGTTTTGAGGCCGCCATCGAAGTGGTAAAGCACCCGCACGTAATATCGACACCGCGAACGATATTCAACAAAAGGGCGACAATGAACATTGCCATCATCAGATTAACCATCACTATGCTGCCCTTGACCAGATGCCCGGAAATCAGAAAAATGCCGCAAAACATTTCAACCCATGGTAAAATCAATGCAAAGGGATTGACTAATAGGGCCGGCAGGATCTTGTAGTTCTCGATAATTCGGGCAAATCCCTCCGGATCCATGAGCTTGGGAAAACCCGCCAGTATGAAAATTACCCCGAGAATCAGCCGGGAAATCAAATATATTCGATTTTCAAGCCTAAAGGGCATTGCCTCAAGTTACATCCGGTGAATTGATCATATGGAACTAAGTTCCTTTGCGCGCTTCGCAGCGGCATGAACAGCCTGTTTGATATGTTTTTTCACGTTCTTTTGTTCGAAGGCATGGAGTGCAGCCTCGGTCGTTCCGCCGGGAGAGGTCACATTCCGGCGCAATTTTTCCGCAGATTCCCCGGTTTCCTCCAACAGCTTCACGGCGCCTTTAAAGGTCTGCACCGCAAGGGTCCCCGCAACCGAAGGCGCCAACCCCAGTTCCTCACCGGCGGAAACCATGGCTTCGATAATATAAAACACATAAGCCGGACCTGATCCCGAAATCGCCGTTACGGCATCCAGAAATCCTTCTTCGACCTCGATGACGCTGCCCATGGATTCGAGGATCTTTCGAGCGGCGCGCCTGTCTTCCTCCCTGCAATACGCGTTTGAACTCATCGCGCTCATTGCGCATAATACAAGGGCCGGTGTGTTCGGCATAACCCGAATGATGGGGAGGTTCTTCTTCTGCTTATCATCCAACCCGGAATATAGCAAGCTTTCAATCCTTCTTAAGTGGATACCGGCGGCGATCGAAATGACGAGTTTTCGCCTCCTGACGCCATAGTCCTCGGCGGAAACGATTTCCGTCAGCACCCGCGGCAAGGTCTGGGGTTTTACCGCCAGGATGACGATACCGCACTCATCGAACAAGGCAAAGGTGCCGGGATGAACGGCGATGCCGTATTTCCGGTGGAGTTCGTCCAGTCTGTCCGCCCGAATATCGGCGGCAACGATTTCACCGGCATCGATGCTTTTGGATTGAATCAAAGCGCCGATCATAGCTTCCCCCATATTTCCGGCCCCGATAAACCCGATTTTGAAGGTCGAACTCACATCGTCTCCTCTTCTTTGTAAAACCAGCTCTTTTATTCACATTATCCCTTTCACCGTAAGTGATGTCAACGAGTTTGAAGAAAATCACTTGACTTCTCGGTTAGAATATAATTTATTTAGATCAATTTAGCAGCAAAAAAAATGAGTTATCGAACGATCTCGGAAATTTATGTTCCCGGCAGCGCCGTATCGAAGGATAAAAACAAGGTCCGTCGCCTATGTTCATCATCGGATATTTATTAATGGCCATCGCCAGGGTACTCGATGCCGTTCTTCTGTTCTTCATGATTTTTATCATCGCCCGGGCTGTTTTGTCCTGGGTGAATCCCGATCCATACAACCCCATCGTCCGACTGATCCACAACGTAACCGAGCCGGTATTGTACCGTATCCGGTCTAAAATTCCCGTTGTTTTCGGGGGCATTGATTTCTCTCCGATTATTGTATTTTTGCTTATCATGTTTTTAAGGGATTTTGTCGTTAACAGCCTGATCGGCATTTCACGATCGTTCATGTAACCCAACGATGAGGAAAACGGATGAAAATTTCGCCGATTGACATTCAAAACAAACAGTTTAAAGTCAAATTCAGAGGGTTCGATATTCAGGAAGTGGATGCCTTTCTCGAACAAACAGCCGATACCGTTGAACAGCTGCAATATGAAAACAAAATGCATGCCGAGCATGTTCAACGGCTGGAGCGTGAAAACAAAGCCTTCAAAGAACGGGAAGACAGCTTGAAAGCCACTTTGGTTCACACTCAGAAAATTATCGGACAGATGAAGGAAAATGCCCGAAGCACGGCGGGTATTATTATCGCCGATGCAGAAGTCAAGGCCGAAAAAATGCTGAACAAGGCCCATCAACGCCTCTCCCAATTGCATGAGGATATCGCCGAGTTAAAACGCCAGCGAATGCAGATCGAAATACAGATTCGTTCGATCCTGGAGAGTCATACCCGGCTCTTGGAAATGGGGAATGCAGAAAGAGAGGAGCAGGAAGAGGCGGACGAAAAAGTAAAACTGCTCCGACATACCCAGCCTTAAGCCACCATGATATTCAAACACGTAATTCTGCTTTTCTGAACGTGACTACCGGTGCCGTAAAGATTTCACTTTTTTACTTCAGGAGCAATGCATGGCAAAGATCGATGCTTTTTTCAAGTTGATGCATGAGCAGGGCGCTTCGGACCTTCACCTTGTTTCCGGCCAACCGCCGGCACTGCGAATCAGAGGGGATATGGAAAGGGTGAAGTACAAGATTCTGGACAACGATGAATTGAGAAGCATGCTCTATGAAATAGCCCCCGAAGAAAAGGTAAAGGTGTTCGAAGAAACCGGGGATGTCGACTTCGGATACGAAATCCCGGGACTGGCCAGGTATCGGGCCAACTTTTTTATGCAAAAGTACGGTGTGGCCGCCGTGTTCAGGGAGATACCCAGCGAAATCATGACCGCCGAACAGCTTGGATTGCCTTCGGTCATTCCCAAGCTGGCCTCGCTGCCCAGAGGTCTGGTTCTCGTGACCGGTCCGACGGGAAGCGGCAAGTCAACGACGCTTGCCGCCTTACTCGACGTGGCCAATAGAACCCGCAAGGACCACATTATCACCATTGAAGATCCCATCGAGTTCGTTCACCAAAGCCAGGGTTGTATCGTTAACCACCGTGAGGTGGGATTGCATACAAAAACATTCAAAGCGGCGCTGCGCGGCGCACTTCGTGAAGATCCCGATATTATTTTAGTGGGGGAAATGCGGGACCTGGAAACCACCGCACTTGCCATTGAAGCGGCATCAACCGGTCACCTGGTGTTCGGGACCATGCATACACCCAGTGCCCCTAAAACGGTGGACCGTATCATTGAAATATTCCCTTCCACCGAACAAGCTCAGATTCGATCCACGCTTGCAGATGGATTGAGGGCCGTTGTCGCACAGGTGCTGTTCAAACGCATCGACAAGAAAGGGCGTGTCGCAGCGCTTGAAATTTTAATTGCCAATTCAGCCGTGCGGAACCTGATCCGTGAATCTAAAACCCATCAGATTCCCTCGATGATCCAGACGGGTAAACGATACGGCATGCAGCTGCTCGATGACGCTATTATGGATCTTTACAACAAGGGCATTATCAGCGCCGATGATGCCTATCTAAAGGCCAATGACAAGTCGCTTTTCAGGCCGTTGATCAAAGCACCACCTGCTGATTTTACAGAAGCCTAATGAAAGGGGAAAATCCGTGAGAAAGCATGAAGTGGACCACATTTTGACACGTATGCTGGATTCTTACACGAATGTATCAGACTTGAATATCACCGTGGGCAAACCGTTTCAGGTTGAAAGCTCCGGTGAACTGGCGCCGGTGACGTTTACGCCCGATTTCAAATCGATCACCCCTTTTCAGTCCGAAATTTTTGCACTGAACCTGATTAACCGTGACCCCAGATTAACGAGGACCCTGCTGAAAGAGGGCTCCTGCGACTGTTCCTATGCCCTGCCCGGAAAGGCGCGTTTCAGGGTCAATGTGTTCTCCCGGACCGGCAATTACTCCGTTGTTTTAAGAAAACTGGAATCCAAGATTCCGACAATCAAGGAAATGAACCTGCCGAACGCCATGTACAAAATCGCCCAGGAAAAAAACGGCATCGTCCTGGTCACCGGTGCGACCGGTTCCGGGAAGACCACCTCCCTGGCTGCCGTATTGAATGAAATCAACACAAATCATTCGGTTCATATCGTCACCCTGGAGGATCCAGTGGAGTACGAGCACCCGCATAAACAATCCACATTCAATCAGCGCGAACTCGGATTGGATTTCGACAGTTTTGCAAGCGGGCTCAGAGCAGCCCTCAGGCAAGCCCCTAAAGTGATACTGGTTGGGGAAATGCGGGACAGGGAAACCGTTGAAATCGGATTGAGCGCCGCGGAAACAGGCCATCTGGTTCTGACAACGCTTCATACGGTCGATGCGGGCTCCACGATCAATCGTATTCTCGGCATGTTCAACACCGATGAAGAAAGACAGATACGCATTCGACTGTCCGATACGGTTCGTTGGATTGTATGCCAGCGTCTGCTGCCCAAGGTCGGCGGCGGACGCGTGGCCTCTTTTGAGATACTGGGGAGCAATCTGAGAGTACAAGATGCCATTTTGAACGGAGAGTCCGAAGGCAAAAGTTTTTATGAGATCATGCAGGCAAGTGCGGCATTCGGCATGACCACATTCGATGATTATATTATAAAACTATACGAACACGGACTGATCACACAGGAAACGGCCTTGGCATACGCTTCGCGAAGGGGTGTCGTCGGACGCGGCATCGATTCGGTGAAAAGCGCCAGGGGGGAAGCCACGACAGATATCGAAGAGTTGGAAATTGACAGTGATTATGATAAATCATATTTTAAGACGCGCTTATAACCCGATCATGTTGGAACTTCATCGGAATTTCCGGCGACAAGGAGGCACCAGTAGAATTCATGGATATTACCTGTGACCAATGCCAGAGCAAATTCAGGATTTCAGATGATAAGATCCCGCCGGGCAAAACAGCCGTATTAACCTGCCCGAAATGCAAAAATAAACTTGTCATTTCATCGGATGCGGAAAAATCGGCTCCCGGTGAAAAGGAGGAAGAGGATATACAGAACGAACTATATTCCCAAATCTACGATGCATCCGAGAAACCGTTCGATTTTGTAGAAGAAGAAGCAAAGACCGCCTTATTGTGCGAACCAACTTCTGATATCAAGCAATCGCTGCTGAAGGTACTCGATATCATGGACTATCATATCACTGAGGTAGAAAATATCCGCGATGCACTGACCAAGATGCGCTATCATAATTATGACTTGATTCTTTTGAATGAAAACTTCGACACTTCCGACCCTGACACGAACGGCGTTCTGATGTTTCTCGCAAGGCAGCCGATGAGCATCCGAAGGGATATGTTCGTCGTTCTGATCAGCACCCGTTTCAGGACAATGGATAATATGATGGCGTTTAACAAAAGCGTTAACTTGATTTTAAATCCTGAAAACATTGCGGATGCGGAAAAAATTGTAAAAAAAGGCATCGTGGAAAACGACCAGTTTTACCGCGTATATAGAGACCTCATGAAAGAGGTCGGACGGGTATGACGGTTGCCTACAACCGTTGCGAGACATTCACCATGGTTGTAAAAAAAACGAAATCCTATACATGCGCTGACTACAGGGAAGAAATGATGCTGGTCGCTCTTCGGCGGCGGTTGACGAATCGTGCTCTTTCGAAAGAGGAAAAACAGGCGATTCAGCGGGAAATCGAAAAGCTCGAGTCCGCCATGGACATGGATTGAAGCATTGCATATAAGGAAAATCTAAAGGCATTATCATGAGAAACGCCGGTATCGAACAAAAACTGGAAGACCTGTTCTTTATCACCTTGAATCCGCCGATAGACGGATTTGAGAATTTTATCGGTGTCTGGTTAAAAACCGGCACCCCTGCCTACCTGGTAGATGTCGGCCCCACCGTAACAATCCCGGATTTAATCGAGGCCTTAGATGGGCTGAAAGTAAAACGGCTGGATTATATATTCATCACTCATATTCACATGGACCATGCCGGCGGAATCGGAGAATTTGCGAAACGGTTTACTGAAACCCCCATTATCGTCCACAAAGCAGCCATTCCTCATCTGATCGACCCCTCAAAATTATGGAGCGGCTCGCTTAAAACGCTCGGAGATATGGCCCGTGCCTATGGCCCCCTCTCCGGCGTGGGCGCCGATCGCCTTCTGGATGCAGAACAATTTGCCGGCGAAAATATCAAACCCATAATAACTCCCGGCCATGCCCCGCATCATATCAGTTTGATGACCCCCCAATGCCTGTTTGCAGGAGAAACATGCGGCGTACACTTATCGCTTCCCGACGGCAAACATTACCTGCGACCGGCCACCCCACCGAAATTTTTCCTGGATACGGCCATCAGCAGCATTGAACGGCTCGAGGAACACAAGCCGCATCATATTTGCTTCGGGCACCACGGTATGGAACCGAACGGCGTCCGCTGGCTAAAGACCCACAAGGAACAGCTCATTGCCTGGAAGGCTCTTATTGAAGAAGAAATGGGTGCAAAAATTTCCGAAAACGTAATTGCCGGGTGCATTGACAGGCTCAAACGGGAAGATCCCATGCTGGCGCATTTCGATGTGTTGAGCTCCGGTGAAAAAGACCGTGAAAATTATTTTATTTCCAACAGCATAAAAGGGTTTATGGGATATATCGAATCGATGTCATAGCCTTTCGCTGATAATCAACAGCCCCTCCAGGGTGAGGTCGGGTTCAATAACTTCGATGTATTTGGATACCGAGCTCATTACTCCTGCCAGACCGCCGGTAGCTACAACCTTCAAGGATTTTCCAAACTCCCTGCTCATTCGATCGATCATACCATCGATAAGACCGGCATAGCCGAAGAGAATGCCCGATTGGATGCTGTGGACCGAATTGTCTCCGATTGCCAGCCGCGGCGGATGCGAAAGGTCGACCTTAGGTAGCTTCGGCGCCCTTGAATAGAGTGCTTCCGCACAGGTATTGATGCCGGGTGTAATCGCACCTCCCAAGTACTCCCCCTTTGCCGAGACGACATCGAATGTCGTAGCCGTCCCAAGATCGATGACAATCAGATCCGTTCGATACTTTTCAAAAGCCGCTACAGCGTTCACAATCCGATCCGCCCCCAGCTCCGCGGGCCGGGCATATCGAATGGGCATCCAGGAAACCATGTCCGCATTCACCCAGGCAGGAGCTCCTCCTGTATACTTACAGCAAAATGCTTCAAGGGTGCGCATCATCGGCGGCACGACACAGGAGATCACCGTCTTCTTGATATCGTTCAAGTCGACATTGAGTCGGGAAATCAACGCAGCCGCCAACACAGCAAACTCGTCTTCCGTGACAGCGGCGTTCGTATGGAGACGCCAAGTTCTCAAAAGACGTCTATCCTGATAAATCCCCATGACAATATTCGTATTCCCCACATCAACCGCCAGCAGCATCGTTTATTCTCCCTGTTCTTTTTCCAGCTTAACCGTGAAGATCTCAGGCTCCACATCGAGAAGCGTAACATTGACCGGCAGACGGATCGTGGCATGCCGTACGTATACGCCCGGTTTCAAATTTTCAAGGTCCAAAAAAACCTCTATTACTTCCGTTGTTGACAGCTGTTCGAGCAATGTTTCAGAGCCCTTAATGGTCAGTTGGATAACGGGCGGCGTAATGCTATAGGAAAAACCGGTGCCGTTTCCCCTTACTTTGACATTTTTGATTTCCTTGACGACAATATTATCTTCAATATATACGGCCGTATCGATTCCATCCTTTGGAAACATCATTTCCACTTTTTCCGGAAGATTCGCCATCACCTTTTTTTTAATCGAATCTCCGGCACCGGTGACGTCTACCGGCTTTGTTTCGATGACCTGCATCACCGACAGAATGCTTTCGGGACCCCTTAAAATGGCCTCAGCCGGAACGGCAACTGCATCGGCGATAATATGTCCTGCTGCCGGTTTTCCCGAAAATGTCACATCTATGGGAAGGCTCTTCTTGATTAGCTGGTCTATTTTAAAAACCAAAGATGATGGATGAATGGAAACGACATCGACGCCCTTCGGCAGTGAAAAATCATTGCGGGTTAGGGGAATGGTGTTGATTCCTTTCCGTGCGCCTGCAAAATCCAACCGACAGGCGATGGGACTTTGTTTCAGAACCGAATCGACGCGGCGTTTCATCCCTTTTATGGTCACCTCAACGGCTACAGGCTCCTTTTCCAGGAGCATTAGTCCGGGCGGCACATTCTCCGGTTGAATAAATGCCGTAACTACGGCTTCCCGGGAATACATGTAAGGCCAGACGATGAATATCAGAAAAACCAAAATGGATATGAAAATAGCCCGGATCGTCTTCACCGGCAGTTTCGCGTCATTCTTCATGTCGAATCGGATTCACTTTTTTCCGTTAAAACTCAACTTCGGCTTGCATCTTCATGTAACACCCATCATGCATTTTTTATCGCATCGACTACTTGAAGGGCGAGCGCCGTATCGGCCACATCATGAACACGAACCATATGCGCGCCATGCAACACGGCCGCCGCAACGGAGATTTGCGTTGCCGCAGCCACATCCGGCCCTTTTGCATCTGCGGGACCGTTTCGATGCTGTGCTACAAGGTTTCGAAGGAATGCCTTTCTCGAGGTTCCAACGAGAATGGGGACATCCAATCGACGGAGTTGGGCCAAATGCTTCAATAAGAATAGATTGTGCGAAGCGGTCTTTCCAAAGCCGATACCCGGATCCACGATCAGTGCAGACCTGACGATCCCGTTCTGTTCGGCAAAACGCATTGCATCCTTCAGGAATTGGAGTACTTCTCCCATCAGGTCATTATAAACCGGTTGAACCTGCATATCTTTAGGCTTGCCCTTCATATGCATCAGAATTACCGGGGTCCGGTATCGGGCCGCGACTTTGGCCATTTCCGGATCGAATCGCAAGGCGCTGATGTCGTTGATTATGGCGGCACCGGCATCCAACGCCCGTTTTGCCACCGCCGCTTTTGTCGTATCCACGGAAATAGGAATGGCCACTCTTTTGACCAGCGCTGCGATAACAGGCACCACCCGGTGGATCTCCTCTTCAATGGAAACGGGGTCTGAAAACGGTCGGGTAGACTCGCCGCCGATGTCCAGTACGTCTGCCCCGGCCTCGTAAAGTGCCATCCCTTGGTTTACGGCTCGCTCATGTGAAAAAAAATCACCGCCGTCGGAAAAGGAATCCGGTGTGACGTTTACAATTCCCATGATGCGTGTTCTGCCGCCGAAGGTCAACACTCCGGAGCCGCAGGATATCTCGTAGGTCTTCATGACGATTCGGCCGTATTCGTCTTCGCTCCCGGCATTTCCGTATTGGCATGGTCCGGCATCAGCCCCGCCTTCTCACCTTCGGATGGGTTCGAGGGAAGTTCAATTCCGGGCCGCATCTCGAGAATCAAACTATCGAGCTCCCGGCCCATGACGGTTTCCTTTTCCAAAAGAAGATTCGCCAACCGTTGAAGAATGTCCACATTTTCGGTCAGTATCCTCTTGGCCGTTTCATACCCTTGATCGATCAGCCGGATAATCTCCCGATCAATTTTCCTGGCGGTTTCTTCAGAATAGTCCCTGTGTTGCGAAATTTCTCTTCCGAGAAAGATCTGTTCTTCATGCTCTTCATAAGACAGCGGGCCGAGATTTTCACTCATACCCCATGAACGAACCATTTTTTGAGCCAGTTCGGTAGCCTGTTTGATATCGTTCGATGCACCCGTGCTGATTCTATTAAATACCAGTTCCTCGGCCGCCCTGCCCCCGAAAGCAATGGCGAGTTCACTTTCAAGCTGGTCCTTGTACTTAAAATCCCGCTCCTCAGGCAAAAACCAGGTGACTCCCGCGGCGCGGCCCCGGGGAATAATAGTAATCTTATTCACTGCGTCCGTATTGGGCAGAAAACGTGCGACCAATGCATGACCGCCCTCATGGTATGCCGTGGTTTTTTTATCCTCTTCCCTCATCACCTTGGACTTTCTTTCCAGCCCCATATAGACTTTGTCCTTGGCGTCTTCAAAATCCATCATGTCCACTTTTTCCTTGTTCCGCTTGGCTCCCATCAGCGCGGCTTCGTTCACCAGGTTTTCAAGATCCGCGCCTGAAAACCCGGGGGTGCCCTTGGCCAATGTCTTGGGATTCACATCATCGGCAATCGGCGTTTTTCTCATATGAACGGAAAGTATTTTTTCCCTTCCCCGAATATCGGGAAGGGGAACCACCACCTGACGGTCAAACCTCCCGGGACGCAGGAGTGCAGGATCGAGAACGTCGGGCCGATTGGTGGCGGAAATCAAAATAACGCCCTCATTGGATTCAAAACCATCCATTTCCACGAGAAGCTGATTGAGCGTCTGTTCCCGTTCGTCATGCCCACCACCGAGACCGGCCCCTCTGTGCCGTCCGACCGCATCGATTTCATCGATGAAAATAATGCAGGGAGCATTCTTTTTCCCCTGGACAAACAGGTCCCTGACTCTGGATGCGCCGACACCGACAAACATTTCAACAAAATCCGACCCGCTGATGCTGAAAAACGGCACACCGGCCTCTCCGGCAATAGCCCTGGCCAACAGCGTTTTTCCCGATCCCGGAGGACCCATAAGCAAAACACCCTTCGGAATCCGCCCACCCAACCGGGTAAATTTTTTCGGCTCCCTCAAAAAATCGACGACTTCACTCAACTCCTCCTTGGCTTCATCGATTCCGGCAACGTCGTCAAATGTGACTTTTTCCTGCTGATCCGAAAGGAGCCTGGCCTTGCTTTTGCCGAACGACAGCGCCTTTCCCCCGCCGGACTGCATCTGCCGCATGAAAAAAATCCAAACCCCTATGAGCACGATCATGGGAAACCATGAAATGAGGACGGACATATACCACGGGGATTCCGTCGGCGGTTTCGCCGATATTTTCACGCCTTGTTCTCTCAATATTCGAATCATATCCGCGTCCGACGGCGCGTAGACCTTGAATCGATTTTTATTCACGTCTGTAACCGTCAATTCTTGTCCCTCTATCAGGACTTCCGATACGGTCTCGTTTTCCACCATCGAGAGAAATTCCGAATAGCTGACTGTAGATTCGCCCATTCGTTGTTGGTTAAAAAGATTGTACAGCATGATCATCATCAATGTGATAACCAGCCATAACGCCAAATTTTTATAAAACGGATTCAAAGAATTACCTCCGGTTAAAAAAAACGGTGGCTGGAGCTTACTCCGCTCACTCGTCGCATAGGCTGGTGCCCATCCAGAAATGACTCATTCCGCTCGATTTCGGCGTTGTCCGGGAAATTTTGATCCTCATAATACTCAATGTATTCATGCGGTTGAAATTTCCCGGCCGCCTTGAACGGAATCGAATTTTCTCATTTCCGTATGGACACCGGCCAACATGTATCTTCGTTGCTTTTTGCACCACAAATGCAAAAAGGTTGATTTTCAATGATACTTGTTTAAAGCCGATTCATTGTCGAAACAAGCACTTTTGTTGTGCTTTCCGTGATCTTGACCGATTCCCCGATTCTGTATCCCACGACCCAAATAACCCCGTTTTCATCCAACATGATGGGGATATTCTTTTGGTTTTCCCGCGGCACGCCCCGGTTTTTCAAAAATCGTTTCACATTGACCGCCACCGTAAGCCCGTACGGCACGAACCGGTCTTCCGGCTGTAAATTCCTGATTAATAATGGAAGCTTAATTTTGTCCATATCAAAAAAAGCAATATGTTGTCCAGCAGAAGAACGTTTTACGATTTCTTCGATGCGCGTTTCTTTAAATGTCAATACCACATTTATTTCTGCAATATAAATCCGTTTCGGTTTTTCCAGTTTGTAGGAAAAGGACGGCCCGGAACCGGCGTCGCGACCAAATGCGATGGTTCTCAATGCACGGTCTTCAATGGATATCCGGAGCATGTCACGTTTTTGCAGAACGAGTACACGATCCGGCAGATCCAGGCGGCGGATGCCGTTGGAATTCTTCAATAAGCCGATTACCGCATCAATATGAAACAGGGTGATTTTTTTTAAATTTCCTTTGATTTTCGCAATCGACATTCGGATGAGGCGCCGTTGAACCGCAGGATGTTTTTTCCCCAATCGACGAATAGATAAGACGATTTTGCCCTTCTCATAACGCTCGGTGACGGCATCGAGTTCCAAAATCAGGTGATTCTGCAGCCAATCCTCCTCCTGTCTAAGAATCGTAGAAAGACGATTCAGCGTATCCGCAATGCGGGGGTTATAGGTTTTTGCCAAGAGCGGCATCAGCTGATGCCTCACCCTGTTTCTCAAATAGGTGTAATCCCGATTGGTGGCATCTTCCACACAATCAAGGTTTTTTGCCTTCAGATACTTCCTGATATCCTTCCGGGACAATCTGATCAAAGGGCGTATGATTGAATCATGCCGCACAGGCGGAATGCCGGCCAGACCTAAAGGGCCGCTGCCGCGGATCAGAGCCATCAACACCATCTCGGCATTATCATCCGAATGGTGCCCTACGGCGACGGAATGGAACCCCTGTGCTCTTCGAATTCGGCTGAAAAAATCATACCGGAGTCGTCTTGCGGCCTGTTCGACAGAAAGCCCGTACTTTTTCTTGCAGGCAAGCACATCCCCCTTTTCCACATAAAAGGAAAGCTTTAGATTGCCGGCCAACGATGCAACAAATGCCTCGTCAACATCGGCATCCGGTCTCCGGAGGCCGTGATTGAAATGGGCGACGCTGAGCTCGATCGAAAACGCCGCCTTCAGAGACATGAGAATATCCAAAAGCGCAACCGAATCCGCCCCCCCGGATACGCCGACGAGAACACGGTCGCCTTCAGTCACCATCCGGTGCTCGACAATGGTCTGTTTTACGGTTTCAACAGCCGTATTCCCGCAACGTTTTGTCACGACTATGTCCGATCCCTCCGTCAAAATAATATCGCCGTCTCTTCCTGCAAAAAACATCGAGTGGAGACATTTCTATCAATATTTATATTTCCAGGCAAAATAAAAATCAAATTTGCCCTTGAAATATTGGCAGGCTAAATTATATTAAGCATGGTTGTGCTAGGCGGGGAGCTAGCGGTGCCCTGTACCCGAAATCCGCTTATGCGGGGCTGAATTCCCTCTAAAGGGTTTAACCTGCGAACAGGTTTTCTCTGACCGGCCGCCGTGCAACAAGCGGTCGCGAACCTCGTCAGGTCCGGAAGGAAGCAGCGATAAGTGATGCGGTTTGTGTCGCGGATCGTTCCCGGTCAAGTAGAGGCTTGTTTATCGTAGAACAAACTCGATAGGGGGTGCACAACCGCTCATTTACGCTTATGGCTTCGGCCGAAGTTCCAATTGATGACGTCATATTTTTTACAGGGCCTCGCCGAAAAAGCAGGTTCTGCAAAGGCCACATCCATCCTTTTCAAACAGCCGCCGGTTTCCCTCCGGGCCGCCTTGAACGGAATTGAACTCTCTCATTTCCGAATGGTCGTCAGTTGACGATTTTGAAGCCTTCAAAGAGGCGAAAACATCGCACCACGCCAAAAATGCCGTTTCGTTGCGAACACCGGTTAACGGCTTGACAACCCTTTTTACCGTCTTATGTTTTGGGGTGTATTTAAAAAAAGTGCCGAGCAACCCGGTATACAATCAATGTAGATATGACGCGAGGTGACAGTGGGTATGACGAAAAAACAGGAAAATAACAGCAATATAAACAAAGAAATATCACCTGAAGATACGGCGTCTCAACAGACAAATAATGATGCGGTGTCGGCCAAGGGAACTGAAGAAGATCTAGAAAAGATGCTCGAGACGGCCGAAAATGAAATCAAGGATACCTATGATCGGTTATTGCGCGTTTCTGCTGAATTCGAAAACTACAAGAAAAGAGTCAGTCGGGAAACCGATGAATTTAAAAAATATGCCAACGAGGCCCTGATCAGCGCCCTGCTTCCAATTATGGACAACCTCGAAAGGGCAATCGATGCATTTCGAGAAAACCACAGTGACCAGGAATCCTTACTGGAAGGTGTTTTACTGACACACGCGGAAATACTGAAAGTACTGGAAAAGTTCGGTGTGGTATCCATCGATGCCGCCGGCAAGCCGTTTGACCCGAACTACCATGAGGCGGTAATGCAGGAAACCGCTGAGGATCATCCGGATAATACCGTCATTCGGGAACTGCAAAAGGGGTATCTCATGCACAACCGGCTGTTAAGGCCCTCAATGGTCGTAGTTTCCAAAAAAGAATGATGGACACGAAAATAAAATGAAGATTTCCGACATAATCTGACACTACATGAAGGAGGAGGAAAATGGGCAAAATCATAGGAATCGATCTTGGAACGACAAATTCATGCGTCGCCATTATGGAGGGCGGCGATGCCAAAATTATAACCAACACCGAAGGGGGAAGAACCACACCCTCTGTTGTCGCTATCACTGAAAAAGGTGAGCGCCTTGTGGGTCAAATAGCCAAACGTCAGGCGATTACGAATCCCGAAAACACGGTTTTCGGTGTAAAACGTCTTATCGGGAGAAAATTTTCTTCTCCGGAGGTCCAGCAGGACACCAAAATATTGCCCTTCAAAATCGAACAGGCGGAAAACGGCGATACGCGCATTTCCATTCGGGGTAAGCAGTTCAGCCCGGCTGAAATCTCATCTTTTATACTGGCAAATATCAAAAAAACGGCCGAAGAATACCTAGGGGAAAAGGTTACCGATGCCGTTATCACCGTCCCGGCTTACTTCAACGACAGCCAACGACAGGCCACCAAGGATGCCGGCAAGATAGCGGGACTCAATGTGTCCAGAATCATCAATGAACCTACGGCAGCTTCCCTGGCCTACGGACTCGATAAAAAAAGTGAAGAAAAAATTGCTGTTTTCGACCTTGGAGGGGGAACCTTCGATATCTCTATCCTGGAAATCGGCGAAGGGGTTTTCGAGGTAAAGGCAACCAACGGAGACACTCACCTCGGGGGTGAAGATTTTGACCTGCGGGTTATCGATTATCTTGCTGACGAATTCAAAAAGGACCAGGGAATCGATCTGAGGAATGATAAAATGGCCTTGCAGCGGCTCAAGGAGGCAGCTGAAAAAGCCAAGATGGAGCTTTCCTCCTCGATGGAGACGGATGTCAATCTGCCGTTTATTACAGCGGATGCCAGTGGGCCCAAACATATGAACATAAAAATCAGCAGGGCCAAACTGGAAGCCTTGGTTTCCGATCTGCTCGACAAACTGGAACAACCCTGCCGGACCGCATTGAAAGATGCGGGAATAAGCCAAAATGAAATCAATGAAATTATTCTGGTCGGCGGCATGACGCGAATGCCCGCCGTGCAGGATCGCGTGAAAAAGATATTCGAAAAAGAGCCGAATAGGGGCGTCAATCCGGATGAGGTTGTAGCCATGGGCGCCGCTATACAGGGAGGCGTTTTAAAAGGAGAGGTAAAAGACGTTCTGCTCCTCGACGTGACACCATTGTCTTTGGGTATCGAAACGCTTGGCGGCGTCATGACCAAGCTGATCGAAAAAAACACCACGATTCCCACAAAGAAAAGCCAGGTATTTTCAACCGCCGCGGACAACCAGCCTGCCGTTTCCATTCATGTGCTGCAGGGAGAGCGGGAAATGGCCGCCAACAATAAAACCCTGGGGCGGTTCGAATTGGTGGGGATTCCACCGGCGCCACGGGGTATTCCTCAGATCGAGGTCACCTTCGATATCGATGCCAATGGGATCGTAAACGTCTCTGCCAAGGATTTGGCAACCGGCAAGGAACAGTCCATCCAGATCACGGCATCGAGCGGCCTTTCCCAGGAAGAGATCGACAACCTTGTAAAAGATGCGGAAATGCATGCCGAAGAGGACAAAAAGAAGAAAGAATTGATTGAAGCACGGAATCATGCGGATGCACTGATCTATTCAACGGAAAAATCCATTAAGGATATCGGTGATAAAGTCGACAGCTCAACCAAGGAAAATATTGAAAGTGCCATTTCCGATCTGAAAAAGGCCATGGAGGGGGAAAGTGCGGAGGAGATCAGGCGCCTCAGTGAGGCATTAACCCAGGAATCCCACAAACTTGCCGAAGCCATGTATAAAGAAGCCGCTCAAGCGGGGCAGCAGCAGGCCGGTGAAGAGGCCGGTGCAGGCATGGGCGCCCAAGAGGGGGGTGGTGCGCAGCAAGATGAAGATGTTGTGGATGCGGATTTTGAGGAAGTTAAAGAAGACAACAAGTAGTAACCATTGGGCCTTCGAACTCCAAACCCGTACCGGATTCGGTTTAAACCGGCACGGGTTTTTTTATGTCGCCTCTTTTTTTCATAGGATATGGGAGCGGATGGACCAGGTGCTTTCCGGATAAAATCGTTGAAGCATTATCCAACTTTGTTTTAGATCATCCACTTCATGCGAAGCCAGGTAATTCGACACTCCTTTATAATAGAGCGCCTCAGGCGCTAAACGGCTGGCGGGATACCTGACAAACACCCAGTCGAAACACTCTCCGGCTTCTTTATAGTTGTTGTTTCGAAGCAGGTAGTGTCCATACCCGCAAAATGCCATCGGGACGAATTCTGAAGGCGGGAACCACCCCTCCCGGTGATCGAACAGCGTACCATCCGCGTTTATAACATTCAGATTCGGCGTCCATATCACCTGGTATTTCTTCAACAATTCGCCGCCTTCACTGACATTGATCTGAACGGGGATGAAATAGTCATTTAACACATGGGCTACAAACATATCCGGGTACGTCACGGCACCCAACCTGGCGCACCCGTTTCACCCTTCCTTGAAAAAATCCAAAAAAACCGGTTTGTTTTCGTCCCTGCATTTATCCAGACCTTGTTGGTAGTCCTTAATCCATTGGACGGAACTTTCAGGCATTTTCATTTTTTCTCTCCTTTTCGGTTGAAGTTTTAAACCGAATGGGCATTCACGTATTCGACCAAGCCCTTTGCTATATGTCTCATCATGAATTGCCCCCGGATGTTTTTGTCGCATATAAGGTCAATGCTGAATTCCAAATGCTCATTGCATGTATTTTCGTCTGTTTGCGCCTGCAATTCTCCGAATAAAGAACACATCAGAAATTGCTTTTAAGAACACGGCATGGCGATACGAACCCCAGAAATGCCGATTCAGACGGATTCCATCGATTCGATATCTTGCAGGCATCTTTTGTACATGCCTGTTTTACCGCCTTCAAGAACCTTCAATGTGAAAATGTCGTCCGATTCCTCCGTTCGGTCGAAAATCGGAATTCCGACATAACGATTCGGGTCTCCGCAGAATTTAATGGCATAAGGATCACCGCGCTGAGTATTCTGCACAATCGTTTCATAAAATTTTTCCGGGGGGATCTCTTTTGACATAATAACCTCCTTGTTTTGTAATCCTAATTTTTTTTTACGGCACCGGCAATACGGTCCATTATGTATTTGGACTCAGCAGCGGATGATATACAGGTCTGGTCTGTTGTCAACTTCAGGCGAAGACAACAGCACCAAACCAACAGTCAAGATAACCCTTGTAAAGGTAATGATACAGGATTTAACCCATGGTAAAATTTAAAAAATTCTAAATAATAATATCGTCGGTTTAATGGGGTGCGCCATGCAAAGGCGTAAATCGGCCGCCTTTGCATGGCGCTAAACATTCTGCCTGCTCGTATGCATTTTTTCCTGCATTGATTCTACAATCCTTGTCCGGCGATCACAGGCGGTTTTCGTGCCTGCGGCCGACAGCTTCCGGCCGTCCTGAATATTCAACATGCGGCATTCTTATGAATGGTTGATTTTGCCGTTGACATATGGCAAGAAGATGAATCTAATTTGGGGGTATATGATTATAACATGATGTCATCGAAAGAAACGCCTTCAGTTGTGATGCAAAGAACGCTTGCCGGGTCGGTGAAATGCGCAGGGGTCGGGCTGCATTCGGGCAAAACCGTTCATATGACGATCCGCCCGGCGCCGGAAAATCATGGGATTACTTTCAAACGGATTGATTTGCCCGATGTTCCGGGCATCAAGGCTCTTTTCAAAATGGTCGTGGATACGAGTTTGGCGACCGTGATCGGATCGGATGGCGCCATAGTCTCAACAATCGAACACCTCATGGCCGGTTTTGCCGGTATGGGCATCGATAATGCCATTGTGGAGCTGGACGCCCATGAAGTTCCGGTAATGGACGGCAGTGCCGGGCCCTTTGCCCGCTTAATCGGGAAAGCGGGAACGTGTATTCAGAAGGCACCGCGATATGGATTTATTATAAATGAACCCATTGAAATCTCAAAAGACGGAAAATTTGTCGGCGTTTATCCGTCCAATCGGTTCAAGATCTCCTGCACCATCGATTTCGCACACCCGGTTATCCAAAAACAGTCCTATTCGGTAACGGTCTGCGAAAAATCTTTTGCCAATGAGGTCTGCAATGCCCGTACATTCGGGTTTTTACACGAACTCGAACTTATGAAAGCCCATGGTTTAGCCCAAGGCGGTTCGCTGGAAAACGCGGTGGTTCTTGACGAAAATTCCGTGCTCAATGAGGAGGGACTTCGATTTGCCGACGAATTCGTCCGTCATAAGATTCTCGACTGCATTGGTGATTTCTCTCTCTTGGGAATTCCGCTTTTAGGTCATGTTGTCGCCGAAAAATCCGGCCATGCGTTCAATCATGAGTTTTTAAAGCACTTTTTCGAAGCTACGCACGCTTGGGAAACCGGCATTGTGATTGACGACAGCCTGCAAAATTCCGAATTATAGAAAATTACTTGCCATTTCAAATATTATCCATTAAAAAAATTAATAATTTATATAAAAAAAGCATGATGGCACACAACTGTTGCGAGAGCTTTGACTTCGTCTTTTCGGCACATGCCGCCAAGGTTTACACCGTTTTACGACACATTCGCCGAAAGGCCGAATGAACAGCAGTGCCGGCAAACGCAGCAGTTCGCATTAAAGCCGCCGCACGTAACCATATAAAGGGAATCGATCGACTATCTAAATGAAAAAAGACCGAATGAGATCCCTGGCGATCATCGGGATGATTTTTATACTGCTGATTTTTCCACACCCGTCAGGAGGACAGGAAGCCGGGCTGGCAAATATTATCGTCACCAATACAAGAGATGATCTGCTTATTTACTTGAATGTAGAGGGGGCGTTTCAGGAGAAAATGAACAGCGCCGTCGCCAGCGGAGTATCCATCACCTTTTCCTTCTTTATCAATTTATATCGGGTGAGAAACTTGTGGCTCGATAAAAAAATAGAAGAATTGAAGCTCACCCACACACTGAAATACGACAGCTTAAGAAACGAATACGTCATTACACGTTCTTGGGACAACGGCAAACCCGTTACTACCGATTCTTTTGAAGAAGCCAAAAAGACCATGGTGGAAATCGACAGCGTTGCCATAACGCCGCTGAAAAAGCTGAAAAAAGGGGATCAATATCAGATTCGGGCAAAAGCTGAACTGAGCAAAAAAACCCTGCCGTTTCATTTGCATCATGTATTCTTTTTCATTTCCCTGTGGGATTTCGAAACCGATTGGTATACCATTGATTTTGTGTATTAACCTGCATCGGCGTTCTCGGGTATTTAAAAACATTACGTAACCGATCCGACCGGTTTAGTTGCATCATGTCAAGTAATCGTCCGACATCATTGTCATCACAGCATTATGAACACGAAAAAACCAAGCGCAAACGCGAGCGCTTTATCATCCTCGCCATCATTCTCCTCGTCGTCCTTTTGACTTATGCGGAAAATCGCATTATCTATTTCGGTGCCGATTTTCCCGTCTCCAATACGGTTTTAATGTTTACGCTGATCAATATCAACCTCCTTCTGTTGATCTTGCTGATTTTTCTGGTATTCAGAAATCTTGTCAAACTGTTCTACGACCGCAAGCGGGATATTATCGGTGCAAAACTGAAGACCAAGCTGGTGGTCTCGTTTATTACCCTGACGCTTCTGCCGGCGATTATCCTTTTTTTCTTTTCCATTAATTTCATCACCAACAGCATTGCCTTCTGGTTTACTGTTCCAGTTGAACAGGCCCTTGAGAATTCGCTGTCGGTCGGGCGCGATATTTATCGGCACGTGGAGGATAACAGCCGGTTTTTCTTGGAAAGAATCTCATATCAGATTACCAGCAAACGATTAGCCTCCCCATCGCAAACGAACGCCCTGACGAATTATATCCGAGTGGTTCAACGGGAATTCAATATTCCCGGGGTGGAGGTTTACGATATCAACTCGAACCGCATCACCTATGCGGCGGCTGATCAAATCCCGAACGAGGTGTTCGATATTCTGGCAGCGGATGACCTTCAAAAAGCTGTCGGAACAGGAAAAATTAAGACCGTCTCGCAAAAAATACCCGACGGTGAACTGATCCGCACGATCGGTACAGTCCCTTATAACGTGTCCAACGGCGCTGTCGAAGCCCTGGTGGTGCTCTCTTATTTGATTCCGCCGGAAATGAGCGAAAGGATGGAATCCATTTCAAGAGGATTTGAAGGGTATCAACAGATTAAATTACTGAAAAGCCCGATTCAGAGCAGTTATTATATCGCCCTTTCCATCGTTGCACTGCTGGTGGTCTTTTGTGCCATCTGGTTCGGATTTTCTCTGGCCAAATCCATAAGCCTCCCGATTATGGACCTGGCCAACGGAACGAGACGAGTGGCGGAAGGGGATCTAAGCTTCAGCATCGATATCCGGGCGGATGATGAGATCGGAACACTGGTGGATTCGTTTAACAAAATGACCCGTGACCTAAGGGCCAGTCGGGAGCAAATCGAATTAAACAACCGAATGCTGCAAGAACAGAACGCCGAAATCGAGGGACGCAAAAACTATATCGAGGTTGTTCTAAAAAATGTCTCTGCAGGTGTAATCACACTGGAGGCGGACGGACGGATTACCACCATCAATAAATCCGCTGAGAAAATGCTGCAGTTAAAGGCCGAACGCCTCCTGGACAAAAATTATCGAAGCCTTTCCAATGAGCAGGAATCAAGTTTTTTCAATGTTATCATGGACCAGTTTCAGCGCCAAAATCGTGATGACGTGGAAATTCCACTGAAGTTGACAATCGAAGGCAGGCCGCGAAGTTTCTGGGTCCACATTAATGCGTTAAAAGATGAATCCGGCCGTCGAATGGGAATCGTGATGGTTTTCAATGATCTGACGGATCTGGAAAAAGCCCAGCGTATGCTGGCATGGCGTGAGGTGGCCAAACGAATCGCCCATGAGGTGAAAAACCCGCTGACACCGATAACCCTCTCCGCCCAGCGGTTGAAGCGCAAATTCGCTGATCGCATCGACGACCGCGTCTTCGATGAGTGCACCCAGGTCATTATCAACCACGTTGAACTGATCCGTAATCTTGTCAATGAATTTGCTATATTCGCCCGATTCCCTTTTGCGGACCCCGAGCCTTCAGACCTTGTGTCCATTATCGAGGAAAGCGTCGCCCTTTTCAGAGAAGGGCATCGAGGAATTGAATTTACGGTTCTCCGGGAAAATGATATTCCTTTGTTGAATCTCGATCCGCAGCAGATGAAGCAGGCCATGATAAATCTGATTGACAATGCCGTTTATGCCGTAAAAAATGAAGGCCGCATCACCATTACCATGACCCATGATTCAATCCTGAAAATGGTGCGCCTGGAGGTGACCGACGACGGTGTAGGCATTTCGGATGTGGAAAAAACACGGCTGTTCGAACCTGACTTTTCAACCAAAAAAACGGGAATGGGATTGGGATTGACCATCGTTCATAATATTATATTGGACCACAACGGCAGAATCAGCGCCCATGACAACCATCCGCGAGGCGCGAAGTTCGTTATTGAACTGCCGGTTTAATACGCCGGCACAAGCAGCTTGAAAAAATGAAACGCCACATGATCTTTAGCACCGAAAAGGATAGATATGTTCCCTTCCATACTGATTGTCGATGATGAACCCTCGATTCTGCAGTCCTTGAGCGGGATACTTGCGGACGAGGGTTTCGAATCCTACACCGCTTCCAACGGATACGAGGCGCTGAAGCGGATAGAAGAGGAATCGCCCGATCTGGTGCTCCTGGATATCTGGATGCCCGGCCTGGACGGCATCGAGACGCTGAAGGAGATCAAAAGACGAAACCCGCATATACAAGTGGTTATCATTACAGGACACGGCAACATTGAAACGGCGGTAAAAGCCGTTAAAATGGGGGCTTTCGATTTGATCGAAAAACCGTTGTCCATCGATAAAATTATGGTCACGATCAACAATTCCTTGAATTTTAGAAGGCTGGAGGAAGAAAACCGTTATCTTCGAAGAAAAGCGTTGGAAAAGAATTCATTGACCGGAAACAGCCCCAATATACAGACCATAAAAAATTTAATCGGTGTTTCCGCTCCAACCGACAAATGGATTTTTATTACCGGTGAAAACGGCACCGGAAAAGAGTTGGCGGCCAGAACGATTCATCATTTAAGCCCGCGAGCGGATTCTCCCCTCATCGACATCAATTGCGCCGCTTTGTCGGAGGAACTCATGTCACTCGAATTGTTCGGTACCGAAAAAGGTTCGGAAAACGGGACCCGAAAAAAAATCGGAAAACTCGAACTTGCTGATGATGGTACTCTTTTTTTCGATGAGATATGTGATATGAGCCTGCATATTCAAGGAAAACTCTTGCGGGTATTTCAGGAAAAAAAATTTGAAAGAACCGGCGGAAGCCGTTCTATCGATATGAAAGCCAGGATTATTGCTTCGACCAATAAAGATATCGAACACGAAATAAAAGAAGGCCGGTTCAGAGAGGACTTGTACTATCGATTAAACGAGATACCGATTCATATCCCGCCTTTGCGGGAAAGAATCGAAGATATTCCGCTTTTGGTGGAAACGTTCTTATCACAAGCAAACCAAAAATACCAAAAAAGCATTTTTTTTACCGCCGAAGCCCTGAAACGGATGTCGGATTATTCATGGCCGGGGAATGTTCGGGAATTGAAAACGTTCGTGGAACGGCTTGTGATCATTATGGAAAAAGATGCTATTGACGAATCGGACGTTTTGTCTCTATATAATTCCGAAAACCAGGATACATCCGGTGCCGAATTGAATCGCTATTTTTCCATAAATGATTTGCGGTCAGCCAAAAAAGCGTTTGTAAAGGACTATATTCAATTGAAAATGGCTGAGCATGACCACGACGTTAAAAGAACGGCAAAAGCCATAGGCGTCAAACCGGACTATGTAAAAAAATTCAGGCCGTGAATATCCGTGGCGAAAATGGGGTTACGCATTATCAGTGGCCGGTTAAGGGGCAGAAAAATTCAAACCCCGCCGGGCCTTCATACCCGTCCGACGGCCGACCGCTTAAGAGAATCCATATTCAATATTTTGGGAGAACGTGTTGAAAATGCCTGCGTATTGGATCTGTACGCCGGATCGGGAGCACTCGGAATAGAGGCGCTGAGTCGTGGGGCTCGGTTTGCCGTGTTTATCGATAATGACAAAAAAGCACTGGACATTATCGGCAGCAATATCCGCTCATGCGCTCTGGAAGGTCGGTCAACATCCATTCTTTGGGATATTCGTAGAAATTTAAAATGCATCCAGGCAATCCCGGAAGATTTCGATATGGTGTTCATGGACCCGCCATATCGGGATGGGGCAGTATTCATCACACTGAAAAATCTCGTCAAAACACAAAAACCGGCAATGAATGCCATCATTGTTGCGGAACATGCCGCCGGGGAATCGATCTTTCTGTGCCGGAGCGTTCAGAATGCTGCGCATTTCCCGGGTTTATCGATCATGGATCAAAGGACATACGGCAACACGACGGTTACTTTTTTGGAATATGAAAAACGGAATGCGCGAAAGGATTGAATCGGTATATGAAAAGGCTTGCCATTTACCCAGGATCTTTTGACCCGCTAACGAACGGCCATTTGGATATCGTTGAAAGGGGCCTTGCCCTGTTCGATGAAATTATCATTGCCATATTGATCAATCCCAAGAAACAGTCTCTTCTTTCTGTCGAGGAAAGAATCGCACTGCTGGAAGAAACATTTAAAAAATACCCGAACGTACATGCCGATTCCTTTAACGGTCTTCTGGTGGATTACGCGAAACAGAAAAAAGCCACCGCCATTTTAAGGGGGATGCGTGCCGTATCCGATTTCGAATACGAGTTTCAAATGGCAATTATGAATCGACGCATGAATCGAGATATCCAAACCATATTTCTGATGACCGGATTCCGATGGATTTTTACCAGTTCTTCCATTATAAAGGAGGTAGCCGGCTTCGGTGGTGACGTATCGGATTTGGTGCCCGAACCGGTAAATCGAACGCTGCGAGCCATTTACGGCCCGGTAACCCGGAAATAACGATCAAGAAATCATGGTCGCATCGATTTCAAATACCGCCGGAACTATTCTTGAAAAACGGTATCTAAAGAAGGATATCCATGGCAATGTTATCGAAACTTCGGCAGACCTGTTCAAGCGCGTGGCCCGAGCGGTTGCCGAAGCAGACCGCGTGTTCGACGCTCAAGCGGACGTGGAAAAAACGGAACGAAAATTTTTTCACCTGCTGAGCAGCTTTTTATTTCTCCCCAATTCCCCGACACTAATGAATGCCGGCCGGCGTCTGGGACAGCTCGCCGCCTGTTTCGTGCTCCCCATCGATGATTCCATGGAAAGTATTTTTGAAACCCTGAAACACACGGCAATGATTCACAAAAGCGGCGGTGGAACCGGATTTGCATTCTCCAAAATCCGCCCGGAAAACGACGTGGTGCTTTCAACTGCCGGCATTTCCAGCGGCCCCCTGTCTTTCATGGGTGTATTCGATATGGCGACGGAAACCGTCAAGCAGGGCGGCACGCGACGGGGAGCGAATATGGGGGTTTTGCGGGTGGATCACCCGGACATCGAAAAATTCATTCAGGCAAAAACACCTACGGATCGGCTCACCAATTTCAATCTTTCAGTCGCTGTCAGCGACACATTTATGAAGGCGCTCGAAGACGATAAGGACTACGACCTCATCAATCCGAGAACAGGCAAGACCGCCGGTCGGTTACCCGCATCCTACATTTTCGATAGGATCACGAATGCCGCTTGGAATTCCGGTGAACCGGGCGTTATTTTCATCGACCGAATCAATCAGCACAACCCCACGCCTCATATCGGCGAAATCGAGTCGACGAATCCCTGCGGCGAACAGCCTCTTCTGGCGTTCGAATCCTGCACTTTGGGGTCCATCAACCTATATGAAATGGTCAAAAACAAAGACATCGAATTCAAGCGGCTGGAAAAAACCATTCATGACGCCGTTCATTTTCTCGATAATGTTGTGGAGATAAACAAGTATCCTCTCCCACAGATCGAACAAATGAGCATGGGAAACCGAAAAATCGGACTGGGCGTGATGGGATTTGCCGACCTGCTGATTCGGCTGGAAATACCGTATGATTCCGATGAAGCCGAACAGACGGCTGAAAAAATCATGGCGTTTATTCAAAGCGAGTCCAAAGCGGCATCGGCGAATCTGGCGAAAAAGCGAGGCAACTTCCCGTTTTACCCGGGGAGTATTCACGATAATCCGGAAACGCCGTTCATGAGAAATGCGACCACGACTACAATTGCACCGACAGGCACCATATCGCTTATCTCGGGCACTTCGAGCGGCATCGAGCCCATATTCGCCGTGGCCCATGTCCGCCACGTTCTCGAGGACCAAAAGCTTCCGCACATACACCCCCTCTTCCTTGAACTGGCCAAAAAAAACAAGTTCTATTCCGATGAACTCGTTTCAGAAATCACACGTACGGGATCGGTGCAATCCCTTCCGCAAGTACCGGATTCCATCAAGCGCCTGTTTGCAACATCCCATGAGATTCCGGCCGCCCGTCATATCGGCATTCAAGCCGCATTCCAGAAATTTACCGATAATGCCGTTTCAAAAACCATTAATTTTCCAAATGCCTCGTCACCGGAAGCGGTGAAAAACGCTTATCTTCAGGCCTATAACAGTGGATGCAAGGGGCTGACCATATACCGGTACGGGAGCAGAGACAGGCAAGTGCTTTCTTTGGGCGGGGAAAAGACGGATGCCAAAATCGCCCCAAGGCCCAGGCCGGAACAGACGCACGGCGTCACCCAGCGGATCAGCACAGGCTGTGGGAATCTTTATGTAACCGTCAACTCAGACGATGAGGGAACCTGTGAAGTTTTTGCCCAAATGGGCAAAACAGGCGGGTGTGCATCATCCCAGATCGAAGCGGCCGGCCGGCTTGCCTCCCTTGCGTTGCGTTCAGGTGTAAAAGTGGATGCTATTATCAAACAGCTCATCGGAATTCGATGCCCCTCACCTTCATGGCAGAATGGCAGAATGGTGTTATCCTGCCCGGATGCCATCGCACAGGTGCTCAGAGACGTCTCCCATTCGAATGTTATGGAGAATACTTACATGGCCGGTGTTTGCCCGGAATGCGGCGATACATTGTCCCATGAAGAAGGATGCCTCGTCTGCCATTCCTGCGGTTTCTCCAAGTGCAGCTAAACCGCTTCCGGATGGGCACTAACAGTGTCCATCCATTTCTGGATGAAGACCAACTAGAAAATATATTTAAACACCACAAACCCCCCAACAAGCAATACCGTAAACACAATGGTAATCAAGTTGAAATACCGATCGATGAAAATCTGAACAATCGGTCCAAACCGATAAATCAGCGCCCCGACCAGGAAAAAACGGGCCGAACGGGACAGTGTGGAGGCCAATAGAAATATGCCGAAATGAATATGAAACGCACCTGCTGTAATCGTAAATAATTTATACGGCAAAGGCGTAAAGCCCGCTATACCGACTGCCCAGGCATCATAGGCGACATAGAGATCCTGAATATGGTTAAATTTTGAAGTCAGACCGTAAAGTTCGATAATTTTGCCGCCCAGCCCCGCCATAAACTGCAGACCGATGAGATATCCCAAGCATCCGCCGATGATGGATCCCATGGAACATACCAGAGCATAACGAAGGGATTGTTTAGGGGCCGCCACGGCCAAAGCGATGAGCAAAACATCGGGAGGAATCGGAAAAAATGAAGATTCACAAACAGCCAGGATAAAAAGCGCCCATAAACCATACGGAGTCTCAGCCCATCGTACAATCCAGTCATACAGTTTTCGCATTCGCTGCTACTCCCGCCAGCCATGCTCACCCACAAGTTTCACAAATCGGCATCCGCCCAGTTCTGTCTTGTGGATTCCTTTTTCATCCTTCACAATTTTAACCAATTCCTGCGAAAACTGATCACCGACAGGAATGATCATGCGGCCGCCAGAGGCCAGCTGACTGATTAACACATGGGGAATTTCCGGTGCTCCGGCCGTAACGATGACGGCATCGAATGGACTTTCATCCGGCCATCCGGATGTGCCGTCCGAGTACTTGGTGACGATGTTGTAATAGCGAAGTTCATCAAAAAGTTTTCTGGCCCGGGCATACAGGGAATAAATTCTTTCGATTGTATAAACACGGAATGCAATTTGGGACAGGATGGCCGCCTGGTATCCGGAACCGGTTCCTATTTCCAGTACACGATCATCTTTCCCCAGAGCAAGCGCCTGAGTCATTTCCGCAACAATATACGGCTGGGAAATGGTCTGCTGTTCTCCGATGGGAAGGGGGTAATCGCCATAAGCCTGGTCCATCAGGGCTTCACCGACAAAAAGATGCCGGGGTACATTCCGCATGGCCGAAAGCACGTGGGGATCTGTTACCCCTCTTGCTTCAATCTGTCGCCGGACCATGTCTTCCCGCTGTTTCTCGAACTTCAATGCATCTTTGCTCATGGTGTTCTTGCCCTTTTTCGCGATTCGGCTTGGCCCTCTTTGATTTTAAGTACTAAAAAGTGCCTGAATTTTCAACAATAATGAAATGGATTGCATACCGGCGATTACCGAAAGAACCGGGGGCATTTCAACAGGTGCAAACCGAGGAACAGAAATGTTTGTCTGCGTGCAGAACCGCCGACTCGTCCGCCTCAAAATTTTATTGTGGCCGGCCATTCATAAACGAAAATCCTCCAGACGGACGAATTAGCCGAAGGGAAACGTCTCGCCCTCTCATGCCGGGCCTATATTTTATAGATAATCCGATCCTCAGTGATAATAATATCCACGTGCTTGTCATGAGAGGCCATGGGGACTTGGGGGACAATCTGGCTTTCAAACGCCGGAGATACTTTACGCGTGGTGGCCGACAATTTTGGAATAAACCTGTCGTAGTATCCTTCGCCGGTGCCGATCCTTCCGCCTTTTTCATCGAAGGCAATGCCGGGAATGATCGCGATATCGACGACATCGACGGGTACGGCCTTGCAGACGTTGGGGTTCGGTTCCAATACCCCGCGGGGACCCATAACCAGATCGGAATCCGGATTATCCACTTTCATCAGTTTTATCCGGTGCTTTTCAGGAAAAAAGCAAGGCAGCACCACAACTTTATTCACAGTGTAACACCGTTTGATGATCTCCTGAGTGGGGACCTCCTGATCTTTATGTATATAGAGCAGAGCAATGGTGGATTCCAGAAAGTTTGCAAACGAAAAGAGCCTGTCGGTAATCTGCATGATTTTTTCAGAACGCACGTCATCCGGCAACTCGTCCAACTTGTGAGCAATTTCCTTCCTGATGTCACTTTTTGTTTCATGTATATCGTCCATATGCTCTCCGGTTTCTTATGATTAGACATGCTAATATACCGATTTTACCTTAAAAGTCAATCTATTTAATGATTGACTAAAATCGAAGGGCATAATATAGTTATATATTTAAAGATCGGTTGATCATTTGTAAATGGTGAACGCATGCTGGATACCAAATTCATCAATCAAAATCCGTCGCAGGTCCGTCAGGCATTGGCAGACAGGGGTGTGGCATTCGATCTGGAAGCCCTTGTTCAGATGGACACCGACAGAAAAGCCGCACTTCTCGAAATCGAAAAACTCCGGCACAACAGAAACGTCGTCTCTTACGAGATCGCAAAGCTCAAAAAACAGCATCCGGATGCTCAATCCCGTATCCTAGAGATGCGGAAGGTCTCGAACAGAATCAAGGAGCTGGAAAAATACCTCTCTGAAAATCAAGAAGGGATGCACGAGCTGCTGTTGCAGATTCCGAACATTCCCCATAAAACCGTTCCAGTGGGAAAAACGGAAAATGACAATCTTCCGATAAAAACCTTCGGCACCCCACCGGCTTTCGACTTTCGTCCGAAACCGCACTGGGACATCGGCCTGAATTTGAATATTCTGGATTTCGAAAGGGCGTCAAAGATTTCGGGGACGCGGTTTCCGTTGTATTTCGGAGCAGGTGCACGACTTGAGCGCGCCCTGATCAATTTCATGCTCGATACCCATATCGCAGAAAACGGCTACACGGAAGCATTGCCCCCGTTTATCGTGAATTCTCAAAGCATGACCAACACCGGTCAGCTGCCCAAATTCAAACAAGATCTTTTTAAGCTTGAAGAATGGGATTATTATCTGATTCCCACTGCTGAAGTGCCGGTTACCAATATTCATCAGGGAGAAATTCTTGACGAAGATCATCTTCCCCTTTATTATGCGGCCTACACGCCCTGTTTTCGATCTGAAGCAGGTTCTTACGGGAAAGATACCCGGGGATTGATCCGTCAGCACCAGTTCAATAAAGTTGAACTGGTCAAGTTCACGACACCGGAATCCTCATACGATGAGCTTGAAACGTTGCTCCAAAACGCCGAGGACATTCTCCGCAAACTGGCAATCCCATATCGTGTAATCGTTCTGTGTACGGGTGATTTAGGCTTTTCCGCGGCAAAAACCTATGATATCGAAGTGTGGATGCCGTCTCAAAACAGCTACCGGGAAATTTCTTCCTGCAGCAATTTCGAGGCATTCCAAGCCAGAAGAGCAAATATTCGGTTTAAACGAAAAGGAAAAAAGAAAACCGAATGGGTTCACACGCTTAACGGCTCAGGTCTTGCCGTAGGCCGAACCACCGCCGCCATTCTGGAAAATTTCCAGCAGGAGGATGGCACCGTCCTCGTCCCGGAAGTGTTAAGGCCCTACATGGGGGGCATGGAAAGAATCGAGCCTTATGCATTTCAATGATTTTCCGGATTTCATCAAACCTTACCTCATTCCGAGAGAGCAGGGGGAATTGATATATCGCTGTCTTGAATGCGGCCAAGCGTTCGAAATCGACAGACTGCTGTACACCTGCCCGAATTGCCGGCAGGTCCTTCTGATTTATGACAGGCATTTCGAACGGCTGAAAGAAATTCCGCCTCATGTGTGGCACCAGATTTTCGATTACCGTAAAATGCTTTCCATGGCGGCGGTCAAAGGCATCTATCGGTACCAGGAATTCATCGGACCGGTTATCCCACTCGATGCGGTTGTCTATTTGGGTGAGGGGCACACACCGATGATAAGGGCCAATGCCGTTTTGTCGGAAGCCGTCGGAATATCGTTTTACTTTAAAAATGACGGCCAAAATCCCAGCGCCTCCTTTAAAGACCGCGGTATGGCATCCGCTTTGAGCTATATTTCCTATTTAATCCGAACGGGCAGGTTATCCGACGTGCTGGCGGTTTGTGCTTCAACAGGGGACACGAGTGCCTCCGCAGCACTGTATGCATCGTATCTGAACCCGCATATCAAATCGGCGGTTCTGCTGCCGCACGGCAAAGTCACCCCGCAGCAATTGTCCCAACCCCTGGGAAGCGGTGCAACGGTATTTGAAATTCCCGGTGTATTCGACGACTGCATGAAAATCGTGGAATTTTTATCGGAAGATTATACGGTTGCCCTCCTGAATTCGAAGAATGCCTGGCGCATCCTCGGGCAGGAATCCTATTCTTATGAGATTGCGCAGGATTTTGAATACCGCCTGGATGACAAGGTGATCGTGGTTCCAATCGGAAACGCCGGCAATCTCACCGCCGTGATGAATGGATTTATCAAGTTTTTCGACACCGGCATCATTACATCCCTTCCGAAAATAATCGGCGTTCAATCCGACCATGCAGACCCGGTTTATCGTTACTATCGGGAACATGACGCCGAGAAGCGGAAATTTAACCCCGTAACCGTTCAACCGAGCGTGGCTCAGGCGGCCATGATCGGCAATCCGGTATCCATGCCGAGGATTATCCATCTGGTGAATGAGTACAACCGCTTGTCAAAGAAAGAAAACGTTTCCGTTGTGCAGGTGACGGAACAATCCATAATGGATTGGGAATTGACGGCCAATCGAAACGGGCATATCGTCTGCACCCATGGTGGAGAATGCCTGGCGGGGTTGGTCGAAGCCCTTCGCCTCCGAATCGTGGATCCCGGTGAAACCGCCATTCTAGATTCCACCGCTCATGCAATTAAATTTTCCGGCTTCCAGGACATGTACTTTGAAGACCGCTTTCCGGAAGAATTCGAAGTGTCTCCAAAGGCGGACCTGATCAATAAACCGCTTTACATTCGGCCGGGTGATCTTGAACATTTGCCGCAACCGGGAAAACCGCTGCCGCCGGAAGAAATGGCTGTTTTTGTAAAACGGGTTGCCGAAGAAATTGCATCGGTATTACAACTGGAAAAACGGCAGTAGGATAGACCTCGATGATGAAAACGGCCTTTCGTGCGTTTGCCGCATTGCTCGCTTTAACGTTTCCCGTGTTCCCCGTGTCCGGTGCGTTCTTATATAAGAGCTATGTGGTCGAGCAGGACCGGGGACGCGACATTCTTTGTGATCCCTATATTGTTCGAAAGAATGATTGGGTCATCAAGCTCTTTCAACAGCGGGGGCAGATTTCGGAACAGGACTTCCCTGAGTTTCTAAGAATTTTCAAGCGCTTGAACCCGAATGTCGATAATGTCGATAAAATTCTTCCCGGACAAAACATTCTCATTCCACTGAAAATAATCGATAAAGACTCCCTCCCCGGTCAAGCCTCAGGGATTGTCACTATCCCTTTTGTAACGATTTCAAAAGCGCCCGAAATTGTGAAAGAAAATGCAAAGAACCACACGGTGGCCGCCGGAGAATGCGTTTCAGGTATTCTGTCCTCCCAATTCGGCCGATATGGTTCGAAGTCCTACGAGGAAGGCCTGAAGCTGTTTAAACTCTTGAACCCGGAAATTACAAACGTGGACCGCATCTATTCGGGCCAGGTAATCCAGATTCCCGATGCAGCCATTAAGCAAAAACCCTGGTATGCGCTTCTTTTCACCGAAACGGGGGAAATCAACCGGGATCTCGATTTAGGCAGTCTTATGGCAGCCGATAAAGCATCGACGGACCAAACAACCGGAACCGACATTATCCGCTCTCCCATTCCGGCCCCCCTTGAACTCAGGCCCAAGTCCTCATATACAGAAGCGGCAAATGCCTTAGATGCCGAACTTCTTGCCCGTGGAACGTATTTTTTCCCCCGCAAAGGAAAACGTGACCTAAAGCTCGATATGGGCAGGTTCCCGGTAATTGAGTTCACGACCGGACAAAAGTATATTCTGAACACCGGCGGCCATTTTTCCACCGCCGATAAAGCGGTTATGCAACACCATTGGCCCGGTCTGAAAATTATTCCGGTTCCATTTCAAGCGTCGTTTGTAGATATTTTAGATGCGCTGTTCACATCCGATCAACGCTTTAACGCCAAAAACAGGCTTGTTCTGGAGCGAAACGGAATCGAGATCGACATTATTGCCAAATGGGTCATTGAATCAGGTCCATCGGACACGGCCGGCGAACTTCCAAAGACCAATTGCATATTTATCGCCGGGCCTGAAGACCGCCTTATCCCCGAGACCATAAAGCAGTATCTTGCAGAAATGAATATTCGAGTGAAGGAAATCGGCCGTGACGGCACCCCGGTCCAAAATGCCGAACTGTTCTCGAAAGCCGGGCCGGAGGACCGCTGTTATTCAGAAGTTTACACGACCCCCAAAAACCTGTTGGACAGACTGGCATCATTGGCCGGATACCACTATTTGGAAAATATCGAGGTGTCGTTTCCCTATGCCGGGGATTACATAACAGCTTACGTCAATCTCATCGTAACCCCCTCCGGCAAGCAGCTTCTCGTCGATTACGGCGATTTGTATGGAGATGCCGTTTCGTCCATCAAACGTTCAGGACTCGATATTCTTCAGCTGTCTTTTGATGAACCCTGGGAAGCCGTTATCGCTAAAATTTCTGACGCTCTGAACCTGACGGTGGTTGAACGGCCGTCTTTTAAAGCGGCCGAACGAAACGATACGATGAATATCCATTTGCATGTACCCGGATTCAGTATTGATTTGCCCGACGGCAAACAGTACTTGATTACGAAACACCCCCTGCATCCGGAGTTGAAAAAATTTCTCAGCCGAACACATGGCTCGCCTGCATTGATTAGAAACGCGAATAGAGCAGATGTTAACCCGGTGCAAGAACCGGATGCCTTTTAGAAGCACAGCCGGTTTTTCTTGTGTCAAGAAAAACCAGTGAAAAATAATAGAATTTCTTAATAACATTGAAGGTGCCTATGCCTAGATCGATCAGACCCGTTTCCTGCCGAAACCCGTATCGTCCGATGACGTGTTTTTGTCGTCGATTATTATTCATTTTAGTGTTTTTTCCACTCGTTACCGCCTGCCAAACCACCTCGAATCATACCGGGGGAGATGCGGCCGCAACCAAGCGCATGATCGGGGAAGCCAATTTGATGCAGGGGAATTATACGGTTGCATTAAAGGAACTGCTGGAAGCTGAAAAGCTCGCCCCCAATGACCCCGTCATTCACAATTATCTGGGAATTACTTACAAAAACAAACAGATGCCGGAAAAGGCAATCGAGCATTTCAATAAGGCACTGCAATTGAATCCGGAGTATTCAATCGCCCGGAACAACCTCGGGACCGTTTACCTGGACAAGGGACAATACGATACAGCCATCGACCATTTTAAATCCGTAGCAAATGATATCCTGTATATGACACCGCATTACCCTTTAGCCAATCTCGGTTGGGCCTCTTATAAGAAGGGGGATTATGCCACGGCCAAATCGTATTTTACGCAAGCGCTTGACATACAGCCGGAATTTTTGGTTGCCTTGAACGGCCTGGGACAAACCCACCTGACGCTCAGAGAATACAGTCAGGCGATTATCGTTTATGAAAAAATCATCAAAAAGGCGCCTCGAGTGCCGGAATTTCTTTTAAATCTGGCCCGTGCTTATGAATTCGGCGGCAATCCCCAAAAGGCCGCTACGACATTATCACGCTATCTTCTGGCCAAGCCGCATGACCCCAAAGAACCTGAAATCCGCGCAAAGATTAAGGCGTTAAGCCAAATTCAATGATGGAAGATGCTCCGGCATCATCCCGGTTACAGCGCGACGGATAGGGAAATGAATGGATCAGCCGTTTAGTAAGGCACCGGACGGAATAAGAACCGGACGGACAAAACGTCGAAAAAAAACGGGCGGGAAATTCCCCGCCCGGCACATATTGATGTGACATATTTTGAGGATTAAAATTTTCCGGACAACTGGATGAACGAATTAGAATAAGTGTTTTTTTTAAACTAAAGAATGCGCTGCTCTAACTTTACGATTCGGGGCGTGATAAAAATCAGCATCTCCATGTCTTCCGTCGACTCGAATTCCCGCCGGAACAGCCATCCCAGGCCCGGGATATCGGCAAGTCCAGGCAATCCGGTTTCGGAAACGGACTGAGTATTTTTCATAATGCCGCCGATGACAATGGTATCCCCGTCATTGACCAGGAGCTCGGTTTGCGCTTCGTTGGTGGAGATTTGAGGAATGCCGTCAAAACGCCCGGCGATGTCGTTTTTGGTAATGAAAAGACTCAAGGAAATCCGATTATCCGGCGTGACATGAGGCGTCACCTCGAGCAGCAGGTCCACATCCTTGAACTCCACATCCCTGCTTTCGGTCAGCGTGTCCTCAGCTTCGTCATAATAACCTACTTCGAATCCCTGTTTAATCATGGCCTTTTTATTATCGAGTGTCACGATTTTCGGCGCTGAAACGATTTTCACATCATTGTTGGCCGCCAATGCCGTAAGGCGTGCATCCAAAACGAAGGGGGTACCCGAAATTCGGGTAAAACTGAATCCGACTCCCGAATTGCTGGCCGCCGGAAAATTAATGGCCGTATCCCAGGAATAAATGCCGTCCAGCAGGTCCGAAGATGTCGCACCACTGTTCATTTCCCATTCGATGCCGATATCCCTGGCCGTATCCGAGTTGAGTTCTACTATCTTTGCTTCGATAATCACCTGTGGGGTTACTTTATCGATATTTTGTACGATCTGCCTGGCTTGAGCGATCTTCTCGGTCGTGTCCGTTATGATGATCTGGTTGTTGCGTTCGTCGACACTGATGCTTCCCCGCTCTTTGGTTACGATGCTTTGGAGATGCGGCAGGATTTCCGTCTTTGCATTGGAATAGGAAACGGAGATGTATTCGGTTTCCATAGGAGCGAGGTCCTTGATCCTTTCCTTGGCTTCCCGTTCCGCCGCCACGCTCTCCATCAGGGATGCGGATTCCGCTTTAATTGTTTGAAGGGTTGCGATGCGGACGATATCACCCTCGTAAACAACCCCCAGCTTATTCATTTTCAGCACAAGATCCATGATTTGATCCCAGGGAACCGGCTTATCGAGGGTCATGGTGACCTTTCCGTTCACATCATCATCGATGATAAAGTTCTTTCCGCTTATTTCCCTCAAGATGCGAAAAACGTTTTTAATATCGGTTTCATAAAAATCAAGCGCGATTTTTTCACCGGTGTATACCCTTTTCCCCAGGGACTGGTCTGTTGAGCGGATCGACCCAATCGCCGGTCCATCGGTATTTTGGACCGTATCGACGTTTGATTCGACAAAATCACCTGAAATGATTCGTTTCCACGGGGGCAGGTTTGCCGCTTCCAGCGGCCTTGGAGGAATCGAAGACGGCTCGAAATGAACCATGATAAGGCTGTCTGATGTTTCGGCAAAATACGGGACCGCCTCTCTCCTTGTTTTTGATCTTGGATATACAACCAAACCTTCCGGAAGAGGTATGGGTTTATATATTTCAAAGGAGGTGTTATCAAAAATAGGTTATGATATCTTTATCATTGAACCACCCAGTGGTGAAGGTGTTTCTTTTAAAATTGAACCAACAACCGAGACTTTGGAGGTATAATATGGAGGGAATGGATCAATTTATGAAATTATCCGAAAAAGTAGCTAATAATTTTCTACATACTATTGTGGTAATCGATGATGAAGCTTTTTTCGGTGAGAAAATATCACCACCAGGAAAAATAGTAGAACCTGGAAAAGTAGGCATTCATAAAAGAGAAGAATATGGCGCCATAGACCTTAAAAGGACTCAACATTCATTAAATGCAAAAGAAGTGATTGATAATTTTGCATTGTATGGTAAAGTTTGTTCAGTGTTAAAACCAGAAGAAGAACAAGATTATAGCATATATAAACCAATTGCTATGAGAACTGATGCTTTTATTATTGATTGGGAAATACACAACGATAATGGGGAAGATGCAATTGCAATAATTGGCAAAATAATAGAATCTGACTTAACCTTTGAACCAAGACTTAGATTAATAATTATATACACTGGAGAAACAGATATTGATAATATTACTCCAAAAATTAAAGCAAAACTTGATGATTACTTTGATAGTTATGAAACTAGTAAAGATGGCGTTACTTTTATCAAAGGATATTTAAGAATCACTGTATATTTTAAAAACCGTCTGAACTTAAAACCTGAGCTTCATGATAGAGTGATTTCTGGCGAAAATTTAGCAAAAGTCGTAAGCTTGGAATTTTCCAATATCACATCTGGATTAGTTTCCAATTTCACGTTAGAATCAATGTCAGCTTTACGAGATAATACTCATTTAATTCTAGGGAAGTTTGGACCAAAGATTGATCCACCCTTTCTTTCACATAGAGCTTTACTACCAAATCCAAACGATGTAAAATATCACGTAATTGATTTATTGATAAATGAATATCATTCTATTCTTGAGGATTATAACGTTGGGAAGGAAGTAGAAATTGAAAGTGTAAAAGCATGGTTAGATCATACCAATCCTCCTAATAAAGAAATTTTAATTAGAAGTAAGAAAGTGGTTATTGATAAAAAATGTATTATTGAATGGCAAGAGAAGAGTTTAGAAAAATCAAAGTGGTACAAAAATTTAAAACCGAGTGCTCAAAAAGAGATAAAGAATAATATCCATAGGCAATTAACAAATTGTTTTTGTAAAGACAAC
>JAWODC010000043.1:0-67017 GCA_046483495.1 Desulfobacterales bacterium
ATTTTCTTGATAAGCTGACCATAATTTGTCGATCGTCTGTTTATGATTTTCGGCATCTTTTTCAGCCTTCTCTAATTCCCGCTGCTCTTTTCGTGAGAGCTGCCGGCCCTCGATCCTGGCTGAACGAATGATATTAGCCTTTGCCGGTGTCATTTTATTGGCATATTGACGGCCCACCTTTTCTTCATGAGTTTTTCCGTCTTTTTTAAAAACGATATAATAAACCTTTTCCGTACCTTCACCGCCGATCCGCTTGGATTCCCGGAAATAGACGCCCGTATAATTTTTCGCTTTGATCCTCATTTTTTAAATCCTCTTTTTCAGATAATTTCTGCCTTCATATGGCCTTCATTATTTCCTGAAAACCATGCATCCTTCTGAGCGGTCTCAATTTTATAAGGGCATTCCGTTGTTTTTATTCCCTCTTCATTTTGGCCGGTTGGAAATATGGTTGGAAGCTTATTTTTTTTTATATGTTCTGAGCTGAAAACATGCATTTTCCAACCCTATTTCCAACCTGTAGACCATTTTTATGCTTATGCTTCAGTTTTTATCTTTTTGCATCCTTTAAAATATACCCTATATAATCAATGCCTTTAATATATGTCAATATAAATAAGTGAAAATAGATAAAAATACATTTTTAAGCCTCCGGAGCTGAAGATCGCAGGTTCGAATCCTGCCGGGCGTACCATTCTTAATCCTACCCGATGATCACCAGATAGATCATGTATCCGAAATAGCAGCTCAGCAGAACAAGTCCGCCGCTGCGGTGAAGGGTGTTGTCTTTTTTCATCATGAACCATGGAAGTATGCTCACGGCCATCATCATCAGGTAATCATAAATCAGGCCGCTTTCCAAAAATCCGCCGGGAATCGAAATGGGACGGACGAGAGCGGCGGCGCCGATCACGCTGAGAAGGTTGAATACATTGCTGCCCACCAGATTGCCGATGCTGATATCCATCTCTTTTCTCAGAGCCGCAATGACCGAAGTAGCCAGTTCCGGCAGGGATGTACCCAAGGCGACAATCGTCAGCCCGATGAATTTTTCACTCACCCCGAGTGATGTCATCACAACGACGGCCGCATCGATAAGAATTCGGGCGCCAAACACCACACCGGCGATACCGATGATGATCAAAAGGATCTGAAGGGGTTTCGATTCGATATGCCCGATCTCTTCGACGCCGGATTCGAATTCGGAGATCAGCTCCCTTGCTTGTTTCACATGTTCATCATCAGCGGCTGAGATGCCTTCACGTGAAGAAGCGGCGTTTCTGTTGACTCCTCCCCCGGCCCCGGCGGCTAAGCGGCTTTCCCGGACGGATATGACATAATTGAAAATCGTGTACAGAATGATCCCGCCGAAAAGGCACGCTCCGTCGATGCGGGAAATCCGGGAATCCAGGGTAAGCACCAAAAGAAATGCTGACAGGGCAACCATCAGCGGGATGTCCCGGCGGATCACGGACTTGTCGGTGGTCATCGGCATCAGGCACGCCGTTGCGCCAAGAACCAGGGCGATATTGCAGATATTGCTGCCCACGGCATTTCCGACGGCGATCATGCTCTTTTCCGCGAGGGAAGACATAACACTGACGACCAGTTCAGGTGCAGAAGTGCCGAAGGCCACCACCGTAAGGCCGATGACCATCGGGGTTATCCCGAGGCTTTCGGCCAGATTAGCCGCACCCTTCACCAGCCAGTTCGCCCCATAATAGAGAAGTACAAAACCCGCCGCCATCAACAGCACCTGAATCCACATACCGCCTCCTGACCATCTTTTTGCCGGTTTTTGCGGTTCCTTCAAAAACCGGATTGAGTTGCACCCGCCATAACTCAACCGATATTATGCGATCGATTCGAAATTGTCCACGCCAAGATTTTCGCCGGCTTTTATACGGCCTTCACCGGCTTGCAATTTCATCCGGACATGCTTATAATTCAAGGCATGAAAACATCAAATGAAAAATTGCCCAATATCAAGGATCTCGAAAAAGAGATCGGTGAGTTTTTAGCGAAGAAATTCGGGGACAATGTTAAAGTGGTATCCCCTTTAGCGGAAAAAGACGAAATCGATGCGGTCGAAGGAAAACAGCACAACGCCGTAGAAGACGGCCTCAATTTCGATTTGAAACCCGAAGATCTGATCGCTTATCTGGATCAGTTCGTTGTCAAGCAGGATAATGCAAAGGCCATTTTATGCACCAAAATCTGTACCCATTTTAACCGGATAAAGCATGCCCGGTCCCAAAAAGACGAAATGGTCGGCAATATCAAGAACAACGTGCTGATGATCGGACCCACCGGTGTTGGAAAGACCTATATCATCCGGTTGATCGCCAAAAAAATAGGGGTCCCTTTTGTAAAGGGAGATGCAACCAAGTTTTCAGAAACCGGATATGTAGGCGGCGATGTTGAAGACCTGGTAAGGGATCTGGTCCGTGAAGCAAATGGAGACATGTCCCTGGCTCAATACGGCATTATCTACATCGATGAAATCGATAAAATCGCCTCCAGTCACAATATGATCGGTGCGGATGTATCGCGAACCGGTGTGCAGCGGGCGCTGCTGAAGCCCCTGGAGGAGACCGAAGTCGATTTAAAGGTGCCCCATGATCCCATTTCCATGTTCCAGGAATTGGAGCGATTCAGGAAAACAGGGGACCGCAACCGCCAGACGGTCAATACCAAGCATATTTTATTTATCGTCAGCGGTGCATTCAGTGAATTGAGCAAAATCATCAAAAACCGAATGACGGATCAGGAAATCGGGTTCGGCGCCCGGATTCATAAACATCAAAATCCGGATGATGTTCTGAAGCACGTCAAATCAGAAGATTTAATGGCCTTCGGCTTTGAATCCGAATTCGTCGGGCGGCTTCCGGTCAGGGCCGTTTTTGAACGGCTGACCAGGATGGATTTGTACGATGTTTTAAAAAATCCGAATAATCCGATCATACTCGGCAAAAAACTCGATTTTGCCGCTTACGGCATCCATGTAAAATTCGATGACGCCGCGTTGAAAAAGATCGCTGAACGTGCATTCGAGGAAAACACCGGTGCCAGGGGGCTTGTCAGCGCCGTTGAACGATCATTACTGCTGTTTGAAACCCGGCTGCCGTCTCTCAATATCGAGGAGTTTCCCGTTACGGAGGAGGTTTTCCAGGACCCCGAAAAATCCTTCGAGCATCTTTTTGCGCCCTCCAGGGCTGAATATCGAAAAGAAGTGTTCAACCATTTGGTTGAGCAGGACGTTTCATATATCACAAACTATCTTTCTGAAAACGCCCGCAAGCTTTCCGACAAGCACAATCTCAATCTGAATCCCGTCAGGAAAGAAATCGTTGCGAGATACTATTCAAAAAGCCCGATGACGGTAGGAGACGCCATTCGGCACGCCCGGTCCGTTTATGACGCCGTTAAACGAATCGAACTGCAATTTTATGAAAATCATGATATCAACATTATCCTTGAAGAAGATGCCATTGACCTGATAATGGACCAAATGATAACGAACAACATCGATGCCGGGGAAATCTATCGGCGCATTTCGTCGGATTTTGAATTCGGGTTGCGGCTCCTGCGTGACAAAACCCATAAGTCCAGGTTTTTTATCAACGGGGATGCCATCCTCGACCCGGAAAAGTACATCAGCAAAATGATTCAGGACAATATCAGCGCCGAAGCTTACACCGCGACGAAACGAGAGAACGTATAATGATTGGGATTTCTAAACTGTACTGCGGATCCGTCGAACCTTCGGATGCGCTTCGATACGGGCGGGATTCATCACGGCTGCCGTCCCATCTCCTTCAGTTTTCAAGCGACAAGCGTCCGGTTGTGGTCTGGAATGTAACCCGACGCTGCAATTTGAAATGCATTCATTGTTATGCCCAGGCAACGGACCCGTCACAAGTGTATGAGGAACTGTCCACTGCGGACGGAAAACGGCTGATTGACGACCTCGCCGATTTCGGTGTCCCGGTGATCCTGTTTTCAGGAGGAGAACCCCTTGTGAGAAAGGATCTTCCCGATTTGGCCGATTACGCGGTTCGAAAAGGTCTGCGCGCGGTCATTTCGACAAACGGCACATTGATATCCCCGGAAACCGCACGCGTGTTGAAAGAAATCGGATTGTCGTATGTCGGCATCAGCCTTGACGGTATGGAAGCGGTGAATGATCAATTCAGAGGGGTAAACGGCGCCTTTCAGGCGGCGTTGAACGGCATCCGAAACTGCCGTGATGCCGGCATCAAGGTCGGGCTGCGGTTTACGATCAATCGCTTGAATATCCATGAAATGCCGGGCATCTTCGATTTGTTAAAAACGATGGAAATTCCAAGGGCCTGTTTTTATCACCTGGTGTATGCCGGCCGCGGGTCAAGTCTTATTCATGATGATCTTTCCCATGAACAAACCCGAAAAGCAGTGGACCTTATCATCGATCGGACCCGGCAGCTGTTCGATGAGAACGACCCCAAAGAAATCCTGACGGTTGACAACCATGCCGACGGCCCGTACGTTTACCTGCGTTTATTGAGGGAAAATCCCGAACGTGCCGAAGAAGTTCTCGAGCTGCTGAAGATGAATGAAGGAAACAGCTCCGGAAGGGGTATCGGCTGCGTCAGTTGGGACGGTGAAGTCCATGCAGACCAGTTCTGGCGCCACTACAGCTTCGGAAATGTGAAAGAACGTCCGTTCTCGGAAATATGGTCCGACCTGTCGGAACCTCTCATGAAGCGTTTGAAATCCAAAAAAGCGTTTGTCAAAGGACGTTGCGCGACCTGTCGGTGGCTGGACCTATGCGGTGGTAATTTCAGGGTCAGGGCCGAAGCGGTCACCGGCGATATCTGGTCACCCGACCCGGCATGTTATTTAACGGACGGAGAAATCGCCCGACCTGCGTAAAGAGGAGATCCAAATGCTTTTTCCGGAATACAGACCCAGGCGCATGCGCCGGAATGAGGCCTTTCGACGAATGGTCAGAGAAACCGCATTGGCGCCCGACGACCTTGTACTCCCGTTGTTTGCCGTACCTGGAAAACAGGTCAAGAATCCTATTCCGTCATTGCCCGGACATTTTCATCTGTCCGTAGACAACCTCCCCAAGGTGGTCCGGGAAGCCCGCGATTTGGGTATTCCCGCCGTTATTCTCTTTGGTTTACCCGAAAAAAAAGACCCATTGGGGACTGAAGCCTACAAAGCCGACGGCATCGTCCAGCGTGCGGTAAAGGCGGTTAAGACCCAGGTTCCCGACATTGTCGTCATTACCGATGTATGTTTGTGCCAGTACACGGATCACGGGCATTGCGGTTTCGTTGACGGCGATATCGTCGACAATGACGCCTCTTTGGACCTGTTGGCGCGGACGGCGCTCTCACATGCCGAAGCCGGCGCCGATATGGTGGCCCCTTCCGATATGATGGACGGCCGTGTGGCGGAAATTCGGGATGCGCTGGATGAAAACGACTTCAGCCATATTCCCATCATGTCTTATGCCGTAAAGTACTGCTCGGCCTACTACGGCCCGTTCAGGTCAGCCGCTGATTCAGCGCCTCGATTCGGCGACAGAAGAACCTATCAGATGGATCCGGCAAACGCCCTGGAAGCCGTTCGAGAAGCCGGCATGGACGTGGAGGAGGGCGCGGATATCATCATGATCAAACCCGCCCTGCCCTATTTGGATGTTATCTACCGAATTCGTTCCGAATTCGATCTGCCGGTTGCGGCCTACAATGTCAGTGGCGAATTCGCCATGATCAAGGCTGCAGACAACATGGGATGGATAAACGGTGAAGACGTAATGATGGAATCGCTGACCGCTATTAAACGTGCCGGTGCGGATATCGTCATCACCTATTTCGCTTTGGAAGCAGCCCGGCGGATAAACCGGAAGTAATATGAAAGAAACATTTTCACCAAACCGGAAGCCGGCCCCGGATACACCGCGACACTCCGCTTCGGAGCGCACATTTCCCGAGTTGCGGCTCGTTGCGTGGGAAACAACACGAAACTGCAACCTATCCTGCATACATTGCCGGGCCTCCGCCGAAAAAGGGCCGTTCAAAGGCGAACTGGACACGCAGGCCTCCTATGACCTTCTGGACCAAATAGCAGAAGTCGGAAACCCGATCGTCATACTGACCGGCGGAGAACCCCTGATGAGGCCGGACATTTTCGACATCGCCGCCTATGGGACCGAAAAAGGGCTCCGCATGGTGATGGCGCCGAACGGCACCCTGATCACCCGCGAAAATGCCCGAAAAATGGTTACGGCCGGCATAAAGCGCATCAGCATCAGTTTGGACGGGGCGACCGAACAAACCCATGATCGGTTCAGGGGCGTAACAGGCGCATACAAGGGTGCGGTAAACGGCATTCGCCTTGCCAAAGAAGCCGGTTTGGCATTTCAAATCAATACGACCGTCACCCGCACCAATCTCGATGAGATACCGGCAATTCACGCGCTTGCCGTTAGCCTCGGCGCGGCGGCCCATCACATCTTCCTTCTGGTCCCCACGGGACGGGGCAAATATATCGTCGATCAGGAAATTACGGCGGATGAATACGAGCGTACGCTAAACTGGTTTTATGACCGGAGGGATAAAAGCCCCCTGCAATTAAAAGCCACCTGTGCCCCCCATTACTATCGAATCTTGCGGCAGCGTGCAAAAAAGGAGGGCAAAACCGTTACGTTTTCTTCACACGGTATGGATGCCGCCACGCGTGGATGTCTCGGCGGCACCGGGTTTTGTTTCATTTCCCACCGGGGAATCGTGCAGCCGTGCGGTTTTCTGGATCTGCCCTGCGGAGATGTCACCGAGAAGCCTTTTTCGACAATATGGAAAGAATCCGAAGTGTTTCTCCGTTTACGGGATTTCGACAATCTCAAAGGGAAATGCGGCATCTGCGAATACAAAAACGTCTGCGGCGGCTGTCGTGCCAGAGCCTTTGAAGCCACCGGAGATTATCTGGCCGAGGAGCCGCTCTGCTCCTATCAACCCCGGACCAGGGGCAATATATAACCTCCTGTAAGTGCAAAATCCATAATCCGAACGCCTTACTTTGGTGCGAACGAGCAGGACACGCGCGATGAGCGAGACGAGCGGGGCGGGATCGGCTTGCATCGTTTTTCTGCCGGGCGCTGCGGTTTAAGGCCTTTTCGGACTCGATAAATCGTTGATTCTGATTGATATTACGTCGGACAAGTGGTAAAAGGAAAATGAAATGCCCATCCGGCGTCAAGCAGCCGCAGGAAACATCATAGGAAAAATCATGAAGATCCATTCGTTAATGATTCATGATCCAATTACGATCATGGAAAAAACCACGATCGAGGACGCCCTGACCCTGATGAAGCAGAATTCCATCCGCCATCTGCCGGTCGTAACGGAATCCGGAAATCTGAAAGGCCTGGTAACGCTTTCCGACATCAAACAAAGCCTGATTCCCTCCATGCTGGGCGACATCTCCCTATCCGATATCATGGTAAGAAAACCGATAAAGGTGAATCCCGATGCGGATATCGAGACGGCCGCCCTGCTGATCTATAAACACAAGATCAGTGGAATACCCGTGGTCTCCAACAGGAAACTCGTGGGAATTATCACGGAAAGCGACATCTTAAGGGCTTTCGTCCACATGATGGGCATCCTGAGCAACAGCTCCAGAATCGATGTTGAAATTTCCAATGAGCCGGGCTCGCTGAGAAACGCCGTTCAGATTATCAATGAGGCCGGAGGGGATATCATCAATGTCGGCATGACGGAAGAAAAGAATAAAAAAAGGGCATACTACTTCCGTCTGTCGGCGTGCCGTACATCGAAAATTAAAAAAGCACTGGAAAAGCAAGGATACCGGGTCATGGATGCCATGGATTAATTCGGCTCCAATCAAAGGTTCGGCGATATCTTTGACGGTTATTCCGACATGTCATCGGCCAGCGCGTTCAACAAAAGCGTGATCGGCATGTGCTCCTCGTCGTTATCGAACAGCACGACAGGCCCGGGGGTTCGATATTGGTCGTAAAGCGCATCTGCGGCAAGCCATTTCTCCCTCAAGGCCTTGGCGACTCTAAAGGCCCCGCTGTTGACATCCACTAGGCTCCTTTCTAAAACCAGTGCCAACTTGCCGTTTCGTTCTTCGACATGCATCAATGGTGCAATGGGAATTCCGATGGGCTCCCATCGATCGAATCCTTTTTCTAAATTCCGTATCGCCGCCATCTGTCCGGTTACGCCGTTAGCGATCAGCGAGAAGACGGTCAGGCCCAGGTTGTATGTATAAACCGCATCGAATTGGGTGGGGTCGTTGCCTCTTCCATCATAGCCGAAAAAATGAACCTGTGTTTTGAAATTCGGAATGGATTTCTTGTACATCTTGAGAACAGGCTCGGGAATGTTCTTTGAGTTGTCGATCAACCCGGATTTGACAAGCTCCTGCTTCAATGTTTTGTTCGAAATAATCGACGCTTTCATCAGGAGGCACTCCGATTCACCAAAGTTCCGGAAGAGTGTGGGGCCGAAAACTTCCGGATCCAATCCTCCCCGTTTCATGGTTTTGTCGTAATACGTCTGGTGAATGCCGATTCGATACTCTCCTCTTTCAAGAAGCGTTTGAAGGTAATCCTTTACCAGGCCGATGATGACCTTCTCCGTCTCGACCTGAGAAAACGGGAAATTGCCGTGGCTGTCTCTTTCCATCAGAAGACCCTCCTGGAAGAAGTCGGGGACGTCATTGAACAAATCATCATCCCGGGTATTCCAGATGGAAAAACCGTCCTCTTCTCTGGACCGTCGGGCCAGCCGCCTCAAATAATCCAGCTTTTCTTCCAGGATCGGAAAGTCCTGATGAAAATCCGAATCATGGACTTTGTTATAATCGGCGATAATGGTGTTGAGCTTAATAATGAAGACCTGAATTTCATTGATGAACTCGAGAATGCCCTCCGGAATCACGATAACCCCGTAATTTTTTCCCATGGCGGCCCTTCGAACGATCCCGTCACAGATAACCCGGGATAAATGCCGCAGTGTCATGCCGAAGGCCGTATAATCGATCGTGTTTTCAGCAGCGGCCCTTTCAAGCCGCTGGATGTCTATGTAATCCGCGAGATCTTCACCGATAAAGGTCATATTCGCGTGCGTCTGAAGGGCGGTTTCCAATGCGAGATGACTCGCCACCCGGCCCATAACTTTACAGATGTGCCAGTATTTGACATCCGAACTGCAGTCCTTGCACAGATTGCTGATCTGGTTGGCGAAGGCTCTGGCCGCTGTATGAAATCCAAAAGAAATGGCGCAAAGTGGATTTCCCGAGGCATCCCTTACCTGCAGGTCGCCGTCGATGGTTTTTGGTACACCGATCACCTGTATACCGTCTTTAATCATTTCCTGGGCCAAAAAGGCGGCATTCGTGTTCGAATCATCCCCCCCGACGATGACCAATGCATCGAGGTCGAGGTTTCGACATGTTTCCCTGGAAAGCTCCATTTTTTGAACGCTGTCTATTTTTGTCCTGCCGGTCTTGATCATGCCGAATCCGCCTACATTCCGGTATGCGTCGACAAGCTCTTTGTCGATTTCGATGGCTTCATTTTCAATAATCCCGTCCGGTCCAAGAAGGAACCCGAACAGCCGATTGTCCGGATTGCATTTTTTTGCCGCATCATACAGCCCGGCGATGACATTATGCCCCCCCGGCGCCGGTCCTCCGGAAAATACAATGCCGATCTTTTTCTTTTTCTTATGGCGCGCCAAGGCTGAAGAGGGTAGCGAGCTTGTTCCGCAAACGGCCTGCACCGGGTTTTTTATGATGCCGGGAAAGCGTTTCTTGCTTTCCGGATTGATCTTGAAAAAAAATTCGGGCCTATCCTCCAGAATGGTATACGGATGTTTGAATACGCCGCATATATCCGGAACGAACTTTTGCCGTGCCTTTAAAATATCGTTGACGTTTTGGGTGACCTTCTGAACAACGGTATGTGAGAGGAGGGCTTCTAACGTGTCCTTGGATTCGGGTTTCATGATTATTCCTTCCTTCTTAAACCGGACCGAGGAAAAACATTTTCAAAAAAATTATACGCCACTCGATCTCTTTTTTCAAGAATCATCATCCATTTGACCGCTTTCCGATGCGATTGTTCGTCCCGAATCACCGGATTTTCTGAACCAGCCGATCAAGAAACCGTCGATCATTAAATGCGTCACATGATGAAGAACACAAACCACCAGGACCATCCCGTATCCCGGGAAAAGCGCCACCTGCAGGATAACCGAAAGCGGAAGCGTTTTCTGAACGCCCATGAACACAATGCTTTCCCGCCGGCCGGGCCCGATCTTCAAGCCGCCGACCATGAGAAAGGCGGAAATCAGCGCCAGGAGATGGAAAATAATGACCACGACAAGGGTTTCGCCGACCATGTGGTGGTTTTCAATGATGGCTTCACGTGATTCCGAGAGGGACATCCATACGATACCCAACACAAAAATTTGGTTGAGTTTATTCAGCCGTGGGCTGATTCTGCTGAAAAATGAATCGATAAACCGCCGAAAAATTATACCGACCCCAAGCGGTACAAGCACAAACAGCCCGATTTTGATCATGATCGGCAGCTTTTCGAACGCGACCTCCGCCGGGTTGCCCAATGTGTCCAAAAGTCCGGAGAGGACCAACGGTATGGTCACGATGGACAGGCTGTTGGCCGATATGGTGATGAGCAGGGCATGTGCAATGTTTCCGCCGGAAGCCCCCGTCATGACCACCCCGCTGGATAGCGTGGTCGGCATTGACGCCACGAGAAAAATGCCGATTTTTATTTCCGTTGAAACCGGCAAAACGCCGATAACGGCCGCCCAAAGCGGAGTGATGACAAATATCAGTGCCAGTGCCGGCGCCAAACCCTTTATATCCGTCGCTCCGGAACGAATTTGGTCTGCATTCAACATCAAACCTGAAAAGAAAAAGATCAAGATGATAGCCGCATCCGGACCGTGGCGGGATTTTACGTTGACCCCCAGTCGGCTGACGGCCCCGGTGAAATCCCACACTGTCGCCGCAAATACAAGCCCCAGCCCGATAACGAACCAGTGCCGTTTAAACCATTCAATCAATCCGCTTGTCCTTTCAGAAAACACGCAAGAGCAATGAAGCATGCGAAATCGGATTTTCGGACAATACCACAGAAGCGGCAAAAAATATCGCCCGATCCCATATATTATTCATCGATTTTCGGTTTTCATATCGAAGACCTGAACCGAGTCGCAACGTAAACATGCTGAAAATATTGGAAGCAAAACCGATTTTACTCTACATCTTGTATCAGGCTGTCGCCTTCATACCTTCCGTAGTGTTTTATTTGCTTTACAAATCAGCAATTTCCTGTTAAGGGTAAACACCGAAAAAATCGGTATGAACAAAACCGCACGCTTTGCTCCCGGAGGTCCGAAACGATGACCAGGACCACCCCATGACAGGGGATACGTTTCCAGGTTGACACGGGTAAGGCCGAACCCTTTTTTGCATCTTAACAGGAGATTTGCCGGCATGAAAATCAAACGGCTGGAAATTACCGGATTCAAATCCTTTGTGGATAAGACCGCCATTGAGTTTCCCATCGGCATATCCGCCATTGTCGGTCCGAATGGATGCGGAAAAAGCAATATTATCGATGCACTCCGATGGGTGATGGGCGAACAGAGCATTAAACAACTCAGGGGCAAAGCCATGGAAGACGTCATCTTTTCCGGGACGAACGGGCGCCCTCCCATGGGAATGGCGGAAGTTTCCCTGACCCTCTTGAATGATAACGGCTCCGCTCCTGAAGAGCTGAAAGATTTTACCGAAATTATGCTCACGCGGCGGCTTTACCGGTCGGGAGAAAGCGCCTATTTAATCAATAAGCAGCCCTGCCGCTTAAAGGACATTCATAACGTGTTTTTGGGCAGCGGCATGGGGTCCAAGTCTTACTCCGTAATTCAGCAGGGGAATGTCGGCGCGATTACGGATGCAGGCCCCGATGAGCGACGATACTTTATCGAAGAGGCGGCCGGAATTACCCGCTACAAAAACAGAAAAACGGAAGCCCTTCGAAAGGTTGAAAGCACAAAGCAGAATCTGCTTCGGGTGATGGACATCACCGCCGAGCTGAACCGGCAAATGGGCGGACTGAAACGCCAGGCCAAAAAAGCCGAAGTGTATCAGAGGCTTTACGACAGGATCCGCTATCTGGACATCTATTTAGGCTTGAATCAATATGAAGAAATAACTTCCAGGAGAGCGGATGCCGCCGGCATGCTGAACCGGCTTCAGGATAAAGACCAGCGGCACGCTACACAATTAATGGAATTCGACGCCGAAGTGGAGCGTATAAAGCTTAAGCGTCAGGAACAATTGCAGAGAATCTCCGATCAGAAATCCGAGCTTCATGACATACAGCGCAGCATCGACAAGATGGAAAATGATCTGTCCCATCTCAGGAATGAGAAGGCTGCACTGGACGAGGAAATTACAGGTTTTGAATCGGTGCGCGAGGAGATCGGCGAAAAAAACGCCGATATGGTCTCTGAGATCGACGCGGTCAGGGAAGAGCATCAACGATATGTATCGGAACTGGATAACATCAGGGAACACATCGAAAATGAACAGAAAGCCTCCAGGCAGGTTGAAGAAACTCTGGCGGAACTCAATCACAGGCTGGATGCAAAAAAAGCGGAATTGATGAACCTGGTGGCTGAGGAGGCGAAATACAAAAGCATTTATCAAAATGCGGCACAAAACATCGAAAACCTTAAAAGACGTCTGAAAAAGATCGGCGAGGAGGAATACACCGCTTCCGCAAATGTCACCCGTCTGGAAAGGGAGATCCAAAATGCAGAAGAAGAACTCGAGTCCGTCAAATGCCGGATTCGTGATGTGGACGATCAGACCGCCGGACTCAGGGTTCACCTGGAGGAACAAAACTCGGCCCTGACGCTCGTCGTCAAGCAGCTGCAGGCGCTTGAAAAGGAAAAACATCAGGCCGATTCCAAATATGCCGCACTGCGCAAGATGCAGGATAGTTATCAATGGTATAAGGACGGCGTTCGGGCGATCATGAAGAGAGCGGCCGTCGAAAAGGGTAACCGGGATCAGGACGAAAATGCCGGTCCTGTTATTGGATTGATTGCCGACATTCTGGAGCCGGAAAGCTCCTTTGAAACAGCGGTAGAGGCGGTGTTGGGTGAGTCGTTGCAATACATTCTCATCAGCGGACAGCAGGCCGGGATCGACGCCATCAAATTCCTCGCGGAAAACACCTCCGGAAGAAGCGGTTTTGTCCCCGTGTTGGAACTCAAAGATACGTGGTGCGATTCCTGGAAAAAGCCCTACTCGTCAAAACTGCTGCTGAATCATATCTCGATCAAACCGGGGTATGAAAGACTTGCTCACGCGCTTTTGGGAAACGTGGTGATCGTCGATGACTTGCAAAGAGCCATAGACGTATATCATCAAAACGAATGCCATCAGGCGATTGTCACAAAGGATGGAAACGTCATTACGCCTCAGGGCATCATGATCGGCGGCAGTAAGGAGAATTTGGCCGGAATTCTCGAAAAGAAATATGAGATGCGGCAACTCGAGAGCAGAATTTCCGAATTGGAAAACCTTATCGCCGAAAGTCAACGTGAATTCGAAAAACTGGAGAACGTGATCCGGGGCCTTGAAAACGATCTTCAGAAACTTTTGGAGAATAAACACAAGCTCTCGCGCGATGAAGTGGAAGCCGAAAAATCCCTGTACAAGATATCGGAAGATCTGCGTCATGCCAAAACCCATCTCGAAATTGTTCGACTCGAACAGGAACAACTTATGGGCGAGGAAGACGACATCAATGAAGAAATGGACAGCCACACCCGGACGTTGGCCGACATTGAAAACCGCGTCAAAAATTCGCAGGAAGATGTTGCCCGGGCATCTCATGACATTGACAGCGTGTCCAATGAACTTGAATCCTACAATCGAAAAATCGTCGATCTGAAACTGAGCCTTACCGAAAAGAATGCCGGGTTTGAAAACAGCGCCCATACGCTGAGACGCCTTCAGGATTTTTACGAGGAGGGGAAAAAGCGACTGGCGCAACTCACTTCGGATATCGAGCAGAAACAGAATAAAAAACGGCTGCTGGAAAAGCGAATAGAAGAATCCGGACCCCGGTTGGAAGGAATGTACACAACGATGGACAGCCTTCACAAGGAAATCGAAATTGCGGAAGTGGATTATCAGACCATCGATGAGGCGTTGAAGAGCAGTGCGGATGAAATCGAAGGCATCAGAAATGAACGGGAACAGATACTCCGAAATATCCGGTTAATCGAGGTGGAAAAGTCCCAGTTGGAAATGAAGCGGGAAAATCTGGCAAATCGTTTGACCGAACGCTATCAACTGCCGTTTTCGGAACTGTCCTCGGAGCTCGCTTCCATTTCAGATCGCCACGAAGATTGTACACGCATGTCGCTCGATCAAATGAATGCCGAAATGGCGCGCTGCCGAAGCAAAATCGAGAAAATCCAAGACGTCAATCTGGGTGCCATAAAGGAATTTGAACAGCTTAAAATCCGATTCGATTTCCTGGAAGAGCAACGCGCCGATTTGGAAAACGCCATAGCGAATCTGTACAAGGTCATCCGTAAAATAAACCGCATTACACAGGAGAAATTTCTGAAAACGTTTAATGACATAAACGAAAAACTGAATGTGGTATTCCCCAAGCTGTTTGAAGGCGGTACTGCAAAACTGGTGATGACCGACCCGCAAAATCCGCTCGATACCGGGGTGGAGTTCATGATCCATCCACCCGGGAAAAAATTGACCCGATTAAGCCTGCTTTCAGGGGGCGAGAAGGCGCTTTCCGCCATTGCGTTCATTTTTTCGATCTACCTCATCAGGCCCACTTCCTTTTGCCTGATGGATGAAATCGATGCGCCGCTCGATGACGCAAATGTTTTTCGGTTTAATGATCTTCTAAAAATTATCGGCGAAAAGTCTCAAATTATCATGATCACCCACAACAAAAACTCCATGGAATTCGCGGATTCCCTTTTCGGCGTCACCATGGAGAAAAAGGGCGTATCCAAGCTTGTTTCCGTGAATTTTGAACGGCAGGAAGCGCGGGCGAACCAGGATGTGTCCAAAATGCATTACGAGAGGTAACCATTGGCATTTAACTGGTTTAGAAAAAAAAATAAAAATGAAGAAGCCGAAGCGGTACCCACGGCGGGAGAAAAATCGCAAATCCCCGCTCCGATCGATTCCGATGCAAAGCATCCGTTGCCGGAATCCGCAGAAAACGTAGAACCGGAAGACCTGGCATCCGAATCTCCCTCACCCCCCTTGGGCCCTGCTGCTGAAGAAGCAGAACCATTGCCCGGGGCCGAAACATTAACGGAGCCGGAATCGACTGAAGGCCGTTTTGGTGAATCCGGGGGGAATTTTTTCCAGCGCCTCAAAAAAGGGCTTTCAAAGACACGGTACATACTGACCACCGATATCGATCGGCTGTTCACCGGCGATCAAGAGGTCGGGGAAGACATGCTGGAAGATCTCGAAGAACTTCTGATCACGGCCGATATCGGTGTTCGGACCACCATGGATATCGTCGAAAATATCTCGAAAACATCCTCGAAAATCAAAAAGGCTTCGGATTTGAAGGCCCGGTTAAAGGAAGAACTGCTCTCCCTTATTCCTGAACCTTCGTTTCATATCAACCAAACCCCCGGGACGCCCTTCGTAGTCATGATCGTCGGCGTCAACGGGGTCGGCAAAACGACCACTATCGGAAAGCTCGCTTCCAAAGACACAGCGGGCGGCAAAAAAGTGATGATCGCGGCAAGCGACACCTTTCGGGCCGCCGCCGTTGAACAGCTTGACATCTGGGCCCGCCGTGCAGGGGCCGATATCGTTAAGCATCGGGACAATGCCGACCCCGCGGCTGTGGCATTTGATGCTGTGGCTTCCGCCAAATCCAGGGGAATGGATCGCGTTTACATCGACACCGCCGGTCGACTGCATACCAAGACCAATCTCATGGAAGAGTTGAAAAAAATCAAACGGTCCGTGTCCAAACAAATTCCCGAGGCACCGCATGAGGTTTTGCTGGTCCTCGATGCCACCACCGGTCAGAATGCCCTTTCTCAGGCGGAAATATTTACACGAGAACTCGGCATCAGCGGCATCATTCTGACCAAACTGGACGGAACGGCAAAGGGAGGCATCGTCTTCAGCATCTGCAACACCCTGAATATACCTCTAAAATATATCGGCGTCGGAGAAGCTATCGAAGACTTGCAGGATTTCGAACCGGAAAATTTCGTCAACGCACTGCTTTAACCCGGGCGCCCGCATTCAGCGGCCGCGGGTTGGTTGGATGCGGCCGAAATATAAATCAATGCCCCCGTGATACATTGAATATAAAGGATTTGCCGTGCTTTATTCCCGCAAATACACTGTTTCTGGGGCTTAAAGGTTGTTTTTTTATTGACATTGAAGAAAACCTTATGTATGGACCTTTAAAACAGCGGCGTTTGAGGTTTTCAATTCTAACTAGTGTCCATCCGGAAATGAGAAAATTCGATTCAATTCAAGGCGTCCGGGAAATTGTTAACCGTAAAAATTCGTGTTGAGGATGAATATTTTCCTGCCGACGCAGAAATGAAATGAATAAGCCGTTTCTGAATGTGCACTGACTAAAGGGGGGGGAAGTAAAATGACGAAGCAAGAGATTGTTGAAAAAATGGCAAATGACGCTGGCATTTCAAGGGTAGCAGCCACCACCGCTCTAAATTCCTTCATGGACAGTGTGACCAAAGCCCTTAAGAAGAAAGACGGGAAAGTCACTCTTGTAGGATTCGGCACATTCTCCAAAACCCGCCGAAAAGCCAGAAAAGGACGGAATCCTCAAACCGGAGAAGCGATCAAAATCAAAGCTTCCAACGTTGTTAAGTTCAAGCCGGGCAAAAAACTGAAAGATGCGATCTAACCGTCCTGATTAAGAAGGATTGTAGTTTCAAGGCGATCCGGTTTTTTATCGGATCGCCTTGTTTATTTCATCGCTGACGCAATCAGTGCAGGTCCAGCATCTCGAACAGCTCTTCTTCCCCGATAACCGCCACATTCATGCGGCGGGCGCGCTCGAGCTTTGAGCCCGGCGAGTTTCCGGCAACCAGATAATTCGTCTTCCCCGTAATATCGCTTCCCAGTTTTCCACCCAAAGCCTCTATGCGCTTTTTTGCCTCCGCTCGGGTCATTCGCTCCAAAGTGCCCGTTATAACGATTTGTTTTCCCGATAAACGCCCGGAAGCAGCAGGACCGCTGCTTCGAATGGATACACCGGCGGTTAGGATGGTTTCAATCAATTGCCGGTTTTTCGCCTCGGAGAAGAAATCTTCCACACTTTCAGCAACGACCGGGCCGATCCCCTCTACGGATTCGAGTTCGGTTTTTGAAAGTGACCCAATCCTATCGATGCTCCCGAACCGTTCTGCGATTAGACCGGCAACATGTTCCCCGACGTGCCGTATGCCCAGTGCAAAAATGAATCGGCCCAATTCGATGTCTTTGCTTTTTTCAATGGCTGAAACGAGATTTTCCGCTGATTTTGGACCCATTCGCTCCAGCTTTTCGAGCTGTTCCCTGGTCAGATAAAAAATATCCGCATAAGATCGGATACAGCCCTTTTCAACCAGTTGATCAACCAACTTGGTTCCCAAACCTTCGATGTCAAAGGCCGATTTGGAGGCAAAATGGCGTATCCGCTCCTTCACCTGCGCGGGACAGGCGGCATTCACGCATCGAAGCGCTGCCTCTTCTTTGTCTCTAACCACCTGCGAACCGCAAACGGGACAATAGGTCGGCATCTGAAATGTTCTTTGTGTTCCATTTCTGCTGTCTGAAACAACCTTTACAATTTTCGGAATGACATCCCCCGCCCTTTGAACCCAGACGGTGTCATTGATGCGAATATCTTTTCGGCGGATTTCATCTTCATTGTGAAGCGTCGCCCGGCTTACCACCACTCCCCCGATATTTACCGGCTTCAAGCGCGCGACAGGGGTCAGCACTCCTGTTCTGCCGACGTGGACCTCGATGGACTCGATTCGGGTTGTTTCTTCAACCGCCTTAAACTTGCATGCAATGGCCCAACGTGGATTTTTTGCCGTAGCGCCCAGCAGGCGCTGCTTTTCGGTATCATCGACCTTGATCACCACGCCATCGATTTCGTAGATCAACTGCCGACGCTTTTCTTCCATTGCCACGTAGTATTCCCTGGCCTTTTCGATCGTAATTTTGCCTTCAACCAGGGGATTGACGGGGAAACCGAATGCTTTTAATGTCATTAAAATGGACCAGTGCGAATCAAATGACATGCCTGAAGCAACACCAAGCCCGTAGCAAAATATTTCCAGAGGCCGTTCGGCCGTTATTCGGGGATCCAATTGGCGAAGCGAACCGGCAGCGGCATTTCTTGGATTGGCAAACAACGGAAGCCCCTGTTCAACCCTGTCCGCGTTTAATTTTTCGAACCCTTCCCGGCTGATGAATACTTCTCCTCTGACTTCGAGAAGTTCCGGTACGGGCAGTCCTTCTTCCGCAGTAAGAACTAGCGGAACCGACCGTATCGTCCTGATATTCTGAGTGATAACCTCGCCCCTGATTCCGTCTCCCCGGGTTGATGCCACCGTCAATCGACCATTTTGGTAGACCACCTCCACCGCTGTTCCATCCAATTTCGGTTCAGCCGTATAGAGCAGGGGCTCGGAATGCTTCAAAAGCCTTTTGATGCGGCGGTCAAATTCAATGAGCTTTGCGTCATCAAACGCATTTTCGAGGCTGAGCATCGGGATGGAGTGCTCGATGGTGTCAAACCTGGCAGCCGGCTCGGCACCAACCCGCTGCGTCGGGGAATCCGGCACAACGAGGCCCGGCCACCGGCGTTCCAGTTCGATGAGTTCCTCCATCAACCGATCATACTCGGCATCCGAAATATCCGGGTCGTTTAAGACATAATACCGGTAGTTGGCGCGATGGAGTTCGCCTCGCAGCGCTTCGGCTCTTTTTCGAATATCAGCGGGTATGCGATCGGCCATGATCATGTATCCGTATGTTTGTTTTTGGCGTTATCTCAACCGGCGGCACTCCGGCCTGAGACGCCCGCTTATTTTTCCGCGGGGCCGGCGTGCGTCTGCCGGACCGATGCACGCGCTGTTTTCTATCCCTCCGGCGTTGTCAACTCAGAGAGCGAATCCTTGATTTCATCGATCGTGTCATAGAGCCATAGTAGATCTTCCATGGACAGCCGCCCGGCTTTGCGTTGACTTTCCGTGCCGTCTTTCTTGATAAAAATTCTCGGACCGATCTGCACCTTTGCTTCCCCCTGGTTGTAACGGTGGATGGAGACAACAAGACCGGTTTCATCGCATCGCCATGATTTTAAAACGGCATCTTTTTCCGGGTCAAACGGCATTTCTATTCCTCCTATGTCTTACTTGTGCCCTCATAGTTTTGTGATTTCTTTTGCTATGCCGATAATTTCGAGAAATCGGCAATGGTTTCAAAAAGTGCGGCAATCCCGGCCAGCAGGGCCAACCGGTTGTTTCGAATGCTTTCATTTTCATCCATGACCAGGACCCCATCGAAGAAGCGGTCAACGGGCTTTCTAAGGGACGATATAATCCGCAAGGCCTCATCGAAATCTCCGGTTTTCAGTTTCTCCGTGACCTCCGTGCGAACGTCGATAAACGCATGATACAGGTCCGTTTCGCATGGGTCTTCGAACAAATCGACATTCACGTCGATTGAGCCCTGGAAGTAATCCATATCCGTTTTTTTCGGCGCAGATTTTTTGATGATATTGACCACTCGTTTAAATGCAATTTCCAGCGGCTCATAGTCCGGCGCCTGTTTAAGCTGCTGCAGTGCTTCTGTTTTTTTCCATGCATCGACAACGGATTCTATGGAAACAGCGGTAACAGCGGCAATGACGTCTTTTTCATAGCCCTCCTCCGCCATTAAATGAGAAATGCGGTCTTTCAAAAACCGATATACAAGCGCTGAGGTTTTATCTGTTTTTGCCCGGTCGTTCGGGTTGTAGAGGGAGCTGCTTTCTTCGATTATACGCATCAACGAGAACTGGAATCCTTTATCCCGAATGATCTGCAGCAATCCGATCCCTTGGCGCCTCAATCCGTAGGGGTCGGATGCCCCCGAGGGAATCAGACCGGCGGAAAAGCATCCGCAAATCGAGTCCAGCTTGTCGGCAATGCCGATAACGGCGCCGATTACGGTACCCGGCAGCGGCCCCCCGGAAAAGGTGGGACGATAGTGCTCCTCTATGGCAGCGGCTACATCATGCGGTTCATTCTCGTTTTCCGCATATATTCTACCCATAATTCCCTGCAGTTTCGGGAATTCCACGACAACCTGACTTACCAGATCCGCCTTGCACAATGTCGCGGCCCGCGATATCGAAACGTTATCCATCCCGAGGCAACCCGCGCCGGAATCGGCTTTGATATCATCGGCCAGCAGGCAGGCCAGTTTTTCTACACGCATGGTTTTATCATACATGGTGCCGAGATCCGCCTGGAAAAGAACGCCTTTCAATTTCTCAATATTCCGGTCAAACGGTGCGGACAGGTCATTCTCATAAAAAAACATCGCATCTTCCAGCCTGGCACGAAGCACCCTTTCGTGCCCTTTAGCCACCCGCTTCATATCCCCGGCCGCCGTATTGTTCACCACGATAAAATTCGGAAGCAGCTTATCGCCGTCGGTGACGGCAAAATATTTTTGATGCTCCCGCATGGCCGTAATCAATATTTCATCAGGGAGCGCCAAAAACCTGTCATCAAAGGTTCCGATACACACCGCCGGAAATTCCACCAGATGCGTGACGACGTTCAGCAGTTCCTCATCAGGCATTATATCACCGTTTATTTCTTCAGCCGCGGTGCGAACGTCGTTTTCTATCAATGATTTCCGCTTTTCCACATCAGCGATGACATATGCATTTTCGAGAAGCCGGGTATAGTTCTCCGGAGACGCAATGGCGATTTTTCCGGGGCTCATGAAGCGGTGCCCGAATGTACGGCGTCCACTTTTACGATTCGCCAGTTGAAAGGGGATAACATCCTTACCCAAAAGGGCAAGAATCGTGTGGATCGGCCGTGCGAAATGAATCGACAGATCCGCCCATCGCATGGTTTTGGGAAACGGCAGTGACAAAATAATCTTCGGCAGCAAAGAAGCCAATATCGATTTTGTGGAAATTCCCTTCCGGGTGATCGAAGCCGCCAGATAGCTGCCTTTGTCTGTTTTTTTTATCACGAGTCGATTTGGATCGATGCCGACCTTTTCGGCGAATTTCAGCGCTGGAATCAGAAGACTGCCTTCCGCATCCAGGCCGACGCGTTCGGGTGGGCCCAATATTTCCTCGGTAACGGCGGTTTGCTTTTCAGCGACATCCTCGATCAGAACCGAAAGGCGCCTTGGCGTGCCGAAACTTCGGGCGCCGTTATACCGTATCCGATGCTCATCCAGGTTTTTTTTCAACGTGGACACCAGCGCCGCCAGGGCCGGATCGATGTAGCCGGCCGGCAATTCCTCGGTTCCGATTTCAAGCAAAAAGTGATTCATCTCATCCCCATATTCATACCGCCGCAATGGAGTGCTTCTCCAGAAGGGGAAACCCCATGGATTTTCGCTGATCGAGATAGGCTTCCGCGCATGCTCTGGCCAAATTTCGTATTCGGCCGATATATCCGGTCCTCTCCGTCACACTGATGGCCCCCCTTGCATCCAGAAGGTTAAAAGTATGAGAGCATTTCAGACAGTATTCATATGCCGGCAGCACCAGCAGCTTTTCAAGGACGTGCAGCGCTTCCGATTCATACCGGTTGAACAATTCCAGCAGCATATTTACATCGGCTACTTCAAAATTATAGGTGGACTGCTCGACTTCCTGATGATGATGCAGATCTCCGTATCGGATGGAATCATTCCACCGCAATTCGTAGACGCTGTCCACCTCCTGCAGGTACATGGCAATGCGTTCCAGGCCATAGGTAATTTCAACTGAAACGGGTTTTACTTCTATGCTTCCGGCCATTTGGAAATAGGTAAACTGCGTTATTTCCATGCCGTCCAGCCACACTTCCCATCCCAAACCCGAAGCGCCCAGCGTGGGAGATTCCCAATCATCTTCGACAAAACGGATGTCGTGATCCAAATAGTGAATCCCCAAGGCTTTCAGGCTGTTCAGATACTGCTTCTGCACATCGTCGGGCGACGGCTTCAAAATGACCTGAAACTGATAATAATGTTGAAGCCGGTTCGGATTATCACCATATCTCCCATCGGTCGGACGCCTGGACGGCTGTACATACGCCACCTTCCACGGCTCGGGGCCAAGTGACTTCAACAGTGTGGCGGGATGGAACGTCCCCGCCCCAACTTCCATATCATACGGCTGGACCAGTACACATCCGCGCCGCGCCCAGTATTTCTGCAAATGCAATATAACGTCTTGGAAGTCCATATTAACGCCTTACGTATTGGTCTAAAAGTAAAAAAGCGACACGCGACACTCCCGAGGTGCATGCTGCCGCAAAATCGGGAGATATCCCGTTTAAAGGGGGTTTTTTCTCACATCGGCTTCCAAATTTCAAGCACTTATTAAGAGCCCTTTTGAATCGATTCGCGTATCCAGCAGACAGGCGCCTTCTATTCCGGAAAGCGTTTCTTCCCAATGGCCCCTCAGCCTGCGGATATTCGTCTTTTCTCCCAGCGCCCATACGCACCCGCCACCACCCGCACCGGTGAATCTGGCGCCGCAATGATGGTGTTTTGCGGTTTCCACGAGCATTTCCCCCGTGTCATTGAGAACATCGGCCGTCAGGCGTCGACGCATATCCGTTTCCCGATTCATCCACCGGCACGCCGTATTCACATCTTTTTCGGCAAGGGCATCGATGAAGGCGTGTGTGCACCCGATAATTTCCTTCCAGACATCCCGGTATTCACCCGATATAAATTGCTTGGCCCATCTTCCATTGACATCGAGTGATTCATGGGGCTCTCCGCAGTACGCCAGTAAAATTGATCGTTCAAGCTCGGAGAATCTATTTTTCCGTATGACCGTTTTTTTCCGAAAGGCCGCCCCGTCAAATCCCGGCCGCCAATACCAGGCATTCACCCCCCCGTAGGCAGCCGCCAGATGATCCTGGATGCCGCAAATCGCCTGTGCAGTAACGGATTCAATCGCATGGGCCAGCTCGGCGATATGCCTCCTTGACAACGGTTTTTCGTCCCGCCGCGCCCTAAGACGGGAAAGTGCACCGGCCAGCGCCACCGCCGCCGATGAAGACCCTCCGAGTGCACTTTTTACCGGAGATGCAGAAATGATATCTATCCGCAGTCCATCCGCTTGAAAATAATCGGAAATGGCGAACATTAAACCCAGTGGATGGTTAAAAGGCGCCGCCCCCGGTGGATATTCGGCACTTTGAAATCCCCGGGAAGTAATGTTAACCCGGCCTGTTTCATATCGGCTGACCGCAACACGCGTCCTGATATCGAGAGCGATATTGAACGTGCACGGATTAAAACGCATCAGTGGATAATGAAACGTACTGATATCCAGTGTTCCTCCCAAATCAATCCGGCACGGCGCCGATGCTTCGATTAATTTCGGTGATTCGGTTTCTTTTTCGGTCATCGTATCTCCAAAGATATCACCCGCCCGGCTTTTGCTTCTTCGGACCGCCCCTTGTTTCGGAGGCCCTTAACTGCTGCAGAAAACGCAGACTTTTCAGCTCTTTTCCCAGGCAAAACGGTACGAATGCCTCCAAAAACGACAGGCTTTCATGCAGCGCGGACGGAGAGAATCGAATCCTGGCCGCTGTAGAAAGGCTGCTGCGCTGGAGCCATAACAGCTGTTTTATCGTACCCTTGGACAACGGCAGGAGATGGGCTGCTGCTTTACGACACTCACAGCATATCACCCCGCCGTTTTTGACATCGAAAAATACCGGATGCCGCGGCAAATCCTCGGTTTTGCGGCCGCAGGAAAGGCATTCCGACAAGCTGGGGGAAAAGCCGGACATTGCCATAAAGCGCATCTGAAACAAAATGCCGGCGGTTTCCTCCGTCAGTATTTCCTCGTCCAACAGCTCAAGGGCATAGCGATAAAGATGAAAAACGGATTTCTGAACCGCCTTTTCTTCCATATGTTCGTTGATCAGCTCCGCCATAAACGCGGCGTAAGCCGATTTGGATACGTTGGAACGTATGTTGGCGAACGGTTTGGATACGGCGGCTTCCTGAAGCACCGGCAAGCCTCTGTGGCGGCCGCCCGTGTAAACGATGTCCAAGACACCATAGGGTTCCAGGACACCTGAAAATCGCTTTTTGCTCTTCTTCGCCGATTTTGCAATCAGGACGACCTTGCCCTGATTCAGCGTAAGAAAGGTGCATATGAGGTCGTAATCCCCATAGGCCATGCGTCGAAGCATGATGGCGGGAGTTGAGATACTTGACATGGCTTATATACCAAGGAAAGCCGTGGCAATGCTGAAGTAGAATAAAACGCTGATGATATCGATGGCGGTTGTCACGAACGGCCCGGTGGCTACGGCGGGATCAATGTTGATGCGCGCAAAAAACATCGGCGCCAATGAACCGATCAAGGCGGCGATGCTCATTGAACACAAGACCGATAATCCAACAGAGAGCGCCGCAAGACCGATGCTGTACTGATACTGGGCGACACCGGCGATCAGTAAACCATAGATAAAACCAAGGATAAAACCGACGGAAAGCTCTTTTGATACGACCGGCCAGATATCACGAACACTGAACCTCCCGGTTGCGAGGCCCCGGACAACGATCGTTGACGATTGGGTCCCGATATTACCGCCCATTCCCATGATGACGGGAATGAATGCCGCTAGAAAGGCAAACCGCTGCAGGCTGGATTCATATTGTCCGATGATAAAAAACGCGATGACACCGCCGATAAAACTCGCCATAAGCCACGGAACCCGTATCCGTGTATTTCTCATGATGGATTGCGTTTCTATGAACTCTTCTCCTACGCCCGCCATTTTTAAAATATCTTCGGTGGCCTCTTCCCGAAAAATGTCGATGACATCATCCACGGTGACAATCCCCACCAGGACATTCGCCTCATCCACTACGGGAACCGCCAGAATATCATATCGGGCGACCAGCTTGGCCACTTCTTCCTGATCCATACCCGTCTGAACTGAAATAACATCCGTGGTCATTAAATCTTTCAACGGCGTCTCGGGCGGAACCAGGACAAGTTGGCGCAGTGAACACACGCCGGTCAACCTGCCGTATTCGTCTACGACATAGAGATAAAACGGCATTTCGACATCCTGATGCTCTTCCTGCAGAGACTTGACGGCATCACGGGCGGTGGTATCCTCCCGCAAGGCGATGAACTCCGGCACCATAATGCCGCCGGCGGTGTCGTCGCCGTATCGAAGCAGGTCTTCCACCTCCTCCGATCCCTCATCATGCATCCTTTCAAGAATCGCTTTCGATTTGTCTTCCGGTAAACGGCCGATCAAATCTGCAATATCGTCGGTCTGCATGCTTTCGAGCACCTCGACGATCTCGTCAAGATTCATTGCATCGATAAGGTTCAACAGCGTATCATCATAAAGAAGCAGCTCACTGAACAAAATCCCTTTTTGCTCAGGTTCGGTAATCATTTCAAGGAGCTTTCGCTGATCCGAAACCGGAAGCGAACGAAACACAAGGGAAAGGTCCGCGGCATGCGTTTTATTGACGATTTTCTTCAGGTGCGATGTTGCCTTACGACGAAGTAATCGCTTAATGCTGTCGACGAGCAATTTGTTACGGTCGTTTGTCATTTTTCACTCCGGTATAACCATTGCCGCCGTTTCGTAAGAGGATCTAAACGAACTCCGCTGCAGAAAAATCGGTTTTACTTGATGATTTTGATATGCGCGTCCGCCCTCAGACCCTCGACCCATTCGGAAAATTTCTTTTCCATGGCCTGTTCATACAATTTTTCCTTGATGTCATCCGTCAATGACTCCAACGATTGCCCGGGAGTATTGGTGAGCTCCTGCACATAAAAAATCTGGAGGCCCTGCTTTGTGTTCACGACTTGCGAATGCTCTCCCTCGCTTAACCCGGCGACTGCGGCACGGATTTCAGGCGACAGCGAATCCGGTTCGAAGACGCCCAAATCGCCACCTTCATCCGCCAGCAAATCGGAATGCTTCCGGGCCAATTCTTCAAACGGTACCCCTTCATCGAGTTGTTTTACAATCGATGCCATCTCGTGCTTCAGTCCGCTAATCCGCTCCTCATCCGCCAAAACGGGAATACGCTTAACGATGGTTCTTAAACGGAAGGCCTTCTTCCCGGCGTATTCATCCGAATGCGCCTCATAATACGATCGAATATCCGCGTCGGTAATGACGATTTTAGATCTGACCTCCCGATTCATTAACTTCGTCCTGAGCAGTTGAAGCCTCAAATTTTCGCGGTAACGCTCGACCGTCATACCTTCCTGCGCCAATGCCTGCTTTAGATCTTCATCTGTCAGAAAGTTCATTTCCTTTACGCGTTCAAGGGCGCTGTTAATTTCATTCTCATGCAAAGTGATTTGGGATTTTTCGACCGCCTGGTCCGTCAACTTGTCGTTGATCAGCTCTGAAATCACCTTTTCCCTGATTTCATAAATCATCTTTCGGTTGTCATCCGGTGCATAACCCATGTTTTGGATTTTCTCGATGTGCGGCTTCATCGCCTGGTTCACCTCTTGCAGCGTTACAATGTCTTCGTTGACCTGGGCGACGATCCGATCGACGATCTCCGCCTGCACATCATTGCATCTGTACGACAACACCAGAATCGAAAAGAGAATCAGGGCTCCTGACACGGCATTGACAAAAAATTTGCCGAATTGTTGTTGTATTTTCATTTTTCCTCATCCATTCGGTTCTTTTGGTTTATCGTCCGGCCCATTCACGTTTTCCAGGAGCGATTCATCGATCACGATCGTGTATCGGTTTCGCAAATCCTCGATCCACGCAGTATAGGCGACCTGTGCCTTTTCCCGTTTGAGCCGGTGAAGAACGGCTTTCGAGCTTTCGTGCAGCCCTTCCCGCCCTTCTTTTTTTTGAATAAAAAAGTCCTCGATGTCCTCCGGAGTAACGGTTATGTGTTCTTCCAGGTCAACTTTGATAACTTTTTCCAGCAATAATCGCTTCTTCAGTCCTTCCCGCCACAGGTGAAACGGAATGGATTCTTCAATCAGCGTTCGGCTGAAGGTATCTCCGGGGTAATCCGCTTGGATCTCCCGAACGGCATCGTCCAGCTCTTTCTCCGAAACGGTCAGGCCCAGCTCTTGAGCCCTGTTCATCAAAACCAATTCGTCGACCAGTTGACCCAGGACATCACCCACGATGCTCTTTTGAAATTCCCGGTTTTTTAAAGCGGAAATGGAATAGGCTGCCTTGGCGATTTCCAATGCCGCTTTGAAGTCACTCATTGTGACGGATCGCTCATCCACCCGGATCAGAACGGGATCCTGCCGCCGGACCGTTTCGTCCCGGCACCCTGCTCCCAATGAAATATTCACCAGCAGAACGGCCCCGAGCACACCTATCACGGTTTTAGGGTATCGCCTGATTCTCGACACGACACTCATCGGCATATTCTCATCCGGAAACACGTTGTATATGGAGATCCTTCAAGATACCGGGCTTTTCCGGAACCCGCCGTCACATAAACCTGAACCGTCTTTTACAGCGTGTCCGGGTTAACATGCCGTTCAATTTCTTTCAAGATGTTTTTAATTTCACCCATTATAGCGCCCAGGCCCTGATTGATCAACTGAACTTTAAGTGATTTATCCTCCATGAATGAAAGATGATACTTGCTTTGTGAAATCATTTGAACAATGCCGTGAGGATGCTTGACGTGAATTTGCGAGAAATGGATGATCAGCTCCCGCCCGTTCAAATCGAGGCGCCGGATACCGGCATTGCGTGAGAGGACCCGAAGCATAATTTTCATCAGCAGGTTAGAGGCTTCCTGCGGAAGCGGTCCAAAACGATCTCCCAATTCATTTTTGAAATCGGCGATATCCTTCATATCCGACATTCTGGCCAGTCGGCGATAGGCGGTAAGCCGCTGGTCTATGTCGGATATGTACGACTCGGGAATAAATGCCGAAATGGAAATATTGATTTCCGGGTCGAGCGGCGGCAAAACGGGCTGACCCTTCATCTGCGCGATGGACTCTTCCATGAGTTTCAAAAACATGTCGTATCCAACCGCAGCAATATGGCCGGATTGAGAAGCCCCGAGAATGGTGCCGCCTCCCCTGATTTTTAAATCGCTCATGGCGATCTGAAATCCGGAACCCAGATCACTGTATTCCATCAGCACCTTCAGGCGTTTTTGGGCGTCCTTGGTGAGGACGCTTTCACGTGGAATAAACAAATAGGCATATGCCTGTTCATCCGCTCGTCCCACCCGGCCTCGAAGTTGATAGATCTGAGAAAGGCCGAATTTATCCGCACGATTGACAATAATGGTATTCACAGAGGGGATATCCAATCCCGACTCGATAATTGTGGTGCATACCAGAAGGTCTGTTTCCCGCCGAATAAACTTGACCATCACTTCTTCCAGCCGGTCTTCCTTCATCCGCCCATGCGCTACGTCAAGCCGGACTTCCGGTACGAGCTGCCCGATCTTTTCAGCCACGCGCTGGATGTTGTGGATATTGTTGTGGACGAAAAAAACCTGCCCTCCTCTTTCCATCTCCTTTTTGATGGCCTCCGCCACTACGGCATCGTCATATTCCGAGACATAGGTGATGATGGCGCGCCTGTATTCAGGGGGGGTTGTAATCACGGATATATCCCGAATTCCCAGCAAAGACATGTGAAGTGTTCTTGGAATGGGCGTCGCCGTAAGAGCGAGGACATCCACGGTAGCCCTCAACTTTTTCAACTTTTCTTTGTGTTTGACCCCGAACCGCTGTTCTTCGTCAATGATAAACAGGCCCAACTCCTTGAATTTGACATCTTTTTGGAGCAGCCGGTGGGTTCCGATGACAATATCGGTCTTGCCCTCCGATAGACCCGTTATGATCTCCCGCTGCTCCTTGTTCGAACGAAATCGGCTCAGGCAGGCGATATTTACCGGGTAGTCCTGAAAACGAGCGATGAACGTGGCAAAATGCTGCTCGGCAAGTACCGTTGTCGGCACTAAAACCGCCACTTGCTTGCCGCTATGAACGGCCAAAAAAGATGCCCTTAATGCGACCTCTGTTTTTCCGTATCCCACGTCACCGCATACCAGCCGATCCATGGGTTCGGATTCGATCATGTCCTCCAACACGTTATCGATGGCTTTTTTCTGGTCCTCGGTTTCCTCATAGGGGAAGCCGGCCTCGAATTCCCGGTAATATTCATCGGGGTATTCAAACGCATATCCCTCACGGGTTTTTCGTTCCGCGTAAATCTTGAGCAGCTCTCCGGCAATTTTTTCCGTGGATTTTTTGACCTTGTCCTTTACCCGGTCCCATGTCTTCCCGCCGAGTTTGTCCAAAACCGGCACGATGCCGTCCACCCCCATGTATTTCTGAATGAGACTCATACGATCCACCGGAAGGTACAGTTTATCATTCTCTTTATACAATAACAGAAGAAAATCATTGGTGGAGCCGTTGAGCTTGAGCTTTACCAACCCTTTATACTTTCCGATGCCGTGTTCGGCATGAACCACCAGATCATCGGTTTTCAAGTCTTCTATCGTCAGCAGCAGATCAGTCCGAACATCCGGTTTGACCGGTTTTTTCCTGGAAAACTTTCTTCCGAAGATCTCGTTGCCTGTAACAATGGCCAGCATTTCAGAAGGCCAGACAAAACCGGCCCCGAGCCGACCGATGCAGAGGGCAACATCATCCTTTCCCGCGAATCCGGGAAATTCCGAATATACCTTTGTCTTTACACCGTAAAGACTCAACAATTCTTCAAGTCGGGCCAGCTGGGATTTGCCTGAACAGGTCATCAATACGGCTCTTCGGGAATTTTTCTGGTTGTTTATCCAGTTCAGTAGCGGAGAAAGAGGGATTTCCGAAGATTTATGGTTCTTTAAATTCAGGACGATCTCGTTGTTGTCCTGGATATCGACATAAAAATTCATTGATGCTTCGTAAGCCGCTGATTGCCGGCTGATCGGCATCGTGCTCAAAGAAATTGACGGCCGTGTTTCCAGCCGCTTTTGAATATCTTTCCAATCCGCATACAGTGAGGAAGGCTCGGCACAGATCTTTTTCTGTTCGCGGGCTGCTTCGTAGTTTTTGTGGATTTGATCCACGTACCTGTCGGCCGATCCGTCCAATTGACCGGGTTCGTTGTAAATCATCACTGCGTTATCAGGCAGATAATCGACAAACGTATTCATCTGAGGATAGATCATGGGGGTCAAGCTCTCGATTCCGGGATAAACCCCCTCTTTGGAAATGCGATCGACGATTTCCCTTACCCGTGTGACCGGAGTCTCGAGGAGGTACGCCCGTTCCCGAATGCGCGCGATAATTTCAGTCAATGCGTGTTTGTCGAGAATCACTTCTTTAGCAGGCAGAATGACGGCTTCAGACGCTTCGCCGATTTTTCGCTGGGTTGCAGCGGAGAAAAATCGAATATTGTCAACCACATCTCCAAACAACTCGACGCGAATGGGATCATTATACATGGGGCAGAATATATCCAGTATACCGCCCCGAACGCAGAAATCGCCGTGTTCTTCAACAATGCCGGTTCGGGTGTATCCTCCGTCGATCAGTTTTTCTATAAGCGCATCCCTGTCGATTTCCTCGCCCGCCATGACAAGCTCGGCATAACCGATGATCTTGTCTTTCGGAATGAGCTTGTGCATCATCCCGCCTACGGTGGTCACCACGACGCTCGGCCGGTAAATCGATGTCAATTGATAAAGCGTTCGAATGCGCTGCGTGGCCGTTTCATTGTGATATGAAAGGGTCTTAAACGGCAGCAGGTTATAGGGTGGAAAATAAATTGCGGCGTCCTTTTCGTCACTCATGAAAAAACCCAGGTCCCTGATAAATTCCTCGGCCGCCTTGGCGGATTCAAGAACGACCGCCAGGGTACGGTTCGATCGACCGGCAATTCGCGAAATCAGGTAGGCCCTTTCCGACCCCGAAATTCCTGTATAAACGGCGGATGCCTTCGATTCCGTCACCCGCCGTATCAATTCTGAAAAAAAAGTTTCATTATGCGTGGCAATCATAAAAAAATCATAATATATCTGCAGATAAAAAACAACGTACTCGAAGTCGGCCGGATGCGGTGTTCCGATCTTGAACCAGGGCGCACAAGCACGGTTCGGCAATGGGTGATCTACTGAAATACAGGCATTTCGGCTCGGAAGGAAAGCGCTATAGGGGAATGGAATTATTGAAATGCGTTTAAAATGATTCTTGACTAATATTTGCCGATTTCATTATGATAGCTGTCAACAGGCGAGCGTTTTTCTTACTATCGACAGGGCTGATCATGCATCGGCCTTGTTTTTTTTTACATCAGCAGGCTACCATGACGTTGGCGGAAATTGAATTTAACGGTTACGAGGTTTCCATTTCAGAAGCCTTGGACCGGATAAATGCCGGCGAAATGCTCGGGCGGCAGACCCATGTTCTGATCAAGCCGAATCTGGTGAATGCCGCCCCCCATCCGGTCACCACTCCTGCGGCATGCTGCGCGGCTGTCATTCAGTACATAAAAGCTTTTGCGAACCCGCAAATCGTCATCGGTGAAGGGTGCGGAGACGCCGCCCATGAAACCGGTGAATTATTCCAAATGCTGGGGTATGCCGATCTCCGAAAACGGTACGGCGTGGAATTGGTCGACCTCAACCATGCCCCCCTGGTGCGGTTGGAGCATCCCACCTGCCGGCTGTTTCCGGAAATGTATCTTCCGGAGATCGCCTTAAGCCATTTCCTGATTTCAGTACCGGTATTAAAAGCCCATTCACTTGCCGTTATGTCCGGAACGCTGAAAAACATGATAGGACTGGCACCGCCGAAATATTATTCCGGCGAATATGGAATCTGGAAAAAGTCGCTCTTTCACCACCATCTTCACAGGCGGATCACGGAACTCAACCGGTATCGCACTCCGGACATGACCGTCATGGACGCATCGATCGGCCTGAGCGAATACCACCTCGGCGGTCCGGCCTGTTCGCCTCCGGTGAACACGATCATCGCCGGCTGCAACCCGGTCGAAGTCGATCGAAGGGCCGCATCACTGCTGAAACAGGATTGGACGCGCATTCCCCATCTCAAGAATCCATAACCGTCTACATGGTCTCGGCGATTGAAACGGTGCGATCGCCCATGATATTGACGTAACTGCCCATTTCATTGTCATACCAACCGTAAATAACGGCTTGAGTAACCGGCATTCGAATAACGGCCGGCTCAGGAAACGAGGAAAGAAACGCTTCAACACCGGGCAGTTTTTTTAAATCGATTTTGATTTCCGCCGTCCGGGTGTGGGTCTCATGGCCCTCTATTATGGTTGCGGCATTGGGCGTGCCGATAATGTCACCGGAAACATTTTGCTTATCCGAATACAGGAGATAGCCGTTGGGGTCCAAGCCGGAGGATTCCCGATAAACCCCGTTGATGGTTTCCTTCCGAATCGTTCCGCCGACAATATCATCCTGAAAATCAACCACCAAAATAATCAATGATCCCGTAGAGGTGGGAATCCTAACGGATTCTGCAATGAAGCCGATATGTTCCATTTCCGGAAGCACCAACCGAAGGGTATTGGCCGCCCCGGTGGAAGTCAGGATAATATTGTTCATAACGCTTCTGTTTTTCCTGAGGTCTTTTGCTCCGCTTTTCGGCAGTCGATCCAGCACTTCCTGGGACCCGGTTACGGCGTGGACGGTCGCCATCGATGCTGAAAGAATTTTTTCAGGGCCGAAATGGTTCAGCAGCGGTTTGATCATATGGGCAAGGCATGTCGTGGTGCAGGATGCATTGGAAACCAACCGGTGCCGTCTTGGATCATAGCTGTTCTCATTGATCCCCATAACTGTCGTTACGGCATCATCAGGCATTTTATGCTGTTTGTCCTTTATTTTAAACGGCGCCGAAACCACAACTTTGTCTGCACCGCATTCGAGATGACCTCTGACGGACCCGGAAGGATGATCGGGGGAAAGGGTGGGGTCCAGGAATTTTCCGGTGGTATCGACCACCAGGCGAACATCGAAATCCATCCAGCCGATGTCGATGGGATTCCTTTTTTCACGCAGCACCCTGACCTTGATCCCATTGACCGTCAGGGTGCCCTCCGCTTCGTTGACATTCCGGATTACGGGTTCAGCGTTATGACCGTGCAAAAAGTTGTGAAGATAACCATACGTCGAATCCCTTTCGATGTAATGAACCACATCCTCGAGCGAACCGCCGACCGTCCGCCCGATATTGATAACCAACTCCTTAAAGTACTGGCGTCCCACATGATGCCAAAGTGTCAGTTTTCCGATTCTTCCCAATCCGTTAATACCGAGTTTCATTTCCCCATCATTTGCTCGATGCTTCATCATTGATATCCTCCATGTTCCGGCAAATGACAAAACCAGCCGTTTTCACATCATATTCATCCAGAATTGCCGTCTGTGGATGAGAACGTTACGATTCCTTAACCTTTAATGCACCCTGATATACCGATCCCTCCTGACCGTCAATGCTGATAAAATCCCCGGATCTCAACAGCAGCTTCGGGAATTGGCAGGTCTTTTGCTTTTCGTTGCAAATCATCTCACCGCACCCGACGACACACACCTTCCCCAAACGATGTGCCACAACCGCAGCATGCGATGTCAAGCCGCCCCGCGCCGTCAAAATGCCGTCCGCCGCATAAATTTCTTTGATGTCATCCGGCACCGTGTCGGCTCGGATTAGGACAAGAGCCGTTTTCGGCTCCTTTTTGTGCCATTGGTCGATTTCCTCTAGTGTAAATACAACCCTGCCCGCCATCGCCCCTCCACTTACGCCGATCCCATGACCGATGATGCTCTCCTCTGTAATGGCATCGTAATCGAATGTAAACACCTTCTTCCTTTCCCGGATGGCCATATCGCGGGTTTGGAGAAGGTAAAGATCTTCCGGATCCGGACTTTCAAACGTAAATTCAATCTCCTGGGGGCTCCACCCATGACGATACACCAGTTCGTTGGCCCATTCCTTCAGTTCAAGATAAATGGCGGGAAAATGGGTTTCCAGGGTGATATCCGTTCCCCGCATTTCAATATTTTGCTGGTTGAGGGAAATCGGCAGTGTATTGACGAGGCCTGAAACGACATCTTCACCCTGGTTTCCCAGTGTAAAATCACCCCAGAGCCGCAAGCTATCCTCGGACCACCGCGGGTTGTGAGTGAAAAATACGCCGCTGCCCGATTGGCGGGAAAGATTGCCGTAAACCATCTCCTGAACAGTGACGGCGGTGCCCCAGTCATCCGAAATGCCCATAATTTTCCGGAAAGCTCTGGCCTTGGGTGACTGCCAGGAATCGAGCACTTTTTTGATGATCATGTAGAGTTGTTCGAATGGATCTTCCAGTATCACCACCCCGTTGTCGAGGATGTATTCCCGATAGCTCAGCGCTGTCTCGTGCATCTGCTTCCCGGAAAAGTCACGTTTGAAAGGAATGCCCCATTTTTGTTTACAGCTGCTGATGATGGCATCGAAATTGTCCCTTTCAAGGCCGAAAGACATGCCGTAGCATTGAAGAAAACGGCGGTAATTATCCCAGGCGAACCATTCATTTCCGCTTTTGCGGGCCATACCTTCGGTGATTTCCAGGTTCATTCCCACATCCAGGAATGTATCCATCATGCCGGGTTGGGAAATGGAAGATCCGCTGCGTACGGAGAAGAGCAGCGGTTTTTCGGTACTGCCGAAGCGTTTTCGCGTCTTTTCCTCGAGCCTGAGAATCTCGCGCAGGATCTGTTCCCTGAAATTTTGTTCGGCCGGACGATAACTCTCAATAATGTCCCTGCAGCGAAAAATCTCGGTGGTAATGATGAATCCCGGCGGAATCGGCAGCCCGAAGTCGTTTAATTTGACGAGGTTCAATCCCTTGTTGCCGAGGTATATAATGCCTTTTACCCGACTCCCGACATTATCGATGGTGGTGACGGCATTGTCGGGGTCATAATTCAACAACAGGTGCAGGTTTTCCTTGAATAATTTCTCAGCCTGGTGAAAGAGCGTGTTCAAAATTCGGCTCAAAAACAGATCAAGCTGCTGAAGACCAAGTGAAAGGGCGATGCGGTCCCGAAAAAATATTTCGGATATGCGGTATTTCAACTTTTCCTGATCCGCAATGGGTACATTTGGAAGATATTTTGGGAGAATGGCATTCGTACCGATCTGATCCAGAATACAGGTCAGATTCTGCTCATGAACATTGTTGAAGTAATCGTTGATGATGTTTTTTACCGCCTGTGCGAATCCCTTGAATATGTCGAGATACTGCGTAAAACTAAACCCTTTTATTTCCAGTGAATGCGCCAGAAAGTCCAGTTGCCGCTCGATTTCAACCGACGAAATGCCGTCAACCTTCAATGCCCTCTCGAACATCCGGATACGGTCGTAAATCTGATAAAAGGTGGCCTTTGTAATCAACGTGAGATCGATGCTGTTAATCAGCTCTTCAAACAAGACGTTCAAATAGGATTCAATCCGCAGGGTCAGGCCCATGGCATCGAACTTCAGTTCATGATAACTTCCGTACATGGATGGAATATCCACCGTAAAATGTCGCTTGTTGTAAATATCTTCCCTGATTTCATACGATTCCGGAGACAGGATCAAGTCTTTGAGCTGCTCGAGGTAATCCAGCAGCATCAGAATCTTTTTCTTCAGATCGGGCTCATTCAGCGCCGCTTTCACAGCCGCGATATCCGGGAAGGCCTCGCACTGAAGCTGATCCAGATAATTGTTCATTTCGACGAAATTCAAATTGTACTTCTGGCACAGCATTCGATACATTTCGATCGACAAGGCCGTTCGCTCCCGATCCCGCTCGAGAATGCCCGGGGCTTCATTCAACAGCGCCTTGAGCTCACTGCCCGATATCTTCAACAACCCACCGGGAATTTTCACCCCCTTTTCTTTCAGACAGGCGAATGCTTTAAATACGCCGTCGATAAAGACACCGGTGGTTTCGATCTGGTTATAAATGCCGGGAGGGACATAAGGGGCAAGTCCACGTTTGTCCCGGGTGCTGAAATAGTCCAGCACCGCTTCCATGAAGCCGATCATACGATTGCTGCTCTCCACGTGGCTCTGCTTGCGCAGAAAATGAATCAGCACATCCTTCCGGTGCGTGATTTCATCAATTTGGGTGGATATTTCCCGGAGTTTTCCTTCAGCCCCGATCTCGTTAAAGAAAACCGGAAATATTCTGACCAGCTGCTTGATCAGATTATACACCGGATCGATATTGCTGTTGAGCAGGTGGGTGACATCTCTGGGAAACAGATCGGTGTCCTTTATGAAAACCCCGCTTAAGGACAAATGGATGATCAGGTAGGAAATCAGCCGTGTGGACCATTTGGGGTTAAGCTTGATAAGCTCCATCCAGGTTCTGATGTTCTGAATGTGCGCTGTATTGGCCTGAATCTGCCAATCGTTGCCGACCCCTGAAATGCACGGATACTGAAAGCCTAAATCGATGACCGAATCAATAAAAAATTTGATCAGATCCATATCATCCGTCTGGTACACACCTTTTCCTACATTCAAAATGCAGTTTAAGGCCGTAACCGGAAATGAAACGGTCTGTTCTTTGAGAATGGAGAACGTTTTTCCAATCAGCTTATGAATCCTGCTGGGCGGCTCACGGCTGATCAGCCAGGTCAGTGAACGGTTGATTTCTCTCAGTGTTTCCTCATGAATAGAGAAAAGGCCTGAAATATTCATGATATAGAACAGAAAAATCACCTTCCACTGGTTGCCCTTGCCGCTGCTTTCACCGATTTTGAGCAGTCTTACGGGAATCCGCCGGTACATCTCGACGATGTCATTGTGATCATGCAGCGCGAGTAATTTTTGAAGCACCTCCTGTGGGTTCGGATGCGTCTCTTGAAAGATGCCGTCGACGGCATCTCTAAATTGCATCAGCGATTGATGAGAAACCTTTTCGAAGGCTGTTTCTATCTCGGCAAGTCCGCGGATTTCGGCCTCCTGGCAGAACCAATGGCAGGGATCGTCTATTTTCAGCCAGTAGTCGTAGGTAACCTGGAAACAACGGGTCAACAGACGATTCACAGGCATAAGGTCGATTTCGTTTTCCTTGCTGTAATTGAGCAGCAGTTCCCCATGCCGGGCAATGGAATAGTAACTCTGTGCAAACAGCAGAAATTGATCATCGGGAAGATAGGTGATCCGGTTGAAAATATGGTTGATCACCGGCATAAAACGACAGATATCATCCTGTGCTTCGGTAATAATTTTCAGAAGAAAAAGCAACAGCGCATCCGAGCTGTCGTTACGGACTTCGATATTGCCGTCGCTTCTAAGCGCCTGCTCGAAAATATCAGCGAAAATAGCTGCGGCTTCGGGCCCGTCTTCATGATTCTTTAAGAGGTGGAAATAGTCGAGCGAATAGCCTCTGGCTTCTTTGATGATGAACTGCCAGTTCTTGTACGGGTGGGAAAGTTCTTTTAAAAAAGTGTTGAAACCATCCATCAACCCATAGTATTTTGACATAATTTCCTGTAATACAATATACTTGGAGTCAATGGCGACATCTACATGATAATCGGCCAGATTTACTTCAAGGGCTTTTGACTTTATCTGCAAAATGCTCTCTCCGGTCCTCTGATACATGATTCGGCGTTAACCGCCGTCCGCATAGGCACGGCCTATCACCCACATGCAGGATAACTAAAAAATGTCAACGGTCAGCCGACCGGTGAGAAGCACCGTGTCAACGGTCAGCCGACCGGTGAGAAGCACCGGTCGTTCAGATAACCTTGATTATTTTAGTATAAACAGTGCGGAAAGACAATATGTATCGGATGGTGTAGAACGATTTGCGCTGAAACGGCATGTTTCAACCCGGACGTTTCAGCGAAAAAGAATTCGGCCTGCGCCGGATCGAATGTTTGATTGGATAGTCAATAGGCGGGAAGTACCGAGCTGCGAAAACGGCCGGATTCATACAAATCCGGCCATAACGACCATCATAAAAGATATGCAATGGATCAACCCCACCACTTGGTATCGTCCACGGTGGTTTTGAATTCGGGTTCCACGACATCGGGAATCTCCCGGTCACCGACTGCAGCAAGATCACTCTCCGACGGTTTGCCGATGAATACCAAACTCTTGCGGGGGCATTTTTCGACCGCCTTCAGCGCATCTTCCATATCATCGGGATCGTAGGCATCATAATCAATTGCAGCAAGATTGTCATTGATCGTGAACAGGTTTGAAACGCGGGAACAGGCTTTACAGCCGATGCATCCGACCGTGCAAACCTCCCTGACTTCCCTGGCTGAATCTTTATTCGAGCAGGTAATCGCCAGAACCCGATCCGCCTTGAACGGCACCATGGATATTATGTTTCGGGGACAGACCTTATGGCAGGCCCCGCATCCGACGCATTTTTCATAATCCACCACCGCCAGTCCCTCGATGACATGAATGGCGTCATAATCACATTCGGCTTCACAATCCCCAAACCCGAGACAGCCGTAAATACATCCCTGAATATCGGACACGAGATTGGCGGCCCGACAATTGGGTTCACCTTTATAAGGGGTGCGCTTCAGCCGGTCTTCGGTCTTTGCGCCGCAATGGACCACCGGACGGACAGGGTAGTTCGCACCTGCCTCCACCCCCATGATGTCGGCAAGAACCCCTGCACAGTTCGCTCCTCCGACCGTGCACTTGTTCACCGGCGCCCCGTCTGTTGCCACCGCCTCGGCATATTCATAACACCCTACGTATCCGCATCCACCACAATTGGCGCCGGGCAGTGCGTCCATCACCTGCTCCACGCGGGGATCTGTTTCAACGTGGAAGGCCTGATTCGCCCATCCCAAGATATATGAAAATACGACCGCCATGGCCACAAGGGTCCCGGCGGAAAGTCCGATTGTCACCCAGGTCATCTGTAAACCTCGTTCAGGATATAAAATATATCAAAATACCAGAATTCATGGCTTATGTAAACCGTTGGATATATCCAATATATCCGATTATCCAAGATCCGCCAAAGCCCGCTGCAATCCGGTATCCACACCGGTAAATCCCATGAACGCCAACGCCAGAATTCCACCGATCACAAGCGTTATCGCCGCACCCTGAAACGGCTTGGGAATATCACACAATTCGATTTCTTCCCGAATCCCGGCCATGATTACGATGGCGATGGTAAACCCCACACCGCCGAAAACGGCCAGCGTCAACGACCGCCCCAGGTCCCAGGCTTCGGAGGGGTCATCCACCCCCACGATGTTGCTCATGATCTTCAAACAGGCGAATAGAATAGCGCAGTTGGTGGTAATCAGCGGCAAAAACACACCAAAGGACTTGTACAGCAGGGGAAAGAACTTCCTTACATACATCTCCACAAACTGCACCGAGGAGGATATGGCAAAAATATAAACGATGTAGCTTAGAATCGTCAGGTCGATTTCAGCCGCAGTTTCGGCCGATACAAAAAAACCGGCGATCCAGCGGGAAAGCGGTGCGCCGGGCATTAACACGAAAGTCGTTATGGTCCAGCTGAGAATTGCCGCAATCGAAATTACGAAAGTAACCGCAAGCCCCATACCGACGGCCATTTCCACCTTTCGGGACACGCCGATAAAGGGGCAAATGCCGACAAAGTAATACAAGACAAAGTTATTGATCAATGCCGCCCCTAAAGCGATCAGCACCAAATCAATCAGGTATCCCATATTTATGCGCCTCCTTTATCGCTGCTGACTCGGGAACTGATCCAGTTGACGGCACCCAGAAGAAGCCCGAAGGTCAGAAAAGCACCCGGCGGCAGTACCATGATGACCCAATCCGGCCATGCCTCGGGCAGCACGCGCAAACCGAAAAACATGCCCGTGCCGAGAATTTCACGGACCATGGCGATGCTGGACAATGCAATGGCGAACCCGATGGACTGCCCCAAGGCGTCCGAAGCCGCCGTAACCACCCCCTGCCGCGAAGCGCATACCTCGCACCGGCATATAATGATGCAGTTTACAATAATCAACGGGACATACGGCCCCAGGGTTTTGCTCATCTGGTACATGTAAGCCGCCAAAAAACGGTCCGCAATCGTAACGAATGTCGCGATGGTCAACGTAAAAATAACAATTCTCAAATGGGGTTTCAGCAGGTTACGGATCAGACTGGTCATCACGTTGGCACTCAACAGGACGAATGCCACAGCCGCAGACATGGTGATGGCGGCCTTCATACTGTTGGTTACGGCCAATGTGGGGCAAAGGCCCAGTAATTGGCGGTAAACCGGATTCTCCGGCAAAATGCCTTGAACAAATCGTTCCATGGATGTCGGTTTATCTGCCATTGATATACCCTTATAGGCTTGAGGCGTTTAGACCGGCCGTAAAGAACACGGCCTAAATACCCGCATTCTAATCTGTCAGAGGCCCTTTCAAGTCATTGACGGCCGAATTTACGATGCCCGCGACAGTCCGGGAGGAAATCGTAGCGCCGGTAATGGCGTTGATTTCATTTTCATTCTCTGCACCGGTTTTCACCACCTCCAGCGGCCTCGTTGTAGACTTGTTTTCAAACTGCCCCCGCCAGGACGGTTCGATGATCTTGTTGCCCAAACCGGGAGTTTCTTTCTGATCGAGAACAAATACACCCGTAATGGTCTGAAGGGCCGGGTCAAAACCGATTAAAAGCTCGATCTTGTCCGCATATCCCTGTCCGCCGGATTTGGCCACCCATCCAACGGGTCGGCCGTCCACAAATGCCTGGAAAACATTGTAAATGGTCTTTTTTCCGTTTTTTTCCACTTCGATGGTTTTTGGCTCAACATTGACTTTTGGCTGTTCGCCGGCAGGCACTTCGACAAGTTCCGGAACTTTCTGCCGGGTTTCATTTATTTTATTGGTTTCGATGGTCGGCCCCAACACCATCTGCACACCTGCGAGAGCACCGCCGAAAAGGAGCGCCAGCATCAACACAAGCCAGGCTTGAACAATTTTATTTTTGCTTAGTTCCATATCAGTCTATCAAAAACCTCCGAACGGCTCGGGAATAAACTTCTGATTGATCAGCGGCGTAACGGCATTCATGATCAACACGGCGAACATAACCCCCTCGGGATAGCCGGAAAACAGCCGGAGAACCATTACCAGAAATCCCACGCCTATGCCGAAAACCCATTTCCCTTTCGGTGTGACCGGACTGGTCACCGGATCGGTGGCGATAAAAAAAGCACCGAACAGCAAGGCGCCGCCGAAGACGTGGTGCAGCACCGTCCAGCCGCTTTCCGGTGAAATGATATTTTGAATGGCGCCGATAACGACAACGGACAAGATGATGCCCGCCGGAATCTCCCAGGAGGCGGTGCGTCGAAGGCAAAGATAAATTCCCCCGATAAGGCAGGCGATTGCACTTGTTTCACCCAGAGAACCGTTGGTCATTCCCCAGAACAGGGCACCTAAAGGCGGCACATTCCCGCTTTGTTTGAAGGCATCCATGGGAGTCGCCTGGCTGATGACATCCACCCCTCCGGTAGCGGACTCATACCCGGATGCGGCCATAGCCCCGGCAAATGCGATCATTACGAACGCCCTTCCTACCATAGCGGGATTGAAAATGTTCATGCCCAGCCCCCCGAAAAGCACCTTTCCGATGCCGATCGCCGTAAATGAGGCGATCACCCCGATGTACCAAGGGGCGGTCCCCGGAAGGGACAAGGCCAGAATCAGCGCGGTGACGGCTGCGGAAAAGTCCATCAGGCTCAACGGTTTTTTGCGCATCCAAACAAAAAGCACCTCAGCCGTAAGGCACCCGGCCAGACAAATCAGGATCTGCTTTACAGCATACCCCCGGAAGAGGCAAACTGACATGATTACCACGGGCATCAGCCCGATGAGGACGTCTATCATCATCCGTCGCGTGGTTATCGATGTATGGGAAAGATGCGGCGCAGGCGCCACATGAATGACCGACGAGGACGTATCCGTTGCACTCTCCACTTTCCGCGTTGACTCCGAAATCATTACATCAACCCCTTATCGCCTTGCCGCGGCCATTGTTTTTCCCATCCGAATGAGCTGCACCAACGGGATGTTGGCCGGGCAGACGTACGCACAGCTGCCGCATTCAAAACAGGCTGTTATATGATATTTCCAGGCCAGTGAAATATCCTTGTTCCGAGCTGCCAGTGCACACCGGGTGGGGACCAGATTCATCGGACACACGTCCACGCAGCGACCGCACCGTATACAGGCGGTTTCCGATTCTTTTCTTACATCGTTTTCGGTCAGAACGGTGACTCCGCTGGTGCCCTTGGTGACCGGCGTATCGAGATTCGAAAAAGCAAACCCCATCATGGGTCCGCCGGATATCACCCGGGCGGCATTCTCCCGGAGCCCTCCGCAAAAGTCGATCAGCTCCCGGTACGATACACCCAACGGAGCGAATATATTCTTGGGTGTTCGAATGCCTCCGCCGGTGACGCAAACGACCCGGTGCGTCAGCGGCATGTTTCTGAAGACGGCTCGGGAAACCGCCGTTGCCGTGGCTACGTTCATCACCACAACCCCTACGTTCAGCGGCAGAAGGCCCACGGGGACCTCACGGTTCAATACCGCTTTGATCAACTGTTTTTCACTGCCTTGAGGATATTTTGTCTTCAATACCGCAATCGTAATCCCGGTGCCGCGCGCCGCTTGCTGAAGCACGGAAACGGCCGACGGCTTATTGTCCTCTATGCCGATAAATATCTTTTTGGCCCCTGTTGCCCGAGCCGCGAGCAGTGCACCTGTAACGATGGGATGGGGTGCTTCCAGCATCAGGCGATAATCGCAGGTCAGATAGGGTTCACATTCACAGCCGTTTACCAGGACGGCGTCGATTGCATTCTTTTCATTGGGAGCGAATTTGACGTGGGTGGGAAAAGCCGCACCCCCCATACCCACGATGCCGGCGTTATGAATGGCTTCGAGAATCTGCTGGGGTCTGTATGCCTCAACTTGATCGACCGGCCATTCGCCGGTGCACAAGTCCTCGAACACGGAATTTCCTTCGTTGTCGCCTTCCGTCGCCTTTATTGGAATTGCCTGGACATGTCTTCCGTTGGGAAGTGTCGTAGCCGTGGTTTTCTGGACAACGCCGGAAATGGACGCGTGAATGGAAGCGCTGACAAACCCTTTGCCCTTGGCCACCATTTGACCGAAGACCACTTCTTCTTTGGCCTTGACCAACGGCTCACAGGGTGCGCCGATGTGCTGGATCAGGGGAAGAAGGACCCTTCCGGGTCTTTTCAAAACCTCAATGGGTGCTTCGGCGGCCAATTCCTTATGCTCAGGCGGATGAACGCCGTGGGCAAATGTGCGCCGTCCGATGACTTCCTTTTGGGCAAGCCCCATTCATTCTCCTTCCTTTTTTAAAGCAAAACCGAGAAATTAAGATGGAAAAAAACTTAAAAACTCAGGTGTTTTTTCAAGAAATTCGGGTATTATAATGGAACAGCGCGGACTGTCAATAAAAAGTTTTTTTTCAATTTACCGAATGGTCCTTCAGCAAAAAAAGGCCGGATTTCCTTGAATTTCATGCTGTTTTCTGTTAAAAAAACAGGCAAATTCGTATCCTGATATCATGCGGGGCGTGGGTTCTTGAAAGATCGACCGGCAAACCTTTCGACCGACGTTCCAGATGCCAGTCAATCCTATTTCATTGTATTCTATCCATTGCCCCCGGATTTATCGATAACCCTGACCGAAGATTTGAAAGGGGAAATGCCGTGTTGGACGAACAAAAACAAAAAATTCTCATCGCCGTGGACGGCTCCGACCAAGCCCTCAATGCCGTACGATATGTCGCCGCAATCATGGACCCCATCAGTACCATTGCCGTTTTGTTTAATATTGAAAATGAGAGTCCCTCCTGGATCAGGGATGTTCAGGACAACCCTCTCTATCGCGTGGAAACCAGTGGTGCGAAACAGTGGTCGCTCAATCGGAAAAAGATCATTCGGCAGTTTTTTGACGATGCAAAGCTGATATTGTCGGATGCCGGATTTCCACAGGACAATATTCGACCGGTCATTCACATTAAAAACGTGGGAATCGCATCGGATATCCTCGAGGAGTCAAAAAACGGTTATTCCGCCGTGGTCATGGGCCGATCCGGCATCAGCAAACTCAAGGATTTGCTGTTCGGCAGTTTTGCCCAAAATCTGATCGGCAAGATCAAGGATATTCCTCTTGTCATCGTCGGCGGAAAAAAATTTTCCAGAAACATTATGATAGCCTATGATCCGGCGGTATGGACGCCGAATAACGTCAATTGCGTCGGATCACTGCTGAAATCATGCGAATGCAAGTTAAAGATCTGCCACGCCGTCAGGTCGAAAGTTATCGACCAGGCACGCATTACCCGCTCTATGGAGGAGGCCAGAAACTTGCTGCTGCGATTCGGAAAACCGATCGCCTGTGTTGAAAGCGAAGTCATCTCCATTAAGAAAGGACCTGCCTTCGATATCATCGAGGCAGCCATAAAAGAGAACTATGATACCATCGTTGTAGGGCGCCGGGGATTTTTGTCGTATTATCAGGAACAGTTCGGTGGGCGGTTCAGCAAAAAAATAATGAGGCGGTCAAACCAGATGGCGGTATGGATTTTAAGTTAGTGCCCACCCGGAAATGGCCAATTCACTCCATTTCTACATTGGCCGGAATATTTCAATCCTCAAAATACATCACGTATTCCTGCGGTTAAAATCTTCCGGCCGCCTTGAACTGATGCGAATTTTCTCATTATCGGACGGGCACTGGTCATGCCGTCATTTTCGGCGGCTTTTCGGCCCATAAAGCCGCTGTTTATACCGGCTTGTCCAGGGACGTGCCGAAATCATAATCCCGCTTTTCGTATTTCAGTATTATGGACACCTCGGTTCTTATCACACCATCGATCTTGCTGATCTTGTTGATGATAAGATCGTTTAACGCCTCGAAATCCTCGACCACGAATTCGGCATTGATGTTGGTTATCCCGGTCGTTATCACGATGTACCACAATTCTCTGAATTTCTTCAGCTCTTCGATGACCCGTCCGATTTTTTTCATCTCCGCATGAATATACAGGTCACCGGTCACATTGAAGCCGAGTTTAAGGGGATTTGCCACGGCGACAATTTGGATCAAGGATTCTTCGATCAGGCGTTTCAACCGGTTCCTTACCGTGGCCTCGGACACGCCTAATTGCTTGGAAATGTCAATGTTGGACAACCGTCCGTTTTGTTGAAGCAAACCGATAATGTGCGCATCGATACGGTCGATATTCCGCTTCTTATCCGGTTTGCCTGCGTCGATATTCGGCATAATCATCCCCCCTCAAATAATAAAGACCAACCAACCATAACCCATAACCCATGACCCATAACCCAAATGCCACAACCATCCATTCGAAGTCAAAACAAATCTGCAATTTTTTACACTTAAAATTGCTTTAATCGTATTTATTCATTCTTTTAGTTATATAAATCGCAATTTTTTGCTTAAATATTACATAAATCGTTTTTCATGCTTGACTTCTAATACCCTGCTCATTTATAGTGGAAATAATCGTTAAACCCAAACCTGCCAGGAGGTTATATGGATGTCATCACCATTCCGAAACTTTTAGAGATGAAGCAGAAGGGCGAAAAAATCACCATGCTCACGGCCTACGATTACCCGTTTGCCAGAATCGTGGATTCGGCGGGCATCGATATCATTCTTGTGGGCGATTCGTTGGGCAATGTCATCCAGGGAGAAACCAGCACCCTGCCGGTTACCATGGATGAAATGATCTATCATACACGAATCGTGTCGAGAGGGGTGCAGCGTGCCATGGTGATCGGAGATATGCCGTTTTTATCGTACCAAACCGATGTGGCGGATGCGATATATAATGCCGGCCGGTTTTTAAAGGAAACCGGGGCACAGGCGGTAAAGCTCGAAGGCGGCGCCCGCGTCAGCCATATTATCAAGGCAATTTCCGATGCCTCGATCCCGGTTCAGGCCCATGTAGGACTCACCCCTCAATCCGTTCACCAGATGGGTGGATTCAAAGTCCAGCGCGATGCCGAGCGGCTGATCGCGGATGCAAAAGAGGTTGAAGCGGCAGGAGCGTTCTCTATCGTTCTCGAGGGAATACCGGCCGACATCGCAGGGAAGATCACGGCGGCGGTTTCGATACCCACCATCGGCATCGGTGCCGGACGGGATTGCGATGGGCAGGTCCTTGTAATGCATGACCTGTTGGGGCTCAATGATCGGCGCCTTCCCAAGTTCGTCAAAAAATATGCAAACCTGTGGGATGCGTCGAAACGGGCGATCGAAACCTATATATCGGAAGTAAATGACGGCGTTTTTCCCGGGGACGAGCATTGCTATTGACGCGCGAAGAGTGCCTGTCCATCTTCTTTAACGCCGGAACCTTCACCGCCGCGCCGGTTTCTTCCCGAATATACCGCGGATATCGGCTACGATTCGGATCAGGACCGGAAGCAAAAACACCAGGATAATGCTGGCAAACAGCAGGCCGAAAGCCAGGCTGATGGCCATGGGAATGAGAAATCGGGCCTGAAGACTGGTTTCCAGGAGCATGGGCAGCAAAGCCAGCGTGGTGGTCAGCGTGGTCAATAGAATAGGCCGGAAACGCCGCCGGACGGCATCCAGAAGCGCCTCATAAGCAGTGAAGGTCTCCGCTCGCCGCTGCCTGTTGTAATAATCGATCAATATAACCGAATCGTTGATGACAACACCCGTCAAAGCCACCAGTCCGAAAATCGAAATAAAGGACAGGTCATAACCCAGCAGGAGGTGCCCCAACAGCGCGCCCACCATTCCGAACGGGATGATGGCCATGATGATGAAGGGCTGCAGATAGCTTTTGAGTTGAGCACCGAGCATCACGAAGATGATAAGCAGAGCCGTGAGCATGTTTTGCGCCAGGGACATCATGTCCTCGCGCCGGTCTTCGCTTTCACCGGTGATGCTCGCTGATATTCCCGGGTATCGGCTTCGAATTTCCGGAACGACCTCTTCCATGATGATATCCAACGCTTCATCGGGTGTGGTATACCGCTCATCAACATCCGCCGTCACGTTTACGACTCTCCGGCCGTCCACATGCTTGATCTGCGAGTAGGTGCGCTGCTCGTGAATCCGTGTCATGGTTTCCAGCGGCGCCTTTTCGCCGTTCGGCAGGGTTATACGAAAATCGTAAATGGCCTGAATCCGCTCCCGTTCCTCCGGAGGATAGCGAACCATGACCTTCAGTTCCGTTCGCAATCGCTGGATGCGCTGAACTTCGTAGCCGTAAAATGCGTTGCGCAGCTGCCGGCCGATATCGGCCGGTTTAAGGCCCGCCGCAAGGCCGATCGGCGTCAGTTCGAACACATACTCCAGCTTGCCTTTTTTTAAACTGTCGGCGATCTCTACAACTCCCTCCATGTTGCGCATCCGGTCCTTCATCAATTCGGAGGCCCTGTCGAGGACCTCGACATCTTCGTGGGCCAGCTGGATGTTGATATCCTCTCCCCCGGAGACAATGCTGCTCTGAAACGACAATTCATCGATATTCGGAATTCTTCCGATGGCGTTCTGCAGCCGATGTTCGATTTCCAGGGCCGACACATTCCGCAGCGGCGCATCGATCAACTGGATGCGAAGCTGCGCACGATTGCTGGTGGTTGCGGACACTTCGCCGGCCCCGCCCGGCTCCTGATCCGTGAATACCGCCCCGATAATGACGGAAATACTGTCAAAGAGCGATTTTTCCGCCGTTTGTGCCAGATTCTCATCGACCTGCTCTGCGGCATTCAACAGGGTCATCGCATTCTTTCGCGTTACCTCGAACGGCGTTCCCACCGGCATCACCAGGGTCGCGTTGACCTGGTCCCCTTCGATCTGAGGGAAAAAAATGAACCGGATAATGCCCGCACGGAAAAGACCGGTGAAAAGGATCAGCAGAGCGATAAATGCCGCTAAAACCGCGTACCGCCAATAGAGGGCATGCTCCAAAACCGGTATGAACCAACGTGTAAGAAAACGATCCAGGCCGCCGTTGACGCTTCGGCTGATGCGCGCTATGATCCCGCGGCTCCAGCGATTCGAAGAAGACAAATGCGCCGGCAGAATCGTAAATGCCTCCACCAGCGAAACGATCAGGATGCTGATGACAAATATTGGAATGGGGCGCAGGACCTGTCCCAGTATCCCCCGTGTAAACGCCAGGGGGGCAAAGGCCGCCACGCTGGTGAGAACACCGATGGTCACCGGCGCCCTGACGGCCCTGACGCCGGAAACAGCCGCCTCTTTATGCCGCCTGCCGGACTCCTGCTCGGAAAAAATGCTTTCACCGGTGACAATAGCGTCATCCACGACAATCCCCAACACCACGATCAGAGCGAATAGCGTGATCATATTGAAACTCATTCCGAAAAGCGCGACGAACAGGAGACCGCCGAGAAACGAAATCGGGATGCCCATGCTGGTCCAGAAGGCCAGTTTGAGGTCGAGAAAAACCAGCAGAAGAATAAACACCAGAGCATAACCCATCAGTGCATTGCGGGCAAGCAGGTTAATCCGCTGCTTTAAAATCCGGGTCTGGTTTTCCAACACGGCGATATCAATGCCGGCGGGCAGCGTGAGGTCCTTCAAATAATTCTGGACGGCCTTTTCCACCCGAAGGGTATCCTGCGATTCACTCCGTGAAATTTGAACAAAAACGGCCGGTACACCATTATGGCGGGTAATGAGGTTTTCATCCGTGAGCCCGTCCACGATGGCGGCGATATCGCGCAGGCGAAGCAGGCTGCCGTCGGGAAGGCTCTTTACCACGATATCTCTAAAAGCTTCCCCCACGTATCCTTTTTCCTGTATGCGAAGCAAAATGTCCCCGGCTTCGGATTCGACCGTTCCCGCCGGCAAATCCAGGGAAGACGCCTCGACGATTCGTCCGACCCGGGCTATGTCGAGATCATATTTGCGCAGCACGTTTTCCGGAATTTCAATGGCGATTTCATAGTCACGGTCACCCTGGAGTTGGACCAGTGAAACACCAGGCACCCTCAATAATTCATTTTTTACGCGCTCGGCCCAACGCTTGAGCGTCAGTTCCGGCACCTCCCCGTGTAAAACGAGCGTGATCACCGCCGGTTGAGGATCGATCTTGGTGATAATGGGGGACTCGGCATCCTGAGGGGGGAAATCCACGAGTTGATCCACCGCATTTTTTACATCGTCAAGCACCTCATCCGTGTCGGTGAACTGCTCTACTTCAAGAGAAACCACTCCGAGGTTTTCCTGGGCGATGGAGGTCACCTGTTCGATTCCCGCAACCCCGATGACGGCCTCTTCAACACGGCTGGTAATGCCGTCTTCCACTTCATGGGTTGTGGCGCCCGGATAGGGAACGCGAACGGTTACCATACGGGGATCGATCGTGGGGAACAGTTCCGTACGCATCCGCATGGCCGAAATCAAACCGCCGGCCACGAGAAACACCAGCATCAGATTAGCGGCCACGTGGTTTCCGATAAACCAGCCGGTGATGCCGGCTGCTCCCGTATGTTCCGAATGCTCATCCGCCATCGGCTTCTAATTTTCCTGGGTGTTTACCGGGCGAACCCGGGTGCCTTCGGTGGCTTCGGGTATATTACCGCGCACCACCGTAATGGCGCGTCCGTCACTTTCCGCCACGACGGCTTCTTCGGTGATCTGAATTATATTCGGCTGGAGCTGCCGGAGCGTGTTTTCGGATGTAACCTCCCAGACAGACCGGTTTTCCTGCAGAGCGTTTAACGGCAGCACCCAGATATTTCGGCGCTCAGGACCGATGATATTCACCTTTACGAACACGTCGGGCACCAGATCCGGCATCGGGTCCTTAATCCCCAGTACCGCGCGGGCCAGGCGCGTCTGCGGTTCCACCTTTCCGGAAATCCGCTTTACGAAAGCACTGTAAGTGTCCTGTTCCATATAGCCGCTGACGACGGTGATAATCGGGTCTTCACTCTCCAACAGCCACGTAAGCTGCTCCTCTTCCAGCGGCAGATCGATCTCGAGCGAAAAAATCCGGTACGCTTTTCCGTAAGACTGCCCGACAACCACGTACTGCCCCACCTCCAGGTGAAACTCCGTCATCCGGCCGGTAAACGGCAATTTAAAATCCGTACGCGAGAGATTCAGGCGGGCGATTTTTAACCGGGCCCCGGCCGCCTCAAGAGCGGCTTTGGCTTCGGCCAATTGCGGCTTTTCCGCAACCAGGTGCGGTACGGGCGTATTCGGGTTCAGCCGGCGCCACTCCTCCACGGAGGCGCTGGAACGAGCCTCCGAAAGCTCCACCTGCGTTTCGGCGCGCGCCACTTCGGCCTTTATCTGCTCCACATTGAGACGGTAATCCGTTTTGTCGATTTGGAACAGCACGGTATCGGGAGTGAACAGGCCACCGGGGAAAGCCGAATCATCGATCGAGACGACGCGCCCGCTGACCTGGGGGACCAGATCGGTAACGGCACGCACCTGAACGGTTCCGGTAGATGAAAATCGCAGCCGATGAGACGCCGGTGCCACCCGGGCCGTTTCAACGAGCATTTCCCGCTGCCCGGCCCCACGATCGGGGTTCGGCGCCGACTCGATGGATGCGAGGTATCGGGTGACCAGAAAAGCCCCGCCAACGAAGACAATCACGAATGCCAACTGTAAGATGCCGTATATGCCATCCCTTTTCTTGGATCGGGCATTTTCGTTCATGAAGGCCCGCTTTCCGTCGGGAGGGGATAGTGTCGAATTACCGGTTCATCTTCCAACCAGTCCCCGCCTATGGCGAGATACAGGTTCAACCGGTTGTTCCAGGCAGCCTGACTGGCCAGCAGAAACGCCTGCTCCGCGGCATACCGCCGACGCTGAATCTCGAGCACTTCCAGAAGCGGCCGCAGCCCTCTTTTATAATAGTTCCAACCCTCCCTTTCCGCTTCAATAATATTGTCGAGACGTATTCGAAGCTTTTCGATGCGCTCGGCCAAAAACCGCTCATTGCTGAGTGCGACCTCCACTTCCCGCAGTGCGTTCAACACCTGGCCGGCATAATCGGCGGCGAGCTCCCGGGCACGGGCTTTTTGAAGATCGATGGCGGCTCGAAGCCGACCGCCTTCGAAAAGGCGCATCATGACATCGGCGAGAATGCCGCCTGCGAGGTTTTCCGATTGAAAAAAGTCGTTGGCCTCGCTGCTTTCAAATGCAAGATCGGCGGATAGGGTCAGATCCGGATACAGGTCCGCTACGGCAATGCCGATTTCCTCGACGGCAGCCATCATCCGCAGCTCGGACGCCTGCAGGTCAGGTCGACGGTCCAGAAGCCGCCCCGGCAGGGCGATCGGAATTTTGGGAGGCGGCGGCAGTAGGGGAATATCCGTTTTCATGGGATCGGTGGTTCCGGGCTTGTATCCCAGCAAAACATCCATCGCATAGGCCTGCTCGAAAAGTTGCCGCTGAATGTCCGGAACTTCGGCGGATACGGAAGCCAGGTTCTCTCGCGCCAGGTAAATATCCGATGCCGTTATATTCGGCCCTCCAAGGCTGTACCGAAATTCCACCGTCTCCAGTGTCAACTTTCGGCTGGCGATCGTGTCTTCGGCCAATTCCAGCCGGCGTTTCAATGTGGCCAATGCCGTTCTTCGCCGGGCCAATTCCGCGATCAACGAATGGACCAGGGCTCCCGCCTCGGCGCGGGAGGCCAGATAGCGCTCTTTTGCGGCATCAATCCGTCGCCGTATTTTTCCAAATAGATCGACCTGCCAGCTCGTGCTCAACCCGAGTTCGAGCCGGGTGACATAAAAGCGCATGTCCCCACCCCCCGGAATCGGGATCCCGGAAGCTGCCGTTACGCTCTCGAGGGGCTGCATCCGTCTTGTTCCCGAGCCTGATGCAGCGACAGCGGGCACCCGATCGCCCTGTGCGATCCCCAACTGCGCCCATGCCTGCTCGATGCGCGCTGCGGCCTGCTTGAGTTGCAGATTCTCAGAAAGCAGCACATCGACATAGCCGTCCATCAGCGGATCGTCCATCCGCCGCCACCAACGGTTTAAATCATCTTCCCCGACACATTTCCATACACCTTCACCCCCGCCTTGAAATGCGCCCTCCTCCGTCAGTGCGGTGTCCGGACGAGCGTACTCCGGCCCTACCGTACAGGCGCACGGCAACATCAACAGCATGACTGTGACTAAAAGACGGTAAAGCCACATATTCTCATCCAATTGGAAATCGTTCTTGCAGAAGATAACACCAAACGAATCGACCGGCACTGCGCCGGCCGCAACGCACGGCCCCAATTGAGTGTAATATCTTATTCCGATTAATATAAACGAAGAAAGGACGTAAAAAAATAAGGGAGATCCAGTATTTGTGGACAATAAATGGATTTATTTCAGGGCATACGGCAAATCGGAAACCGGTTCCGTAAAAAGATGGGCTATTCCATCCCCCTGTGGTTGCGCCAGTATTCGTATTCGTAGGGCCATTCGGTTTTCCGCCATTGCACCAGCCGGTACATCCGCTCCCGAAAGGATGACATGGCCTGTTCGACGGCCGGGTCCATGGCCCCGGTCTTCCAGGCGCGAACGAGATTGTTTCCAAGCATTCGTGCGCTTTGCCGGATGTCATCGGTAAAACGGTTATCCGTCAAAAGCCCCATGGTCGCCCAAACCGAGCCGACCGGGCGAACGCCGGTGATGAGCAGAAAATGGTTCATGTACTCGGCAATGGCCGATTCGTCACCGCCCCCGGAGGTAATGACGGAAGCGCCGTATTTCCCCTCGAAACCCATGAGGTGGACCACGCTGCAGCACCGGTCCATAAATGCCTTCAGTTGTGCACTGACGCTGAAAATATAATTGGGGCTGGCCAGGATCAACCCTTCCGCCTGCTCGATTTTTTCGCGGATACGCTCGAAATCATCTTTCTGGACGCATTTTCCTTTTTTGTGGCAGGCGTCGCACGCCAGGCAGGGAAAAACCGTATCCCCCTTCAGCAGAATGGTTTCGATGGAAGCGCCCTTCTCCATGGCCCCCTCGTGCACCCGATCGAGCAATGCGGCCGTGTTTCCCTTTTCCCCGTGCGGACTTCCAATAAGGCTGATAATTTTCACGTAAAACCTCCTCATGACACTGATTAGTGCCCATCCAGAAATCTGGATGGGCACTTATTCGTTCCGTTGCATGCCGGGAACAATACTACAGGCTGATGACCGCTGATTCGCAGGCCAGGCCGATAAGCTCCGATGCAGCAGCCATCCGGGCGCCCTCGATGAGGTCCTCCTCGGAAATCTGCCGTGCGACGGCACACGGGGTGCAGACAAGGATGGGGACATCGTTGGCTTGAAGATAGGTCAGATGATCATCGGCCGAATCCCCGGTGGCCGCCCGAACATTATCCACCATCCCGGCCTTCCCGACGAAAACCCCCTCGTCCAGGAGAAAAAGTGTGACATTTTTTCCTTCCTTGTGGGCGGTCATCGCCAGATGAATGGCCCGGGTGGTCCGGTTGGGGTTGTCCGTCCCGCAGGATAAAACGATGACGATATTGTCGGTCATGCATGGATCCTTTCATCATATCAGACCATCATTTTAAAACGTGCTAAAAATACCACAATCGGAAAGCATTTAAAATGATCTTTTGTACGGAACAGACAAGGGGCTGCATAGGAAGATAGCAGGACGGCTTTCTTTCGATTCTCGATTACTCCCCCGAATAGACAGTTACAAAATCCTTGCCGTTTCTGTCCCTGCCCCCGGCAAGATGCCCCAAAACATGATCTTTGTGCGTTTCACAAAGACGTTGAAACGGCTCATGGGGCAAACTGAAATGCCGCGCTATATCCAGTAACAACCTATTTATGTCTCCGAGATTGAGGCCGGCGCCATAAAGATTGATGTCGAACGATGAACGTTGACTCCCCTCCTCCGTAACTTCGAGAAACTGGAAACGCTTTCCACCAGGTGCCCGGGATGCTGTTTCAAGTATTTTCCTGACGGACTCGAACGGGCCTGCTTCCTTTTCATTATCGAAATAATTCGAGAGCCGTTTTATCGCTTCGCCGGATGCTGTTCCTGGATGGCAGGTATACCGTGTCAGCACTTTTTTTGCATGGTCCGCTGCATCCCATTTAAAACCCAAATGGGACACGTATGGATCGGCCCTGCCGCCGCGGCTGTGAAATGCCCTGAAAAAACGCTGTTCGAATTCCAGATAGGCTTTCACCGCAAACACCCCCTCGCCTTCACCGAAACCAAATCCCACAATGTGGGATGCCGGCAATTTTTCCTGGTAAGCTGTAAGGAAATCTTCCGGCATGCCGATTTGACGGCATAATGTCACCAGCTCCAGATCCGGATTTTCCCGGATGGTCCTCTTGTCGAATCCAAGCAAAAATCGTTTGTCAAGCAGCTTATCCTCCGTCATTTTGAATGAATGTTCAAACGCGGCTTGTATATTTTTCTCTTTCAAAAATCCAAACACCATGTCAACCGTCCGACGTCCGTTGTCGGATTCAAAAGGCGGCGGATCCATCGGCGGCGTAGGCTCGATGGTGGTATAAACCCTCGCCGCATCAAAATCGCGAATGCTCCGGTTAAGCTGTGCAGCGAGCAGTTTGGCACGATAAGGATTCAGCACAACCCGCTCGATTAAATCGGCGCGACGTTCATTAGGTTGGGAACGGCTTTCGGAAATACGCCCAAAGAAAAGCATCACCTCGCTGCGGGATGCCTTTACCTGTGCAATATCAGGATATACCGAACGGACATCGGCATCGTCCCAGACAACCTTCACATGTTCGTTTTTTGCATTTCCTTCCATATCGGCATTTTCTCCCAGTGGTCTAATGGATCGATCTCGATGTCAAAAAAGAATCGGCAAGTGAAAGAAAGGCGGCCGGCTTATAAAAGCCGCACCGCCTTTAACGACTTACAGCGGATCATGGTTAGACCGTCTCGGCCTCTTCTCCCGGAATCACGATCAGCATGTCCTCCAAAGGTTCGAAGGGACTGCGCTCGGCCCTGCCGCTCTTGATCAGGAAGTCCCGGAGCCAGGAGCCGTCCCCGTCCCCGGCTTCATGCGCTTGTGCATCATCCATAAGATCGTCCATTGTCATAACGACCAGGCCGCTGTCGGGCGTGTGCCGATCGCCGGCATCCAGAGTTGCACTCATCAGGTTATCGGGGCCATCGGCCCGATCATCGTATCCCAGCACATGCCCCATCTCGTGCATCACCACGGTCAAGAGGTCCATGCGGCCCTCGTCCTCACCGCCCGGCACGGTGAACTCGACATCGTCTGCCGGCGTTTCGTCCACGTACCAGCCCCACCCGGCCGCATCGGCATCGATCAGGATAGTGTTGCCGCCGGCGAGGCCCAGCGTGAGCCCGCTCAAATCCGCGACGGAAACATCCAGATCCTGCAGCACCGCCAGTGAAGCCGCATCCCCGGCCAACGTCCGGGTCCACCGCAGAACGGCCTCGTCCACAATGGGCGCGAGCATATCGCCGGTCAGGGCTTCCACCGGCATGGTCTCGGCCGGCGCTTCGGCAGCGGTGAGCGGGGAACCGTCGTCATCGAGAATCGTCATTTCGAATTTCCCGTCACCCGCAATCACCGCATTCGCAGCCCCGGACAGTTCGATGAAAAAGTTTTCGGTTCCTTCAGCAGCCGTGTCGCCAATGATCCTTACGACAAAAGTCTTGGTCGTCTCTCCGGGATTGAAGGTGAGTGTGGATTCAAAGTACGTGAAATCATCGCCCCACAGGGCCGTTCCATTCAGTGTTTTAACGGTAACGGTAACCGGGTCCGCCGAAGCTTCCGAGAGCCTGGCCGTAAACGTGGTCCGGTTGTTGAACTTGTCGCCCTCCGGAATTTCCATGAGGTCGACGGAAAGACTCGGCAGCGGGGTGTCGTTGTCTGATATCTGCACCGTGGCGCTTTCGGTGCCGATCGTATAAGCGGCATTCGAAATAACCGTCAACACCACATCTTCCGTACCCTCCGCAATGTCGTCATCGATCGGCGTGATAGTCAAGGTGGCGGAAGCGACGCCGTCGGCAAGGGTCAGGATGTCGATCCCGTCCCAGTACCCGCCGGAGGCGATGACGGTATAGTCCTCATTCACTACAGCCAAGCCACCGAGATTCAGAACGACCGCCAGCGGTCCGTCGGTGAAATCTCTGCTTATGGTGAAGACGCCTGCATCCAGGTCCGTTTCCGAAGCACTTGCATCCGTTGCGGTGACGGTAACCGTTGGAATCTGGTCGTCATTTACGATCGTGACCACTCCTTCACCGTCGCCGATGGTGGCATTGGACGGCTCCGACAGCGAGATACGGAAGTCTTCATTGGATTCCTGTTCCTCGTCACCGATAACGGTAAAATCTATCCAGACTGATGTGTCGCCCGGGGCAAAGGTAACGGTGTTTGTTGCGGCCAGATAATCCGATCCGGCAAAAGCAGTCAAATCGGCAGTTGCATATTTCACGGTTACGGTATTGGAGGAAGCCTTGGAAAGCGTGAACTCCACAGGTACCGTCGTGGTATCGCTGTCGCCTTCCGTAACCACCGCATCGGACACCGACACCACTGGCGGCGCATCGTCATCGTGAATCGTCACCAGGGCGGTGTCTTTGCCGAGTTCCAATCCGCTGCCGGGGTTGATTAGACTTACCGTAAGCGTCTCCTCGCCTTCCTCGGTCGTATCGTTCACGATCGCCAGGGCAATCTGCTTGCTGGTCTCTCCCGGCTGGAAGGTAATGGTTCCGATGTTTGTGACATAATCGGTGCCGGCTTTCGCCGTGCCATCAATGGTTAAATAGTCGACGCTCAATATCTCGTCGGAACTTTTTGACAGTTCGACAGTAATGTACGCAATACCGTCCCCCTCGACCACGGCCGTATCGGCGATCGAAACGTTCGGCAATATCAACGTTTGGTAGGCCGGATCATCGCCCCTGATCAGGAAGTTGTCGAAGGTACTCATGCCGTCTTTGCTCAGCAGGCCGTATTCGCCGTCATTTAAAAGGCTGTTGTAGACGAAACCGGCCACGGCCTCCCCGTTCACCGTCACACTGACACTGGAACCGAACATGCCGACACCCAGGGTGTAGCTCTGGTCGGCGGTAATGGTGTATTCCAAGACAGCGACAGCATCGAAGGACCACCCTTGAGCGGTGCGATGGCCGATGATGATCTCGGGTGAATCCGCCTTGATGGCGACAAATTTGAAGTCTTCATTCGAGTAGTAGTCGAATACCAGGCCGCCCAGCGTCGAGGTCTGAATGGCAGCTTCCATGTTGAGCCGCGAATAGGCGCACACTTCCAGGTACTGGGTGGCGATGGCCGTGTCTCCATCTGTCAATGGAGAGCCTGTGTATCGTCCATCCGACAATTCCCAAGTGCCGAGGGCGGTATCGAACGGTTTTTCGGCAACGCCATATTCAAAGGTGATGGTCGGCGGCAGCTTCTGTACCTGGAAGTTGTCGAACGTCGCCTTGGCATTGCTGGTTCCCAGCCCGATCAGCCCGTCGTTCAGGGCGTTGCCGAAATCGAAAGTTGCGGAAACACTCTGATCCACCCAGACCGTGGCCACGGTCCCGTACATCACCAGGGTCAGATCGTAGAATGTTTTTTCCTGGAGCCGCATGTTGACCTGCGTGTCCACCACCCATCCTTCCAGCTCGGTCCGGTGACCGATTTGGATCTTGTCCAACCCCGTGTCGATGCCTGCGAACTTGAAGTTCATTGGATCCTGGTAATCGAAGATGATGTAGGCATTGGCTTTCAATCCGCCGGTGCCCTTGTTGACGCTCATGCCGGCAAGAATTTCCATATAAGGCGGCTGAATATCATCCAGGTGGTAAATGCTGATTGCATCCTCACCCAGCACTTCCGGGGCAGCCTGATAGGTGCCGTTTACCAGCAGCCATGTGCCGATTTCCGGAGAGAAGGCGAACATCGGATCCCCCTCGGTAAAGAGCTCCCGCCGCATGATCTCCCGCTGCCCCTGGAGATTGCCCGGCTGGGGATCGTTGGGCGCACCGGTCTGGGCCTGCCAGTCATAGTCGCTCTGCCGCACCATGCCCAGCTCGCCGTATGGTTCGCCCTGGCGGAACGCGAATTCCGGCGAGCTCGGATCATCCACACGGACATCGTAGCTCTTCTGTTCCGCATACAGCGTTCCATGCGGGATCGTGGTGTCGGTCCCGTCGCTGTCTGCCAGGGCTATGATGTATTCGGGGATCTGAGGCGCCAGGGCCCGGCTGATGTGGAATGCACCGAACGGGCTGAACGGCGCGATGTAGCTGTTGTACTCGCCCACCCAGTCGATGGCCCGGTCCGCACCGGTATTGATAATCATGATATCTCGTCCGGCCCCACCGTATGCAATATCCGCATAGGCCTGGTACTCATCGGCAATGGTGTTGTCCAGCGGATCCGGATTCGGGTTTTTGTTGGTCGCTTCGCCTCCTGAATCATGGTCATCATCCATGTTCAGGAGATCATCGCCCCGGCCGCCGTACATGTGATCCCGTCCCGTGCCGCCCACGATCCAGTCGTTTCCGGCGTCCCCGAACATGCGGTCGTCGCCGTCGGTCGCTTTGGCGCCGCCAGTAAATGCGAAGCCCAGCGGACCTTCCGTTTCATCGAAGTTAAGGAGGAAGTCGAACACGCCCTCAGACTCCGTTGTAACCGCATTGCCCTCTATATCAAGGAACAGTTTGCGCCTCGGGAAATACTCGTCGTAAAGTGCGAATTCCTGGCGGGTCTTGCCATGCGGGTCGTCGCCTATGTCTACGGTCTCGCCCTCGTAGCGCAGGATGTCACCAGGGTTGTAGGGTGCAAAGGCGAACCAGAAGGGGTTTTCCGCATTGGCCATGCCGACATTGGCGGGTTCCTGCTGCTGAATTTTCAGGAGGTCGTTGGCGGTGTATTCCTGAGACCCCTCCATGATCATCCCATTGGTGTAGAAGAACGGCAGCGCCTCACCGCCCAGCATGGCATCGTCGCCGGAACCGGCATGCATCCAGTCGTCGCCGAGACCGCCGTACAGGATATCGTTGCATCCGGCAGTAATGCCGTCCAAATCGAACGCGATCAGGTCGACGGCCTTCTTGATCTCTCCATCGATGTTGATGGTCGCCTGCTGGATCTTGCCCGGGGTGCTGATTACCGCGTTCAGCGAATTGGTGTCCACCTCCTCGTTGGACTTCAGAACTCCCTGGTATGGGGAATTCGCAGCGATTCCGTAAAGGTGTTCACCCATCAGGCTGTTGCGGCTGGTAAGCAGCAGGCCGTCGTCTCCCAGAATGCCGTCGATGCCGGTGCCGCCGGAGATCCAGTCGGCGCCGATCTCACCGTACAGGTCGTCATCCTCGCTGTTTCCAAACAGAACATCGTCTCCGCTCATGCCGTGAATGATGTCGTCCCCCGACTCGCCGTACATCAGGTCCCCGTATCCGATGCCCGACCACTGGGCTTTGATGTCGTAAGGATCGGAATCATCGAAGCTGTAAGTGTAATCCAGTAGCTCCACGGCCCGCGGTTTGATGCGCAGATCGCCGCGGTCTTCGGTCACCACCGCGGTTTCACTGATGCCGGTGTCATAGGACTTGTCATAATTGAACTGGAGATAGCCGTAGATGGGATCCGTTATGCCGTTCTCGGTATAATCCTTGACCCCAACCAGGCGGTAAATATTGGCGTTGTCCCCCATCATGACATCGGCATCCAGCGCATGGCGGTTCGCCACGGGTATGAGCGTGTCGTCGCCGGCGGGTTCGGTCAGGCCGGTGCCGACAAAATCGTTCCGGGCCAGGCGTGCGGGATCGCCGGCGCTGCCGTACATCAGGTCGGCGCCGTCGGGACGGGCGAAGTCACCGGCAGCTATTTCATAGAAGGCGGCGGTATCGTCATCCAGGCCGAACAGGACCGAGCTGCCGCCGATCATGTCATCCTGGCCCAGGTTGCCGTACATGCGGTCATTGCCGCCGTTGCCCTCCATGTAGTCGTCGCCGTCGGCACTCCGCTCATCGACTTTGAAGAGCAGCATCACGCTTTCGTCGACCGTGTCGTTCACAGGGTCGTCATCCACCAGGAAGTAACCGGACCCGTCCGGAATCGTAAACGACGGGTTGGCCGTTGGAGACGGGTGGAAGCTTACTGCATCTTCTGCATTGCCTGTAGCCTGCAGATCGATCGACCCATCGCCCTGCATGACGTCGTCGCCGAGCTCGCCGAACAGCATGTCATCCTGGCTGCCGCCGGCCATTACATCGTTTCCGAACCAGCGCGGCAACGCTGGGTTTTCAGCAGCGGCTTGCTCGATGGCGGCGCTGTGGTTGAGCAGGGTTGCCGTGTAGCCGACGGTGCTGTCCGGCTTGGCTTGAGATGTGCCGTCCACATTGGGTTCGAACCCGATATTGACGCTGATCAGACCATCCAGGGATTGATTGATCATACTGTAAACTGTATCACCCGCCAGCGTTTGGAACCGCGGGCCGACAGAGTCGACCTGACGGATCACGATGGCGTTGTCGCCGGCCAGAATGTCCTCTTCGCTGCCGCCGTCCATCACGTCATTGATGTCGTTGATGTCGCTCGGGTTTTTATTCGCCAGCACTCCGGAGGTGATGGCAGCGATCTGCGCCGCATCCATGTCGTCCATCTCGTCGTGGCCGTTCAGCACGTTGTGGCCGCCGATAAGAATGTCGTACCCGGTGCCGCCGAAGATCACGTCATCGCCCTGCTGGCCGAGAATGGTGTCGTCATCGCCGTTGCCGAAGATGACGTCATCATTGCCAAGGTCGGTCTCCTGGGTGTCGATGGCGAAGAAGTTGTTGTTGTAATATTTTCCGGGATTTGCGTTCGGCAGACTGGGATAAACCTTGCCATGGTCGCCGAAGATCAGGTCCTTGCCGTCATCGCCGTCCGGCCCGGTGCCGTTGGCGCTGTCGCTCGTGTCGCCCCAAATCCGATCTTTGCCCGTTCCGCCGAAGATCACGTCGTCTCCCGCATTGCCGCGGATCACGTCATCCCCGCCATGAGTCGGGTCGGTGGTTGAAACAAGATCGAGCGTGGAGGGATTATCAACCGAACCGTCCAGGGTAACCGTTTCGATATCCGGACGCCCCTCGACATAATCGCTTGCCAGCACATAATCCAACCGGCCGTTATCTCCAAGGACGTAGTCGCTGTCACCACCGGCGGTGATGGTGTCACCGTCAAATCCGCCGAGAATGATATCGTTGTCGTCACCGGTCGAAATGGTGTCAGCACCGCCATCGTCCGGCTGGATGGTCGTGACCAGGTCTATGGTGATGGGTTGCCCGGCAAATTGGGGCGCATCCACCACGGCCGCAACCATCTGCCCGCTGTCGCCGAACACGATGTTGTGCCCGTTCCGGCCCTGAATCGTGTCCCCGAACCGTCCGCCGATGATGATGTCGTCGCCGTCGCCGGTGTCGATCGTGTCCGCACCGCCTGCTGATTCTGTCGAGAGGCTCTCGATCAGGTCGATATCCGCCGCATTCGTGTCCGCCCCGGCTGCACTCTCGCGATCCGCACGGGTGTAGTCGATCTTTCCGTCGTCCCCGATAACAATGTTGTTGCCCTCACCTACATCGATAACGTCGCCATCATCTCCACCCAGAACAATGTCCCTGCCGTCCAGGGTCGTAACCGTATCGACTCCGCCGTCTCCAAACTCGATTGTCTCGATCAGGCCGAAGGTCATCGGAATACCGGCAAGCTGCGGGCCATCGGTGGAAGCCGCAGTGATTCTGCCGGAATCACCGATCACCAGGTTGTTGCCGGCTCCTGCGTCGATCTCATCTCCTTCTCTTCCGCCAATGACCAGGTCGGAACCGGACCCGCTGGTAATGACGTCCACACCGCCAAACGCAGTGGTCGAACTGCTCTCGATCAGGTCAATGTCCGCGGGGTTGGTGTCCGCCCCGGCAATTGCGAGTTCCCGATCGGCTCTCGTGTAGTCGATCCGTCCGCTGTCGCCCAGCATGATGTTGTTGCCGTCACCGGCGGTGATGACCTCGACCCTTTCGTCTACATCTTCTGTTGATTCACTGTCGTCGATGTCGTTGGTGCCGCCCACAAGAATGTCATTGCCGCTTCCGGACGTAATGTAGTCGGTCCCGCCGATGCCGTCGGCCGTGGTCAGGATTTCCCCGATGGTCAGGGGCAGACCGTCCAACTGCGGACCGGTACTCGAGGCCGCAGTGATCTGTCCGCTGTCACCGAGCACCAGGTTGTTGCCGTGGTTCACCGTAATCGTATCACTGCCCGCACCGCCGATGACCAGGTCGGAGCCGTCACCCGTGGTGATTTCGTCATTGCCGCCAATGCTCTCATCGATGCTCAGAACCAGATCCAGATCGGAAGGATCGAGGTCGGCACCGGCTTCCATCGGGTCACGATCCGCTCGCGTGTAGTCCAACGATCCATTGTCACCCAAAACAATATTCCCTGCGTCAATGGATGTCTCGGACTCTCCGTCGTTTGCGATGATGGTGTCGCCGCCCTGGCCTCCCAGGACGATGTCATACCCGATACCCGTGGTGATGTCGTCATCACCGCCGTCGTCCGACGTCATGGTCTCGATCAGGCCGAAGGTCATCGGAATACCGGAAAGCTGCTGGCCATCGGTAAGAGCCGCCGTGATTCTGCCGGAATCGCCGATCACCAGGTTATTGCCGGCCCCGGCATCAATCTCATCACCTTCTCTTCCGCCGATGACCAGGTCAGAACCGCTCCCGGTCGTTATCGTGTCGATTCCCCCTTCAGCTGTCGTCGAAAGGCTTTCGACAAGGTCGATGTCCGCCAGGTTGCCGTCCTGGTTGTACAGTATCCGGCCTTCATCGCCGAAAACGAGGTTGTTGCCTTCGCCGGCGTCGATTTCGTCTCCCTTGTTTCCGCCGAGGATCACATCGCTGCCTGTGCCGCCGTACAGGTGATCGATTTCGCCGTTGGCGTATCGCTCGCTCCTGATTTCGGTAACATCCCCCGTGGACAGGAGTTTGAGCGATGACTGGTCGACCACGCCTAAGTCACCGAAAATAATGTCATCTCCGGCATCGCCATGGATGGTGTCCGTACCCGCCGTCAGGTCGTCCCGGGTCAGGATCCTGCTCGCATCGAGGGTTACGACCGTGAGTTCACGCGCAACGCTGTGGACGCCTTCTCCGTCGACCGTTACATCGAAATCCAGGTTGAACCCGGAATCGCCGTAAATGTGATCGCTGCCGCTCTCGCCGTGGATTTCGTCGTCACCCGATCCGCCGGCAATGTGGTCGCCGGCCTGGCTGCCGTAAATGAGATCGTCCCCGCGCCCACCGTAAATGGTGACCGCACCGTTCGAGGCCGACGCATCGATCACGTCATTGCCGTGACTGTCGAAGTAAAGCGCATTGCCGGTGAAGATTCCCAGGTCTGGCCGTGAATCGTAACGGCTGCCGTCTTGAGAGGTGTCTCCGTAGATCACCAGGGGTGAAGCAGGTCCGCCACCGCCGGTCACGGTGATTGCATCACCGCCCATAACCGTTTCACCGGTATCCGGATCTGTTACCTCCGTATTGCCGCCGCCATGGATTACCGTTACGATATAATCATCCGCATCGGGCGTGCCGGTGCTCGTGGCTGCAATATTGAAGGTGTCGTTGCCCTGGCCGAGCAGAATCTCCGTAATTTCGATATCATCGAAGGTGATGCCCCCGGGGAAGGTGACGATCATGCTGCCGTCCTGGTCCTCGCTGATGTCGACGTCCAGCCCGGTGCTTCTGCCGTCCGTATCCGGCCGCATACCCAGTCCGGACAAGTTGATCGGCTGTACGGTGTTCGTGTCATCGGCATCGCCCAGCTTGATGACATCATTGCGCAGTTCGACCGCGCTCATCCAGCCGATGTCGTCCGCCGTGCTGGAGTCGTTGAACACGTTCAGCCGGTCGGCCTGGTGCGTTTCGTCCGTCAATACGGCGACATCGATCGGCGGTGCCGTAAACTCTGTCGGCAGCATGACCGCTGCTTTCACCGAACGGTCTTTGCCCTCGGCCACACCGCCCTCGATAATCAGCGGACCGGCGATCCGGTTCGATAGATGCTGCCGCACCGGCTCTTTGTGCAGGTACTGCTGATCGGGATCGGCAATAAAATCGGTGTCGGCTTCGATCGTGACCGTCACCTCCTGCCACCAATTGGTTGCGTCGAACGTCACCGCATCGGCCCGGCGCTGGAAGTCATAAGTGCCGTCGCTTATGCCGGTCAAATCGCCACCAAGCGTCAAGACAAGGGTTGAGCTGAGGACGGCTCCCGAGTCTTCATCGATGTCATCGATAACGTTGTTGACCTTGAAGGTAGCGCCGCCGTCGATGGTGAAGAGCGTGCCGATCTGGTAGCCGTCATCGCCCCAGCTTAAGCCGTCGGAGCGCGTCAGGGTGGTTCGAGTGACCTCAGACCCTTCATTGGTGGTTGTATCCGTGCCTATCACCACGCCGATACCGACGGCCTCACCGATTGCCGCCGTTTCCAGCCGACTTTCATCGCCGAGCATGGCACTTACCACCCGGCTCTGCCCGTCACCGAAAATGTTGACGGTGACCGGCCCGCTCGGCGCGCTGACCAGGCGCAGCGTGTAATCGTCAGTGGCACCCCCCTTCACGATCCGGGTAGCACCCTCGGATTCCGTCACCAGAACGCCGGCCGAGTCGTCGTCCAACACCCGGACGTCCAGCTCGACCGGATCCGGGCCCTGCAGATTGTTGTCGAAATTGGCTTTACCGCTGAAGAGCTCGTCTCCACCCCGGGTGATCGTGAACATGTCGGCAAGATCGGTGGTCAGATTTGCCGAAGAGGTTAGCGTCAGAACCGTATCCGTCACGGCAGCCACGGTGTACGTACCGTCGTTTGCGTCACTTCCGATTACGACGATCTCGTCCCCGGCAACGAATCCGTCTTCGATCCAGCTGTCGCCGTCAAAACGGGTAATCCCGTCCGGCGAATCATATACCGGGTCGGTGCTGGTGAAGGTGTGCACAATCCGCGAAACCTGGCTGTTCTCGCGTACGGTCTCGGTGCCACCCTCGACCGTGTTCACGGCCTTCACGGTCAGCGTGACCCAGTCATCCCAATTTTCCGTTGTGAAGGTGATCTGCGTGACCGCATCATCGTTGATGTCGAAGAGAGCCAACTGGGTGTTGTCAAACCCGAGGTTCACGGTGACGTCGGCGATCGGCGCCACGGATAGGCGCACCTTGTAGGTGTCGTCAATGGCGCTGCTGCCGATCACCTCATCCAATGAATTGAGAATATTGACGCCCTCAAGCACACGTGTTTCGTTGTCCACCGCTCCCGAGGCATCGACCTGCTCGATTAAAAGCGTGCCGAGATCGTCGTCGATGACCTGGACCTCCACGTTGGGGACCGCGATCTCGTTGAAGGCGTCGATGTCGGCCTGGGTGTCGCTCTCCACCAGCAAGCTGTGGCTGATCATCACCTTGCGCTCACCCTCGATGGCATCGTCGTGAGCGGCCTTTACCAGGACGCGTTGCGGTGTATCCCAGGTTGTCGCGGTAAAGGTCATTACGGCCGATGATTGCCATGTGACGCCGTCGTCGATGGAAATCAGGATCGATTCAGCCGCATCAGAGCCGCGCAGCGGCAGGCGGCGGTCGTAGCTGGACGAGGCCGCCGCCGAGACGGTCAGATAGGCAACCGTGGAGTCATCCAGACCTGTCGGCTTGAACAGGGAAATCCAGTAGCCGTCCTGATCGCCGCTGTCCTCGGTGACACGGGTGAGGCCGGGGGATGTGGCTTCGGTATCCTGGTCGATGATCACCTTGCCCTGGGATTCAGTCGCAATCGTAATTGCGACACCGTCGGCCAGCAGTTTGTCGTATTCGGCATCCGTGCTGGAGGCGCCGTGGTTGATGACCGCGCTCAGCCCGTCGAGATTCTGGCTGACCACGTCCATGGTGACGTCGCCCGTCACGACGAAACTGTCGCTGCCCAGCCCGCCGATGACGGTGGTCACCACATTATCCCGGGTGCTCAGGATGTAGAAGTAGTCGTCCCCCTCGAGGCCGTCGACTTCTACCGCCTCCTCCACCCCGTCGAGGCGGATGTTCAGACCGGCGCCGAAAATGCCTTCATCGGTGACGATAAAGGCATCCGACTTTTCTGAGCCGATCGCCACCACGGTGTCGAAGCCCAAGCCGCCGTTGATGCTGACCGGCGCGTTGATGTTGTACTCGAAATGGTCGTCGTCACCGCCGCCCTCGGCAATGATGTCGTCCTCGGCGATGAATGCCCGGATGACGAACATGTCGTTGCCGCTTTCGCCCTCCATGCGGAGAACGGCCTTGTTGCTGTACACGTTGAAAGTGTCGCCGCCCTCGCCGCCGAAAGCCGTCAGCGCATGGGTGATGCCCTGGCTCAGCCATCCGCGCGTGATGCGTAGCAGTTCGATTTCGTCGCCATCAGCTACGACGCAGGAATCCTCTGTTTCATCGGAATACGTGTAGCCATTCGGATTGGTTCCGAACACCTGGCCGATCTGGAAGAGATCGCTGCCAAGCCCGCCGTCCAGAGTCGTGATAGCGCTGT
>JAWODC010000066.1:0-45690 GCA_046483495.1 Desulfobacterales bacterium
GCATGCCAAGGCAATGGTGGTGACCGGCTCGAGAAAGGAGGCGGTGCGCTACAAGCTGGGCTTTGAGAAGTATATCAACGAAAAAGGGTATACCGATGTACATGCCCTCGAAAAATCCGGCTACTGATCCTCTCGAGTCCCGATGATATCCACTATCGTTTTTTCCAGGATCAGTTCGGGATCCATACCCGTTGTCTTCAACAGGCGGTCGGCCTTGTAAAGACTCGTTATGGCATGCCGCAAATGGGCCTGTGAAAACCCCTGAGCGTGTTTCACCAGCTGGTAAATCGGGAAGGCATTGCCCGGCTTCTTGAACAGCAGGACATCCGATGATGCAATGGTTTTCTTCTTTTTTGCGGATTTGGCTTTTCGTTTGTCTTTGTCATTGTCGGGGGGAGTGCTGGTGATCATATCGTCCCACTGGTAAAGAACGGTTTCCAGTTCTTCATCCAAGTTTGCCATTTTCGGGAGCGTCTTGGATTTAAATTCATTGAATGTCATATTCGGCCGGCATACATCAGGGCTTAAGCGGTTGCATGCCGCCCGGCCAATGACCAGTTTTCGGACTTGATTTGTCATGGCGCCAAGCACCTGCAGGGGATGAAAGCCCGAGGAAAGCAGTGAATGCAGAAAGAAAACGGCTCTTTCCGGATTTCTTGCAGCCAGCGCATTGGTCAATTCAAATATCGGATCGGTTTTCGTCCGGCTAAGTACGGTTTCGACATCCTCCGGTTGAATGATATCACGTGAACCGACAAAATCGATGAGCTTGTCCAGATTGGACATAAACGTCGGCAGATCGAACCCCGTTTTTTCGTACAAAGCGGCAAAGGCACGGGCTTCCATACGCTTTCCCGTCTTCTTCAAAACCGTTCGAACGGTATCCTTGAGAACGGCGTTCTGCTCCTCCTTTTCAGCCTTTCGGGATCCTTTTGAAACAAAGCAGTTGACAACCAAACCGACATCGTTGATTTTCTTGTATAACGGCCGCCTTTTGTCGATACCCTCCGTTGTCAGGACCAACCGGTTCCCTTCCGGAAATCCCCTCTCGATGGCCCGGGTCAATTTTTCGGCATGGGTTGCGGCTGAAGACGGTGACAACCCCTGTTCGCGGCAGTAGGCAACGAGTTTTTCCACCCAATCCTCATCTTCATCGTCAAGACGCCCGGCGCCGAAGGCGGTGAGCATATCCTTTCCCTCGAGGTCCTCCAGGTCCAGGTCCAACATGCCCAGACAAGCCCTGAAGTAGCCGGCGGCTTTTTTGATCTCCCCGTCCGCGAGGGCTTTTTTGGACTTCTGCAGCATCTGATCGACATCCTGCCGTGACATAAAGGCACGCACGTCGCGAAGAACCACGATTTTTTGGTTCGCCAGGAGCGAATACGTTCCGATCTGTTCTATCGCCTGAATGACAGCGTCATTCTCCCCGTCCAGCACCTCGAGATGGGTGTTCCGTTCCGCCTCAGGCACTAAACGACCGATCACATCTTCCAGCGCGGCATTGTAAAGATAGGGTTCACCGAAAAATAAAAACACCTGGGGAAGGTGTTCCGTATCTGTCTTTCTCCAATACGCATCCAGTGCTTGATAATGGATTTCAGGCATTTTTTCGATTGAGGATCACCAGCATTGCAGTACCTGAAGCGGCCATGGCAATACCGATCACCTGGGATATGGAAATCATCTGAAAGAAAAAGTGCCCTCGAAAATCATTGCGAAAAATTTCAAGAGCAGCTCGAACACCGCCGTAAATCATCACGTACATCCAGAATAATTGTCCGTTGAACCGGGTTCTTTTTCGAAATGTCCAGAGGGTTGCAAAAATCAGGGCATTCCCCAGTGCATGATACAACTGGGTGGGGTGGAGGGGAATACCGACCGGCGCCAGGGAATTGGGATCATGAAAGGTTACGGCCCAAGGCTGATCACAGATTTTTCCGTAGCAGCACCCGGCTGAAAAGCAGCCAAGTCGGCCGAAAAATTGACCCAGGGCGATCGCCGGTGCAACACTGTCGGCGATTTTCCACATGTCGAGGCTTTGCCGACGGATGTACCATACCGCGGCGATCACGGCGCCGATAAATCCGCCGTAAAAAACCAGCCCCCCTTCCCACACCTTGAATACATCCAGGGGATTGCCGATAAACGTCTTCGGAGTCATCAATACATAAAAAAGCCGTGAACCGATGATTGCGGCAATAATAATGTAAAAAGCCAGATCCATCATGCGATCGGGATCGATGCCCCGCCTTTCGGCCTCTTTTTTCGCCAGCAGAATTCCCGAAACAAATCCCACGGCAATGAAAAAACCGTAGGTATAAATCGAGATATTCCCAATTTTCAGCAGAATCGGGTGCATCGAAGATCAGTCCTCCGGGCTTTCATGTCTTTCTTCACGTTCCATCAGATCCGGTTGCCTGAAAACGACCAAAAAAAGGATGACCGCAACGCCCACTGAAATAGCGCTGTCTGCAATATTAAACGACGGCCAGTGCACACCCCCTACGTGAACATCGATAAAATCGATCACCCGGCCGAATCGGATCCTGTCGACCAAGTTCCCGACAGCCCCTCCCAATATCAAGGCAAATGCCGACATCATCATGACGGAAGCTTTTATCGACTTGTGATAGAAATAAAAAATAAGGCAAACCGCCAGTAATGAAGCTCCCATCAACAGGAATTGCTTTAAACTCGAGGGCTGCTGTGAAAAGATCCCGAACGCCACGCCTGGATTCTGAATATGGGTGATGTTCAAAAAACCCGGGATTATCTCGATCGTTCGGTTCAGGGCAACAACGTTCAGCACCATGATCTTTGTCACCTGGTCGAAAAAAACAACCAGAGCAGCGATCACAATAAGCGGCTTGTATGTGGTGTGAAAGGTCATATTTCGAGCTTTTGGGTTATCGTCGGTCCGTTCGTTTTTTTCCGGGCCCCGGCAATCGTCCGGCCTTCTGTCCGGACATCAGGCATTGATGCCGATCGCTTCCAGGACCCCGCTGCATCTGGCACAGATGCCGGGCCGATTCGGGTCATTGCCGACGGAAACATCATAGATCCAGCATCTTTGGCATTTTGAACCTTCTGCCTTTTCCACACGGATCGATAAATCATCCATCCCGGTTTCGGAAAATGCGGAGGTTTTTTGGTCCGCCCGAACGATATCGGCCTTGGACACGATAAGAATGGTGCTCAATTCTTTGGCATATGGGGACAGCAGCCCGTATAAACGGTCTCCGGCACACAGGGTAACCGCGGCATCGAGAGAATGCCCGATTCGTTTTTTGTTCCGTGCTTCTTCGAGAGCCTTTGTCACTTCTCCCCTTACGGCCAAAAGCCGGTTCCACGTGGTTTCTAAATCTTTATCCAGCCACTGTTCATCCACTTCCGGCATGAGGCTCATATGAATGCTTTCGAGCTTTTCGGGTTCGGCCGGCATGTGCTTCCAGATCTCTTCCGCCGTGAAGGAAAGAATGGGAGCCATGATTTTTGAAAGCGCGGAAAGAAGAAGGTACAATGCCGTCTGAGCGCTCCGCCTTTCGATGGAAGCGGGTGGAGCGGTATACAGGCGATCTTTTAGAACATCCAGATAAAATGCAGACAGATCCAGCGTACAAAAATTGTGGAGCGTATGATAAATCGTGTGAAACTCAAACCGTTCATATGATTTCAGGGTTTTCCTGATAATATCCTGAAGCCTGCAGAGCGCATACCGGTCGATTTCTTTCATGGATTCGCGCGGCACGCAGTCCGATGCCGGATTAAAATCAAACAGGTTGCCGAGCATGAACCGGGCGGTGTTTCGAATACGGCGGTAAGCATCCGAAAGTTGCTTTAAAATACTTTCTGAAATGCGAATGTCATCCCGGTAATCGGATGCGGAAACCCACAACCGCAAAATTTCCGCACCATGCCGCTTGATCACCTCACTCGGGGCGATCACGTTTCCGATGGATTTAGACATTTTTCTACCCTGGGCGTCAACGGTGAATCCATGGGTCAAGACGGAATGGTACGGGGCGCGCCCCCTTGTGCCGACGGCGGTCAAAAGGGAGCTGTGAAACCAGCCTCGATGCTGGTCGCTCCCCTCCAGGTACAAATCCGCCGGCCACTTCAGGTAATCCCGCTGTTCGAGCACCGCTGCATGGCTGACGCCGGAATCAAACCAGACGTCCAGGATATCGTTTTCCTTTGTAAACGCCGTCTTTCCGCAGTTTGGACAGACCACCCCCTTGGGAAGCAAATCTTCCACCTGGCGCTCGAACCATACATCAGCTCCGTGCTGTTCAAATAATCCGCACACATGATCGACGATTTTTTCATCGATGACTACGGCATCACAGGCGGAGCAGGTAAACAGTGCTATGGGGACGCCCCAGGCGCGCTGTCTGGATACGCACCAATCGGGGCGGTTTTCAATCATGCCGTAAATCCGATCCCGGCCCCAATAGGGGATCCATGCAACTCGATCGATTTCGTCAAGCGTTTTTTGCCGCAGTCCGGTGCGGTCCATGGATATGAACCACTGGGGAGTCGCCCGGAAAATTACCGGATTTTTGCACCGCCAGCAGTGCGGATAAGCGTGTACAAACGGTTCTTCAGCAAGGAGGGCGCCGTTCTCCTTAAGTTTCTCGATAATCTCGGGATCGGCCGCAAAAACGAACGTGTTTTGAAACAATTCAACCTCCTGCGTAAAGCGGCCTTCATCATCCACCGGAGAAAACACGTCGAGGTCGTATTTCAAGCCGACTTCATGGTCCTCGCGTCCATGTCCGGGGGCGGTATGCACGCATCCGGTTCCGGCATCCAGAGTCACATGGCTTCCCAGCATGATCAGGGAGGTGCGGTCATAAAGTGGGTGAATGCAACGCATACCTTCCAAATCAGCGGGATTGACCGCAGCCAACCGCCGGTAATTTTCAATGCCGAATTGCGTCATGCAGGATTCCACGAGGGCTTCGGCCAGAATGTAAACCTCGTCGCGTTCCGTCCGGACCGCCGTATACGGAAACTCCGGATGAAGACAGATGCCGAGATTTGCGGGAATGGTCCACGGCGTGGTGGTCCAGATTACCACATACACCGGCGTGTCTTTTAAAGCGGGGATTTTTTCGCCGATATCGTCTTTGAGCGGAAATTTAACAAATATTGACGGCGATTTTTTATCATAATATTCGATTTCCGCTTCAGCCAGTGCCGTTTTGCAGCTGCAGCACCAGTAAATCGGTTTTTTGCTTTTGAACAATGCGCCGTTTATTGCAAATTTCGCACATTCACGAGCGATAACGGATTCGTAGGCATAATTCATGGTGAGATATGGATTTTCCCATTCCCCCATAACGCCCAATCGTTTGAATTCCTCCCTCTGAATATCGATAAATTTCTCTGCGTAGCCCCGGCATCGCTTTCGAAATTCGACAAGCGAAAGCGCTTGTTTTTTGGAACCCAACTCCATGTCCACGTTGTGCTCGATGGGCAAACCGTGGCAGTCCCATCCCGGGACATATACCGCATTGTAGCCGGCCATTTGCCGTGATCGCACGATGATGTCTTTTAAAATTTTGTTCAACGCCGTGCCGATATGGATATGGCCGTTGGCATACGGAGGACCGTCATGCAAAATGAACAATTCTCGATTTGAGGACGAGCTCCGAATGCGATCATACAAGCCGATTTCCTCCCAGAGCCTGAGCTGTTCAGGCTCGCGCTCGGCCAAACCCGCCTTCATCGGAAATTTGGTTTGCGGAAGATTTAATGTTTTCTTGAAATCCATGGGTCCCTCCATATTGGCTGATACCGATCATAAACCACAATCATTACTTCGAAAACCCACGTGTGTCAAGCCAATAGATCGTGCCCATTGTGTCCATCGGGAACGGATAAACCACTCCATTTTTAGCATTTGCCGGAATATGAATCCTCAAAACACCTGAAAATATGTATGCGGTTCTTATCTTCCGGCCGCCTCTGGCTGGATCGCATTTTCTCATTTTTGGATGGGCGCCGAAAAACGTTCCGGGTGGGAAAGTATCGTCCGAACTACGGGCAACAGGCTTTCTTTCCAATGCTTGATCCGTATTCCGAAGGCATTCAAAATTTTATCACAATTTAATACGGAATACCGCGGCCTTTTCGCTCGGGCAGGGTATTGATCCGTCGTAACGGGATGTACCGCAACTTCGGGAAAATCGGAAAATTCCGATGCCGCACCAATGATCGCTTTGGCGAACGCATACCAGGATACCGCCCCTTTGCCGCAATAATGGTATGTTCCCCAGATGTCGGTTCGCCCCTTACGGATCTTTTCCGCCATTCGAATGAGCACGGCGGCAAAATCATGGGATGAGGTGGGGCAGCCGATCTGGTCGTTCACAATATCCAGATGCTTTTTTTCACATCCAAGCCGAAGAACGGTCTTGACGAAATTATTGCCGTAACAGCCATAAAGCCAGGAGGTCCTGACAATGATATGTTCCGCCAAACGGCTGCGAACCGCCGCTTCTCCCGCAGCCTTGCTTTTGCCGTATACTCCCAATGGATTCACCGAATCGGATTCGGTGTAAGGCGATGATTTGCATCCGTCAAACACGAAGTCGGTAGAAATATGGATGAGGGGCACACCGTAATTCCGGCAGGCGCGTGCCAGTATATCGGGTCCCGTTTGATTGACAGCGAACGCCGTTTCCGCATCATCCTCGGCCCGGTCCACCTGCGTATATGCGGCGGCGTTGATCACGAGCGCCGGTTTCTGCCGGAAAAAGATGCGTTCAACGTCTTCGAAAACGGTGATGTCCGCCTCGGTGCGGGGCACTACCGCAATCGAATAATGCCGGATATCGTCCGCGGCTTCGAGGGCGCGGCCGAGCTGACCGCCGCCTCCAAAAAGAATGATCGTCATTGTCTACAACCGGGTTATTTCCGAAAGCAAGGGCAGCCGACTGTCTTTTTCGGACAGAATGGGGTTTTTTATCGGCCATGCGATATTCAATTCCGGATCGGACCAGCGAATGCCGGCATCATCTTCCGGATGATAATTTTCCGAACTTTTGTAAGAGACAAGGGCCGTGTCACTCAACACACAGAAACCATGGGCAAATCCCGCGGGAATAAAAAGCTGTTTTCGATTTTCACCGGATAGATAAACCCCTGCCCAATTTCCGAAGGTGGCTGAATCGGCCCGCATATCCACAGCCACATCGAAAATGTCACCCATGATCGTCTGAACCAGTTTGGACTGTGGATAGCGCACCTGAAAATGCAATCCCCTCAGGGTGTATTTTACCGATCCGGACAGGTTGTCCTGGACGAAGTGTTCGTTTATTCCGATGCCCGCATACCGTTCCTGCCGATACGTCTCGAGAAAAAACCCCCGCTTGTCGGTATACACATCCGGCTCGATAACCAAAACATCTGGAAGCGCTGTTTTTACGATTTTCATATCCACCCCTGCCGAGCCGCTCCGTTATGAATCCCGAAAATTGAATGGATAATGTGCTTCGATCCAGTCCCGGTATTCGCCGCTCACTACCCGGCTCACCCATTCCGGATGTTCGAGGTACCATTGAATGGTTTTTCGAATTCCGGATTGAAACGTTTCCTCAGGTTGCCAACCCAATTCCGATTGAATCCCGCCGGGGTCGATCGCGTATCTGAAATCATGGCCGGGACGGTCCGAAACATAACGGATGAGTTGCCGCCGGGGGCCGATATCCAGAGGTGCAGCAACTTCATCCAGCATGTCACAGATGGTGTTGACCACATCGATATTTTTCCTCTCGTTTTTTCCCCCGATCAGGTAGGTCAGGCCGGGCCGGCCATGCTGCATAACCTTTAACACCGCCTTGCAGTGATCCTTTACATACAGCCAGTCGCGCACATTGACCCCATCGCCGTAAACCGGGATCGGATTTCCGGCCAGTGCATTCAATATGGTCAAGGGGATCAATTTTTCGGGAAACTGAAAAGGGCCGTAATTGTTCGAGCAGTTGGATATCGTCACCGGCAGGCCGTATGTCCTTCCGTAGGCCGTGACCAAGTGGTCCGATCCGGCTTTCGATGCGGAATACGGGCTGCTGGGGTCGTAGGGCGTGTCTTCCGAAAAGAATCCGCTTTCCCCTAAAGACCCAAACACTTCATCCGTGCTGACGTGGTGAAACCGCTCAATTCGGTTCATATGCAAACGGCACGCTTCCAGCAGTTGAAACGTGCCGATGACATTGGTCTGGATGAAATCCGCCGGACCGAGTATCGATCGATCCACGTGGGATTCCGCTGCAAAATGGCAGACGGTGTCGATCTCGAAGCGATGGAACATATCTTTGAGCAGATCCGTGTCGCAGATATCACCCTTCACAAAGGCGTACCGTCGCTCGAAGGTGTTTTGAATGTCGGACAAGTTGTGCGCATTCCCGGCATACGTCATTTTGTCGAGGTTGATCAGCCGGCCGTCGAACCCCTCATCGAGCAGGAGATACCGGATGAAGTTGGAACCGATAAATCCGCAGCCGCCGGTCACCAGGATATTTTTCATAACATCCTCACATCGGTCTCACTCAGCAGCCTCAGCATATAGTCCCCGTAATCATTCTGCTTCATATCACGGGCAAGCTGCGCCAGCTTATTCCGGCCGATATAGCCCAGTCTGTAAGCGATTTCTTCGACACAGGCGATTTTGATGCCCTGGCGTTCCTGGATGGCCTGAACATAACTGGTCGCCTGGTGAAGCGATTCATGGGTCCCCGTATCCAGCCAGGCGAATCCCGGGCCCAACAACTCCACCCGCAGTTTGCCCTTCGTAAGGTAGGCCATGTTCACATCCGTGATCTCCAGTTCGCCCCTTTTGGAGGGTTCGATATGGCGGGCGATGTCAACCACCTCGGCATCGTACATGTACAGGCCGGGCACCGCATAGTTGGATTTTGGATGTTGAGGTTTTTCTTCGATTCCCACAACGCATCCCTCCGGATCGAACTCGACCACACCGTAACGACCGGGGTCCCGTACACGGTACCCGAAAATGAGTCCTCCCGTTTTCAACTCCGCCGCATGTTTGAGGGTCTTTGAAATATTGTCCCCGTAGAACAGGTTGTCTCCGAGAATGAGGCAGACCGGTTCGTTTCCGATAAAATCCTTCCCGATGATAAATGCCTGGGCCAGCCCCTCCGGGCTGGGCTGCTCTGCATACGAGAAATGCAGGCCGAGGTGTGACCCGTCCCGGAACAGTGCCTTGAAATTCGGCAGGTCACCAGGGGTCGATATGATCAATATCTCTCGAATGCCGGCCAGCATGAGTACGGACAACGGATAATATACCATCGGCTTGTCGTATACCGGCAACAGCTGTTTGCTCACCACCCGCGTGATCGGGTATAAGCGGGACCCGGATCCTCCTGCCAGAATAATGCCTTTCATAACCTTAATCGCCCTCCAGGATGTACCCTTCTGTATGGATTTCCAATTGATTTAAGCGGCATTTACTTTACAATACGGATAACATATAATTGAAAATGAACAGCAGCATTATACGTTAAAGGAGTAATAATGCAAGTCCTTGATCATCTTCACGCTTTTGTATGGCAATCTCTGACGGCAAACAACTGCAATACATACTTTATTGAAGGCCCGACACCGATTCTCATCGATCCGGGACATGCCGATGCATTCGGGCATGTGGAAAAAGGGCTCTCGTCACTGGGATTTTCGATTGACGATATCGAACTGATTATGTGCACTCACGGGCATCCGGACCATTTCGAATCCATTATTCACTTCAAAGGGAAGCAATCCCTGATCGCCATGAATCGATACGATTGGGATATGATAGGGGCCGTCATTCGAAAAATGCCCTCTTTTTCCGGCACAGACCCGGACGATTTGGCTCCGGATTTTTTCCTTGAAGAAGGCGATCTATCCGTAAACGGGTATACATTTACAATCATTCATGTGCCGGGGCATTCTCCCGGCTCCGTGGCTGTATACTGGCCGGAAAACCATGTACTGTTTACCGGGGACGTGATTTTCAAGGGGGGCCTGGGTCGAACCGACCTGCCCGGTGGCAACGGCAGGCAATTGAAACAGAGCATCCTTCGATTGAAGGAGCTCGATGTGGACTATCTGATGCCCGGGCACGGCGAAATGATACTGGATTCGAATTCCGTGAAACAGAACTTCGACGTTCTTGAACGATACGGGTTCGCACACTTGAATGGATGACGCGGTCCCCTGCCCGGCTGAGAACATGGCGACCGTATTCAGCCTTACCCACAACGGCTTTCCTTAACGCGTTCGAGTTTATTGGTGTATTTTTCATGTATGTCCGCGAGCCGTGATCGATAATCCGGGTCTTTTTCCGGATTGGGAATGACCGCATTACCGGCAATACCGTGCTGTCGAAAAAGACTTTTTTTTGCCGATTCGCCTGTTAAGACGGCAAGCTCCCGGCAGGCGGCGGTGTAATCGGCATAAACCTTCTCGATCGGTTCGATATCCAATTCGTATGCTTTCAGCAAATGCAATACATCGGGATCATAGGTATCGATGCCGATCTCTGAAAGCAGCGCATTCCATATGACTTGATCGCCGTCAACACGGTGCTCTTTCTTCAGTTCAGCCGCTTCACTTTTGAATTTTGTCACATCGAACCGGCCTTCACGATATTTCTGAACCAGGCCGGAGACCCGTTTTTTGAATCGGTCGAGCTGCTGTGCCTTCCGTTCATCGTCACTCAACGTCAGATGACGCGTCCGTTCCATTACAAGATCAAGCGTGCTCTTGATTTCTCCCATCGATATTACCTCGAACCGGCTTCAAAACCTTCCATCAGATCCAAGATCAAGGCGGGAGGAAGGATTCAAGCGCAGGAATACATAACGTATTTTGAGCATTGAATATTTCATCCCAACGCCGATATCGGCAAACCGGATTGATGATTCGGTTTGAAATGCACATTAAAATCATGTTATCATATTTTGAAAAAAATTAACAAGACCGCCCATCGAAGTCCCGCCTTTTCAATCAGGGCCGGACGAGGCTGTTCAATCTGTTGGTGAAGCCGGATGGGCGCTTGATGAAACCCTATCGCCGATTCGGCAGCCGCCTGGAGTGAAAACATGAAAAGGGATGATGTTTACTGGGAGTTGAAAAAGGCCATTACGAACTTTCTTGCCCGGCAAACGGACGAAGATTCGAAATTCGATATCGAGATGACTGTTGAAAAGTACTTCGAAGAAGAAGTCAGTAAATATTCACCGGAAGAGCTGGCGGAATTTGCCGGCACTCCTGAATCAATCCTCCGGCATTTTAAGCATTATTTGGATAACTACAAAAAGATTCTGGACAAACCGCACTAGGTTTTTACCCGATACCTACAGCGTCCGTAACAGGCAAGTCGGCTTATCCAATGCGTGCACCTCTCATTCGGTCTTTTTTTTCCCGAATAATTTCAGCTTTTCAACAATCATCCGGATGCCTTTTTCTTTGCCTACGGTTGTCGCCTTCCCGGCCAGGGGGCGCTCAACGATTTGAATATTTCCCCATCGGACGGTTTCCCTGCCCGTCTCGTCAATGAACCGGTATTCACCCGTCTCGTCATTGGCATAGCTGAATGCGAGCCGCATTTCCTCACCGGTCTCTTTGTCGACAACCCGGGAAATTCGGGCAAGCAGTACATCCTTTTTAAAATCGATTTCGATAAAACACATCCCCTTTCATGTTCGTTTCATCCAAACTAAAAAAGTTTGCGTTTTTTTTCAAGACATTATTCAGCAAATTCAATACGACTAAGGCTTTTAGATAACGCAGAGCGGTTTGGGCCGTTTATTCAGATCCTTCTCTTCGCCCGAATCCCCAAGAAAAAGACCGCTTGTACATTTCATGACCGCCGATTCGAACGCCTCGAAAAATAGTCTCCGCCAAAGGGACCGACCCGAGTATGCGGACGGCATCGATCATCAACTCGGCATCGGCAATCAAACGTTCCACTTCTTCACCCGGATAACCGGCCCAGTATTTTAAATCGTGAAGAAAGCATGCCGGGTACAGATCATGCCCCAGATTGACGTCCAGCCATAACGAGCACCCGTCGCTTTTGAAGGGGCGGACCGGCGGATCATTTTCGATTTTTTCCCACAGTGCTTGCAGGTGGTAATAGCGGCAAATTGCCTTGACTTTTTTAAGCGGCACCATGCAGTGTTTTTCAGGCATTTCCATAGATACAGCCCCCTTTTGTTTTGCGGATTGACGTTTTAAAATTCAAGACCCATGTATCACAATCACAATCGGTTGTATGTCAGGTAAACGCCCTTTGTTTTGTGGGGATTTTTCGATTCACTTTTTCTGCGCGGTTGTAATTTCACTGAATAGTTTCACCTTGAGGGGTGATCGTCACAAAAAGGTACCCCGATGCCGATTGCCATGCTGCATATCATGGTTATTTTTGGTTTTTGGTGCTGTTAAAGGAGAGGAATGCGACCATGCGGTCTCTATCACTGAATGCCTTATGTTCTATACGGGCTGAAATGAATTGGCAGCATAATGAAATACCCCATAAGGAAATCTATTTTTCCCGCAATGTAAATCCGAGGGGCGATTTCTTACCGGCTGAAACCAAGCAGGAACTTCTGGAGAATGCCGCCGGGAAGAAACACATATTTTACCTCCATCCCGGCCAGGGAGAGCTTCCTGAATATGACCCTAACCGGTTAAAGCGCTTCAAAAAAACGCAATTTGACGGCCGCATGCCGGACAATGCAACGCTTACGCCTCGATACGGCCGGTTTTATCCAAAAGGTCGTTTATTGGGGCCATTCAATGCATTCGACACCGTCCCTTTCCGGGTTTTGGATGTGGATGCTTCGACATTTGTAGCGGACCTCAATCACCCAATGGCGGAAAAACCGGTTGAACTGGCGCTGGAAGTTGTGGACGTCACCGATAACATCGATAGCATGCGACCTGCCGATTGGTTCAAAGAGATGATCGATGGTCCGGGCATTCAGTCGCGTGCAAACAACCGACCCACCGAATTTATCACGGAAGATGCCTTGAGCCGAAAGGATGAGTCACCGGACAGCGCATTTTATAACCAACCACGGTTGGTTATCCATCTTGACACAACGGCCGTTAATACCGTATCGGAAATCTATGGCCGTTTGGTGCCCCATGGTGCGGATATTATCGATTTGATGAGCAGTTGGAAATCACATCTGCCGAAAGACCGCAGCTATAAAAGAATCACCGGACTCGGGCTCAATCAGGAGGAGCTTGCGAAAAATGACCGGCTGACGGATTATGTGGTGCACGATTTAAATGAACATCCGGTACTGCCGTTCGAGCACAGGCGATACGATGCCGTCATCTGCACCGTATCGGTTGAATATATTACGCATCCTTTTAAGGTTTTTCAGCAGGTGGCTCGAATTTTAAGGCCCGGCGGTGTATTTGCCGTGACTTTTTCAAATCGATGGTTCCCACCGAAAGTGATCACTATTTGGCGGGAAATTCATGAATTCGAACGCATGGGACTGGTTGCCGAGTATTTTCTCAATTCAGGTGCTTATGAACATATCGGCACCATTTCCGTAAGAGGGTTGAAGCGGCCGTCCGATGATAAGTATGCCGACGCATTTGAGTTTTCCGATCCCGTTTACTGTGTATACGGATATGCGTCATAACGCTTTCAATCAAATTTCTACTCAAGATCAAGCAAAACTGCATGGTGATCCGTATGCATTACCAAGGTGTAACAAGCACTTAACATGCGGCTTTAAGGAAGGTATTGGGCAAACGATTATTTTAAAACAATTTTCGCAATACTCCAAAAGGAAATGAAGACAATTCATCTACTTCTCACGTGATGGGAGGATGGGTATATTCTACGGCTCTGCAAGTGAAAGGGTGCGCTATAGAAAAAGGCTTCCGGAAAATACGAAGCCTGTTTGTCGTGAAAACATTCCGCTTTCAAACCGTGAAAAATGCGGCGATAAAAATGGATACAAATGCGTTTGCGATGTTCTGCTCGTCATGAAACGGCAACTGATGAAGCCCATCCTCTGCGAACCACGGTCATTGACAAAGGAGTGGGATTGGTGCGGGTGAGTTTATGAGAAAAGCGGGGGTTGACGGCCGAAGGAATCGCCCAAAATGCGTAACCCCTTACAATCATGGTGCCTGGGACGAGAATCGAACTCGTACAGCCGCTTGGGGCCGAGGGATTTTAAGTCCCTTGCGTCTACCAATTCCGCCACCCAGGCACGGCACTGTTTAAACTTCGAATCGTATCAATCCATAGCTTATTCAATTTTCTTTTTCAAGCCAAAACATGGCCCCGGCTTTACACGCATTTGCAATCGAACGAGGCCTTTCAACGATAAAAGGGATGCTCTAATGATTTGACTTTTCCTCTCGCGGAAACGTATAAGACAGCTTGCATCAAAAAAGGCCGTTGAACCTATCGTAGCATCGAGAAAGGATGCGTGTATTTTATAGCGATGTCGGATTTTAAACGTTTGTTTTTACCCCTTTCCCAGGGGCTTGGAAAAATCCTGCTGGTGCTGAAAAACCGGTTCGATTTGATCGAAGTAAAAATCCTGTTCGCCGGATTGTTTCTGTCAGGATTGGCAGGCATCTATCTGTTTTATATTCTCGTTACCGACCCGGGACTCTACCAAACCCTGTTTTCCACGGCCGCCATTCATGTAATGGGAGGCAGGGCGCTTGGAATCGCCACCTGTTTGTCCGCCGATATACCGACCTTTTATACAATAATGTATAATTTTTATCTCGAAGTCGTCATCGTTCTTCTAACCTACGGTATCGTGGTGTTGTTCATGCGCAATATCGTCCAGCCGAAACTATTCTGCAGTGCCGTTCGACAGGCCGAGCTTGCGGCGCAAGACCAAAAAACGAGAATTAAACGGTTCGGCGCCGTGGGACTGTTTTTCTTTGTCATGTTCCCTTTTTTCATGACCGGTCCTGTTATCGGCGCCATTATCGGATATCTCCTGAATTATAGAGCCGTCAGTAACTTCATGATCGTTTTTTCCGGGACATTGACCTCGATCGTCATATACGCATTGGTTGGAAATAAGGTGTTGGAGGTTATCAACCGGTACGTCCATATAGACCTTATCAAGAAATGGGGTGCTATAGCAGCGGTGATCCTCATATTCATACTCTTAATCTATCATTTAAAAACGATAAAAGCGCTTTTACATCGCGAGTTCAACCGGGATTGAACCCATGAACCGCACCCGGCCTTCATGCATCGAATTGCCGCTTAACGCGGTGTTTATTCAATCTTATGTCGCCTATCGACGGCAAAAAGAACATTTGGTAACAATTTTTTAACTTTTTTTCATTTTGTGCCGTTTCATATATTGACCGAACGCGGTTGATATGCTACTGACAGACCAATCCATCATCCATCAAGTCGACACCCATTAACCGGTGCCAATCCAGAAATGAAAACATGCGATTCGGTTCAAGTGAGCGGGAAATGGTAAACGCAGCCATACGCTGGGATTGAAATTTCCGGCCAATGCAGAAGTGGAATGAATAAGCCGTTTCCGGATGGGCACTAACCCAATTGAAGAGAATGCCATGACACTAACCGAACTTTCCAGCAATAATGCTTTGTGCAAGATCTTCAGCATCGTTGAAACCATGGAGCCCGAAGGCCAGCTTGATCTGCTCTCCCGATTAGGGGCTGAAAAGCTTCCTTCCATCCTTTATCAGCTAATCGTCGACTTGCCGGAATTCAAACGGGCCGATCTGCTGAATGACTTGAACGAAAGGGTAATGGGCAAACGATCCCACCAGAGGAAAAAGGTCACCATGGCCACGGATTACGTGATCGACAAAAGGGCTTACAGAAGCTTCATTACCGATATCAGCGAGAGCGGCGTTTTCATTCAAAATCCAGGTCCGTTGAAAGTCGGGGATAATATCGTTCAGAATTTATCCCTTTCAGACCGGCAAATCCCCTTTAAATTCAATGGTGAAGTCGTCCGCGTCGGCAAGGACGGCGTCGGAGTCAAATTTAGGAACTTATCGCAGTACCAAAGAGATGTGCTGCGGTCCATTTTTGAAACCTTGTAGCTTCTTTTTCAGGCGTCCGGCCCGCCGTTCGAAATCATTCGGCGAGATATGCCTTGTAAGTCGTCAATGATGTAACAATCCTGGCGACGATCTCGAAGGAGGAGAACATGGGAATCCGCCGGGTGGACAGCAACTCCTCTGCTTCGAACTGAAGCGCCTGCATTTCCAGGTTCTTGAAGGTGTCACCGACCAAATACATCGGCTTTTCGAGCCACTCCTTAACCTTGGCGATGGTATCCATGTAAAACGAAACCCCGGCCCTTCCTGCCTCCCGGTAGATGAACGCCAAATTGACGTTGAAAATCAGTGAGTCGATGTTCGCATCATCCTTGAGCAGGGTCATCACTTTCTTGAAGCTTTCCATGTCGTGCAGGTGAGGCAATATATCCAGCGGGTTTTTGGCGCTGCTTCCCTGAAGCGGAATGAACGCTTCCAATTCGGCAATGGTTTCATCCGTCAGGTGTGGAACCGTAAGCCCTTCTTTTTCCGCAAGATCCGTCATGGTGACGCTTCCGCCGCCGGCGCCGCCGAGAACGGCAACGCGATTACCTTCGGGGTATGGAAGCCGTTTTATGGCCGAGATCATCTGCACCATTTCATCGATCGAATTCACCGAAATAATGCCGGCCTGGCGGCACATGGCATTCCAGATCCGATGCGATCCGGCCAGGGCCGCGGTGTGGGACTGCGTGGCTCTGGCGCCGCCTTCGGTCTGCCCCCCCTTCCAAACGATCAGAGGTTTATTCCGCGTGATGCGTTTGGCGGCTTCGAAGAATTCTCGACCGCATGGCACACCCTCCAAATACGCTGCGATAATGCGTGTTTTGGGATCGTCGGCCAGATAATTGAGATAATCGTGAGCCTTCAAATCACATGCATTGCCGAAACTCACGACCTTGCTGAAACTGACTCTCTTGATCGATCCGGCCATGACGATCATGTTGGCCAATTGTCCGCTTTGGCTGAACAAACCGACCGATCCGATCCGATCCGGCATTTCGCCGTTCCATGAAATGCCCCCTTCAGGGCAGTACAATCCCATACAATTCGGGCCGACGATTCGAATCCCACCCTCGCGGGCCGTCTTGACCAACTTTCTTTCTATTTCCGCATATTCACTTCTGCCGGTTTCGCTGAAGCCGGCGGTCAGCAGGTGAACAAATTTAACTTTTTTTCTCACGCAGCTTTCCATCACATCCAGCACCGCGTGAGACGGAATGCAAAAAATAACCAGGTCGATATCGTCCGGTATTGCATCGATGCCGGGATAACACGTGTATCCGAGAATCTGTTTCGCTTCCGGATGAACGGGATAGATTTTTCCCTGATAACTCTGCTTGATGCATCCGTTGATGTAGGCGTTACCGCTCGACCAGACAAATCCGCGTTTTGGCGATGTGCCGACAACGGCAATGCTCTTCGGGTAGAACAAGGCGTCCAGGTTGGGTGTCGTTTCGACCATCATTTTCGCTCCTATTTCATCTTGGGTTCCATCCAGACGGGCGAATGAAATTTTCGTTCATAGGCTCTCGTTCACACCGCACCGGAATTCAAAGTTATCATATTTGAATGACAATTCGAAAAAAGTCAATGTTCTAATGAGTGTCCATCCAGAAATGAGAAAATTCACTTCAGTGTAAGGCGGTGGAAATTTTGACCGCAGGAATACATTATGTATTTCGAGGATAAACATTTCCGGCCGAGAAGAAGTAGAGTGAATCAGCCATTTCCGGATAGGCAACGTTTTTCAAATTGAAAGCACTTTTTTCTCGTGTTATGGTGCATGAGATGCTTTCCGCACGGGCATTTTTCCTGCACCGCACTGTGATAACCGCCCATCCCGGATTGCATTGCTTTTCCCAAAAAACGCTACCGCCAAAAAGCCCGATGATGAGTGAATTGCCCAACCCTTTCACATCAGAAGGAGGAGCATCAATGATATTCAACGATCTGGTCTATGAAAAGCATGATCACGTCGGCGTGATAACGCTGAACCGGCCGGAAGCCCGTAATGCGTTGACAATGACAACCTACCATGAACTCGAAACCGCGCTGACGGATGCCGATACGGATCATGATATTCGCGCTGTGGTGATAACAGGCGCCGGAAAGGGGTTTTGTTCCGGTGACGATGTCAAACAGGTCATGCTGGACCCGGACCGAGAACAGAAGCGCAGGGAAGCGGAAAAGCGAAATGTCTGTGCAAAACCGACTCCCGCCGCCGCCATTCTTATGAATATGATCAAACCGTTGATCGCGGCGGTAAACGGTCCGGCCGTGGGATGGGGTATGGACCTGGCGCTGATGTGCGACATCAGAATTGCATCCGAAGCCGCCAAGTTCGGAGAGATCTTCGTGCTGCGGGGATTGATCCCGGATATCGGGGGGATACTTTGCCTGCCCCGAATGGTCGGGCCTTCGAAAGCCTATGAGCTTTTGTTTACCGGGAAGGTCATTTCAGCAAAAGAAGCGCTCGACATCGGTTTGGTCAGCCGCGTGGTTTCTCAGGAAGAACTGATGCCCACGGCACTATCGCTCGCCGAAACCATCGCCGCCAATCCCCCGCTTGCCGTCAGACGAATAAAAGAGGCGGTCAGGCGTGGGCTGGGGTATGACGTGAACGCTATGGGTGAATATATTACGTCGTCTCTTGGGGTCTTGTTCAAAACGGACGACCACAAAGAGGGGGCATCGGCCTTTGTAGAAAAGCGAAAGCCGGTTTTCAAAGGAAGCTGATCCCGGCTTTCCTTAGAGTTTCGGTTCGAGAAGGTTCGGATATTGGGCCTCTTGGGTCCCGTATACCTTCTCCTGTTCGCGGGGATGATCCTTGAATGCCATCTCGAACTCGACTTCGGTGCCGCTTGCCGAGATGATTTTGGCGTTTGGATACTTTCGTTTAAAAACGTGTACCATGGCTTGATTTTCCTTCAGCACCGAGGCCTTGAAGCCTTTATAATTATTTTCCTTGGCAATTTTCTCGAGCTGATCGATCAGATAGGAAGCGATTCCCATGTTCTGGTAGTCCTCACGCACCACAAAAGCAATTTCAGCCCATTCGTCTTCCGAGTCCGCATAGGATCCGATGGCGATGATTTCTTTATGTCCCCCCCGCTGAACCAGGCCGATGATGGACATGTTTTTTCGATAATCGATGCTGGCCCAATGTTTTTGAACGACTTCATGGGAGAAGCTTTTCATTTTGTAGAAGAATCGGAAGTAAATCGTTTTGTCCTGAAGGGAATAAAAGAAATTTCGGTAGCTGAATTCATCGGAGGGCAGCAGCGGCCTGAATTCAACCGTTTTCCCGTTTCTGAGCGTAAAGCTGGTTTTGTAGTTTTCAAGAAACAGCAGATCCTGCTCGGAAGGCGGCAGTTGGTCTTGAAAGATATAATGGCGCCGTTTGGCACACTGAACCAGTTCATCACGAAATCGGGGATGGGCGATTTGAGCCAGTTCCATCACCCGTTGATAGATGCTCTTTCCCTGCAGTTCGGCAATGCCGTATTCCGTTACGATAAAATTCACATCGCCCCTGGTCGTGGCTACCCCGGCCCCTTCACTGAGATGGGAAACAATCCGTGATACATTTCCGTTCTGGGCCGTAGACGGCAGGGCGATAATTGAAAATCCTCCCTTGGACATGGCGCTGCCGCGCAAATAGTCCACCTGGTCGCCGATGCCGCTGTAGAACATGTATCCAACAGAGTCCGTGCAAATCTGTCCCGTCAGGTCGACTTCCAGGGCGGAACTGATGGATATGAGGTTGTCGTTCTGGGCAATCACATTGGGATCATTGACGTATTCCGATGAACGGAAATAAAAAATGGGATTGTTGTCGACATATTGGTACAGACCTTCCGAACCCATGCAAAGGGACGCCACCACCCGGCCGGGAATATGATTTTTCTTTTTGTTCGTAATGACTTTCTTCTCCAGAAGGGGCACCAGAGAATCCGTGATCAGCTGGGTGTGGATGCCAAGGTCTTTTTTGGTATCCAGGTGCTGCAAAATAAAATTCGGCAAGGTACCGAATCCAATCTGAAGGGTTGCGCCATCATCCACGAGTTGAGACACGAAATGCCCGATTCGCCTTGCGACTACGTTGTACTTGGTCAGATTCGGCAGCATTTCCACGATAGGCTCTTCATGCAGGACAAAATAGTCGAGTTCGTCAACATGGACGAAGCTGTCACCCCAGGTCCGCGGCATGCGGGGGTTTACCTGTGCGATCACCATTTTCGAATTCGACATCCCGGCGCGTGTGATATCGACGGAAACACCGAGACTGCAGTAACCGAATTTGTCCGGCGGGCTGACCTGAATGAGGGCGACATCCAGACCGATTCTGTGGCTGTAAAACAATCTCGGTATCTGTGACAGGTAAACCGGTATGTAATCGATCTTCCCCTCGAAGGCCGCTTTGCGCATTTCACGGCTGATGAAAAAGAGCTTTAACGAAAAGCGCCGCAAAAAGGAAGGATCATCCACATAATTGGCAAGGGTAAACGAAAGCATCTGATAAACGAGAATGTCCTGGAGCCCCCTGTCATTCACCATCGCCCGTATCAGTTCCTGAGGTTCACCACAGCCGGTGCCGATAAAAACCCTGCTGCCGCGCTTTATTTTAGAAACCGCCTGTTCGGCGGTGGCAATTTTCTTCGGACAATATTCGTGCAGATTCATCTGTTATCCCCCGGTTCTTCTCTTTTTATCGTTTATATCACTTAAATTCGCGGTTTAGTCAAGACGTCAATCAAGTGCAGGCGCCGGGCGGCTTACATCCATTTGACTCACCTTATTTAAATTGTTATATTCAATTATTTAAATAATTCGAGGAAATGATGAAAGAATCCAAACGGCAACCAGTCAAGTCTCTGAAATATCTTGAACATTTGCTCAAGGATAAAAAGCTCCCCCAAATGGGGCATTCTCTGAGGACGGCAGATCAGCCTCATAAGGAAGCCAATGCATGCCTTGATGAAAAGCAAATTTTTCTCGAGGCCATGACCGACGTCAGGCCCCTTTCCCGAAAAAATATAGTGGAAAAAAAGGTCGGCCGCCAACGCCGGTATTTCCTTGGACCCGGTGATCCGGACAGGGAGTCCCTGGATGAACTCCATCGGCTCGTAAAAGACGGCACAGGATTTGTGGTGGCCAGTACACCGGAATACATGGAAGGCACAAACTACAATGTCCACCCGGAAATTTCCAGAAGGCTCCACAAGGGCCGGTTTTCCATTCAGGGTCATCTGGACTTGCATGGTTTTTCCGTGGCGGGTGCGGAAGAGGCCTTTAATGCATTTATCAAACAGTCCATATTGGCGGGAAAACGCGCCCTGCTTATCATTCACGGCAGGGGTTTATCCTCCCCGGAGAAACCGGTTTTGAAATCCAAGGTTTTCGAATGGCTCACCTATGGTCCCTGGCGCAAGTGGGTCATTGCCTTTTCCAGTGCCAGGGGGTGTGACGGAGGTGCCGGGGCTACATACGTTCTCCTTCGGAAAAGTCCGGTTACCAAGAAAATGCGCAAGCGCAAGTGATGCGGCCCATGCGCGGCAGTGCGGAATCCGCTCTAAATGGTATCGTTGACTGTAATTCCTGCCCGGCATGGGCAAAAACCGAGGGCCCGCTCTGCAATATAGTCGAAATAATATGATATTTCACTTGACTTTCCAATTAAAATGATTAATTTTGGCCTGCTTTACAAGTGGTGACAGTGTCCCCGATCCGGTGGAAAACCGATTCGGGGACTTTAATTTTCAGCAAAGATAAGTTTACTTATGAATAACAGTTTACAGCATATCCGAAACATCGGGATCAGCGCTCACATCGATGCGGGCAAAACTACGCTTACCGAAAGAATCCTTTTTTATACCCAGCGGATTCATGCCATCCATGATGTGAAGGGAAAGGACGGCGTCGGGGCGACGATGGATTTTATGGATCTGGAAAAAGAGCGGGGAATCACCATTGCTTCCGCGGCGACGAATATCGAATGGAAGGATCATGAAATCAATATCATTGACACACCCGGCCACGTGGATTTTACGATCGAAGTCGAACGGTCCCTGCGGGTTTTAGACGGTGCTGTTCTTGTTCTCTGTGCGGTCGGCGGCGTGCAGTCCCAGTCCATAACGGTGGATCATCAAATGTCCCGTTACAAGGTCCCCTGTCTGGCATTTATCAACAAATGCGACAGGAGCGGCGCTAATCCCCATAAGGTCATCGAACAACTGAAGCAAAAACTCGGCCACAATGCCGTAGCCCTTCAGATTCCCATCGGACTGGAGGAAAACCTGAAAGGGGTTATCGATCTGATATCGATGAAGGCACTCTATTTCGATGGGGCACACGGCGAATCCATCCGTTCCGGCAACATTCCCGAACAACTTTTGGTCGAAGCCCAACACCATCGGGAAAAGCTGATCGATGCGGCATCCATGTTCTCCGATGACCTCATGGAGGCTGCCCTTGAAGACCACGTATCGGAATCCCAGTTGATCGAGGCTGTTCGCAAAGGTGTATTGCACCGTGAATTGACACCGGTGTTTGTGGGATCTGCATACAAAAACAAAGGCATTCAACCGTTGTTGGACGGGATTTGCCGATATCTCCCCAGGCCGGCAGAAGTCGTAAATGAGGCACGGGATATTCATCAACCCGATTCAATGGTGGTCTTGAGCGGTGAAACCGAAGATCCCCTGGTGGCCCTGGCGTTCAAACTCGAAGACGGACCGTACGGCCAGTTGACCTATGTCCGGGTGTATCAGGGATTGATTTCAAAAGGAACTGTCGCGAAAAACACCCGCAACGGCCGGAAAATCAAGATCGGTCGTGTAGTCAAAATGCACGCGAATCAGATGGAGGATATCGATAAGCTGCCGGCCGGTCACATCGGTGCCCTTTTCGGGGTGGACTGTGCATCGGGTGATACGTTCACCAGCCCTGAACTCGATCTTACGATGATGTCCATGTATGTGCCGGAACCGGTCATTTCCCTGGCGATTATTCCAAAGGACAATAAGGCCCAGGTTAATATATCCAAGGCCTTGAATCGTTTTACCAAAGAAGATCCGACGTTTAGAACCCACGTCAATGAAGAGACAAAAGACACCATCATTTCGGGAATGGGTGAGCTGCACCTCGAGGTGTACATCGAACGAATGAAAAGAGAGTACCATGCCGACGTGGTCACCGGTCCCCCGCGGGTCGCCTACAGGGAAACGATTTCAAAAGGGGTTGAATTCGACTATGTTCACAAGAAACAGACCGGTGGTGCAGGCCAATTCGGGCGTGTGGCCGGACGTATAGAACCCATCGACGGAGAAGAATTCGTTTTTGAAAACAACGTGGTCGGCGGTGCCATCCCCTCCCAGTTCATTCCTTCCTGTGAGAAGGGTTTCCGTGAATGCATGGCAAAAGGCAAGAAATTGGGATTTCCCGTATTCGGGGTGAAGGTAACCTTGAACGACGGCGGATATCACCCGGTGGATTCATCGGACATGGCCTTTCATACCGCCGCCCGTAACGCCTTTTTGTCTGTTTACGACAAAGCGGCCCCCGTCATTCACGAACCGATAATGAAGGTGGTGGTGGAATCGCCTGTCGAGTTTCAGGGTGCGGTAATGGGGTCGCTCAATCAGCGCAGAGGCATCATCGTCGGTTCCCAGGACGAGGGAAATTTCTGCATGATCGAAGCCCAGGTGCCCCTGGCGGAGATGTTCGGCTATTCCACCGCATTACGATCATTAACACAGGGGCAGGCGCAATTTACGATGGAATTCAGCAGCTACAGACAGGTTCCCCAATCCGTTTCCGAAGAACTGGCCAAAAAAGCCGCCCTGGAGAAAAAATAATTAACAGAGGATTTGAACATGGAAAACGATGCGGTCATCATTTCTAATCCATTTAAACTGTCAAACAGCCGTACCGCCGATCTCATCGAAAAAGGAGGGTTCGGCGCTGTCGCCGCCAGGGCCGGTGTCGGGAAAACCGCTATGCTGGTCCAATTGGCTTTGAATAAAATGCTGATGGGCGAAAACGTCATGCATATCAGCCTGAATGAACCCGTCACGAAGGTGTCGTTGTGGTATAAAGAAATTTTCACCCATTTGGCGGATCAAAACAGCGTCAGTGATGCTGGCAGGTTATGGGAATCGATCCTGCCTCACCGGTTTATCATGACATTCAGGGTCGAGGGGTTCAGCGCGCCCAAACTCGAAGAGCGCATGACCGATCTTTCAGAGCAGCATATTTTTTTACCCGACATGATCATCATCGACGGCCTGCCGTTTACCGAAACAGTCCGGGAGCCCTTGGTCGAGCTCAAACGCCTGGCCGAAAGGTATGGCACCGTCGTCTGGTTTACGGTCACGACGCATCGCCATGAAGAAGCCGCTGATGAGGTCATTCCTCCGCAGCTTAAACCCGTAAAAGACATGTTCAGACGGATCATCAAGCTCAAACCCGAGGGCAGGATGATACATGTCTATGCGTTAATCAGCCCGGATTCCGGCTTCAACCAAACGCCTCTGGTATTTGATCCGTTTTCGATGACCGTGAGGGAACAAAGCGGTGCATAACAGCACCGGCTGATGAATCTCATCAAACTTGAAATGCGGGATCACACGCGGAGGATAATGCCGACAGGACAATGATCGGAACCGAAAATGTCGTTTTCTATGAATGCGTCTTTGAGCTTGTTTTTTCTAATGATGCTCTCCGTTACAAAAAAATAATCGATCCGCCAACCGACATTTTTGGTTCTGGCATTGAAACGATACGTCCACCACGAATACTTAACGGTATCCGGATAAACATATCGAAAGGTATCCACATAGCCTTCCCTGGTGATCTTGTCCAGCCAATCACGCTCGATCCTTAGAAAGCCGGAGTATTTCTCGTTGGCCCTTGGGTTTTTCAGATCGATTTCATTGTGTGCCGTATTGTAATCGCCGGCGATCACAAGGTGTTTACCCGATGCGGCGCACCGATCGGCATGTTGAAAGAAATCCCGGTAAAAGTCGAGCTTGTATTGCAGTCGTTCTTCACTCATTTTCCCATTTGGGAAATAGATGTTGAAAAATATAAAATCCTCGAACTCGAGCTCGAGTATCCGCCCTTCATCATCGTAACGGTTTATGCCGATGCCGTATGAGACGTTGACGGGCGACAATCGGGTGTAAACCCCCACACCGCTGTACCCTTTTTTCCGTATGGAGTGGGACCAATAAGACGTGTAACCGGTGACGGACTCGATTTCGCCGGTCATCGTTGCCGGATGAAGCTTGGTTTCCTGGACGGCTACGATATCGGCATCGAGTTTTTCGAGTGCATCGAGAAAGCCCTTTTTCCGAATCGCCTTCATTCCATTGATATTCCAGGATATCAACTTGATTACTTCTTCACTCATAGACATGTCCCCTTATGATGCAGCACTGCCGATGTAATTTTTCCCGTTTCGAACAGCGAACGATTTCCTGTTTATCGTGATTTCGTCACCCCGACCCTCGGGCACATATCCGCCGCAGGACACCGGCTGCACAGAGGTGATACCGGACGGCATATGGACTGGCCGAACGCCACGAGATATTCATTGTATTTCGGCCAGTGTTTTTTAGGCAACTTTTTCCGAAGCGCCATCTCCGTTTCTTCCGGTGTTTTGGTTTCGACATAACCGATGCGATTGCTGATGCGATGGACATGGGTATCGACGCATACAGCCGGTATACCGAACCCTTCCGTCAATACCAGATTGGCTGTTTTGCGCCCGACGCCGGGTAGTGTCAGCAGCGACTCGAGGGTATTCGGCACCTTGCACTCATGCTGCTCGAGAATGATCCTGCTGATCTCGATGATTCGTTTGGCCTTTGTCGGATAAAACCCGACGGGATAGATCAATTTGCTGATTTTCCCTTCACCGAGCCTGATCATTTCGGATGGTGTTTTGGCAAAGGAAAACAGGCGTGATGCCGCTGCCGACGTGACTTCATCTTTCGTCCTGAGCGACAAGATAGTGGAAACGAGGATCTCAAACGGTGTGCCGCCGCGATTCGCAATAAAGGTGACAATCGGCGACCTCAGGGTTTCATAGGATTGTTTCAGCCGTTCGATAAACAGGTCGATGTGTAAAGCTTTCACGTCGACATCACCCGCAGAAAAGGTTTTTATTCAGAACCCCGGCAGAGCAGCCGGGGTCACATACCTGTTTCCGAAGGGTGAATAAACACCCGAAAGACTTTCGACTATTGACTTGGATGACATTCATTACAGCCGGTCGGGCCTGTCTTCGGGAGAGGTTCTTCAATATCTTTCAAGGACATTTCTTTTCTTAGATTTTCCTCTTTTATTTCCTTGTGGCAACTGATGCACTGGGCATGATAGGCGGTTTTAAAATAACGGTAAGCCTCATCCGGATTCGTCATCAGAAGTGACGTGCCCGAGTCATGGCAGCCGGAAGCCATGCAACCCAATTCCTCTTCACCCCCGGTCCATTCATGATGGCACACTTTGCAGCTGTAGTCGAAATGCACCGAATGCGGAAATTCCACAGGCGCTCTTTCAGCTTCCACGCCTTTCGGAGGCGTTAATGTAATCGTACCCAGAGGAAAACAAAGCTCGCCTTCTTCCGAGCCGGCGAATCCATTTCCTGCAAAAAATCCGATCATCCCCATGCATAAAATCCAAATAAGCATCTGCTTCATTCTACCCTTCCTCCTGCATAAGAAAATAACCTCATGTGGTGTTTTTTATACGGCGCGAAAAAAAATCCATCCCGATTCCGGACGGACACACACTAGTGATCTTCCGGAAATGATAGATTTTGGTCTTGAGCAAGACATAAGCTCTTTTTGAAACCGCAAGAACAGTGAACTATTTTGAGGACTTCAAAAAGGCGAAAACGCCGCTCGAGGCCGAAAGACGCCGTTTCCGGATGAACACTAACTACTGTGATGATATGGGATTGTCAAGAAAACTTCGATATTTTCCGAATGGATCTGATCCGGTTCAATACAGGAGGATGGGAATAATGAAGAAAGACATAGAATGGATGGGGTGCCGGATTACCGAGGTTGTCCACAAACAGTTTTTTTAACGCCGTCACCAGATCTTCCGGTTTTCCGGTGGTTTTCACGGCAAAGGCGTCGGCACTGTATTCATTTTTGCGGGATAGGGCATTAAACAGGAGCCCCACAACGAATCCGGCCGGGGAAAACAGGATGCCGAAAAAAACGAGTCCGGCATATACCGATTGCTGCTCAACAAAGAAGGCTTCGAATAAGCCCTCGAATGAAATGCAGATCGATAGCAGAAAAAACATCGCACCGATTTGAAAAAAACCGATGATCATCATAAGCGGAATATGCCTTAATTTATAATGCCCCATTTCGTGCGCCAAAACGGCTGTTATTTCCGGCACTGAATGTCGGTTTACAAGCGTGTCGAACAGCACTATCCGCTTGTTTTTGCCATATCCGGCAAAGAATGCATTGGATTTGGATGATCGTTTCGACCCGTCCATAACGTAGACGTTTTTCAGGGGAAAATTGATTTTTTCGGCATAATTCAAGATGCCGGTTTTCAGTTCACCCTCGGCTATGGGATCGAACGTGTTGAAGAGCGGCATGATCCATGCAGGACCCGCAAACTGGACCAAAACCATGATGGCGGCGGCAAGGGCCCAGCACCAGACCCAGGCAGCGGGTCCGGCATACTGAAAAAAAAGGAGAACAGCGGCCGTAAAGGGGAGCCCCAGAAAAATGAACAGGATGAGCGCCTTAACGGTGTCTTTTACAAAAAGCCCCGCGGTTGTCGTGTTAAAACCGAACTTTTCCTCAATATAAAAGGTTCGCCAGCATCGGAAGGGGAGATAAAGAAGTCCCTGGAGACCGACTAAGACACCCAGATATATAATGCCCGGCAAAACACCGGACAAGTTCAGGCCTCGAACCCATTCATCGAGCAGATAAAATCCCTTGCCGAACCACAACCCAAGAATAACCATGAAGCTGAATGCCGACCATATCCAGTCAAACCGGGTATTTGCCTTAATGTATCGCCTTGATGTTCGATATCTTTCGAGATCATAATACCCGATGAATTCATCCGGCAGGGATGTGTCGAGCTCGTTAAGATTGAGCATGTCGCCGATAACGTTGACGAGCATGTCCAGGCATAGAAACGTCAGGATCAATACGGCAATGAAATTCAAATCCATCTTCGGCCATGTATGGGAATCAGTGGTTTTTTTCTTAATCTATTTCAAAAGCTTTTTGTTTTTCAAGTGAATTTTACAAACCACGCATTTGAAAATGGCATACAGAAAGCCCCTGAGGTTCGATTCATCCGATTTTCGCTCGAACCCGGATTTGTGGGACCGGTTTATTCCAGACGAGATTAAGATTACTATTGACAAAATTACGTTTTTTTGAACGTTATTTGTTTTTATTCCGGCCGATTTCTGACGGCCGTAAGCTGATCACCTGTTGTTCATCCCCGAAAAAGCGCGCCGAACGAAAGGAGAAGGTTGCATGAAGATCATTGAAGATGCTTTGAAGAGAGGGGCAAAAACGCTGTCCGAGAATGAATCCAAACAATTGTTGGCTTCATACGACATTCCGATTACAAAAGAGAAAGTCGTCACCACTGAAGAGGACGCCGCAGCCGCGGCGGCTGATATCGGTTACCCGGTGGTCCTTAAGGGATCCGGTTCGGAAATCAGCCACAAAACCGAATTGAACCTGATAGCCCTGGATTTGAGAAAAGAAGACGAGGTGCGGGAAGCCTTCAGGAATCTGACGTCGAAACCCGATGCACTCGTAACGGAAATTCTGGTTCAGCAGATGATAAAAGGCGACCGGGAACTTGTCGTCGGATTGACGCGCGACGCCCAATTCGGCCCCTGCGTGATGTTCGGGATCGGAGGCATATTCACCGAAATATTGAAAGACACCTCGTTTCGGGTCGCGCCGCTCACCCGTTGGGATGCCATGGACATGATGGAAGATATCCGCGGAAAAAAGATTCTGGATGCTTTTCGGGGCAAACCCGCGGTTGACCGGGAAATCCTTGCGGATATTCTCATGGCGGTGGGGCAAATCGGTATGGAGCATGACCATGTCAAAGAGATCGACATCAACCCCCTGAAACTGGTCAACGGGAAACCCGTGGCTGTGGATGCCTTAGTCGTCATCGGTGACCGGGACGAATAATTTTTTTTCGGCGCGACAAGCCGGAAAAACCCTTTGCAAAAAGTGCTGTATCGGCCCTGGGATTTTCATGATAATCCGAGCATATATCTGACCGGCTATGCTTTACCGACATGAATAGAGGTCGTCATGGATGTCATTGATGCTATCAAAGAAAGAAAAAGTATACGATCGTTCCGGCCGGAATCCGTCCCCAAAGAAACGTTGCATCACATTCTCGAAGTCGCCTGCAGGGCCCCCTCCTCCGTAAATCAGCAGCCCTGGGAATTTGCCGTGATTGCCGGGGATGTGCTTGAAAAAGTCAGGCAATTGAATACCGACTTGCTGTTATCCGGGACCACTCCCCAACGGGACTACCCCACCCAGGACCGGCCGAAAGACAGCGTTTACAGAAAGCGGCAGGTGGACCTCGCCGCAACCATTTTCGAACGGATGAATATCCCCCGGGAGGACAAAGCCAAACGCATGGACTGGCTTCTCAGGGGGTTCGCATTTTTCGGTGCTCCGGCTGCTATTGTCATCTTTTCGGACAAATGTCTCGGCGATAGCGGTTCACTCCTCGATATCGGGGCCGTCATGCAAAATATCTGCCTCGCCGCCCTCGAGTTCGGACTCGGAACCTGTATCGAAAACCAGGGCATTCAATATTCAGACATGCTTCGTGAAGTAATCGGGATTCCGGACACCAAAAAAATCGCCGTTTCCATTGCTGTTGGGTATCCGGATTGGGAATTTCCGGCAAACTCCCTGCTGACGCCTCGCGAACCGGTGGACAAACTGACTTTGTGGCGCGGATTCGAACCGTCCGAGTAGCCCGATTCATTCTCGGCAGCGCAACGTTGGCTGTTTAAATATAAGTTTTGGATTTTCATATCGCTTTATGTGTAGTGTAAGAAATAATATATGCCATGGAATCAGCCCTTGACAAAATTTACCGATTTTTCGATAGTGAATAAATCGATTCAGAGCTACCTGTGTTCACCCCCGGTGATAGAGGTTTCAATTGAAACATAAAATATTTTACGGTTGGTGGGTGGTGCTGTCCCTCATACCCGCGACACTGGTTCATGCGGGGGCGCTGTTTTATATATTCGGCATCTTTTATGAACCTTTGATGAGGGAATTCGGATGGTCGCGCGCTACGGTGGCCGGCGCTTTAACCATTTACCTGCTGTCCCTTGGATTCAGCGGACCTTTCATCGGGAGGTTGGCCGACCGCTTCGGCCCCAAAAATATCATTGGATACGGAGCATTTTTCGGCGGCATTTTCTTTATACTTCTCAGCCGAATCGATTCCCTTTGGCAATTTTACGGACTTTATTTTCTTCATGGCATCGCTTTTGCCGGATGCGGCAACGTACCCGTGAACACAGCTTTGACCAACTGGTTCATCAAGAAAAGAGGCCGGGCCATCGGGTTTGCCATGGCGGGTGTATCGTTGGGCGCCATCACCATAACACCGCTCGGCGGGTTTATACTGCAGCAGATCGGATGGCGGAATACGTATATATTCCTGGCGCTTCTCTCCTGGATCGTCGTGCTGCCGCCGCTCATATGGTTAATGAAGAACAAGCCTTCCCAAATGGGACTGTCTCCGGACGGAAATGCCGCAGTCGAACCTGAACCGAGCGCATCGCATTCATCTGCACCGGCTGTCGAAACGATGGGGCCGGTAAAACCCTGGAAGTTGAGTACGGTCACACGCACCCTCCCCTTTTGGCTGATCTGTCTGGCCTATTTTTTCATCTATTTTCCCATAGGTGCGATTCTCGGCCACCAAATCGTCTATATCACGGATATGGGATTCACGATGGCCTCGGCCGCCGCGGCTTTGGGTGTTACCGGCGGCATGGGCGGGGTCGGCAAAATCGTATTCGGACTTTTGTCCGACCGCTTTTCTCCCAAACGGGTTACCATCCTGTGCGCCGTTTTTCAGGGAATCGGGATTATGTTTCTTCTACATGCAGAAACGATGGCGGCGATATGGGTGTACGCCATATTTTTCGGCTTTTGCATGGGCGGTCATCTCGCGCTGCAGCCCCTGATCGTCGCCTATTTTTTCGGGGTGCAGTCGTTCGGCATGCTTTACGGCATCATTGTATTGGCAGGAACGATCGGAACGTCAACCGGCCCTGTCATCGCCGGATCGGCCTTTGATATTTTCGGAACGTATTACGGCGTTTTTGCCGGCTGTATTCTATTGTCGTGGATGGCGGCGGTCGCTGTCGGCATTTCAAAGCGTGCGGTCGACAGTGAAAAGGTATAAAGGTATAAAAAGGTTTGCACGACCCAGGTTCTGGACCGATTTTACGCATACACCCGGCTATCGGCTTGATGATCATTTAAAACAAGGAGGGTAATATGGATTTTAAGTTTACCAAAGAGCAGGATCAATTAAGAGAGGAGTTCGATACGTTTTTCAGGGAAGAGATGAAAAACGCTCCCCCCGAATGGGCTGAAGGGGGATTGGAGGCCATGTTTCACTCGAACGAAGGCTTTGCCTTTCACCAGTACATGCAGAAAAAGCTTGGAGAGAAAGGCTGGATTTCCAGAGCATGGCCGAAAGAATACGGTGGACAGGATGCCCCGCTGATCGAGCAAATGATTTTCAATGAAGTGCATGCCTATCACCGCGCGCCGGGCGTCGACAATTTCGGCGTCGGCATGTTCGCACCGACGATAATGGTCGGCGGAACAGAAGAACAGAAAAAAAAGCTCCTCCCGCCGATTGCCAGGGGGGAAGTCCAGTATTGTCAGGGATGGAGTGAACCGGATGCGGGATCGGACCTTGCCAATCTTTCCACCACCGCAATAAAAGATGGGGATTACTATGTTGTAAACGGTCAGAAAACCTGGACCACCGGTGCCCATCGAGCGGACCACATGTTTCTTCTTGCCAGAACAGACCCCGATTCAACACGAAGCCGCGGCTTATCGATTTTCAACGTAAAGATGGACTTGCCCGGTATCGAAGTCCGCCCGATTTTATACATGGACAAGGGCCATATCACCAATGACGTTTACTTCAAAGACGTGAGAATTCCTGCTTCCGAGCTCGTGGGAAAAGAGAACGAGGGTTGGGCGCTCACCCGTGAAACCATGAATTTCGAACGTTCCGGCGTTTCCGGATTCGTCGGCGGCAAACGGTCTCTGATGGAATTGATCGAATACGCCAAAACACACACGAGAAATGGAAAGCCCCTCTCAGAAAATCCCATCAACCGGCAAAAGGTCGCCAAACTGTTCATCGGCCATGAAGTCGGACATACGCTCTCTTATCGGATCAATTGGGAACAGCAAAAAGGAGGACTCGTTTTTGCCGCTTCGGCCGCCTCCGAGAGCAAAGTCTTTGGAACCGAACTGAGCCAGCAGCTGGCAAACGTCACGACCGAAATACTGGGCCCGTACGGCCAATTGGCCGCCTCCAAGTGGGCCCCGCTGGATGGCAAAGCCCCCTCCCAATATCAGTTCTGCGTGGCCAGCAACATTTTTGCAGGCAGCAGCGAGATTCAACGAAACCTCATCGCCTGGGTCGGGCTCGGTCTGCCGAGGTTCAAATAACCGTCCATACGGATGTTATACAGAGATTATACCGACGTCGTTTAACAAGGAGGAAAAAACATGAATCTGGATTTTACATCGGAACAAAATATGCTGCGAAAATCCGTTGCGGAGTTCTTGACAAAAGAATGCCCGCCCGAAACGGTCAAGGAAATAGAAGACAGCGAAGAAGGATTCGATAAAAAACATTGGAAAAAGATGGCCGAGCTGGGATGGATGGAGGTTTTCTACCCCGAAGCTTACGGTGGATATGGGGATCCTTTCATGGATGTCATGATTATCATGGAAGAGATGGGAAAAACCACATTTCCCAGCCCCTTTTTCTCGACGGTCATCCAGTGCGGACTGGTGATTCTCGAAGGCGGATCGGAAGATCAGAAAAAGGCGCTGCTTTCGAAAATAGCCTCCGGAAAGCTCATCATGGCACTGGCTCAATACGAAGAAGAGGTAAATTACCAGGAATCAGGCATTACAATGCCGGCTGAAGCGGCCGGTGACCAGTATGTATTGAACGGAACCAAAATGTTTGTCATGGACGCAAACATAGCGGATAAACTGATCGTGGCGGCCAGGATAAAAGATGCCGGCACCACGCTGTTTCTGGTGGATGCAAAGGCGCCGGGCATCACCACCTCTAAAATGCCGTCCATAGGCATGGACAACTGCTGCGAAGTCGTTTTTAAGGATGTGAAAGTCGGCAAAAGCGATAGGGTCGGCGATCCCGGCAAAGGATGGGAAATCCTCGAAAGAATGTTTTCCAAAGCCACGATTGCCAAATGTGCTGAAATGGTGGGAGGTTGCCGGGCCGTCATCGATATGACGGCGGAATATGCAAAGCAGCGGGTTCAATACGGAAAACCGATCGGCGGCTTTCAGGCCATTCAACACTATATGGCGAACATGCTGCTGGGATACGATACCGCCAGCAATTACCTTTACAAAGTGTGCTGGATGGCGGAAGAAGGAATGGATGTCACAAAAGAAGTCCACGCCCTGAAGGCGCATGTCAATGAGCAGTATAAATTTATCTCCGAGCGTGGTGTACAAATCCACGGGGGTGTTGGGACGACACGCGAGTTCAACGTTGGGCTTTACTACCGCCGGGCAAAGGCATCCGAGTATATCCTCGGCGATTCGGAATACCACTGGGAAAAACTGGCCGTCTCATTGGGCATGTAAATACGCTTAATGGAAGATAGGTCCGGAAGATATTAAGAGAAATTTATAAAACACACGTGCACGAAGGGCACGAATGGATGCATCAGCATTCGTTTGTGTTCTTCGTGCCGTCTGTCACCGGTAACGTTCTAAAGCAGAATGCGATGGTCAGCCGGCATCATTGCCGGAGTGACGCCTGGTATTCGGCAACCCTGTTTCTAACGAACTTTGCCCACGCTTGAATACCGTCACCGGTCCGGCTTGAAACCTCGAAGATCGGGACTCCCTTGTTCAGAGCCTGAACACTGGATTTCATTGCCGCCATATCGAAATCCGTCAATTCCAAGAAATCCATCTTATTCACGACAACCACATCCACAGCGGCAAACATGGTCGGGTACTTCAGCGGCTTGTCATGTCCCTCGGGAATGCTCAGGATCATGGCGTCCATGTTGGCGCCCGTGTCGACCTCCGCCGGGCAGACCAGGTTTCCGACGTTTTCAATAATGATAAGGTCAAATTTATCCAGATCCAGGGCCTCCAATCCCTTGGCCACCATGCTTGCGTCTACATGGCAGAACCCTCCGGTTCTCAATTGAATCGCGGCAATGCCCTGGGCGGCCACCTTTTCTGAATCCACTTTGGAATCGATGTCTGCTTCGATAACGGCGATGGACAATTCATCACGGAGGGCTTCGATGGTTTTTAGAATAAGACAGGTTTTTCCCGCCCCGGGCGATGCCATGAGGTTGACCATAAAGGCGTTGTGTTCGGCCAGCCGTTTTCGCACATTGTCCCCCACCTTTTTATTGTCGGCCAGAATATCTTCTTTAACCTCGATCAGTCGTATCTCGTCCATTAGATCACCTCCATGCTTTTCACGAAATATCCCCTGCCGGAGACCAGTTTGCAGTTTTTTCCTTTACAGGCCGGGCATACGATTTCATTTTCACTCTTGAGATCCACGTGAAACGATTCGGGACATTCCTCGCACTGCATGATGACCGGTGTCCTTTCAATTACCAAACGGGCCCCGGCGGCAATGGAATCTTTGCTGAGATAGTCGAAATACCGCTGCATCCATTCATCTTCGAGGTCGCTCAGTTCCCCCACTTGCAAATGGATGGCCGTTATCTTTTGGACTTGGTTTTTCTTGGCGTGCGTCAAGGCGACGTTTAGTATGCTTTCTGTAACGGGAAGTTCATGCATGATAAGTCCCTTCTGATCGTATAAGGGTTACAAAAACCGGAAACCCGTTAATGTCCCGGCGAGTTCATCGCCGCCTGTATCAACGGACCATCGTTGTGTATATTGAATGGGTATCACAAAACATTTTCACCTGCAACGGGATATCCGGAAATTATGTCATGACGGTTTCAATCGGGCCGGTTTCTTTCTCATATCACACCAGGCCCGATTGGAGTTGACAGAAAGGGAAAATCCAATTAGATGTTGTGAATATGCCGATCGTTCTGATCATCAGCAAAGCTATAGAAAACAAACAGCCTTTCACTCGAAACCTTTGTGCCGGAACAGCCGGCCCTGTGCTGAATCGAATGATCTCATTTCCGGATGGACACTAACCTGTAACGCGGAGGTTCACCATGCTTCATTCAAGGGTACATGCACAGAAAACGCCCGACAAACCGGCCTACATCATTGCCGGATCACAGGAAACGGTTACCTATGGGCAATTGGAGGAACGTGCAAATCAATGCTCTCACTTTTTCAGAAGCCTTGGTCTTGAAGAAAAGGACAATATCTGCATTCTCATGGAAAACAATGCCCATTATCTGGCGGTCGTAACGGCAGCCCAGGTGGCCGGCCTTTACTATTCCGCCATCAGCAAGTATCTGAAGAGCTCTGAAATCGAGTACATCATCAACGACTCGGGATCGAAACTCGTTGTGACCTCCGAAGTCATGAAAGACGTAGCCGCCGGTCTTGTCCGACACTGCCCGAATGTCGAGCACTGGGTAATGGTCGGAGAACCTCTCGACGGATTTCTCTCTTATGAAAAGGGGATATCCCGGTTTCCGAAAACACCTATACCTGAAGGCATCGAAGGCCGCGACATGCTGTATTCTTCCGGAACAACCGGCCGTCCAAAAGGGGTGGTCAGCACGACGGAAGATATGCCCTTCGGACAAATTCATCCCTCGGCCCAGGTTATCCTTTCGCTTTACAACATCGATGAAAATACAGTGTATCTTTCACCGGCTCCTCTGTACCATGCGGCGCCGCTCAGGTTTTGCATGCTGACGCTGCGTGTCGGAGGCACCGTAATCATCATGGAAAAATACGATTCTCTCGAAGCGCTGCGCCTGATCGAGAAGTACGGTGTTACACACAGCCAGTGGGTTCCGACGATGTTCATTCGAATGCTGAAGCTGCCGGAGGAAGATCGGCTCCGATTCGACCTTTCCAGTCATAAAGTCGCCATACACGCCGCCGCCCCCTGCCCTGTCGAAGTTAAAGAAAAAATGATCGAATGGTGGGGGCCCATTCTTTATGAATATTACGGCGGTACCGAGGGCAACACCTTTATCGCGATCACTTCCGAAGAATGGCTGAGCCACAAGGGCTCTGTCGGGAAATGCTATGTAGGCAAGCTTCACGTTTTAGATGAGAATGAAAATGAGCTGCCCCTCGGTGAACCCGGTACGGTATTCGTGGAAGACGGCAATACCTTCGAATACCATAACGATCCTGATAAAACATCGGAATCCAGGTCTCATCAGGGATGGAACACGATGGGCGACGTCGGGTACCTGGATGAAGAAGGATATCTGTATCTCACGGATCGTAAGGCGAACATGATCATTTCCGGGGGCGTCAATATTTATCCGCAGGAAACGGAAAATGTCTTGACCATGCACCCTAAAGTCATGGACGTAGCGGTTTTCGGAATTCCCAACGAAGACTTTGGGGAAGAGGTCAAGGCGGTGGTTCAACCGGTTGATCCGGCGGAAGCGGGTCCGGAGCTTGCGGAAGAATTAATGGACTATTGCCGGGAGCACCTGTCGCACATCAAATGCCCGAAAAGCATCGATTTCAGACCCGACTTGCCCCGGACACCTACCGGAAAGCTGCTCAAACGCCTTCTGAAAGATGAATACGTTTCTCAGAGTTGAACAGAAATCAACGCTGCAGCAATGTTTAAGGCGTCCCCTCCCCACCGGAACTCGTGCGGGAGGGGGTTTTTTCTTTCATACCGACATATAGCGGTTTTCGTGATAACGAACCAGTCCTTTATCGATATTCCGCTCCAGGTGCTTGGTCATGATCGCCCACTCACCGAAGGTAAAAAACGATTCGGTAGTGCCGGGCCTGTTGTACACAATGCCGGCATCGATAATTTCGTTCAGCGTTTTCGGGGTTTCCAGAAGCTTCATCAAACGATCGTCACGGTAGTGAATGACGCCGAGATAATCCGTCCACAGCTTTCCCGGGTTTTCTAAAAAAACGCCGGTCTCATGGCAGGAGAGCCACACATCGGCGGAAATTTGCCTCAGCGCGTCAACCGATGCCAATACATCATCGATATCGGAATCCCGGTCACCATACCAGGGACCGAACCGGGTCAGGTCATAATCCCCTAAAAAGAGCACTTTCGGTTCCCTGAAAAAAAATGCCGTATGGCCGGGTGTATGGCCGGGCGCGGCGATAACATCCACGGTCATGTTCTTGAAAGCCAGTGTTTCTCCGCCGGTTAAAAAGCGGTCCGCCTTTCTGGGTTTAAAGTGGAATTGTTGAACCAATACGTCACGAAACCCGTCGCGAAATTCACCCTCCTTCATACCGTACCAGTCCAGAAATATTTCCGAATCGGACAGGGGGTCGGCATCGGCCTCTGAAATCCACAGGGGAACATCCTCGAAGAGATCCAGATCTGAAATATGGTCTTCGTGCCAGTGGGACAGCCAGACCATATCGACGCCCGACTCCTCCTTCAGCCGGATGAGCCGCTCGCGGTCGGAAGCCGGGTCGATCAGAATTTTGGGGCCTTCGATGTACACCGAGTGGCAATACGGATACTTTCCGTTCTTTTTGCCGGGAATGAACCGCACGGGTCCGAATAATCGTTCGTGCATTTAGTAAATCACCTGCTCCTTTTTCAATGTTTCAATATCTTCCGGTGACATATGCAAATACTGCTGGAAAACTTCTTCGGTATGCTCACCGATCAATGGTCCATGCCTCCTGAAGGTTGCCGGCGTTTCCGACAGCCGCCATGGCGGACCGATTACCCAGTTTTTGCCGATGACGGGATGATCGACCTGACGAAAAACATGCCGCTCTTTCAGGTGAGGGTCCGCAAAAAGAGCTTCTGATGACAACGACGGGGTAGCCGCCACCCCGACACGCTGAAGAATTTCCATCACCGCGTAATAATCGTTATCTTCTGTCCACCGGGTGATGATCTCGTCTAATGCCTCCTCGTTCATTTTTCGTTTCGTCAGATCCGAAAATCGTTCATCTTCGGCCATTTCAGGCATTTCCATCGCCCTGCACAGGTTTCGCCATTCTTCCTCATTTCCAACAACAATGCTGATCCACTTGTCTTCCCCCCTGCATCGATAACAGTTATGAGGGGCCATGGTATCCTCCCTGTTGCCCTTGCGCATCGGAACCCTGCCGTTAAAAACGAAATCCAGAAAAATATCCCCGGCAAACGTGGCGATCGCCTCTTGAGAAGCCAAATCGATGTATTGCCCTTCGCCGGTTTGCTGGTGATAAAAAAGCGCCGCCAGAATGGCGAATGCCGATGTAGAGGCGCTTCTCAAGTCAATGGAGCCCATAAAATTACTCGGCGGCCAATCTTCATAACCGGTGATATGCGGAAGACCGGCAAGGGCGGCAAATGTCGGCGCATATCCGACATATTCCCGATCCGGTCCGGTTTGTCCACATGCCGAAGACGAGATATAGATAATGTCCGGCTTCACCGCTTTGGCCGCCTCATATCCCAGGCCCAGGCGCGGCACAACGCCGGGACGCATGTTTTCCATTACCACATCGCTGATGCCGATAAGCTTCTTTGCGATTTCCACGGCTTTTGGCTGCTTCAGGTTCAAAAGAACGCTCTTTTTATTCAGGTTCAGGTTATTGAACACTTCGGATTCGTTCAGTGTTTCGAATTCTTTGCCGGTGGTAAATGACAGCATTCGTGAATGGTCGGGTCGCTGTTGACTTTCAACCTTGATGACTTCAGCGCCTAAAAATCCAAGAAGACACGTGGCGTAAGGGCCGGCCCATGCCGATGTAAATTCCACGATCCTTACCCCGTTTAAAGGGCCGTTTGCTTCCATGCCGCCTCCTTTATTAAATGATTCCAAGCTCTTGAAATCGGGTCAGTTCATCTTTGCCATATCCCAGCCGTCCGCAAAAAACAGCTTCATTATGCTCTCCCAGTCGCGGTGCCGGCCGGAATATCTTCCAGGGGGTCCTGGAAAAACGGTACGGGGATGAGGGAAATTTCTCGATTTTTCCGACCGCCGGATGCTCCGTTTCAACAAAAAATTCACGGGCGTTGAATTGGGGCGATTCCACAACGTCCTTGGCCGTATTCACCGGCGCTACCGGCACACTGAGGGACTGCCCTTTCCGGAATATGTCCTCTTTGTTTCGATCCTTCATCCATTCCAGAACAGGTTCTTTGATTTTTTCCACATTTTCAGTCCGCTTGATACGATCCCGGCACCACCATTCATTGGACCACGGAGGATCTCCAATAAGCTTCATAAACGATCGCCATTGATGCTCCTCCGGTGTCACTACGACTACATATCCGTCTTTGCATGCCATAATCCCGTCAGGGGTACGGCGCTGAGCCATACCCGCCCTGCTCATGTTCACGCCGCTGTTGGGATAGGTAACACTTTCCACCCGCTGCATCGACATCAGGGCTTCCATTTTAGACATGCCGATATATTGGCCTTTGCCCGTAAGCCCCCGACTGTACAAAGCCGCCATCACCGCGATGGACGCCACAAGGCCCGGATCGAAATTTCCGCTGTTGCCGCCGACTTTAACGGGAGCCCGGCTGAGATCGGGGGAAATCATAGGCAAGAGGTATCCCTGCCCGCTCATCTGTGAGATGTTCAACTGGTAAGCCTTGTAGTGCTTGTAAGGCCCGGATTGTCCAAAAGGTGTAATGGCCGCCATAATAAGACCGGGATTTATCTGCTTTAGCCGGTCGTATCCCAATCCCATTTCTTCCATAACGTCGGGTTGGTGGTCTTCCAACAGGATGTCGGCGTTTTGGACCAAGCGCTCGAAAATGTGTTTGCCTTTGGGTTTTGACGGGTCAAGGGTAATGCCGAACTTGCTGGTATTGATATACATGAAGAGACCGGATTTTTCAGGATCCGGTTCATCGCGGAAAAAGGGCGGTTTTCGTCTCGCCCCGTCCCCGATTCCGGGCGGCTCGATTTTTATAACGTCTGCGCCGAGATCCGCCATCAGCTTGGCGCAGTATGCACCGCTGACGGTTTCACAGAATTCAAGGATTTTTACGCCTTTCAACGCACTGGGTGCCATAGTTATCCTTTCTTTATATTTGCCCGATTATGATATGGCTAAATTCCGAAGTTCGCATGGATATGCTTGACCATGCAACGAAAAAGCACCCTTGGCCGCGCCGGAGCGTGTCAAGAGTGCTTTCTTTCATTTGGGTATCGAACAAAAGCATAAAGCAAGAGACTTCTTTTACATCATGGACAGGAAGTCCGGCTCGTAATTTTCCAATTCTTCAGCGATAATGTCATTGTGAAAATCCGTGCCGCCGCAATCGTTTTCATTGGCTTTCGCTCTGAGCAGATAAAGACTGATGTCCATCTCCTCGGTCCATCCGATAGCGCCGTGGATGTATACTGCGTCATAGCAGACGCGGTGATAGGCTTTGTTGGCCTTTACCTTCACCATGGAATTCAGCATGCGGTCGGGTGTGCCCTCGTTCATATTCCAGGCGGCTTCATAAACCAGATTTTTCAATCCATCCACTTCGGTGAGCATATTGACCAGCCGATGCTGAAGCGACTGAAAGGATCCGATCTGTTTTCCAAACTGGTATCGCTCTTTGGCGTAGTTGTTGGCAATGTCGAGCGCCTCCTGAACACCACCGGACATTTCCGCCGCTTTCAAAACGGCTCCGTATTGAAGTACATAGTCAACAACCTGCCAGCCGGCATCCACCTCTCCCACCACGTCTTCTTTGCCGACACGAACATTGTTGAAGCGGACTTCGCATTTCATGTCCCTGGCTGCAGTGGGGATTTCTTCAATTTCGATGCCTTCGGCGTTTGCATCCGTGATAAAAACGGTTACACCGTCCTCCGGATTTTCCGCCTGGCGCGTCCGTGCAACGACCAGAAGCTTTTTCGCACTGGTGGCATAGGGAACGAACATCTTCGTTCCGTTCAGGACAAAGCCGTCTCCATCGGGGGTTGCGAAAAGGCGGATATCGGACGCCTCCCAGTTTGCTGCTGCTTCGTTTACGGCATAACTCCAGACTTCACCTTTTTCGGCAATTTTCGGCAGAATCGCCTTCTTTTGATTTTTGGTGCCGAATTCCTGTATTGCGGGTGCGCACTGGCAAACCGTCGTGAAAAAAGGACAAGGCACGATGTTCCGCCCCATTTCTTCCATGAATATCATCAAATCCAGATATTCGCCTTCTGTGCCGTGGTATTCCTCTGGAATGACGAGTCCCATGTATCCAAGTCCGGCAAGCTTTTTCCACATTTTGGAATCATATCCGATCTTATCGGTTTTCAGTTCCCGGACCTTTTCCTTGGGGCACTCTTTTTCAAAAAATTCCCGTGCCGATTTTCTGATGAGATCCTGATCTTTTGTAAATCCGAAATCCATTGTTCTCTCCTTTCATGCCAAACAGATAGGATCGTCCAACCCCCGTCCTTTAACCTTGGACAAACCACATGTTGGAAGCCTTCGGGCGCCTAATATCCTCTCGGCAAGCCCAAAGCGAATTGTGCGACAATATTGCGATTGGTATCCGTCGTGCCGGCGGCAAATTTTCCGCCCGGGGTGAGCCAGTAAGCCCATTCCATTATGCCCCGTAACCTTTTATGTTTCGTATTTCTATCCAACGGGTCCACTTGAGCATAGGAACCGATTACCTCCGTTCCGACTGTCCCGATTTTCTCCATAATTTCATCATTGAGTGACTTATCTCGTGATGGTTCATATATAACCATCTCTCCTTTGGATACTTTCCAGGCAGCTTCCAGGGCTAAATTTCTTAAGGCCCTGATTTCTATTGCAAGATCTGTAAGTTTGGATCTAATGCCGGGTTTCTTTATGGCACCCGTCTGCCTGGCGCAAACAACCAGCTCGTCGAATATTCGTCTTAAAAAAGAGCTGCTCCCCAGACTGAAACTCCTCTCAAAGGCGAGTGCCTGCATCAATTGTGCCCACCCATTGTTTTCCTTGCCCACTAAATTTTCAACCGGTACTCGGACATCCTTAAAAAAAATTTCTGTAAATATTTTCGCCCCGACAATATTGGGGATCGGCCTTACGGTAACTCCTGGACTTTTCATATCCACCATGATGAGGCTGATGCCGTCATGCTTGCGTTTAGCGTTTGGGTCTGTCCTGCAGGCGAGCCAGCAGTATCTCGCCCGATGCCCGACACTGGTCCATACCTTTTGCCCGTTAATGATATATTCATCACCGACACGTTTGGCCTCGGTTTGAAGGCTTGCCAGGTCACTGCCCGAATCCGGCTCACTGTATCCGGTGCACCAGATTCCATCAGCTTCACCAGAGGCGATCATAGGGATGTATTTTTTCTTTTGTTCTTCAGTGCCGAACAGCATGAGGGAGGGTCCAACCCAGGATGTTCCGCTTACGCCCATTCCCATTCCCGGTATACCCCAGTACCCGGTTTCTTCTCCCATGACGCATCTTTCCCAGACCGATGCTCCCCTGCCACTGTATTCTTTCGGCCAGGACATGGTCAACCACCCGTTTTCGGATAGCTTTTTCGACATCTTCATGGAAAATTCCCAATCTTCGTCAAAATGCTCGTCAACAAACATACCGACCATAATATCTTTTGGGATATTTTCCTTAACGAATTCTCGAACTTCTTTTCTTAATGCCTCTGATTTTTCATCAAATTTAAAATCCATGAGCAGTCCCCTTCCAGTCCATATATTACATATTTTAACGCGAGTGTAGGTGATGCAAGGTGGCTTAAAACCTCGGGTCTCCATCATTTGTTCTAAAAAATATTGAACAAACGCTCAGTTTTGTCAAGACAATTTATTTTTTTATGAGGATAAGGTCTTAAATAGGCAAAACGCCCTCAAATATAGTGAAAAGGGCGGATTTGCCTCACTAATTCCCGGCATGGCGGGAATGTTTGATGATAGTGAATAAACGAGAATTTTCAAGGCCCTGAAAAATACGTTTAATTCCCTAAACACTTTACAGGTTCATGAAGTCAGGTGTGAAGTTTTCCATTTCTTCAGCGATTCTCTCCAGATGGAAATCCGTTCCCCCACATGCATTTTCGTTGGTTTTCGATCTCAAAAGGTAAAGGCTTACATCCATTTCCTCGGTCCATCCAATAGCGCCATGGATATAAACGGCATCGTAACAAACTCGGTGATAGACCTTGTTGGCCTTTACTTTGGCCATTGAGTTCAACATGCGGTCAGGAGTACCCATATTCATTTTCCAGGCCGCTTGATACACCAAATTTCTGAGACCGTCGACCTCTGTCTGCATTTGAACCATCCGGTGCTGGAGTGACTGAAATGATGCGATCGGTTTTCCAAATTGTTCTCGTTCTTTTGCATACTTTACCGCTAAACCCAAGGCTGCCGCAACACCGCCTGACATCTCGGCAGATTTTAAAACACTGCCGAATTGAATCACATGGTCGATAACACTATCACCTTTGTTCAGTTCTCCTATAATATTATCCTTCGAAACAAGAACCGAATCGAATCGAACCTCACATTTCATGTCTCTTGCAGCGGTTGGAATCACCTCTATCTCGACTCCTTTACTTTTCGCATCCACGATAAATATCGTTATTCCCTGTTTTGGATCTGATTCATTCGATGTCCTAGCCGCAACCAGCATCATCTTGGCCGAATTCGCATATGGAACGAAAAGCTTTTTACCGTTCAATACATAATCATCACCATCCGGAGTAGCGGAAAATTCTATCGTATCAGATTCCCAACCTGCAGGTTCTTCATTAATGGCAAATGACCAGATGTCGCCTTTTTCCGCGATGCCGGGCAAATAAGATTTTTTCTGAATGTCCGATCCAAAGGTGTCAATTGCCGGTGCACACATACAAATTGTCGAGAAATAAGGAGACGGCACGATATTCCGTCCCATTTCCTCCATAAAAATCATAAGATCGATATATTCCCCTTCAGTACCCCCATAGACTTCCGGCAATGCCAACCCCAAAAACCCCAGTTGGGCCATTTTTTTCCAAAATTTGGGGTTGTATCCTTTTATATCTTTTTTGAGTTCTCTAACGATATCTTTAGGGCACTCCTTTTCAAAGAATTCCCGGGCAGATTTCCTGATCAGGTTTTGATCTTTCGAAAATCCAAAATCCATTTTTCAGCTCCTATAAGATGTATTTACCATCGAGTGAGGCCTTTTACTTGTCTAATATGGCTTTGGCAAACCAATTCCGAACTGTGCTACGATATTTTTCATGGTGTCAACCGTACCCGCGGCAATGGCCATGCCGGGAGCGCCCCAATAAAGTGATTCCACCATGCCTTTTGCTTTTGTCCATTTGGACTGCAATGCCAACGGGTCCACCTCTGCGTAAGAACCGAGAATTTCAGTGCCGACTTGGGAGAGCCTTTCCCATATATCATCGTTGTAGGCCTTATCCCGGGACGGTTCAGCCACGATTGTATCTCCACGGTCTGCTTTCCATTCCGATTCAAGTGTCATTAACTTCAAGGCCTGAATATCCGTTGCGATTGCGGCGAGCTTGTGTCGTATTTCCCGCCTTTGAAAAGATCCGTTTTCCCTGGCAAATACAACCAACTCATCAAGAATCCGCTTGGAAAGACAATTGTTTGTCAACCCCACGCCCCTTTCAAATGCAAGGGCCCTCATCAGTTGTGCCCACCCGTTGTTTTCAACGCCGACGAGGTTTTCTGCGGGCACTCGAACATCCTTGAAAAAAATTTCATTGAAATAGTGCAATCCGACAATGTTGTACAATGGGCGAACGGTAACCCCCTCACTTTTCATATCAACAATAATGATGCTTATACCATCATGTTTTCTTTTTGCATTTGGATCCGTCCGACAGGCCAGCCAGCAGTATCTGGCCCTATGTCCCGCACTGGTCCATACTTTTTGGCCGTTTATTACATATTCATCCCCGTCCCTTACGGCACTGGTTTGGAGACTGGCAAGGTCACTGCCCGAATCCGGTTCACTATACCCCGTGCACCATACACCTTCAGCTTCGGCGGCTGCAATTTTTGGAAGGTATTTCTTTTTCTGCTCTTCCGTACCGAACAACATTAAAGAGGGGCCTACCCACTTTAATGTTGTTCGGTACGGAAGAGCAGAAAAAGAAATACCTTCCAAAAATTGCAGCCGCCGAAGCTGAAGGTGTATGGTGCACGGGGTATAGTGAACC
>JAWODC010000012.1:0-40325 GCA_046483495.1 Desulfobacterales bacterium
TCGCTCCTTCTCCTCCGGAGCCTTGTCAATCTGGTCAAACGGGATAAACTGCGCCATCCCCTTCAACCCCATATGCTTCGTGATCGCCGCCGTCAACGTCGTCTTGCCGTGATCGATGTGTCCGATCGTCCCTACATTCACATGCGGCTTTGTCCTCTGAAACTTTTCCTTCGCCATTTTAGCGTCCCTCCATGACTTTGGTACGTTTTGTATTCATATCATTTTCCGGGAAAATTCAATTAACCGGCAAACCGAATGCCCTGGCCCAAAATACCTTCCATATCCTGCCATTGAATGTATCGAATACATCAGCAGACTCCATTTGCGGTGGCGGCTGAATGTGTGGGGGACGTTTCGTTACAGCCCCGTCCGGCCTATTCAGTTTTCCGTAAAACAGCAATGGAGCCCACGACCGGAATCGAACCGGTGAACCTCTTCCTTACCAAGGAAGCGCTCTACCGTCTGAGCTACGTGGGCTTTATGCCAAAGCGTCCGCATAGTTTTTATTGCATATCACGCAAAACGCACGGTACTATTCTTAAACGGGTCTTAAACTGGAGCGGGAGACGAGACTCGAACTCGCGACATCTAGCTTGGAAGGCTAGAGCTCTACCAACTGAGCTACTCCCGCCTGCCGTTTCAGGCATCCGTAAACCCAAAATCCGGCAACGTTTTTTTCCTAAATCGCCTACATAAACGTTCGTGCAGGTTGGTGGTGGGGGGAGGATTCGAACCTCCGAAGGCTTCGCCGACAGATTTACAGTCTGTTCCCTTTGGCCGGTCGGGAACCCCACCCGGGTGGAGCCAGAGACAGGAGTCGAACCCGCGACATCCTCATTACAAGTGAGGCGCTCTACCAACTGAGCTACTCTGGCCACACTTCGTTTCATGTGAAATTTCAAACCCTTTGTTACTATTTCAGACAAATGAATCAGCATTTATAACTTTATTTTTTCAAAAGATCAAGAATTTTTTCGTACATGATTTTTTTCCAGAAAAAAAGACCGATGTCCCCGAAGAAATGTCAAAAACCGACAACAAATAATTATGCTCTATTTTTATATTGATAACAAGCTTTTTATTAAATAAAATAAGATCCAGCCATGTTCGAAACCCTGAAAAACGATGTTCGGTCGCTTCAGCAAGAGATGATGATGCTGCGCCGGGATTTTCATATGCATCCCGAGCTCGGAATGACTGAAGTCCGCACAGCCGACAAAATCATGCATTATTTAAAAGAGCTCGATCTTCACCCGGTCGGTGGAATCGCCCAAACCGGCGTGGCGTGCATGATCGAAGGGAACGGGAAAGGAAAAACCCTTCTTCTTCGGGCGGATATGGATGCACTCCCGATTTTGGAAAAAACCGATGTTCCGTTTCGCTCCCAAAACGACGGTGTAATGCATGCCTGCGCTCACGACGGGCACATGGCGATTCTTCTTGCCGCCGGCAAACTGTTGACCGCCCGACAAAAGCATTTTCCGGGAAACATCAAGCTCGTCTTCCAACCCGGCGAAGAGGGTCTTGCCGGCGCTTTTTTCATGATCCATGAAGGGGTTCTTGAAAATCCGAAAGTCGATGCCGCCTTGGGCCTTCACCTTTTTTCCACCTTTCCCACCGGCCAAATTCGGGTCCGGGAGGGTGATCTAATGGCAAGTGTAGACCAATTTACCCTTGAAATACACGGGAAGAGCGGACACGGTGCCATGCCCGAGTCGGGAATAGACGCCGTTCATATCGCGGGGCACGTGATAACCGGCCTCCAGGGAATAGTGGCCAGGGAATTGCCGGCCCAATCGCCGGCCGTTATTCACATCGGCAAAATCCATGGCGGCACGGCACAAAATATCATTGCGGATAACGTGGTTCTCAGCGGAAGCGTTCGGACACTGAATGAAAAAACCCGTACGCATGTGGAAGAGCGGATGAATACGCTCTTAAACAAAATCGTATCCGCCTTCGGAGGAACTTGCACGTTTACCTATACGCGGGGATATCCGATATTAAGAAACGACCCCGGTATGACCCAACTCATCGAACAGACGGCAAAACAGGTCGTGGGCTCCGAAAATGTCATCACGGCCGATCCGATAATGGGGAGCGAGGATATGGCCTTTTTCCTGGAAAAGGTGCCGGGATGTTTCTTTTTCGTAGGCGCCGGAAACGAGGAGAAAAGATGCCGCTACCCTCATCATTCCGAATTGTTCAATTTCGACGAAGACGCCCTTGTCGTCGGCCTTGAAACGTTGGTCCGGGGGGCATTGACTTACCTCAATACCCATACCACCTCCAACCCATAACCCCTTACCCATCAACCATCAACCCTTACCCATTACCCCTTACCCATTACCCATCACCCGTTTTTTCAATCACACGTATTGCCCCCGTCCACCATGTACACCCCGCCGGTGCAGAAGCTGCTCTCATCACCGGCGAGAAACAGCATCACGTTCGCCACTTCTTCGGGGGTGGCATATCGCCCCATCGGCATTCCCTGAAGAATCAGCTCCTTGGACGGAAGATGCTCCACATCCGGTTCAACGGCTTCCATCATTGTCCCGTATCCGCTTTCCAGAGACTGCATCATCCGGCTTTCAACGGGTGAGGGATTGACGGTATTCACCCGAATGTTCAAGGGTGCGCATTCAAGAGCGGCTGAGCGCATCATCCCGATAACGGCATGCTTGCTGCAGGTATAGGCCGAAACCCCTGCGGATCCGGTAACGCCGGCAACGGAAGAACTGATGACGATGCTTCCGGCACCCTTAAATGCCATAACGGGAATGACATATTTAAGCCCGAGCCAGACACCCCGAACATTCACGGCTATCACCTTGTCGAATATATCGATCGGATAATCGGGCAAAGGCTGAACAACGCCCTCGATCCCGGCATTATTTAAAAAAACATCTATCCCGCCGTACCGGTCCACTGCCGTGTTAACGTACCCCTGCACCGATTCGGGATCGGAAACATCAGCCACCGCATACGTGACATGATCGCTTCCAATCGACTGTACGGCCTCTTCCAGGGTGTCTTTATTCATGTCAACCAGCAATACACGCGATCCTTCTTTTTCGAACAGTTTTGCAGCGGCCATGCCGATGACGCCGGCTCCGCCGGTGATAACAGAAACCTTTCCAGTAAGTCGGCCCATTTTTCCTCCTTATATATGCCCGATGGTTATAGGTTAAAGGTGACGGGTTATAGGTGTGGATGGGGGGGGGAATAAAGACCCGATCCGCTCTGACTTTAAGCTTTGATCCTTCAGCATTGCGCTCATCTTACCCTGCGACTCGATTCAGAGCGTACTCAATCTCTTCCTTGACAATGCCCGTCGCCGAATGTCGACGAAGTTCAAGGGCTTCTTTCGCCTTTTCCCCTCCCATGCGCCCCAGAGACCACGCCGCCATTCCCCGCACCACATCGTAGGGGTTTTCATTCAAAGCGCCGATCAGGACCCCTGCATAATCCCGATCCGCCATATTTCCCAGTGCCCTGGCGGCGTTCATTTGCCATTTAAAGATGTTGTCTTTTGAAATGTAAAAGGCTAGCGGCCAAACATTTCGGTGATAGTGATTCTCGCCCATCTGCAGCAGAGCGGCCGGGTCGAAATCCGCAGACCGGGCCATAAGATCCGGGTTTTCCGGGAGATGCTGATTCATCCATGGCTGGTTTCTCGGACAGACTTCCTGGCAGCGATCGCATCCATAAATCCATGTGCCCATCGGTTCGCGCAAGGCCATGGGTGTTATCCCGTCCCCTGAATAGTACGAGTTATAGGCAATGCAGAGTCTCGGGTTCATTTTTTTGGGCGCGTACAGCGCCCCTGTCGGACATGCCGCAATGCATGCTTCCTTGCACCATTCGGGACACCCCAGTTCGATGGAGGGTTCATCCGGAGGAATTTCGACATCCAGAACGATAGGGATGCTCTCAAGCCACGAAGCGCCCCGCATGCTGTTTTTGGCGTAAGCGAAGCAATTCTTGCCGTATGTCGCAATCCCTGCCCGGGCGGCGGACATTCGGGCCGGTATTTCTTCATCGAACCGGAAGCGGATCCTTTCGGACTTGAGAAATGCAAAAAAATCCATGATTCGCCGATGCTCCTCGCCGTGCTCGATGCGCTCGTCAACCTGATAACACCTGCCGATAACACCCTTCATTTGTTCGGGAAACGCTCTTCTATGGTAATTGCGGATCAAAACGAGGAGCGATCTCGCCCAAGGATATTTCCGGCCGAAATCCGCACCGCGACGAACGTTGAAAGCGTCCGTTTGCACCCAGTTGTACATGTTTTCAGGCCGGGAATCGATTTCTTCGATATACAGGTCCAAGGGCCCTGCATGGGTAAAGCCGATGTCGGCAAATCCCATTTCCAGGGCTTTTTCCATAATTCTATTTTTCAATGAACTCACCCTCCTTTACCGGCAGATAATTCATGCGATTGTTCATTGCGGTATGAATACGTCCTTGCCGAAGGTCGTTGCCATCAAGGTCTGAAGGTAAACGTCACGGGACCGGGGGTCATGGCTTTCCGTGCCAAGCCGGCCCACCTGCAGAGAATCGGACGCGTATCCCGGGGATCGATAATTTCGTCGATTTCAAAATATTCCGCCGACCGAAAGGGAGACCGCACCCGATTAAGCCGTTCCTTTATCCGTGCGAGATGAGCCGCATAATCGTTTGCCGCCGACAACTCGGCTTTATAGCCGACTTCGATGCCCCCTTCTATCGGCAATGATCCCCAATCTCCGGAAGGCCAGGCATATCGAAAATGATTGCTTCCCGCTTTTTGGTTGGAGCTGCCCGCAACTCCGAACGCCTTCCGGACAACAATGCAGCAATAAGGAACATGGGACTGTCCAAGGGCCGCCAGGGTCTGTACGCCATGCCGGATGGTTGCTGTCTCTTCGGCCTCTTTGCCGATCAAAAATCCCGGACAGTCCTCCAGATGAATCAGGGGAAGGTGAAAGGTGGATGACAAATCGATGAAGCGGGTGAGCTTCCGGGATGAATCGGCCGTCCATGCGCCGGCATAATAATTGGGGTCTTCAGCGAAAACGGCGACAGGTATTCCGTCAAATCTGGCAAACCCGGTAATGATCGGTCTGCCCCATTTTCTCCCGATTTCGAAAAAGGAATTCCGGTCGACAACAGCGGATATAACAGCATGCATATTGTAGGGCTTGCGCGGATCTCTCGGGATGATATCGACAAGCTTCTGTTCCCTGCGGCCGGGGCTGTCTCCCGCATCGAAGACCGGCGGAAGCTCATCGACATTCGTCGGAAGGTACGAAAGAAACCGGCGCGCCATGTCAAAAGCCTCCATTTCGGTGGTCGCCTCATCATCGATGGCACCGTTGCGGGTATGGATACGGGCATGGCCGAGTTCTTCTTTTGAAACATTACCAAGCCTGGCCCAGTCCACCAAAGCGGGGCCGGCCACCATCATCTGGGCGCTGCCGGCGACGATCACGGAATAGTGGCTCGTCGTAATTCTTGCCGCTCCCAATCCGGCCGCAGAACCAAGGCCGAGAGAAATGGACGGAGCCACCGCAAGATGCTGCAGCACGAGCTCCCAGCCGCGCAGTTCCGGAATATACGTTCTCCCCGCCATTTCGATGGTCTTGACCGAACCGCCGCCGGCCATCCCATCAATAAGCCGTACATGAGGGAGCTTCAGTTCACAGGCGAATCCTTCGGCACGGATTCGTTTTTCGGCGATGGAGGCATCCGAAGATCCACCGCGGACGGTAAAATCGTCCCCTGAAACAACTACCGGCCGATGGCTGATGGTAGCGGTTCCGAACACGAAATTGGATGCCGTAAAATTCACCAATTCGCCGTTTTCATCGTATTCCGCACGGCCTGCAAGCGTGCCCGTTTCATGAAATGAAGCATCATCGACAATACCCGCAATCCGCTCACGCACGGTCAATTTTCCGAATTCATGCTGACGCGCGACTTTTTCCTCGCCGCCCATGCGATAGGCCAGCCCGGCACGCCGATGCAACTCCTCGATTTCCTTTTGCCAACTCATATTGTAAAGATTTTCTTTCCCGCCGGTTCCTGCGGGCGATTACCCATTCGCTTAAAAAACGAGCGGTGCATATCCCTGTTTGAGAAGATCCGAAATGACGGGGCCGACGTACTTCACGTTCATTCCGATCGCTCTGAGCTGATCCGAATTGCCGTCGCGGTCCGACAGAAACCGGCAAAACATCGGCTTTTCACTTTCGGCGATTTCCAAGGCCGCTTTTTTGACCTGTTCATTGTCGATAACAAGATTTTGAGCAGGCCCGAAGAAAATGACCTTGACATCTTCCAGCCAGCCGAATCGTATGGCGTTCTGCGCATACATCAAGCCGGTCAGCGCTTTTTCCGTTTCTCCTGTTGAAATGATAACCACCGCTTTGTCGCTCATCTGTGCCTCTCTTTCTCATGGCCGGCCGCTGAATTGTGAATCGTGAATCGGATTGGGGACTTTATCCCCCCCATCCCGGCCTTCCCCCTCCAGGGGTGAAGGGGAGTTGTTGCGCCGCAAGTCCACTGATCGTAATGCCTTAATTTTCAACAAGTAAACAAAAGTGCCGTTCGCTTTGCCCACGGTTTGTTTTTTGGTCAAAATAAGCGGCTTCGCCGTATATTTTACGTCTTACGCTCGCTTCTCATCGAAATCGGTATCGGGATCGAAATCGGGATCGGCTTTTTTTGAATTTCGATATCGATACCGATCCCGATTTCATTCGGCAAATCCATTCGGGTCACGAAACGCTGTACTGTTCCACCAATTTTTTTCGCTGCAGTTTGCCGATGGCCGTCCTCGGGAGTTCATCTTTAAAAACCACTTTCCGGGGACACTTGAATGAAGCCAGCTTGTCGCGGGTAAAATCGATAATTTCCTCTTCCGTTGCCGACTCCCCCTCTTTCAATACGATGACGGCATAGGGCTGCTGGCCCCACTCCTCGTCGGGAACGCCGATAACGGCCACTTCGGCGATCTTTGGATGGGTGATCAAGGCTTCCTCGACTTCCTTCGGGGAAATATTTTCACCCCCCCGTATGATGACATCGTCGGCCCTGCCGGTCCGGTAAATATATCCCTCTTCGTCCATCCAGCCCTGGTCCGAGGTCTTGAGCCAACCGTCCCTGGTAAACGCAACTTTTGTTTTTGCTTCATCTTTCCAGTATCCACGCATTACCCGGGGACCCCTGGCTACGATTTCACCGATTTGATGGGGCGCCAAAGGATTGTCATCAGGATCGACGATTTGTATTTCAACGTCCGGCAACGGTTTGCCGATCGAAGTGGCAAGCCGCCTGAGCTTTTTTTCCTTTTCTTCTTCCGTTCCGTCGATTTGATGGTCCTCCGGCCCGAGCATCGTAATCGTGGAGCCGGTTTCCGTCTGCCCGAAGGCATTGATGAAACTCACACCGGGCATCATTTCAATAGCTTTCTTGATGACGGGAAACGGCATCGCCGCCGCACCGTATGTGATCACTTCAAGACTGGAAAGGTCGTACTTGTCGAAATTTTCATGATCGATGACCTGCTTGAGCATGGTTGGAACCAGCATTGCCCGGTTGGCCTTTTCTTCTTCGACGAGCTGGAGCCATTTTTCAACCTCGAACTGGCGCATCAGCACCAGCGTCCGGCCGCCGTAAACACCGGCAAGCATCCCCTGGACGCCTGCGACGTGGTACAAGGGAACGGTAAGAATGTTTTTTTCTTCGGTTTCGGGGTCGGCCGGACTGACATTTTCCAGGATATAGGAGCCGAAGCTTTCATGCGTCAGGGGCACCGCCTTTGGACGACCCGTCGTGCCGGAGGTGAACATGAGAATCGTAACATCCTCGTCTTCGACTTCGGAAAAATATTCATCCTCGAATTCGGCATCCACGAGGTCCTCATAGAACAGCATGTTTTCAAAAGGTGTATCGATGGAGATGCACTTTTCCAGCAACGGAAGGCTGGGAATCATTTCTTTCGCCGATTCCAGGTACCGTTCACCAACCAGCAGGTACCTGGCTTCAGATGCCGTCAGCATATACTCCAATTCGTCTTTTTTCGCCCGAAAATTCAGGGGAACGAAAATGGCGCCGGTCTTTGCAGCTGCAAAATATGATTCAATGTATTGCGGACAATTGACACTCAAGATCCCGACTCGGTCGCCTTTTTCAATCCCCATTTCGGCCAGTTTGAAGGCCAGACTGTTTATGCGGGCCCCTGCCTCCATGTAGGTGGTTCGGGTGCCCTCGAACACCATAAAATCCCGATCAGGGCAAATAGCAGCCGCTACTGAAAAAAAATCCGTCGTGTTCATTTTTCAATCCTGTATCCTAATTAGAAGTTTATCCAAGTTTCCGGTCTCCTGACCGTTAAAAACAGGCCTGAGTACCTTTCATGATCCTGCCGGCGATTCTGTCTTCAAGATCCAACCCCTCTGAAAGCGGCAGGTCCATTCCCCGGTTTATCGCCTCCTTGACCGCCTTGACCGTTGTATAATGGTGCAGCGAAATGCCATCGGCAAGCTTATCGACCGTCGTATAGAGCATATTTTCGGGAACGACACGGTTTACCAGGGAGGCCTTGAGGGCGGCCTTTGCATCGATCCACCGGTTGGTCAGAGTCATTTCCATGGCCTTGGCAGTCCCCACCGCCCGCGGAATCGTCTGCGTGCCGCCGGCAGCGGGAATCATCCCCAGATCCATTTCGGGAAGTCCGAACCGGGCGTTTTCAGAGGCGATACAGATATCGCAGCAGAGCGCGATTTCGATTCCCGATCCCAGTACATAACCGTGAACCGCAGCAATCAAGATCTGGGGCATGCGCAGAAAAAGCCCCCAGAGATCACCGTCAAACCGAATTTCCCTGGCTGCTGTCGGCGAAGGCGCCGTCAAAAACTCGCTGATATCGGCACCCGCGCAAAAAGCCTTTTCACCGGCGCCTTTGAACACCACGACCCGCACTTCATCATCATCCCGAATGGCGCCGAGCACCTCGATCATGTCATCCCGCATCTGAACGTTATGGGCGTTCAATGCGCGGGGCCGATTAAGCGTTACGGTGGCGACATGGTCCACCTTTTCAAAAATCAGTGTTTCGAATGCACTCATTTACCCTCGAATTTCGGACGCCTCTTTTCCTGAAAAGCACGGATGCCTTCGGTGCGGTCATGGGTGGTATGAAGCAGAAAATAAAGATCCGCCTCCATCCTCAATCCCTGCTCCAATGTCATATCCATGCCTTTGAGAATGGCCTCCTTGGCGTAGCGGAGGGCAATGGCGCCCTTTTGGGCTATCTGATCCGCGGTTTCCATGGCCGACGCCAATACGGCATCCGTTGCAACCAACCGGCTTACCAGCCCGACGTCCAGGGCTTGCGCTGCATTGACGATTTCGCCGGTTAAAATCATTTCCATTGCTCTGCACCGGCCGATCAGTCGTGACAAACGCTGTGTGCCGCCGTCCCACGGGATTTCGCCCTTTAAAATATGGGGCATACCAAAACATGCGGCATCTGCGGCAACTCGAATATCACAGGCTAAGGCGATTTCCAGCCCCTGCCCCAGGGCATCACCGTTCAAGGCCGCAATCACCGGACGGTCGAAAGAGCCGATAACGGCCGCGGCCCGCAAATCGGCCAAACATTCTTCCCCTTTTTTGTCGGTGCCGGTGCAGAATGCCTTATGACCCGCTCCGGTAATCACGATGACATGGATATCACTTCCATAGCCGATCTCACGGCGGATTTGGGCGAGTTCCACCGTCATCTCCCGGGTCACCGCATTGCCGAAGTCCGGCCGGTTTAAACGGATAATGCCGACCCTTCCTTGTTTCGAGAATTTTACAAGCGATTCCGTCATGGTTCGAATCGAGTGAGAAAATGGAAAAAACCGCGAAGAGAAGAAGCCCGCGGTTGCAGGATTGCATCGCCATCCTGCAGCCGCGGGGGTTATACCAACACGTCCGAATACGGCAGCCGATCAGGCATCCAGGCGGCCGATAATCGACATCCCGCACACGTTTCGATGCGGAAAACCGCCCAGGTTGTGCGTAAGTCCGAATCGTGGATTGGAAAGTTGGCGTTCACCGGCACGACCCAGCAGTTGGAGATACATTTCGTAAATCATCCGCAGTCCGGAAGCGCCGATCGGATGGCCGAAGCATTTCAACCCCCCGTCGATCTGGCAGGGTATCGTGCCGTCGGCATCGTAAAAACCATCCATAACATCCTTGATCGCCCCGCCTTCCGGTGAAATGAACAGGTCTTCATAAGTCACCATTTCTGTTATGGAAAAACAATCATGAACCTCGAACATGGACAGCTCTTCCCTGGGATTCTTGATGCCGGCCTCTTCGTAAGCCCGTTTCGCCGCTGCCCGGGTGGTAACGAAATATGAGCCGTCCCAGGCCTTGTGGGCGGCCTCCAGACCGTTGCTGTTGGAAAGCTGAAGCGCCTTGACCGACACGAGATCCGTTTTGCCGAGACTCTTGGCGATCTCCGGGGTTGTAACGATAGCGCAGGCCGATCCGTCACTGACGCCGCAGCAATCGAATAGTCCCAGAGGTTCGGCAATCATGGGGGCGGCCAGGATCTGCTCTATGGACACTTCCCGCCGCAGATGCGCCTTGGGGTTTTTCGCACCGTTTTTGTGGCTTTTCCAGGAAACGTGAGCGATCGCCCGTTTCAGGTCTTCCTTGTTCACGTTGTGTTTGGCCCGGTAGGCACTGGCCAGCTGGGCAAAGGCCCCCGGTGCGGACATGGCAGGCCACCACAAGTCATCCTTGGTTCCCGCCGTTGCCCCGGGAAGTCCGCCGTAACCGCTGTCTTTGAGTTTTTCGACGCCCAGCGCGAGAGCGATGTCGACGGCACCGCAGGCCACAGCGTAAACGGCCCCTCTGAATGCTTCGGTTCCCGTGCAGCACATGTTCTCCACGCGCGTGGTGGGAACGTTATCCAGCCTGAGCATCACGGAAAGCGGCGTGGCCGAAAGACCCGTGCTTTCCGTCATGTACTGGTTGCCGTACCATGCCGCCTGGATATCATTGATACCGACACCGGCGTCCTTGAGGCATTCCTGGAATGCTTCGTTCACGATGTCTTCGACACCGCAGTCATACCGCTCACCAAATTTTGCGCAGCCCATCCCCAGGATGGCCACTTTATCTTTAATGCCGCTTGCCATATAATCCTCCTTCTTAAGCGTTGTCGACGACCGGCGTCGCCTTCCAGAAGTAATTCTTGAATTTCAACTGATCGTCATCCGTTTTGATTCGAAAGACCATTTCCATGGGAACCCCCACCTCAACTTCTTCAGGCTTGCAGCCGGTGAACTGCATCATGAACTTGGCCCCCTCTTCGAACTCGATCATTCCGAACAGGAGCGGCGGATTGGGTGTGTAGGCCAGCCAGTCAACGGTGTAGGACGCGATTTTGCTCTTGCTTTCCGCCAGTGAGTAATCGTCCATGCTGTCCACGGCCCGGCATTCGGGGTTTACGCAGATATGGGCTTTGGGGAACTGAATGGTGCCGCATTCGCTGCACTTTCCGCCGTAAAGTGAATTGAGCATCTTCCGGTTCCTGTACAGGGTCGTCATACGCGTCTTCCGGGCGCCGGCTTCGGCCCGCATGCCCCATTCAATGGGCACCAGATTCCGGAAGGACAGGAATTTCTGGTAATTATCTTCAACGATACCGTTTTTCATACCTCCCTTGATCCCCTTTGCCCGGGTTTGTTTGGAAACGGCCTCCGTTGTTTCGAACAGCAGGGCATCCGCTCCCTGGCCAAAACCGACCACCAGAATTTTTTCGCCGGGTTTGGCATCCTGGAGCGCATCCACGAGCATCACCACGGCATGGGCGCTTCCGGTTTCGCCGCAGCCATTCATGAGATTATCCCTGATCGCTTCCGCCGGCATTCCCATTTTCTTGGCGATCGTCTCGCGTACCCGCTTTATGACACAGGGCAGAACAAAATGATCGATTTCCCCCGGGGCCACACCGGTTTTTTCCAAAAGGCCTTTGATTGCCGACGGCACGATTTTAAAATATCCTTCTTCCCTGATCCAACGCTCCTCCCATTCGTAATCGAACCGTTCGCCCTTTGAACGGAAGTGGTCCACCATATCCCTGCTGACGGAATAGGCCCCCAGATATCGTGCAATCAGGCCGTCACCCTTGCCCAGGGTAACGGCGGCGGCTCCGTCGCCGTACAACAGTTCCTTTGGGGTCCCGCATTTCGTTTCCCGCTGCTCGGAGGCAACAAACAGAGAAGCTTTACCCTCTCCGCCGGCAAGTGCTTTCATGGCGGTGATCATCCCTGAGGTCGCCGCCCGCTGAGAGTGCGATACATCGAGGGTCTCGATATTTTCTTTAATGCCGAGCGCTTCGGCGACAACCGTAGAATTCTGACGATCATCGAACGGCATCGTGGTCGAGGCGAAGAAAACGGCATCGATGTCCTGCCGGTCAGCTTCTTTCAAGCAGTCCCGTCCCGCTTCAACCGCCATAGTAATGGTGTCTTCGTCATAATCGCACATAGACCGCTCCGATTTGGCATGGGCCATCAGGCTCGGATCCACCCAAATGTTCGCCTGAACAATGCTTTTCCGGCTCATCCGCAACCGCGGAATATACCCGCCGTAAGCGGTGATTCCAACTTCGTTCATAAACTTCTCCTTTCTTGTACCGATTCGCCTTTTTTAGTGTGGTTTAACCGACCTATAATATTAAAACGCAAATTCCAACTCGTGCAGGGCGGTTTCGGTTCGTTGGAGAATGGTCCAAACCGCCTTGCCATGAACCCCTTTCCATGAACTTAAGAAAGTTGAATTATAAATTTAAATATTTATGCTATCCGCTCAAAAATTTCAAGCCTTAATTGCAATTCAATGATCGGGTATCGAAGGTAGGCAAACGCTTGTTTTTGAAATTGACATCGATCCCTTAAAGTGATAAGAACTGAAAAAAATGTAATAACTTGCAAGGCTTATGATGAGGAGGAATTCATAAAATGGCGAATCAAACAGGCAAAAGGTACGTGTGTGAAAAATGTGGGGCGACTTACTTGGTGACAAAAGGCGGTGATGGAGAGCTTAAATGCTGTAGTCAGCCTATGGTGATAAAAAAATAATTTTATATACAAGGAGGGATCATGAGCCAGTTGGGAAAACGCTACATCTGCGAAACCTGCGGAACGCAAATTCTGTGCACCAAAGCTGCGGAATCGAATCCTGAATGCTGCGGCCAGGAAATGCCGGTTCAACAGCCGAAGAAGACGCCTTCCTCGGACTAAAAAAGCATGAAAAAAACCGCCGTATGTGATCTCCTTTCAATCACATACCCAGTCCTGCAAGGCGGGATGCTTTGGCTTGCCGACGCCGGACTTGCTGCAGCAGTGTCCAATGCGGGAGGCCTGGGAGTGATCAGCCCGCTTGCCGGCGCTTCGCCTTCCGCCGATGCCGTCGCACATTTGTCGGGGCAGATACAGCAGGTGCGGACATTAACGGCAAAACCGCTCGGCATCAACCTTCCGCTGGACCTCAGAGATGTCGGGCTCTTGATAAATGCGGCTCTTGAACAAGGCGTCGATGCGGTAATTACGGCGGCCGGTGATCCGGCCGTCTATACCGGTTTATTGAAAAGCGGCGGCATCACCGTGCTCCACGTGGTGAGCACCGTAAAACATGCCAAAAAGGCCGAAGAAGCCGGAGCAGATGCGGTTATCGCAGAAGGTGTCGAGGCGGCGGCCAGGAACGGTTTCGATGAATCGCCGCTTTTCTCACTTCTGCCCCAGGTGGTTGACGCCGTCGATATTCCGGTCATCGCAGCCGGCGGCATTGCGGACGCACGAGGTATGGCCGCGGCGTTCGCTCTCGGCGCCCAGGGCATTCAAATGGGAACCCGATTTTTAATGACTCGGGAGTGCATCGCGAACGCCGATTACAAGAAGGCGATTCTCGCGGCGGGCGACACGGACACCATTATCACCCTTCGAAAACTGATTCCGAGCAGGAGCCTGAAAAACACCGGATTTACACACGGTCTTCTGGCCCTGGAACAAGAGGGCGCTTCCAGTGAGGAATTGAAGCAGTTTCTCGGTCATGCCGCCTCACGCACCGCGGGAATCGAGGGGGATCTGGAAAACGGTGAAGCATATTGCGGCGCCTCCGCCGGGTTGATAAACGATATACCGCCGGTAAAAAGCGTGATCGATAGGATGGTTGCGGACTGGGATTCGGTCGTCCAAAAACTTCTCTGAAAAAAACGGCAGCGGTCGGCTTCACCGAACCGTTCACTGTTCACCGTTTTCACTGTTCACTGTCTTGCCTGATGTTTGACAGGACCTTCAATGCCTCTTCGGCCTGCCGACGCTGTTCAGGATATTTTTTTGCCTCCAGCATAGCCGTATACGCGGTATCGACATCTTCCCGGTTCCATGCGGCATATCCCAGCATCAGCCACGGTCTTCCGGTCGAGGTTCCCAGCCGGGTCAACTTCCTGAATACGGCTGACGCGCCCGCGTAATCCTTCTGCATAAACAAAATTTCTCCCCTCAGCATCAGCAATTCCGAATTCTTTTTTTCATCCGCCCTTTCAATCCCTTTTTCGACCCATTTCAGTGCGTTTTCCGGTTGATGAAGGGCCATGTAATTTCGCACCACCGAAACGACAAGATCCGGATCCCAATATTTTGAAAGCACATCGATTAAAATTTCATTCGATTGCGCCGGTATTCCCGCTGCAGCCGCGACATCCGCTATCCGTTTTTTTTCTTTCACGCCGGGTGTAGTCAAATGGCTGTAAATCGTCAGCGCGACCAGCGCCTCTCGATAGCCGCCCCGGTTCAAATGAAAATGCGCCAGACCCTTCCACCATTTGCATTCCATCGGATCCTCCCGGGTCAGGTATTCGGCAAAGGCAAGCGCCTTGTCATGCATATCCAATGTGATATAGTGATACAGCAAGGTTTCCTGCCATTGCTTTCTTTCCGTCCCGGTCGACGTTTTTGCCAGCTCCTCGATCAGCGGCAATGCTTCACGATTTCTGTTCAGTGCCAGCAGGGCATGGATCTTTGCCGCTTTCCAATCGAGCGTGGCCTCTTCTTTGTGCGCCGCCATCAAACGATCGAAAACCTCGAGGGCCTTTTCGTGCTGCCGGGCCGCCAGATAACATGAGCCTGCGTAGTACAGGGTGGCCGCGTTTTTTTCCGCTGAACGGTCATATGCCGTGGTGAACAGTTCGGCGGCTTTTCCGTACTCCCCGAGTTCGTATCGGCTTTTGGCCAGATTAAACCAGGCCGGTGCATAATCCGGTGCCGATTGCAGCGCATACCGGTATTGCTCTGCGGCATCCCGGTACTTTTCGGCCTGCATGTGGCAATTGCCCAGTGCAAAATGGATGAGATAATGGACCCGATCCTTCTCGATATACGACTGAAGATAAGCGACAGCTTCCGTAACGCGGTCCTTTTCCAAAAGATCGTAGGCACGGTTTACCGCACGCGAAACCGACGCCGGGGGATCCTCAGCCTTACCTGACGCCGAATACGCCCCATGCGGCCACATAACGAATGCCAGGAAAAAAAGAAAGCAGGCCACGGACAAAACGTTTTTCCGGTTGCCTTTTTCCCGGACGTTGACGGCTTTTTTGTTTTCGGCAGCCGAGCCGCAGCCGCGCGCCTTCCGGGGACGGTTTCGGCATTTCCAAATGAAAGAAATGTATGCAGGTGTCGAAATCATAAATCAACTTCGGTTCGGATGTTCGAACCGGTTTTGAAACCACCCCTAGTCATTTTCCAGATTGAACCTTATCGTAGTCTGGACCCAGGTCTTCACGGGTTCACCGTACAAGGTTCCCGGGGAAAACCGCCAGTTCTGAACACAACTGATCACGCTGTCTTCAAAAACCCCTTTTGGATCGGATTCTGTAATTTCCACTTGTTCCACTTCTCCTTTTTCCGATACGAGAAGTTTGACCTGAACCCAACCCTCGATTCCCAACCGCCTTGCACGCATCGGATATACCGGCGGGACCTGGGCAAGCGGGGAGATAGGCTTGTCGATATCGCCCATTTCATAGGCATCCAGGCCGTGAACGGCATATTTTTCCATATACAGCGTCGGTGTAACACCGGGCATCTGCGGGAGCGAGGGATTGATCTCAAAGGGCAACCGAAGACGGTTCAGCGGTTTTTTTCGAAAAACGTCCTTTTTTACATGCTTTTTCAGTGATTCTTCACGCTGCTCCGGCTCTTTTTCCTGAATGCGTTTCTTCGGCGGCTCCTCCCGGCGCTTTACACGTATCACATTTACCGTATGGGGCTGAATGGCATCGTGCTGCATATCCGATGCCGTGGACAGCAACCCGGGCATCACGCTGAAAAGCGCGACGTTCAAAATCAATGCGAATATAACGGCGGTATACCAATCCGTTGCGCCTTTTCGGATTTTACCAGCGTCCATTATTCATCCTCAGGCAGACCGGCGGCGATGGAGACGTTCCCGGCCCCGGCCAGTTTGCAGCCGTCCAAAACGGCGATAACCGTACCGGTGCTGCTCTCCTTGTCCGCGACGATGACAACCCCGCCCTCGGGATTTTCGGCCAGAGAACGTGCCACATTCGCACGAACCGCGCGGACATCGATTTCACGATGATCCATGAACACGGCATTTTCCCGGGTTATGCCGATAATCAGGCCGGATTTCTCCTTGCTCACGGCTGTGGCGGCCGTCGGCCGGTTGACATCTACGCCCGACTCCTTGACAAAACTGGTGGTTACCAGGAAAAAAATCAACAAGATAAAAACCATATCGATCAGCGGAGCGATATTGATCTCCGTTGACTGCTGTTTCGCTTTTCTTGCGGCTGTTATATTCAACATATAAAGTGGCTCCAGTATGCTTAAATAGTGTCTATCCAGAAATGAGATAATTCGACAGTTCAAGGCGGCCGGGAAATTTTAACCGCAGGAATACATTGAGTATGTTGAGGATTAAAATTTCCCGGCCAACGCAGAAATGGAGCGAATCAGCCATTTCTGGATGGGCACTAAATATGCCTTTTCAAATATATCCCCACCGAGGCGACCCGCTGCTTCAGCGCCTGTGATCTTCGTTTCAAGAAATTGCTCATGTACAGTCCCGGAATGGCAACCAGCAGGCCGGTCTGCGTGGTAATAAGGGCTTCTGAAATTCCCCCGGCCATGGCCTTGGCATTGCCCGTACCATAAAAGGAGATAATATCGAATGTGGTGATCATGCCAAGAACCGTTCCCAGCAGGCCCAACAGAGGTGCGGTTTTGGCCAATACACCGATTGCCGAAAGGTGCCTGTCCATAGCGGTCGTCAATGAAATGACGGTTTCATCCAGTATATATGAATCCACCTCGGGCAGTCGGCTTCTGTTTTCGATAAAGTCAGTCACCAGAAGCGCGACAGCCCCGGTAAATTGCCGCGGGTCCGGCAAACGATCCGTTTTGACGAACTCCCCGGCCGTCTTTCGGTTCATATTGCGCCGGTAGAGCCTTCGGAAAAACATGATGCGGTTGATGATCAATACCCACATGATCAGCGAAATCCCGGCAAGCGGCGCCATAACGAGGCCGCCGCCGCTCATGTAATCCCATATGCGGCCGGCGGATTCAGCGATCATCCGAATTCCCTTCTTTTTTTCGGTAAATCATATTCATGAAGGAAACCGCTTTTTCCTCCATTTGCGCAATCATATTTTCCGAACGCCGGGACACCAGGGTATGGCCGAACATGATCGGAATGGCCACCATTAACCCCAGCATGGTGGTGACAAGGGCTTCTGAAATACCGCCCGACATCATTCGGGGGTCTCCGGTGCCGAAGAATGTAATGACGTGGAAGGTATTGATCATACCCGTAACGGTCCCCAAAAGCCCTAATAAAGGAGCGACGGCGGCAAGCATTCCCAGCGTGGACAAGAACCTTTCCAGAGGTGGTATCTCCCGCAAAATGGATTCCTGCAGCGCATTTTCCATATCCTGCCGATTCATATGCCTGAAATCGATGCCGGTCGAGATCACATTGGCCAGGGGCTTGTCCTTTTGGTGACGGCAAATCGACCGGCAGGTCTCCCAATCATCTGATGAAATGCACCTGCGCAGCCGTGCCATGAATTTATCCGCATCGATTTTCTTTCGGGAAAGAAAAACCGTGCGTTCACCAAAGAGAACGACCGCTAAAACCAATATCCCCAGAATAGGCCACACTATCGGCCCGCCTTTGGCGATTTGATTCGAAAAATTCGTTGCATGGTTCAGCTGCCTCAGCGCTCCGCCTCTGGAGATGTCAATGGGAACGGCATCGGATTCACCGGCCATGTATGCCTTGATGCGTCGCCGAATATGCCACGACGGCAGATTGGAAAATGCATAAAACCGCTCATCCTGGGGGTCGAAATTTAAAAACCCGCATTCCTCCCCGGACCGGTAAGCCGCGGTAAAATTGCCAAGAATCAGAATGTCTGCGGCGGTCTCCTCTCCGGAACGGTCGATAATGGGGCAATGCTCGATTCGGACTTCTCCGGATCGTCGCATCTCATCGAAAAAAAGCGCCACCATCGCCGTCACATCCTCCATTCCCGGAAAGGAGGATTTGTCCATCAGCCTGTTCAAGTCTTCACCCCTGCCGGCAGATACGGCGCTTTGCAGACCCTGCTGAACGAGGGCATCGAGGTCTCGTGCATTCACCCGTATATGGCCGACCAGTTCACGAATAACGGCATCGACCTCCCCCAACTGATCCTTTAACGTTGTTTCTTCAAGCATCAGGTCGTCGCGCTCGGCAGCCAGGCGGGTATTTTCCGCTTCGAGAGAGGCGATGTTTTTTTCAAGCTCCGACAGGGCCGATGTGAGCGCCTTCCGATCCGAAAAAATCCGCTGTCTGCTTTCCCGGGCTTCCGTTTCCGCCTGCTTTTTCTCATGCTCCAGCGCTTCGATCAGTGCAGCCTTCTTTTTTTCCGCCTCTTGCTCCCTCATACGCATATCTTCGGCATACAGCACACCGGCAAAAAGCCACATTGCCGTGAAAAGTCCAATCATCAGGTAATGTATAAACCGCATCATCATTCGACCGCAATCTCCCCCAATGGCAGGTTGACGACTTCGATCGGCCGTCTTTTCGATGCCATTTCTATCGCCATTGTAATATCCTCATTAAATTTCGCCGGCAGAAAGCGCCATTGTTTTTCAAGCACGTCGTAATACCCGCTGTATTCTTGGTCAAGCGATTGAAAAAACAGGGATACCCGGCCCAACCGGAAGATGCGTGCCTGCATCGGCCGCCCGGCCGCCTCGATCTTTTCCGAATACACTTCGACGGTATTTCCGTATTCCGCTTCGATAAGAACGGCTTCCATGGTCTTTCTGTATTTTTCACTGATGTCCAATTCCGGATCTGCCAGCATCGTGTCGAGGGCTTCGACACGTTTTGTTCGTTCCGCCATTAAAAAGGGGGATCCTGTATTCACGATCCTTTTCAGACGATCGACCACCACTCGCAGATAGGGTTTTATTTCTTTCGAAATCCGTCCGGCATCCTTGATTCGCTTCGTGAGGGATGCGATCTCGTCTTCGCGATAACGGATTTCCTTCGCGAGTTCTTCGTTTTGCTCCTGCAGATGCCCAAGCTTCTCCTCGAGCATCTCGTACCGGGCGGTAAGTTTTTCTTTTTCCGCCGCCCACTGATCTTCAGCCTCTTGAGTCCGGCGGCGGATATCGACGGTCCGCTCAACCGGACCCTTGATTTTTTCGGATAAGTCCTCGGCATTCACGACAGCAGCGGATAAAAAAATCACGGCCGCCGGAACTAAAATGCCCATTACCGGGATACCGAACAGTTGGTATTTTCGCATTGAAACTCCTTAAAAAAAACAAAGATGTACACTTGACCTTGCCTTCAAACTGCTTCATAACATACATTATCATTGCCGTCATGCGCAATAGAACCGAATCGTATGGATACTTCGACAAAAATGCAATACCATGAAAATCACGCGATTCTCCTTCAAAAGGTACAAAAAATACTTTATGATAGAAGAAAACGTCAACCGGAAATGTTTACGGATCACGTGCATGGTGTTCTGGATCAGTCCGCCGTACTGGTTCCCATCGGTCCCAACTGCATCAACAGCGAAGAACCGGCGGACCTGTGCCTGATATTGAACAAAAGGAGCAAAAATGTCCGGCAGGCCGGTGATCTCTGTTTTCCCGGAGGGGGTGTTTCACCGAACCTCGACCGATTATTGGCCAACCTGCTCAAATTCCCCTTAACGCCGCTCACCCGATGGAAATTCTGGACCCGGTGCCGGAAGCGGTCGCCCGCTCAGGCGTATAAACTTTCGATTCTGTTCGCCGCCAGCCTGCGGGAAAGCTTCGAAGAGATGCGTGTCAATCCCCTGCATGTGAGATTTCTCGGAACGCTGAACCCCTATCGACTGGCCATGCAAAATCGTTTTATTTTTCCTATGGTTGGGTGGCTGCCGAAACAGAAGAGGTTCCTGCACAACTGGGAAGTGGAAAAAATCGTATACATACCTGTTCGGCGTTTGTTGAATCCGGAAAACCATGCGATGTTCAAGCTGAGCATTGCCGGCAACCAGGCATCCTCGCTGAACCGTTTTCCTTTGCTGCATCCGGGTTATCTGCACGAATCCGAAGGGGAAATCGACTTGTTGTGGGGGGCGACCTATCGCATTGCCATGGACTTTCTATCCGTAATCTTCGACTATAATCCCCCGCCGCCCAACCGTTCGGCAACGATCGATTGGGTGTTGGATGAAAATTATTTTAACGGCACACCCAGGTTTAAAAAGGTGTCCATACGCAAATAGCGATCCGGAACAAAGGATGGGCGCCGACAGATGTAAGGAGACGCTATGCCAAGCAAACACGCAAAAACGTTCGGAGATCTTAAAAAACAAGTCCGGCGGCTGCCCGGTGTCAGAGAAGAGATGCGGTCGAACCTGATCAGGAAGCTGAAGAATAAAGAACCGATTTTTTCCGACATCATCGGGTATGACGACACCGTAATACCCGGTTTAATCAACGCACTACTGTGCGGCCACAATATCATACTCCTCGGCGAAAGAGGACAGGGGAAAAGCCGCATTATTCGTAACATGGTGGACTTTTTAGATGACGAAATGCCGGCTGTCGAAGGTTGCCCCATTCACGACGACCCCTTCGATCCGATATGCACCCAGTGTCGCAGCAAGGCCGCTGAAATGGGGGACGCTCTTCCCATTACCTATATCCCCAAAGATCGGCGGCTGGTTGAAAAACTGGCGACTTCCGATGTCAGCACAGCAGACCTCATCGGTGAAATCGATCCGATCAAAATTGCACGAGGCAGGACTCTCGATGATGAATCCGCCATACATTTCGGCCTTGTTCCCCGAGCCCACCGGAGCATTTTCGCGATCAATGAACTGCCGGACCTGGCGGAAAAAATCCAGGTGGCCTTTTTCAATATCATGGAAGAAAGCGATTTCCAGATCAAGGGCTTTCCTGTCCGGCTGCCGCTCGACATCTTCATCATCGCCACGGCAAACCCGGAGGATTATACCAATCGCGGCCGGATTATTACACCGCTGAAGGACCGATTCGACGTCCAACTCAGAACGCATTATCCCAAGGAGCGAACCTACGAAATCCGTATCATGGAACAGGAAGCCGAAAAATACGAAATCGACGGCATAAAGGTGAAAATCCCGGATTACATCAAGGAAATTCTTGCTGAAATCACGTTTCAGGCACGAAAGAGCACCGACATCAATCAACATTCCGGGGTCAGCTGCCGGGTCTCCATCCGAAGCTATGAAGCCATGGTTGGAAATGCCGTTAAGCGCTGCCTGATGGTGGGCGAAACCGAAGCCGTCCCCCGAATCACCGACCTGGAAGCCGCTTTTCCCGCCATTTCGGGAAAAGTCGAGTTGGAGTATGAAGTTGCCGATGCGGCGGGACGGGACATCCTGGAAAAACTGACCCAACGTGCGGTCAAAATCATTTTTGACCAACATTTCAAATCTGAAGATCTCTCCCCGGTGGTGAATTCCTTCAAAAACGACATGTCCGCTGAAATTTCAAGTGAGCAGCCTTCCGAAGATTATATGGACGGTTTTCACGTGATCGAAGGTTTGAAGGATGCCGTTCGCCACCTCGTCAAACCGGATGAGCCCGCCCTTGCCGCCTCAGCGATCGAATTTATTCTCGAAGGGCTTCATCTGTCCAACAAACTAAACCGTGAAGTATCGCAAAAAGGGATACGATACCGATGAAATTTTTTATCTACAAAAAATGGGACGGCTCCCAATCGCCTTTCAGCCTCGATAAAAAAGAGATTGTGGACCGTTTTATGGATAATATTCTCAAGGGCTTGAGTCCCAATATGGCAATGGCCCAAATGTTCTGGAACGGCTTTCCCATGGCGGGGATGAATTTTCGGGTCATGGGGCTCTCCGAAATGATTCAGGAGCTCGAGCAGCGCAAATCCGACCTCCTGTCCCGGTTTCACCTTGAAAACGCATTCGACATGCCCATGGAGGATCTGAAATACCTGCTCGGAGATGAGGCCATGACACGAATGCAGAAGAAAATGCCGGCGCCGCCCTCATATGAATCCCTTCCCCCGGGCCTGGTGGAAAAGTTGAGCGACCTCGCCGATTTCGATTTTGAAAATCCCGAAAGCAGACGCCTGTTTGACCACTGGAAAAGCCGTGAAGACGATATTTTCGATCTGTATGATTTCTATGGCCGATTCGCCGATCAATTCACCGGTGAAGAACCGCTGGATTTCGATCAGGCGGTTGACATCATGCGGCAGATGGAATCCCTTGAAAAGCTGCAGCAGCAGCTTTTAAGCGGCCGGATTTCCAAGGTCGATTTAAAAGAGCTGGCCCGGCAACTTGGTGACGAGGCCCGGCAATCCATGACCATTCTCCTCCAGCTGCCGAATATCATTTCGGATGAAGGCGTGGCCGATTTCAACAAAAAAACCGGCTTTAACATGACGCCCAAAGGAATGCGGGCCCTCGGCGAATCCGCTTTCGGCAAACTCTACCATCATGCCCGAAAGGACAGGGCCGGCGGCCAGCCGGGCGACGCCCCCCAGTCCGGCGAAATCGAGCCGGATTCCTCCCGGCCGTATGAATACGGGGACCGGATGGATCTGGATATTACCCGGACGATTCTGAGTGCCGTGCAGAAGCATTCATTTGCCGACGGTGAAGTCCGCTTGTCTCATGAAGATATGTACATCCGCGAGCGGGAACGGCATGTGACGTCAACCACGGTGATTCTGCTGGACCTTTCCTGGTCCATGTCCTGGGAAGGCCGCTTCGAAGCCGGAAAGAAAGTGGCCCTGGCGCTGGACCATTACATTCGCACCCGGTTTCCGAAAGACAAATTTTATGTCGTGGGCTTTTCAACCGAGGCCCGGGAATTGAGAGGCAACGAACTGGCGCTTTGCGTGTGGGATGCCGATCGGCCCTATACGAATCTTCAGGGCGGGCTGAGGCTCGCCATGCAGCTGATCAAGAAAAGCGGAAACCGGAACAACCGGGTGCTGGTCATCACGGACGGTCAGCCGACGGCCTATTACGAAGAAAACCGGTTGTACGTCGAACTGCCGGACGGCATGTTCGGCCTCAGCCCAAATGCCTGCAAAGCCACCCTTGCCGAAGTCAGGAAGGTGACCGCCCAGGGAATGCACATCGAAACCTTTATGCTGGACAACAATCCGGTCCTGGTCGAATTCACCCATTCGATTGCCAAAATCAACCACGGCAGAGCCGTTCTTTGCGTACCCAATGAGCTCGGTGAGTTGATTCTCGTGGAGGAAATCAAGCGCAGGCGGGGAAAAATATAGTTTCGGCGCACCGGCCGCAAGCCTGCAGACTGCCGATTCCGCATCTCTCTACTCCCGCCCATGGTTTGCCTGATGTAATAAGTGCCCATCACCTCCCGCAGATCTTGTTGTTGACACGGATAGAGGCAATTTGATAGGTGAACCTTACGAAATTATTCGTTTTCCGTGATTTTGTATCAACACCTTGCGGGAGAATTCATGTATCGCGAAAATTATATCGATTCGCTTCGATCGGAAATATTGGAAATGGTGGCGGAAAAGCTCACACCCGTCGCCCTGAAATACGGGTACAGCGACTCGCCGCTGGAAACCAATATTAAATGGCGCCCGCTCGTGCTGGTGCTGGGAAATTATTCTTCCGGAAAATCGACGCTGATCAATGAATTTTTAGAAGCGGATGTCCAGGCTGCGGGCCAGGCCCCTACGGATGATTCGTTTACGATTTTAACCTACGACGACTCGGTTGAAAACGAGAATACGATTCGGACGGTTGAAGAGCGGGACGGAAAGTTTCTGCTCAATGATCCGGAATACCCCTTTGAATCGTTAAGAAAACATGGACAGCGTTTTGCTTCCCATTTCCGGCTGAAAAAAATCAATTCACCGTTTCTAAAAAATATTGCCGTCATCGATACCCCCGGTATGCTGGACAGCATTACCGAACGGGACAGGGGATACAACTACCAGGAGGTTATCGGAGACTTCGCCCATATCGCCGACCTGGTGCTGGTGCTGTTCGACCCCCACAAGGCCGGGACCGTACGGGAAGCCTATATGAGCCTTCGGAAAACCCTCCCCGACAGGACATTTGAAGATCGGATACTGTATGTTCTCAACCGGGTGGATGAATGCGAATCCTTGATCGATCTGCTGCGGGTATACGGGACATTATGCTGGAATCTCTCCCAGATGACCGGCAGAAAAGATATCCCTATGATCCATCTTACCTATTCCCCGCGAGCTGCGAAAAAGTCTCACCGCAACCAGGTTCCGGAATTGCATTTTCTGGACCATCTTGAAAATCAACGGGAGGATCTGAGAGAAGCTATACTGCAGGCGCCCCGGCACCGCCTGGACAACCTGGCCGCATTTGTCGAGGTTCATGGAGAGCGGCTGTCCCACCTGCTCGAAGGACTGATCAATTACCGTCTGATGCTGAAAAAGGCTATTGTCAAATACTCGATTACCGGCCTGATTACCAGTCTCGTTATCGGGGCCGCGTCGGTTCCGGCAATGATGGCAAGCCCGACATTCGAGGCGATCGACACGCGTGTTCTTTGGGGGTTCGGCGGCATGGCGGCACTGATTCTGTTCTTGTTGTGGATGACCGTCATTCGAAAGTACGTTCAGAACCGGTTCTTTCGAAATGCGCTGAAGCATTTAGACAACTTAACCGGCCTGTATACACAGACCCGGCGGGACAGCTGGCAATCGGTGCGGCACTTGGTGGAAAAATACCTGAAAAAAACCCGAGGTCGTTACCGCGTAAAGGAAGTGAAACGGGAATATGCCGAAATCCGGCGCGTTTTTGACCGCGGAGCCCGGGAAATTCGGGAAGCCTTGAATGAATTATCCGCTATTCGTCACGATCCGGTCGATTACACGCAAACGGAAAACGCCGGCCGAATGGAATATGAACACGTTTAGTGGTCCAACTCTACGGTTATCGGGGCTGCTTTGGTGATCGTGTTGAAAACCGGTGAATATTTCTGAGCCATCCTGATCAGCTCTTTCTTCTCTTCGTCAGAGATATCCGCCTCGATGGTGAAATAAACGCGGATGGACTGGTAACCCACCGGAACATCTTCCGACAATCCGAGAAATCCCTGAAGGTCGATATCCCCCTCGTATCGGGATTCGACGCCCTTGATCACGATTTTCCGGGCGGCTGCATGGGCAATCAAGCTCGTTGTCAAGCAACCGGACAAGGCCACGAGAAGATGTTCAACCGGATTGGTGCCCAGGTTTTTACCCAGAAGCGAAGGTGGTTCATCCATGCTGAAGACCTCGGTATCTCGTGAATGATCCTCCTTGAGAGCACCGTAAAAGTCTTTTACGCTGGCCTGGCTGTGTGTTCCATCAATCCAGGTGTTTCGGGACCGAAACTCGAATTTGGCGATTTCCGGTTCCTCTTTAATCCGTTCGATCATCGTAAAGAGGGTTTCGATGTTGATGCCGTTTACGATCTTGCTGTTAACCATGGTCAATTCCATTTCAGGCTTTTTCCCGTTCGTACAGTCCGAGTATTTTATAAGAAATGCATTGAGCCAAACCGAAAAACAGCTGCTCTGCTTCGGGTTGGTCCATGGCGGCTGCCGCCGTCTAGTGCAGAATCACCTTCGACAGATCCGGGACTACGACATCGGCCCCGAATTCCATAAGCTTATCAGCCTGATGCGCCCGGTCGACACCGATCACCAAACCGAATTTTCCCTTTCTTCCCGCCATCACCCCGGAAATGGCGTCCTCCACCACAACGGCGCGTGCCGGCTCAACCGAAAGGCGCTGAGCGGCCGCCTCGAAAATATCCGGTTCGGGTTTGCCTTTCAACCCCAGCTTTGACGATTCCACGCCGTCTATTTTAACATCGAATAAGTGGAGAATGCCGACGAGTTCGAGAATGGTGGTGCAATTCTTGCTGGAGGAAATAATAGCGGTGTGCACGTTGTGTTTTCGCAACAATTGAATGAGCTCGATCGTGGAGTCATATACTTTGATATCGTCCTTATTCAAGAATTGCTGAAACATGAAGTTTTTTTTATTGCCGATGCCGCATATGGTTTCCCGGTCCGGCGGATCATCAGGCGACCCATAAGGAAGGGTGATGCCCCGAGAGGCCAAAAAGTTTTTAACCCCGTCATACCGCGGCATGCCGTCGACGTACCGGGTGTAGTCCGTCCGGATGTCAAAGGGTTCAAATGGTTTTGCTTCTGTTGACCTTTGCTGCAAATAGTCATCGAATGTCTTTTTCCACGCGGATGCGTGAATACCGGCGGTATCGGTCACGACCCCGTCCAGGTCGAAAATGAACGCATCGTATTCAGTAGAAGAAATTTTTAGAATGTCACTGGCACCCTGCATGTCGGTCCGGCGGCTATAGGTGATGTTCTTTTCGGCATCGCATAAAAAGCGGTGATTACCGAAAGGGAGCGGGTCTTGAATTCGCCTCCTTTTGCCCGAAAACTATAAAGAATGGCCGCAGATTTTAAAATACGGTCCATCATGTATTTGAAATCGGATTTGTATACCGCAGCCGGGCGGATGTCACTGTGGCATTAAGAATACATGAAAGCGGCACTAGGATCGGGTTTCCCGGTCTACTTCCCGGTCGAAATCCGCGTCTTCAAAGGAGGTGGTCGAATAATATTTTGAGGAAAACGTTTCCATCATGCGGTCCAGGGGAACATCTTCGAATTCGCCAAGATACCGGACATATTCCATGTGCCGGTTTCCTTCGAGATCGAAAGGATGGTAAATGGAGTCCGTTCGCCCATCGAAGTCGAGCGGCTTGAGGCTGAACTTTTCGCACAGTTCGATGTTGAATGCGGGTGTGGCCTTTACCCAGACCCCCTCCAGGAAAATGGACGTGTAGCCATGCCAGTAGAAAACATCCGTTTGCATGGTCTTGCGCATCCGCTCGGTTGACAGGTGGTTTTTCACATCGGCAAAGCCAAGCCGCGCCGGAATTCCCAGCAATCTGCAGCAGGCGGCGAGAAGGACCGCCTTTGGCACGCACCATGCCCGCTTGTCTCTCAGTGTGGTCGCGGCGCATAGTCCCTCGACCGTCAGGTTGAATTTATAGGGGTCATAGCGGATTCCGTCCCGTACGGCATAATACAGGTTTACGGCCTGCCGGAGGAGATCATCCGTTGTGCCGGCGTTTTTGAATGTAAATGTCTGCACAGCACTGTCCTGATAGTTGATAATGGGCGTCGGCCGAAGAAAACGTGAAAAATCGGAAATCATGGAAGCAGCGTGTCCTTTCTAAAAACCTCTATTCCGAAGACAAATCGTCGAAGAACTCGGAAATCAGCCGTGCGCCGTAGCGGGCGCCGCCGTAGGTTCTCATTTTTTCCTTTATCTTGTTTGCATTTTTGGCATACGAGGAATCAGCCAACATCTGACTGACTTTTTGCCATAATTCATCGCCCGATACCGTTCGTTCGAACACTTCATTCGTTTCCGGAATGATCAATTCCGCCGCACCCAGCCCTGCCATCCGCCTCGCGTTGCTTTCCCGCTCGGAATAGGTGGGGATAATCAGCGCCGGCGTGCCGGTATAAGCGCCGGTCATGGTGGACCCGTGCCCCCCATGATGAATCATGAGATCGCACCGGCGTGCAAGGGCGAGACCGGGGATGAATTTTTCAAATCGGAAGTTGTCCGGCAATGGCGGCAGGCTTGCGGGGAGTTCGTGGTATCCGGTGGTCATGACAACCATCACGTCTTTTCCCGCAAGGCCGTCAATGGCGGCTTCCAGTACGATTTTGGAATCCCCCCACGTATTTGTCCCGGGCAAATACTCGGGGTTTCCCGAATAAACCCAGATCAGGGGGCGTTCTGTGTCCATCGATGCAATCCAGTCCGGCAGCCGTGTGGCTTCCTCCCGGTAAAAAACAGGACCGATGTAAATGACGTCTTCACCCGGAGGGATCGGATCCGTTTCCGGTATGCCCGTACACAGCGTCAGATCCCCGAGAAACAGCTCCGCCGCCGACAGGATGGGATTTATCCCGTGCTTTACGAGGACGGTGTTGAATGCGGGCACCGGCGTCGGCAGATTTTCGGGCGGGTCCCGCCACCATATAAACCCCCTGTTGCGCGGGTGCATATCGGCCTGGATGACGCTCACCAGAGGTTTTTTAAGAATTCTCGCCGCGGCGCAGGAAAACAGGTTCCACGAATCCACCACCACGTCCACGCCTGTATCCGAAATGATTCCGGCAACCGCTTCGATGCAATGGGCGGTATAATTTTTATCCGAATAGCCGAACATCGCTGAAAATTGATCAACGTTATACACCTCGGTCGTCCACGGCGCAAGCGTTGCAGGGCCAATGCTCAGCTTCGGAACAATGTTTTCAAATCCAGCCTCGCGAATGATACGGTCCGGGGACGAACCGGGATTACAGAACCAAACCGAATGGCCCATCTTCATAAGAGCTTCTGCCAACGGGACGGTCCGGGTTGGAAGGCCGAGATCGTCCGACCACAAGTTGGTAAAAAGAAATTTCCCCATGGCGGATCCCCCATTTAAGCGGCCGTCCCGGTTGCCGAGACATTTTTCCCTTTGTCGAAACGGTTATCGGGATCGGGTCTTTGATAAAAAGCAGGAAACCTCTATCAAAAGCAAGTTTTATATTTTCAATCCTTTATCATAAACGAATGAGCGGCGCAAGGGCGGAACGCATTGCACCTTGATACGGCGGATGTTATCTGATATGGAATTGGGGATCCGGGAATAATATGATTTTCCACATCGATCGCCACGATGTTTCGAAAAAATTACAACTTGTCGACACTGGAAGGTATTCTGCCCGCCGGTTGGAAAATGCTTCGCCGGGGGGTTCGAAATCCGTTGCATCCGTTTCACCGGCCCTCGCTGGCCACCTTGGAAGGCGCTGCACCTGAAGTGCGGACCGTCATCCTGAGAGGCTTTTCGGCAAGCCTTCGCCACCTGATCTGCCACTGCGACGCAAGGACGGCCAAAGTCCATCAAATCGAGACCAATCCCCATGTCAGCTGGTTGTTCTATGACCACCGCAGCCGTATTCAACTTCGGTTTTCAGGAACCGCATCCGTTCACACGGAGGATTCGATCGCCGATACGCAATGGCAAAGCGTGAGCCTGACCGGCCGATTGAATTATTGCGCCGAAACCCCGCCCGGGTCAGGGGTTGAAAAACCGACATCGGGTCTTCCTGAATTTCTCCGGCATAAACCAACCGCTGTGTTTAAAGAAGCGCAGGCCCGCCGAAATTTTGCCGCTATCGTTTGTGTATTCGACCGAATGGACTGGCTTCACTTGAAGTTGTCGGGAAACATCCGTGCCGAGTATCTCTGGCAAAATGGTCGAATGGAGGCACGTTGGATCATCCCGTAATGTTTAACAAAATTAGGCCTTGATATCATTTTGGAAAGATGTTAATTATTAGTGTTTAAAATTAATTTTGCTCTTTTATATTTCTATTATGCGCTCGATAATGAAGTCTCTATTCATGCCTGAGATATCAGCTGCCGGATGAGACAGAATTAAAAAGCGAAGTCGCCAAAAACTGCCGTGATGCCGACCAGTGGCGTTTTATACGATCTGTTGCGGTTTGCATGGGTGTTCACCGGCAGTTATGTTTACTGGTAATTTCACTTCCAACGGCTGACGTTGGAATCAGTTTTGACTGTTCTGAACCCGTATTTTGACAGTATATCCCCACCTGGATACACCGTTGGAATATGATTGATTTACCCCCTGTATATCCATTTGGTGCCAGTCAGGTTTAGAACGTTTTAACGATCTGCATTGACGGCATATCTCAAACCGGAACCGGCAATCACTCGTAATCATCCCGTTATCCAAAAAGAACCGATTATATCTTTCAATTTCACAAGTCGATAAGCTGCAGCCCTCCGGCACGAATTGACGGCAGCGAGCTTTTTAAATTTATAGCTATTTGAATTTTTATTAAAAATTATGAAGAAAATAAAAATCGGATCACGCAAGAGCAGACTGGCGCTTTGGCAGTCTGAAAGCGTGGCACATATGATGAATCGCCGGGGAATCGAAACCGAGATCATCACCATGGATACCATCGGAGACAAAAAACTCGACACGCCGATTGCCGAAATCGGCGGCAAAGGCGTTTTTACCGAAGAAATAGAGGCCGCCCTTAAGCACGGAGACCTTGACATGGCGGTTCACAGCGCCAAGGACATGCCGTCCCGATTGCCTGAAGGATTTTTCCTGATCGCCTTTACAGAACGGGAAAGAGCCAATGATGTACTGGTGAGTTCCGCCGATGGTCCATCCCTGGAAGATACAGCCGACCCTCTTCGGATCGGAACCTCTTCGGTCCGGCGAACGGCTTTGCTCAAGCACTTCTACCCGCATGTAAAAACGGTAAATATCAGAGGCAACCTTCAAACCCGTATTCATAAGATGGAAACCGGCGAGTGTGATGCCCTCCTGCTGGCTTATGCCGGCGTCAAGCGGATGCAATACGACCACATGATCGTCCGGCATATGCCTGTAACGCAATTCGTACCGCCCGTCGGACAGGGAAGCATGGCTGTCGAGGTTTACGATTCCATCGATGCGAACCTGAAAGCCGCGATTCGTAATTGCGTCAATCATGCACCGACGGAAGTGGTGATAACGGCGGAACGGGCTTACCTGAAAACACTTCAGGGCGGGTGCAGCATTCCGGCATTTGCCTATGCCCGGTATGTCGGCGAAGCGATCCGATTGATCGCCGGACTTGTCAGTCCCGACGGCCGCATTCTTTTGAAAGAAGAACTGACGGGGAGGACGGAGGAGGCGGCCGAATTGGGAGAAATCGCCGGTTTACGGATCCTTCAAACCGGCGGAAAAGAAATATTGGATGAATTACATGGGTTTACAAAAAACGAAGGAGGAACATGTTAAGTGCAGAACAACACAGCCCCAAAACCGGCATTGTGTTTCGGAATCCAACAACCGACGACGGAAAGCATTTTTGGGAAATTGCAAAGGCATCCAAGACACTGGACGTAAATTCCATGTATCATTATCTGATCCTGTGCCGCCATTTTGGACGAACGTCCATTGCCGCCGAGAAGGACGGTCGGATTGTCGGATTTGTCACCGCTTATATTCCGCCGGAAAATCCGAACACGGTGTTTGTCTGGCAGGTTGCGGTTGATGAGGCGGAGCGCGGACAGGCAATCGGCGTCAACATGCTGGTAAATGTGTGCAGAAACGCGAAAGCCTATGCCGTCGATCATCTCGAGGCCACCGTAACCCCATCCAATGAACCAAGCAAAAGGCTTTTTGCTGCTGCGGCCCGGCGGTTAAATGCGCCGTTTGAATTTGAAAAGGAAATTTTTTCAGCAGCGGATTTCGGACCAGCCGTCCATGAACCCGAACTGCTGTTCCGCATCGGTCCATTTGACGACCACATACGATAAAGGGAGAAAAATATGAGAATTTTTGAACAGATCGAATCACGTGTCAGAGGATATGTCAGGTCTTTTCCTGTTATTTTCGAATCATCCGAAGGAGCGGTAATGACGGATGAATCCGGCAAGAACTACATTGATTTTTTCGCGGGCGCCGGTGCCCTGAATTACGGCCACAATAATGAACGCATCAACGCGGCATTGATCGATTACATCCAGAACAAAGGGCCGCATCACACACTGGATATGGCCACCTCGGCGAAGAAGCGGTTTCTGACCAAATTCTATGATACCATTCTGCAGCCCCGGAATTTGGAATACAAAGTGCAGTTCACCGGCCCTACCGGCACGAATTCCGTGGAAACAGCCATTAAGCTGGCACGGATGATAAAAGGACGCTCGAATATCGTTGCATTTACCAATGGTTTTCACGGATTGACCATGGGCTCTCTGTCCATTACCGGAAACAATTTTTACCGGGATGAAGCCCATATCAGCAGATGCAATGTCAGTTTCATGCCCTATGACTGCTACCTGGGTCCGGATGTGAGAACGATGGATTATTTCCGCAAGCTTTTAAGCGACAACAGCAGCGGACTCGACCTCCCGGCCGCCGTAATCGTCGAGACCATTCAGGCGGAAGGGGGCGTCAATGTCGCCAGTCCCGAATGGCTGCGCGAATTGGCCTTGGTATGCTACGAATTCGACATCTTGCTCATCGTCGATGACATCCAGGTGGGCAACGGCCGTACCGGCGAATTCTTCAGTTTCGAAGAATCCGGCATAAAGCCGGACATGGTGACGCTGTCAAAGGCCATCGGCGGCGGCCTGCCGTTGGCGCTGCTGCTTCTCCGGCAGGACCTCGATCAATGGAAGCCGGGAGAGCATACCGGCACGTTCAGGGGAAACAATCTGGCGTTTGTCGCATCTTATGAAACCCTTCACTATTGGGACAACATGGATCTGAGCAATGCCGTTCAATACAAATCCGAAATCATGAAAAAAGAGATCCAGGCGATCGCCGATCGGTTTCCGGAGCTCAACGCCAAGGTCCGCGGACGGGGTATGATCTACGGGCTTGAAATTCCTGAACGGGGCTTCTGTTCCGAACTGTCGGAAAAATGTTTTGACAACGGGCTCATTATCGAATTGGCCGGCGCTGACGACCAGGTGCTCAAATTCCTGCCGCCGCTGGTTATCGATGAAGAAACCCTGTTGAAGGGCATCGCCGTCATCGAACAGTCCATTGCCGAACTTCTCGAAGAAAAAAAGGAAAAACTTACAGGAGAATTTTAATGATAGTGAGAAGATTGGAAGACATCATCGGATCTGAAAATGATGTACAAAGCGAAACCGGAACATGGGTAAGCCGTCGCATGCTCCTTAAAAAGGACGGCATGGGTTTTTCCTTCCATGATACGACCATATTTGCCGGGACCACAACCCTGATATGGTACAAAAACCATTTAGAAGCCGTATATTGCGTGGCCGGCGAAGGCGAATTGGAAGTGATTGAAACGGGGGAGGTGTACAAGATCGAGGACGGTACCATGTATGCCTTAAACGGTCATGAACGGCATTACCTGCGGGCATTCTCGGAATTGCGGCTGATCTGTGTATTCAATCCGCCGCTGACCGGAAGGGAAGTTCATGATGAAGACGGCTCCTATCCCCTTGTCGAAGACTGACCCCGGTGTCCCGATAGCACCCACAGAAATCAGGTTTTACTGCAAAGGACATGAAGATCACGAAACGGTCAAGAATGAGAACGGTTTCGTGATCTTCGTGATCTTAGCGATCAACCAGAGACGATAAAATTGAAACAGGAGGACAAATGGGAAACCATACAGTCGAAAAAATCGGCGGCACATCCATGTCTCAATTTTCAGATGTACTGGACAATATACTCATCGGAAACAGAAAAGAAGAAGAACTGTACAACCGCATTATCGTGGTGTCCGCTTATGGAGGACTCACGGATATGCTGCTGGAGCATAAAAGATCTCAAAAACCAGGCGTTTATGCCCTTTTTTCAGACAGCGACGCATCCTGGACATGGGGAGACGCCGTTACCGAGGTCGGAAATCGGATGTGCCAGGTCAATGCGGAACTCGAACCCCTGGGGCTCGACTGTTCGATCGCGGATCGTTTCGTTAAAGAGCGGATCGAAGGTGTGCGGTCCTGTCTGCTGGACCTGACCCGCCTTTGTTCATACGGCCATTTTCAGCTCGATGAGCACTTGATGACGGTTCGGGAAATGCTCAGTGCCGTGGGGGAAGCGCACAGCGCCCACAACACTTCCCAGATCCTGACGTCACTCGGGGTAAACGCACGGTTCGTGGATTTGAGCGGATGGATGGAGACGGAACATTTCACACTCGACGATAAGATCCTGCATCACTTCAAGGACCTGGACCTCACATCGGAATTGCCGGTCGTCACGGGATACACCTATTGCAAAGAAGGGATCATGCACACCTTCGACAGGGGATACAGCGAAATCACCTTCAGCAAGGTCGCAGTGCTCACCGAGGCGAAAGAAGGCATCATCCACAAGGAATTTCATCTCAGCAGCGGTGACCCGAAACTGATCGGGGAGGATAAAGTACAAACCATCGGAAATACCAACTATGATGTTGCGGATCAACTCTCCGATTTGGGTATGGAGGCGATACACCCTGCGGCCGCCAAGGGAATGCGGAAGAGCGGCATTCCCCTTCGCATTAAAAACACCTTCGAACCCGAACATCCGGGCACCGTCATTCAGACCGATTATAAAAACGAATATCCCAAAGTCGAAATTATCGCCGGCAGAAAAAAGGTTACCGCCATCGAATGCTGGGACCAGGATATGGTCGGGCGTTGGAACCACGACCTGGAAATGCTGAAGCATTTCTCAAATTTAAAAATCCGGTATCTTGCAAAGGATACGAATGCAAATACCCTGACCCATTACGTGGACGAACCGCTGTCCACCATCCAGAAACTTGCCGATGTTATCCAGGAGTCTTTTCCGACAGCCGATATTATGATAAAGCGGGTGTCTTTAGTGTCGGCAATCGGCAGCAACATGGGGGATTCCGGGGTCTTTCCCAGGGCCGTTTCCGCCCTGAACTCGGCCGGCATCCCGATCCTGGCGGTCCATAAATGCATGCGGGATATTGACATTCAGTTCGTAATCGAAGAAGATGATTTTGAAAATGGCGTACGCGTTCTGCACAAAATCCTGGTTGAAGAAAACGGCGACTGCAGCTGAAATGCAATCCGCGCATTCGGATCAGCAAAGCGGCGCCTCTAAAGGCGGCCGCGAAGTCGAGCGGCGATACGTAACCTGTTTCAAACCCCTTTTTGGCGGTATTCGCTGACATAGATGACCGACACCCGGATCACATATTCAATTCCCTGGAATCTGTTTTTGATAACCGCCGGATCGGCAATCGCAGCTTTAGCTTTCCGGGGGATCGCATTCGAACATGGATTTATCCCCGGCGGCATATTCGGATTGGCATCCCTGGTGTATTTTGCCGGAGATGCGGGCAGGATCAGCACCTGGTTTTTGATATTCAACATACCGCTTTTCATTATCGCCTGGAAATACATCAGTAAGCGATTCCTCCTGTACTCGCTGTATGCCATGCTCACCTTTACAGCATTGTACAGGATACTCGACGTGTCGTTCGGCATCGATGATCAGCTCTACGCGGCCGTAACCTGCGGCATCCTTTCCGGCCTGGGCGCCGGAATCGTGCTGCGGTCTTTGGGGTCCAACGGCGGGCTCGATGTCATGGGTATTCTGTTTTACCAGAAATTCAACCTGGGGCTTGGAAAATTTTATTTCTTCTTCAACGCGGTTCTATACGCATTGTGCTTCATCTACTTTGAAAATGACCTGGTGATCGCCTCCCTCATCCTGATTTTCTGTGCTTCGTTCGCCATGGATTATGCCCTTTCTATTTTCAGCCAAAGAAAAGTGGTGATGATCGTATCGAACAAGCCTGCGGAAATCTGCAGTACCATCAATAAGCAGTTAAGGATGGGCTCGACGATCTTAAACGGCACAGGCGGCTATTCCGGGGCTCCGAAACAGGTCGTCTTGACGGTTATCAACAATATACAGCTCAAGCGGTTGGAAGAAATCGTTTTTACCATTGACCCGAACGCCCTTTTCATCGCTGAAAACACTTTCTCGGTGATCGGCTCCAATGTGGCCCGGCGGAAAATCTACTAGAAGTGGTTTTTCTAAATGCCTTTCCCCGGCTTCTTCAGATTCACCATTGCTTCGCCTGCCGAAATACCCGTGTGCACCATGGCGCAGGCAGCCTTTAGAAAACGTTCCGGTGCGGTGTGCTGGAAAACATTGCGGCCGATGGACAATCCGGCGGCCCCGGCCTTCATGGCCCCCTCGATCATTTTCAGGGTCTCATCGTCGGTCATTTTAGTGCCGCCGGCAATCACCACCGGAACGGGGCATCCGGTGACCACCTCGGCGAATGAGTCCGCGCTTCCCGTGTACGGGCACTTGACGATATCCGCGCCAAGCTCCGCACCGACCCTTGCAGCGAGCTTTACGGTATTTGCATCTTCCCTGATATCTTCACCTCTTGGGTACATCATGGCCAGAAGGGGCATCCCCCAGCGGTTGCACTCTTTTGCCGTTCTTCCCAGGTTCTCCAGCATGGCGGATTCGGTGACGGCGCCGATATTCACGTGAACGGAAACAGCATCGGCCCCGAGAGCCAATGCCTCTTCGACATCACACACGGACACCTTGTCGTTTGGATCGGGATTCAATGATGTGGCCGCGGAGAGGTGGATGATCAGCCCGATGTCCGTATCCTCCGACCGGTTGGTCGATGTGACAATGCCTTTGTGGACAATAACGGCATTGGCGCCGCCTCGAATGATCATATTGACGGTGGCATCGATATCCTGCAAACCGTAAATCGGCCCCAGGCTGACGCCATGGTCCATGGGGACGATTACGGTTTTCCCCGATTCCAGATTGAAGACTCTTTTGATTCTGATGCGTTTGCCCACGTTCATGTGCCGCCTTCTTTCAGATAGGGAGTACGCAGGGGCCGCACCCATGCCGCAAGCGGTCATGCAGTTCAGGATTCCAGATACCTGTCCATCAGGTCCTCGCGCATTCCGCGGCTGATGCCCAAAGCGTTTTCAATGTAATCTTCAATACTTCCGTAATGTTCTTCAATGTATCGAACGGCGGTCTGCAAGTACACCGGATGGACTTCGAACACCGGCCGCATGACCTCGAGATAAACGTCTTGCGGAATCTCGTATTTCAGAGCCATCAGACGCATTTCAGATTCGATGGGGAAATAGCGCCGGGTGAGCAGATAGTCCTGCATGATCGTATCCGGGTCCACGCCCAGGGCATACAAAATCAAGGCCGTGCCGAAGCCGGTTCTGTCTTTGCCGGCCGTACAGTGGATCAGGCAGGCCCCCTCCCCGGTTTCCAAAAGGCACCTGAACATTTCGGCATACCGGTCAGCCTGGTTTTCGGCAAAATCCAGATAGATGTCGTTCATCAGTTCCATCATGTCCGCCGGATCGGCCTGTCTCTTTTCAATACGTTCGAGAAAGCTTTTCGAACTGCCCGCTCCGATGGGCAGGTTGACTACGGTCACGTGATCTTCATCCGCAAGCCGGCTGGGGGATATCATCTGCTCATCCTCACGCCTGAAATCGCAGATGAGTTGTATATCCAGGCTTGAAAAATAAGTAAGGTCCCGTTCCGTCAGGTCCGAAAGTCTTCCGGACCGGAAGACTTTTCCCCATTTGACGCGGCGTCCGTCCCGGGTATAATACCCGCCAATGTCCCGGAAGTTTTTCGCACCTTCGAGGGGAAGGCGCCGTTCCGCAACCACCTCCACGTCTACATCCTGCAAACACAACGAAAAATACCGCCGCGCGTTTCCGTCGAGGCCGGATATCAGGGCCGGCGGGCATTCCTGGGTTATCAGGGGACGCGTAAAATCGATGTTTTCGACGGAAAAGCCGGTAAATACAGTGACGGGAAGACCGGGAAGCCGCACACGCCATTCGATGCGGTAATCACCGGTTTCCGTCAATTCGACCAAGGTTGAATTGGGTATAAACATAATCTTGAATTCTTTTCATTTTTCGATGCCACAATGCCGGCGATAATACAGCAGGCATTATAAAATTCTACGGGTTATCCCCGCTTTTTGCGCATGATCTGTATGCAAGCCACAGTTAAATATATCAGAATTCCCGCAAAATAGAAGAAATATTTGGCATTGTCATGCACCCCGACAGCCGATGCGACGGCTCCGGGGTGAAAAAGAATGAACCAGGCGGATAGAAAAAACGGGAAGTCATACCACCGGTTTTTTGTCAGGCACCACCCTTGAGCGGCGCATTCGAAGGCCGACATACCGATCAGGGCCATGCTGAAAATCAGCAGCGCATGAGACCAGGTGCTTATCCCGAACAGGATCAATTCGGGATTAAAAACGAACATGAAAGCGATACAGGAGGTTCGAATGTCGTATAAAAACCCCTGGATTCCCGTGGGAATGGGTTCGGATTCAGCTATGGCCGCCGCGGCATAGGCGGCAAGCCCCACCGGCGGGGTGTCATCGGCCAGGATACCGAAATAAAAGCAGAAAAGATGCGCCGCCATGATGGGGATGATGTACCCGTAAAGGCCGCCGACCTGCACGATAATCGGTGCGGTCAGTGTTGCCATGACAATGTAGGTGGCGGTGGTGGGCAGCCCCATACCGATAACCAGGCACGCCAGTGCGGTGATCAGCAGCAACAGAAATATATTGCCGCCGGAAAGATTTTCCACGATCCCGGAAATCATTCCGCCGATGCCCATGTTCACGACCCCGACGATGATGCCGGCCGTGGCGCATGCCAGGGCCACGGGAATCATGTTTTTGGCTCCCTGTATCATACCCCCGAATATGATTCGGGCGCTGTTTTTCAGTGCACTGCCGATTCCGGTTTTCTCCAAAACCGCCGATCGGATTTCCTGGTAAAAAATGACGCCGAACAGCAGCAGGATCGATCTGAAAACCGCCAGTTCCGGGGAATGACGCAGCCAAACGAGTTCGTACAGCAGCATCGCCAATGGAATAAGATAATGGCATCCCCTTTTCAAGGTTCTTCCAAAATCGGGAAGATACTGCCGGTCCAGACCTCGAATGCCCAGTTTCGAAGCTTCCAGATGTGTTATGCAAAAAAGTCCGAAATAGGATACCAACGCCGGAACGGCCGCCGCTTTCACAACGTCGATGTAGGGGACATTGACATATTCGGCAATAATAAAGGCGGCGGCACCCATAATGGGCGGCATCAGCTGGCCGTCGGTGCTGGCGGCCACTTCCGTGGCAGCGGCCTTTTTCGGCGGATAACCGGTTTTTTTCATCAGGGGAATGGTAAAGGGCCCGGTGGTGACGATGTTTGCGATACTGGATCCGGAAACGATTCCTGTAGCACCACTGGCAACAACGGCGGCCTTGGCGGCGCCGCCTTTAAACCGCCCGAGAATGGAAATGGCCAGGTCCGTAAAAAAAAGGCCCGCACCGGCCCTGTCCAGGAGGGCACCGAAAAGAACGAATAAAAACACGATGGAAGCCGACACCCCCAGCGGAATCCCGTAAATGCCTTCGGTGGAAAGCGTGACACTGCTTACGTAGCGGGAGAGGGAAACACCCCTGAACGCCAGCATTTGAGGCATATAGGGCCCCAAAAAAGCGTAAATGGTAAAAAGCAAGGCTATGACCGGCAGCGCCGGACCAACGATGCGCCGTGTCGCTTCCAGCAGCAGGACGACAAGCAGTATGCCGAAAAATAAATCCTGCGTGGTCGGAATACCGGCCCTTGATGCGATTTGCCCGTAATTGACAACCAGGTAAAGTGCAGAAACCGCACCCGATACGGCAAGGATGTAATCCACCGCCGGAATGTGGTCGGCGGTCCATAAGAAACGGAATCCCGTTCGCTTTTTTGTAAAACAGGGCATCAGCAGAAAAAGCAGGACCATGGCAAACGCCAGGTGAATCGCCCGTTTTGTAATGACGTCGAGGATAAGGAAACTCGGAAGAGCCAATTGAAAAAGGGACCATCCAACGGCGACACCCGCGACAATCCACTGTTCAAATCGGCCCAGGGTGCGAACATCTCCCCTTTCCGATTTCAAGAGAGCTTCGGCGGATTCGAACGATTTGGCCATGATTCGCTGTTTCCAGGCAGCTGATCGATTATTTCAACCCGACTTCACG
>JAWODC010000023.1:0-7987 GCA_046483495.1 Desulfobacterales bacterium
AAAACATGCTGTCAGCCGTCTTGGAAAAAGGGGGGGAAATCGATCCGGACGACCTTTTCACCATTCTCAGGGACGAGGCGCATGCACCCGATCACGAACTGCCGGATACCGGGGCAGGGGATGTGTGGGAGCGCATTCTTTCCCCTTTATTCATAACGAGCAGAATCTACGGAACACGCTGTTCATCGATCATCCTGATGGATAAAAACGATGACATCACCTTTTACGAAAAAACGTTTTACCCAAAAAAAGGAGAAATCGCAGAAGAATCGACGGTGCGGTTTTCTATTCGATGCACGTCCTGAAGCCTGGTTTCATTCCCCGGCCTGCCTATCGTTTTTTTTCCGTTTTGCGGCCTTGAGTTGTCGCCATTTTTCCAGCCGAAGCTTGATCGTTTTTTCGTATCCCCTGTCGGTGGGGGAGTAAACCCGGGTTCCCTCGAGTTTTTCCGGCAGGTAATCCTGGGGAATATAGGCATCGGGGGCGTCATGGGCGTACTGATAGCCTTTGCCGTAGCCCAGTTTTTTCATCAGACGGGTCGGTGCGTTTCGAATGTGCAGGGGTGTCGGCAATGTGCCGGTTTTTTCGATTAAATGCTTGACCGCGTTCGATGCCGCATAAATGCTGTTGCTTTTCGGGGCCGTGGCCAGGTAAACGGCGGCCTGTGAGATGGCGAGATCGCCTTCGGGCCTTCCCAGAAAACGAAACGCTTCCATAGCATGAACGGCTGCGGAAAGGGCGTTTGGATCGGCATTGCCGATGTCCTCGGAGGCAAACCGAACCATGCGCCTGAGGATGTACATCGGGTCCTCACCTCCCGACAACATTCTCTCCAGCCAATACAAAGCGGCATCCGGATCGCTTCCTCGAAGGCTTTTGTGAAAAGCGGAAATGAGGTTGTAATGTTCTTCTCCGGATTTGTCATAGACCAGGGCCTTTTTCTGAAGCGCATTCGAGATCACATCCAGGGTAATGGCAGCGGGGGACTGTGCATCTTCTTTCCGGGCGGAAACCTTCATGGAGGCGGCGATTTCAAGAGCGGTCAACGCGTACCGGGCGTCGCCGTCGGCAAGCCGGGCCAAAAAGGAGGCCGCCTCTTTGTCAAGGTGAACGGGGTACTTGCCCAGACCGTTCTCCGTGTCCGATACCGCGCGGTCCAACACCATCCGAATATCGTCTTCCGACAACCGGTTCAGGGTGATCACGCGGCACCGCGACATCAACGCCGGTATGACTTCGAAGCTCGGATTTTCGGTCGTTGCACCGATCAGCGTGATTAAACCGCTTTCCACGTGGTGAAGAAAGGCATCCTGCTGGGCCTTGTTGAAACGATGGATTTCATCCACGAAGAGGATGGTTTTCTTCCTGTTGATCCGCAGCTGCTCTTTGGCCTGTTCGATAACCGCCCGGATATCTTTCACGCCGGACAGCACCGCGGAAAACTGGACAAAATAGGATTTCGTCTCCCGGGCGATAATGCCGGCAATCGTGGTTTTGCCGCATCCCGGAGGTCCCCATAAAATCATGGAGAAAAGGCGGTCCCGAAAAACGGCGTCGCGAATCAGGCCGCCTTTTCCCAGTACATGGGATTGGCCCACCACCTCATCCAAGGATGTCGGTCTCATACGGTCGGCAAGCGGGCGTGATGCATTCATTGCTTCTTTTGCCTGGTAGTCAAATAAATCCATAGCGGCGAATTCCTACGGTTTGCCCCGTCCGGACCGCGGGCGGAAGAAAAGTCGAATCGGCGTCTTGTCCAAACCGGAGGATTCCCGGATCCGATTGATCAGGTACCGCTTATAGGAGAAGTGAACCGCCTCCGGGTAGTTAACGAAACTGATGAAGGTGGGTGGTTTTGTTGCAATCTGGGTGGTGTAATAGAATTTCAATCGCCGTCCACCATGCAGGGGCGGCTCGGTGCTCGTGACGGCGTTTGCAACGATTCGATTGACCTGGCCGGTTGAAAGCCTTGTGGTGTACTGGTCATACACCTCGTTTACCCGGGAAAACAGTTTATGCGTTCGCTGACCGGTGAGCGCGGAAATCGTCATGACCGGTGCATAATTGAGGAATTTGGATGCCATTCGGAGTTCACGGGTATAGTGACGAACCGAATTTCTGTCCTTTTCGACCAGGTCCCACTTATTAAATAAAAAAATGCACCCGCAGCTTCTTTCCGAGGCATATCCCGCTATCGTGACATCCTGGTCCGTTACGCCCTGGGACGCATCGAGCACGATCAAGGCGATATCGCATCTTTCCAGGCTTTTGAGTGCTTTGATGATCGAGAATTTTTCGATTCTTTTGGACACCCGGCCCTTTCGCCGAATGCCGGCCGTGTCGATCAGCCGGTAAAACCTTCCGTCTACCATGACCGCCGAATCGACGGCATCACGGGTGGTGCCGGGGACGTCGCTGACGATCAGCCGTTCCTGGCCGAGAATGCGGTTGACCAGGGACGATTTTCCGACGTTCGGCCTTCCCACCACGGCTAAATGGATGCTTTCCTTGTCTTCTTCCCGAACCGAGGGGGGAAGGGACTGCACCAATTCATCGATGAAATCCGACAACCCATACCGGTGTGCAGAGGAAAGGGAATAGAGCTTTTCAATGCCCAGCGCATGAAATTCGTATGCCTGCTCCTCCTGTTCAACGCCGTCGATTTTGTTGACGACGTAGAAAACGGGTTTTTTGAGCGGCCTGAGAAGGTCCACCATATCCCGGTCAAACGGCGTGACGCCGGTTTTGCCGTCCATCATCAGGAGAACGGCATCCGATTCATCGACAGCCAGTAAAATCTGCTGCCGCACCTGTTCCGAGAAGGGGTCTTTTTTTCCGGTGAATCCGCCGGTATCCACGAGGATAAAATCATTGCCGTCCCAGGATACCGCCCCGTAACGGCGGTCACGGGTAACGCCGGGAAAGTCGTCTACCAGGGCGTCCCGCGTCTTGGTGACGGCATTGAAAAAGGTGGATTTCCCTACGTTGGGTCTTCCGATTATGGCTACAACGGGCTTCATATCGCGTTGATATTACCACGGGGGTTGTATTTGTCAATTTGCAAGATTTGGCCTCATGAACATAAAAATGGTGAACAGTGAACAGTGAACGGTATTAAGTGATAAGGTGGTTAAGTGGTTAGTTAAGGCCGAGTGTTCGATAGGTGGAGCGCAGCGGGACCTATCAGATCATGAATCGTGAATTGGGGCTTTTGGATCGTTGCCTTTGTCCGAAAGCTGAAGGCTTAAAGCTCCAATTTAAAAAGGATTGGATCTTAATCCCCCCCATCCCGGCCTTCCCCCTCCAGTGGGGAAGGGGAGATGTAGCCGCAATTGTCAATGATTTCACTTGCCGCTTTTTGGATCAAATTTTCAAGCGGCAGCTTTGCGCCGCTTGAAAATAATGCGTTGGATCGTTTAAGTGACAAATGAAAAGCAGGTGATTACTTGGTGCCCACCCGGAAATGGCTGATTCGCTCCGTTTTGGCGTTGGCCGGAATATTCTTATCCTCAAAATACTCTATGTATTCCTTCGGTTAAAATTTTCCGGCCACTTTTTTTTAGCCACAGACGCACACAGACGCACACAGAAATAGTGAACCGTGGGTGGATGGAAGCTCGTGGGTGCAGCCGCTTGTCGGTATTAACGAGAAAACGGGAATTCGATAAGTCTACGATCGACGCATCATGTCCCCTTCCCCACTGGAGGGGGAAGGCCGGGATGGGGGGGATTAAGACCCGATCCGATTTACCGTAGACTGTTCACTGTTCACCGTTCACTTTTAAAACCCGCTCACAAATATAATCGCAAAAACGCTTTCTATACCTTTTTATATTGGCGATCACCTCGAGAACGCTTGTGTGATTCGGCGTATCGCTCACGAACTTGAATACCCGGCAAACGGTGCCGAATCGGCGGCACACCTGGACAACGGCCGCCCCCTCCATGTCCACCAGCTGAGCGGTTTGCGAGACCCGCCTGCGGTCCGCCGGATCTAGGATCGGCCGGTCCTGAGTCGCAAGGGTTGCTGATGGAAACCCCTCGAGGAGATCGGGTTTGTGAACCAACGGTTTTCGGGTGCGAAACGAGAGACGGTCCAATTCGTAAATTTTGGAGATCTGAAACACTTCCCCCGGTTTGGAAAGGTTATCCGATGCACCGGCGGCACCGATGTTCATGATTTGGGAAGGATTGAATGCGGTGCAGCAGTATGCCGTTCCCATGGCGGCGTTGACTTTTCCAATTCCGGTTACCGTCAAAAAAATGCTTTGATTGAAAAAAACCGGAAACGGCGATTCCTTGTGCTCCTTCAATTCGAGCTGCCGAATGAAGGGCTTGGCTTCGAAGAGGGTGGCTACAATCAGGGTTGTTGGGGGGGGTGTTTTCATAATTCAGGTAATGGTTTATGGGTTAAAAGGTTAGGTTATAGGTTATGGGTAATGGCTAAAAACAATTGGTTCCGGGTTATAGGTGATGGGTTATGGGTTTGGATTTTGTCTATTTTAGGATGCGCTTTGGTGCATATGGTGCGGGTATCCGTACTTTTATTGTTCATTTTGGCTTTGGTCCTTCCTGAACAGCGCCCGGACAGCGCCCGGCGTGCCGGGGGGGCGCATGTCGCCGCTATCCGGATCCATAAACCTCGTTACGACGTTTTCCGGAATATCAAAGCCTTCGGGCGGCTTGCCTTCACGGGCACTCTGCATGAAATCCAACCATATGGGAAGCGCGGCTCTTGCGCCGGTTTCAGATGGGCCGAGCGATGCATGGTGGTCCAGTCCGACCCAAACGCCGGCGGCGATGTCCGGGGTGTACCCGATGAACAGCGCGTCTTTGCATTGGTCCGTAGTGCCGGTCTTTCCGGCGGCGGGACACCGGAGAACCCGGGCCTGCCGCCCGGTACCTTCTTTAATGACCCCGTTGAGCATGTCCGATAGGATGGCGGCGCCTTCCCGGGACATAACGATTTGACGTTGGGGTTTGGGGCGCCAGACAACCCTTCCCGATGAAAGGCTTGCTTCGGTAACGGCATACGGCGTACTCCGTACACCCTGGCCGGCAAATACGCAATAGGCCGAGGTAATATCGAGAAGCGTGGCCTCGGATGTTCCCAATGCGAGCGAAAGATTGGGGTCCATCGGGGTGCTCAAGCCCAGTTGGTGGGCAAATGCGGCCACTGAGGACGGGCCCAGCATTTCAATGAGCCGTATTGCGGGGGTATTCTTAGACAGGGCCAGTGCCTTTCGAAGGGAAATTTCGCCAAGAAACGTATGGGAATAATTGCCCGGCTCCCAGTCGTTGCCGGAATCGGCGTTTTGGAAAACGAGGGGCGCATCGAGGATCTTGCGGTTTTGGGAAAAACCCTGCTCGATGGCCAACGCATAAACGACCGGCTTGAATGCGGACCCGGGCTGACGCCGGGCCAAGCACCGGTTGTACCGGCTTTCTTTATAATTCCGGCCCCCGACCATGGCCAGGATTTTGCCGGTGTGAACATCGATAGAGACCAGGGCGCACTGGGGTTCGGGCTCTGCCACACGGTTTTTGCGCATGCGCTCCTCAAGTGCCGGCAGTCCTTTTTCCACGGCGGCTTCCGCGGCTTGCTGCAGTTTATAGGAGAGGGTGGTGGTTACCGTCAATCCGCCTTTATACAGGCGTTCGGCGCCTAGTGCATCTTCGAGCTGCTGCCTGATGTAATCGACAAAATAGGGTGCCTTGACGGCGCTCTTGGGCTGTGGGTCGAGGCCGAGGCCTTCGGCCGCCGCCGCGGCATACCTGTCTTCGGTAATCATGCCGATGCTTTTCATTTGATACAGGACCGTGTTGCGCCGCCTCAGGGCCAGATCGGGATTCACCAGCGGCGAGTAGCGGGACGGCGCCTTCGGCATCCCCGCAATCAGTGCGCATTCCGCAAGCGTCAGCCGGGAAGCCGGCTTGTTGAAGTAGATTCGAGCTGCCGACTCCACGCCATATGCCCCGCTGCCGAAGTAAACCTGGTTGAGGTAAAAGGTCAAGATTTCATTTTTGGTATACCGGCGCTCCAATTGAAGGGCCAGAACCGCCTCCTTCAGTTTTCGCGTGATGGTTTTTTCAGGATTTAAAAACAAGGTCTTGGAAAGCTGCTGCGTCAGGGTGCTGGCGCCCTGGGCAAATTCCCCGGTGGCGATGTTCTTGATGACCGCCCTGGCGATTCCTTTTATATCGACACCCGGGTGATCGAAAAATTTCTGATCTTCCGTTGCTAAAATCGCCTGTTTTAAATGGTCCGGAATTTTGTCGAAGGGAATCGGATGGCGCTTTTCTTCGAACAGTTCGGCAAGCAGGACATGGTCCGCTGAATAAATCCGCGTAATCGCCGGGGGAACATACGTTTCCAGCGATCGAATCTGCGGCAGATCGTGAAACAGGGCGAAGACGCCGCCCAAAGAAACGCCGCAGAAAATGCCGAGCAGTACAACAAGAAAAATCGATTTGGGTATTTTTTTTTTCATGATCTGTTGGTCGGTGTTCGATCAGAGCATTTCCCAGGCAAAAACACGGCCGTCTTTTATGATACGGCAGGCTTTGGCGATTTCCACGGTTTGGGTGTGGAACATATCCAATAGGGCGATAGACAAGCCTGCATCGGCCAGCATGGCGAGATACGCCGCCTCGAAAACCCGTTTTTGCCGGGCATTTCCCCTCCCGGTGGTCAGATTGGAAATTCCGGCAATGGTCCTGACCGGAAAGCCCAAAACATCGGGCAGCTGACGAAGGGTTGCCGCCACTTCAGCGGCCCGGCAGGTGCCGTCCTCCCAGGTAAGCGGCACGACAACGGGATCGAGGATCAGTCGCTCAGGCGCAATGCCGGCAATCTGAACCTGCTTGTATATATCGAGCGCAATGGAAAGTCTTTGGGCCGAGTCCCGCGGCACCCGGCTTTTCGAATCCAGAAGATACCCTACGATATCGGTGTCATAGTCACGGGCAAGCGGCAGAATTTTTTCAAGCTTTGCCGGTTCCAGGGAAAAGCCGTTGATAACGGCCGTTTTCCGGTTGGCCGAAAGCCCGGCTTTCATGGCGGTCGGATCGGCGGTGTCCAGCAAAACCGGCAGGTCGGTGACTTCCTGGACCGTGTTTACCATGAAGGCCATCTTTTCTTCCGCCTTTTTGCCCAGCGGTCCCGTATTGATGTCGATGGCTTCCGCCCCCGCCGCTTCACAGCGCCGCACCATTTCCCGGATGGGCTCAGGGTCCATCGCCGCCAATGCCGCCTGGATCTTTCGATTCGTGATGGTCAGGTTGTCCGCCGCTAATATCAACTGCAATCCTTTCATGCCTGCCGACGCCGGATCATATCATGTGCGTCATAGGCGTGTTTGAATGCCACAACAACCTGCTCGCCGGGTTTTGCCGTGCCGGTGGGCAGGCCGTATGCGTCTTGGATGGCGAGAACGGTATCCTTTTTCGGCCGTTCATGACGTCTCAGTATCTCGACGGTTTCATCGGCCTCGAATGTGTTCCGGACATCCACGATATGTGCACCGTTGCCTTCAGGGGCGGGCCCGACGATCTTTCCCAGGAAGCGCTGATCCGAACCATGCGCATCGGGCCGGTACCCGGGCAAAAGAGCCCCCGGCTCTCCGAAATAGAATCCGGTGGAAAACCCACGGCTGTTGATTCCTGAAAGGGCGCGAACCCACTCCGGTTTCACTGCATAGGTGTCTGGGGAGGCATACCAGGCGTCTATGGCCTGGCGGTATACGTTGACCACCGTCGCCAGATAATGGATGCCTTTCATGCGGCCCTCGATTTTTAGTGAAGACACCCCGGATGCGATAAGCTCGGGAAGATAATCGATCATGCAAAGGTCCGCTGCACTGAACAGGTAAGTGCCGTGCTCATCCTCGGCAACCGGCATGTACTGCCCGGGCCGCATCTGCTCCAGGACGGCATAGCGCCATCGGCAGGGATGGGCGCACAGCCCCCTGTTGCCGCTTCGCCCGGT
>JAWODC010000034.1:0-2878 GCA_046483495.1 Desulfobacterales bacterium
AGCGGCAAAAAGGGGCTCCAGCTCCGCCATGGCACGGTTCATGGCTCGGGCGGACAACAGGACTTCCGGTATGAACACGTCACCGGTTTTGAAACGCTCACCGATTTGCTCCATGGCAGGTATCATCCCGTCGTTGAGGACGGTTCCCGCATCCATTCCTTTCCCTATCAGCGCCAGCGCATTTTTTACCAGCAACTCCTCTTCACCGTTGAGCACGTTTTGCTTGATTGTCAGCAGTCGGCTGTCGACGTCTTTTTCCGAAGACACCCGCACAGCCGCCCGCTCCATTTGTAATTGGGAAATGGGATTGAGCGACCCGGCGGCAAGAGGAAGACGGCCCTCCTTCTCCACACGCTCGGCGATCCTGTGCAACCGATCGAATTTGGCGTTTGGCGGCGTCGAGTCCGCTGTACCTAAAATCAGCCGGTCTCCTGGCGCCACGGCTTTGAAAAGGGTGTCGAGAAAGGCTTCGAACTCCTCGTCGGAAGCCGTCTCTTCAAGAAGGATGGATTCAGGGATCCCTCCCATGATGGTGATTCGGTCCCGCCATCTTGCATAATATTCCTCAATTTTCACCTTCGTCATGGGATAGGGAGTGACTGATTCGGCGACATGGGCGCCGCTGTCCCGGATCAGCTCCATGAGCCCCTGGTTTTCGCCATCCGTGTGCGTGGCCAGAATTTTTCCCCGTGACCCCAATACGTCCGAGGCTTTTCTGAGCCATGGCAATATTTCTTTTTCAAAATAGGGCGGGTAAGTGAGCATTTCGTCATAGTTGGCCCCCCACAAGATGACCTCGGCAGGGGAGTCGGCGAGAATATCCAAAACCTTGTCGAAATAAACCGCGATGCCGTCTGCAAGCACCTTCAATTCACGGTAATTATCTTTGTAGGCATAAAAAAATTGTGTCGCTTCAATCAGTTCCTTCTGAATCAAATGCATGGGGGAAGCACCCAGGGACGGTCCTCCTGCAGCCACCGCCCCCTCTTCCCCCACCTTTTCCAGATATTGCCGGCAGCCTTCTTCCTGCGGAAAGACTTCGAGGTTTTCAAAAATATATGCCATGACCCGATAGTCTCGACTGGTTTTCAAAGCATGCTCTTGAACCCAACCGATTGAGGAACCGGCCCTTTGGGCTTCTTCGGTTAAACCGCCGATCGTACGGACACTTCCCAAAGGCGTGGCATACTCGACGCTCTGCTGACCGTCCTTTTCCTGGACGGTCACCGCCACATCCGGCGAAAACCGCCAACCATATGCCGATTGTTTGAAATTGAACAGCCCGATGGACCTGTGGAGAACATCTTCTGCGCTGCTAATGTCAGCGAAATTGGGAACCATGTGGTAGCAGGCCCATCCCTCCTTTCTGGAAATTTCGTCCGGCATCATCCCTTGATATTTGGAAGGTATGGTGCCTTTTGTTAAATTGGCCAACCACCACAAATCCAGCCTGGGAACAAATGGAATCCGATCGACCATCTCGCCCCGCATTGCCGCCAGCATTCTTTGTTTGTGCGTCATCATGCTATTCGTCCTTTTTCGAATGTCTCCATGTGAGGGGAAATCCCTCTGCCTTGCACGCGATCCGCAAACCGTATCGAAAAACGATCTGCAAATTCCACAATTGCCATCAGGTCTTCCAGAATCATGTTCACCCGTTCCGGCGTGCTGCGTATGGTTTCGATGGAAAGAGAATTGAGCGTCAGAAACAAAAGCAAGATCGGTCCATCCGGGTCCCGCACCATAATCTCTCTGAAAAACGCGGAATAATTTTTTCTCCACCGATCTTCCATGGCTCTGACCTGCTCTCTGCGGACTACGATTAAAATTTCCCTGCTTATTAGAATTTGACCAACACAAGATGTTGGGGTGTGACTATTTCAAATAAGCCTTTGATAACATCAAATCCAGATAAAATATAGAAGGGTTTTGATACTATTATTAAAGACCAGTTTCGCGAATTTAATTTGTGCATGGGTTTTTATGAACTTTATTTATCGAATCACCTCAATTAGCGAAATATTTTCCTTTGTCGGAATAATTTTATAATTCTGGAATCCAGATGATTTGATAAGTTTGATAAATTCATCTGCTGTACGTTCCCGCCCACCCGTGATCACAAGCATTTTTATATCCAGCAATTTGGCTGCTGAGAACTCGTTACCCGGTGGAATTATCATTTCTACAATTAGCAGTAATGAGCCAGGATTCATACTACTGTATAGGTTTTCAAGAATAGCTTGAGGTACCCCCTTTTTTCCGGAGATCAGATGTTTATATCGTCATCTTTATGTTATTCTGCGGTTAAAAATACATTATTGCAGGTATTTGTATCCGTTGCGGCATATGGTTGATTGTTATAATCAGATTGGGAAATCACCGGTCGATTGATGCACATTCCGAAACCAATCCGAAACCAATGGGGAAGGAGAAAACAATGAACGCTCTCCTTATATATCCTAAATTTCCCGATACGTTTTGGCCTTTTTCGCACGCGTTGCGTTTCATCGGAAAGAAGTCGGCCTTTCCACCGCTTGGCCTGATCACAGTCGCGGCCCTGCTGCCGGAACAATTTCAAATACGTAAGGAGCATTTGCTTCCGGCCCTGATCAAATGGCGCAAGGGGAAAAAAGGATGTCTGTTTTTGACCGAAGCCTCGATCAACCTCGCCGACGATCCCGAGCTTATGGGCCTTTTGGGTAAGGAAAGGTTTCAATACTGGCGCCTGTTGGCGTGGACCATTGCGCGCAGACCCAGGCTGCTTCCGTTGGCCGTTACCCTGGCCATATACGGTTATCATTACCGGAGGGTATGCGAGCTGCACATTCTTTAAGCAAGAGGAGATAAAATTCAATGAGGCTTAATGGTATTCACTTTA
>JAWODC010000063.1:0-39058 GCA_046483495.1 Desulfobacterales bacterium
GTTTTTGGGGCGCGAAATGACGGAAACACGGGATTTCAGCGAACAGACGGCACGCGTCATCGATGAGGAAGTAAAGAAAATCATAAAAAACATGGAGGACCGGTCCATCGGAATTTTGCGGGACAACCAGGATGCGCTGGTGAGTCTTGCCGAAGCACTGATGAAAAAAGAAACCCTTATGAAGGATGAAATCGATGAGGCGATCAAGAAAGAGAAGCCGTCCGCGGCTGCCTTCAGTGCATGATCTTTGCCCGTAAAGCGTTATTTTTTTCCGTAAACGGCGTAATATGTCACCGGCACTACCAGCAAGGTAAACGGGGTTGATGCCAGCAGACCGAAAATCAGAGCCCATGCCAGACCTGAGAAAATAGGATCCAGGGTGATGGGCCAGACGCCCAAAGCGGTTGTAGCCGCCGTTAACAAAATGGGACGCATGCGAATCGCGCCGCTTTGAAGGATTGCTTCCGTGAGGTCCATGCCCCCTTTCATGGCGTCCTGTATGAATTCGATGAGGACTAAGGAATTTCGAATAACGATGCCGCCTAAAGCGATCATGCCGATCATGCTGGTGGCGGTGAAAAAAACCAGGTCCCGATACCCGCCGACCATTTCGCCCTTGAGAAGATTGAGCAGCCAGAAACCCGGCATAATGCCGATCAGGGTGAGCGGAATGGCCATCATGATCAGGATCGGCATAAAAAAAGAACCGGTTTGCATGATCATCAAGATGTAAATGCCCAGCATTGCGGCTGCAAAGGCGATGCCCATGTCCCGGAATACCCGAAGGGTGATCTTCCATTCCCCTTCTCCTGCCCAAACCGCCCGAATGCCCGGGGGCAGGGGCTTTTTCGCCAATTGTTTCTGCATATCCAGAATCGCTTCGGCAGGCGCCCTTCCGGCGACTTCCGCGATGACATAGACCACTTGCTCGAGGTTCTTGTGAAAAATTGTTTGATTCTCGATATCGCGATGAATCGTCACCAATTCCGCAAGAGGAACCCATTTGCCTTCCGCCGTAGTCATGGGGATCTGGGTAAGGGCCGACATCTGGCTTCGGCTGTGACGGGGCAATATGATTTTTACATGCAGAGGCTGCCGTTCTCCGGGTTCGTGGACGGTAGCCGGCGTTTCCCCGCTGACGGCTGTTTTCAAGGCGCTTACCACATCGAAGGTGGAAACCCCGTGAAGCGCCGCCTTTTCTTTATCGACAACGACAGTGTACCGATAAAACCGCGTCTCGGCCATATCGTCGACATCGACGACATTGGGCTCTTTTTCCATGATGTCCTTGATGTGGTCGGCCGCCGCGACAAGCCGACCGTAGGAAACATCCGGTGATCCGTAAAGCTCGGTGACAATTGTGGCCAATACCGGGGGTCCGGGCGGCACTTCCACGAGCTGAATCGTTGTGTTATGCCGCCGGGCGATATCCGCCAGATCCTTTCTCACCCGCAGTGCAATCGCATGGCTCTGCTGTTCCCGTCGGTTCTTCAGCGCCAACCCGATGCGGATATCGGCCTGGTGGGCTCCCCGGCGCAAATAATAGTGCCGAACCATGCTGTTGAAATCGATCGGTGAATGTGTTCCCGCATAGGATACAAAATAGGTGATTTCATTGACGCCGCGGAGATAATCCTCGAACTCCCGGATTACGGCATCCGTGACCGGAAGCGGCGTTCCTTCAGGCATGTCGATCACCAGTTGGAATTCATTCTTGTTGTCGAACGGAAGCATTTTCAATGGGACCATCCGGAACAGCACGAGAGCAGCCGAAAACATCAGAAGTATCACAATGGCTGCCAACAGCAGGTATCGCAGCTTGCGTGATGCCAGAAAGGGGCCTGCGAGCCGGCTGTAAAGCTTGAAAATGGTGTTGGATTGCTCTTGTGACGATTTCCGGGCGATCGGTCGATTTTTCAGAAGGGAGTAGGTCATCCAGGGAACAATGGTAAGGGCGCAGATCGTGGAATACGTTACGGTCAGGGGAACGTTCGCAGCCATCGGCGCCATATACGGGCCCATCATACCGGTGATAAAGAAGAGGGGGACAAAAGAAACAATAATGGCTATGGTGGAGATGATTACCGGCGGGAGCACTTCTTGCACCCCGTACAAGGTGGCGGCAAAAGGATTCCGGCGTCCCATGAAGATGTGCCGCTGAATATTGTCCACATTGGTGATGGGGTCATCGACGACAAGACCGAGCGACAGAATCAGTGCGAAAAGCGTCACACGGTTAATGGTATACCCGAGCAGGTAATTCGTGAAAAGCGCCAGGCTGAAGCTGACCGGAACGGCCACGGCAACGACGAAAGCTTCGCGGCGGCCGAGCGTGAATACCAGAAGCGCTACAACCGTCAGAATGGCAAACCCCAGGGAACTCAACAGGTTGTTCACCTTTTCCTGGGCGGTGTAGCCGTAATTCCGGGTAACGGCTACCGATACGTCAGCCGGTATTATGGTTTTTTTCAGCTCCTCGAGCTTTTCAAGTATATTTTTAGACACATCAACGGCGTTGGATCCGCGCTTTTTGGCGAGCGCCAATGTGACGGAAGGGTATTCCAGCGGTTCGTCCTGCATGCGGTGATCTGTGCGGTACCGGTGGGAAAAGCCGATTCGCGTGTAGTACTCGGCCTCTTCGGGACCGTCCGTGACCTCGGCGATGTCGCGCAGGTATACCGGTCTTCCTTTATAGACACCGACCACCAGTTTTTTGACATCTTCCACCGAATGGAGAAATGTGTCGGTGGCGATTCTGAACCGTGAATTGAACCGGTCGATGTGGCCGGCGGTAACCGCTGCATCCGAGCCTTTCAGCGCCTGGGTTACCTGACCGAGTGACATATGGTACCCGACCATTTTTTCGGGCAGAAGCTCCACCCGTATTTCGCGGCTTCTACCCCCGATAATGTAAGTGCGGCTTATGTTTTCAATCTTCGAGAGCTGCCACAGGACTTCTTCCCCGATCCGGCGCAGCTGATAATCATTATATCGGTCGGAATAAAGCGCCAGGTTCACGATGGGCACATCGTCTATTTCCACCGGTTTGATCACCCACCCGCGAACGATATCCGGCACCTGGTCGATGTGCATGGTGATCTGATTGTGAAGCTTGACCAGGGAGTCTTCCCGGTCTTCACCGACATAAAATCGGACGGTCACGATTGCCGTTTCGTTGAAAGACATCGAATAGACGTACTCGACACCCTGTATTTGCCACAGCAGCTGTTCAAGAGGGGTTGCAACGAGCTTTTCGATCTCCTCCGGACCGGCGCCGGGCGCCTGGACATAAACATCGGCCAGGGGTACGATGATCTGAGGGTCCTCTTCCCGGGGGGTAATCATGACGGCGGCGATGCCGAGACAAAATGAGACGATCAGAAAAACAATAGTGGGCTTTCCGTGCAAAAAGGGTTTGACGATCCGAGCAATCAGGCCTCCCGGCACTTCCCCATTATTCGACATCCGAAGGCTCCTTCAATTTCACGACTTCGCCGGGGCCGAGCCCGGATAAAATTTCAACCCTGGTGCCGTAATCCCGGCCGGTTTTTACGTATCGTCGCTGCCAATCAGCGTCTGTCCGAACAAAGACGGTTTCAAGTTGGCCGATCTCATGGATTGCGGATTTGGGGGCGAGTACGAGGCTGACTTCTCTGTAAGGGATCAGCAATTTGCCGTACATGCCGGGGTACAGGTGGGGAAGATCCGGCAGCCCTGCTTTTACCAGAAAGGTTCGGGTCTGGGGATCTGCAAAGGGAACCAATTCCTCCACCCGTGCATCGACGATTTTGTCCAGAACATCCAGTTTTACCTGCAGAAGCGTACCGGGGCTCACTTTCCGGATTAAGCTTTCCCGGACATACGCTTCAAGACGCAAGCCGCCTTCGGTGCGGATCAAAAGAAGCGGTTTTCCGGGCTGGGCGAGGTCCCCGGGATCGACAAGCCGCTTCAGTACTTCTCCGCTTTCCGGTGCTTTTATCCGCGTATACCCCTCGGCGATTCCGGCTTCCCGGACGATTTCTTCGGCTGCACGGATTCCGGACAGCGCTTCCGCCAATCCTTCTTCAGCACGTTTGAGGCCGGCTTCGGCCTGTAAATGCTGCGCCTCGGCCTGTTCGAATTCCTGCTGGGTGGCTGCTTCGGCTTCATAGAAGCTTTTGGTTCGGTTATAGGCGGAAGCCGCGGCCCCGTAAGCCGCCTCGGCTGCGTTAACCGCCTGAACAGCTTGCCCTCTTCTTGCTTTGGCGCTTTGCAAATGCTGTTCGGCCTGGGAAAGCCGCGCCTTCATCTGTCGGTCGTCCAGTACGACCAGCACCTGCCCCCGGGTAATCCTGTCACCGGCATTGACGTTAACATCCCTAACCAACCCCGAGACCTGGGCCTCGAGGCGCGCCTGGGTTCTGGGGACCACCGTTCCGACGGCATCCACCCATTCGGTAACCGTTTCCAATTCAGCTCGGGCCGTAATTGCTGAAGAAGCGGCCTTTTTTTCTTCAGGGCGGGTTTTGCCGGGAGGAATTTTATCTTCGGAGAAGATCCGAAAAATCAAGAGAGCCGCCACTGCCGCAATGACGGCGGCAACTATAGCCGGTTTGCGTCTTCTTTTTTTCATATCGATTTTACTCGTCCAGTGCACTGCCATCCGGATCCGCCCATTTGCCGATGGCCCGTGTCATATCTGCGGCGGCTCTTATTTTCTCGTAATGAGCGGCGGCGACGCGAATTCGTGCCCGGTTCAGATCGAGCTCGGCTTCCAGATAGCGGGTAATCGTGACCGCCCCCCCTTTATAGTGCCGCTCCACCAGGCGGTAAGATTCCTCGGCGCTTATTTCGCTGCTTCGGGCGGCTCGATAGGCGGCTTTGGCCGCCTCGTGGTTCAGATAAGCGGTCTTGACATCCATTTTTATGTCTAAAACAGTCTGACGTCCCGCGGCGATCACCTCACGAACCGCGGCTTCTGCCATGTCCACTTTGGCTTCGGTTGAAAATCCGGTAAACAAATCCCAGCTCAACATCAGACCCGCCGTCCAGTTCTCCCGGTTGCGATGAAAATCGAGATCAGGGTCATCCAGGTAGTATTTTCCCTGCAAATCGATGCGCGGCAGATATTCAGCCCTGGCGACATCGACTTCCATACGGGAGGCGGCTATTCGCCGCCTGATCTTGTCGAGTTCGGGCCGGTTGGCCAGTGCGTAGAAAACTCCTTTTTCATAAGTGTCGGGTAGGTCCGGTGCCATTTGGTCCGGCTCGACGAATTGTTCCGTTGAATCGGTCAACACGGATGGATCCAATCCCATGAGGTTGGCCAGAGCGGCCTTTGCCGATTGGAAGTGCTTTCTTGCCCTGACGATGTTTTCTTTCGATTCAGCCAACCGGACGTTTAAGGACAAAACATCGGATTTTAGTGCGCCGCCGCCCTCATATCGGACCTGCATGATTCTCAGCTGTTCGGAAACCGTTTTTTTGGATTCTTCGGCGATTTGGATGTATTTTTCGGCCTCGAGTACATTGTAAAACGCCTGAATGACCCGGGCGGTCAATAGGTTTACGGCGGATTTTCTATCCGTAAGCGAAATGCGCACCTCCTGTTTTGCTATTTGGACTGCCAGGTAATCTCTGCCTCCGTTGAAAAGATTCATTTGCACTCCGGTTCCTGTTTCATAGTTTTCGAACCATCCGGGATCATTGAAATCGGCATTCGGGGGGAGCATGCGCTGATCGATTTTCTTGAACAGATAGGCGGAAGGGGCGTCTCCCTGCATGTACTCGAAGTAGACGTTCAGCTGTGGCCGGAAGGCGGCATTCGCAAGCGCCTGCATGGCTTTCGACCGCTCGATTCGAAAGGCGGTCTGTTCCAGGTTGTTGTTGTTGGCATGGGCGATGGAAAGGGATTGGGAAAGCGTCAGGGGGAAAATCAAGCCGGTTTCCGCATCTTTTTTCGACAGACATCGATTTTCCGTCTCGTAAAGACGGGATGGTGCAGCTGGGGGCTGTTCGTGCCCTCCGTATTCCAGGCATACGGCCTCAACTGAATAGGTGTCGTTTTTCGGCAAAGCTGCGCATCCGGTGCAGACCAAAAGCACCGCCGGCAATACGATTCCGAGTAAACCCGAAAAATTCATCATAAGCCTTGCTCCACAAAAGGCTGCGGAACCTTTTTTAAGTTCCGAAACGTTTTTCACTGCATCCTGAAGCGTCGGCGTCTGCTTTAAAACGGCCGATCACCATGTAAAGCAGCGTTAGATTGTATAGAGGTGTATGCAAGATATGGTCGGCAGGTCATGTCATGGGTTTATTTTTACCATATTGTCGGGGTCTTGTAAATAGGTTACTCTGCGGTTTGGCCGGAGACTTCCATCGCGCACCGAGTCACTCGCAGATGGAAGCCCCATAAGCTTCCGGCGGCAAGCTCGTAAATTAACCGATGGATATCGCCTTATTGTTTTGCCACAGTCCATGAATATTGCAGTATGAAGAGGCGAAAAGGGTGCCCGGCTTTGCGGTTTTCATGGAAACCGTAGCCGAATGATGCGTATACGCCGGTCCCTTGTCCGCACCTTCCACCGATTCCCCATGCGCGCAAAACTCGACGTTGGCGATCTGATAAGGAAACTTGCCACCTTCCGGGTGAAAATAGAGTTGTATCCACCGGATGTGGTGCTCGGTGGTGTTGGGATGGGCGACTTCCTTTCCAAGGGTTACGGTGACGTTAAAAAATTCATCAGCTTTCACCTGGTCCGGACATTCGATGACCGGAACATGCTTTTCCGACTTCCAGTCTGCGCTTTGAAACAAATCACCAAATTTTTCCATGTCGTTTTCTCCTTTAGTTGTAAGGTTTTGTGAACAAAACGGTTCCTATGCAGCACCAACATTCAATCCGGTTGCCGGAAACCATCCAACACGCATCGATTTTATCCGGAAACCGGCGAAAATAAATACGTAAAATCCCCTAATCGGAATCGACCACACGATTAGCGAAACCTGCGGCAAAAGGGATGCCGGTTTCAACAAAACAGGTTCACACTGTAAAACCCATCTTTGTCCAACCATTGCTTAATGAGCTTTACGCCTGCGTTTTCGGCGAGCTGCATGATTTCTGCAATGCTGTATTTGCAGGAGCGTTCATTGAAAATTCGCTCTTCCGCCCGCAGCGGCAGCTCCAGTCCGAAATCATCGATTGCGATCCACTGATCACATTTGCTGATGATGTACGCGTTGATACTTCCGGTCACTCGATCATAAAATGAGCGGTGATAAAAATTGCACGGATTGAAATTTGCGCCGAACTCTCTGTTGAACCTTTCCAGGCAATTGAGATGATATCGGCTGGTAATGCCTCGGGAGTCATTGTATGCGTTTTCAAGAATTCGGGAATTCTTGCGCAGGTCGACGCCGATGAGCAGACCGTCTCCCGGAACCATGCGCCGCTTTACCTCTTTTAAAAATTCAGCCGCCTCTTTTTTGTCGAAATTTCCGATACTGCTGCCCAGCCAGAGAATTAATTTCGGTCCGGATATGTCTTTCAGGTAGTCGAGGCTGTCGAAATAATCGCCGCAGCATGCTGTTATCACCAGGTCACGATACATGCGGCAAAGCTTTCGTGATGTTTCCATCAATATATCTTTGGAGATGTCGACGGGGTAGTACCGCAATTCCGACTGCCGCTTCAGCCAGCTATCGATAAGAATCCGGGTTTTTCCGGCATTTCCGCTCCCGAGCTCGACCACGGCACACTCGTTCTCGAATAAGGAGGCGATTTCTTCGGCGTATTCGTTGAGGATTTCAACTTCTTTGCGGGTCAAGTAATATTCAGGAAGGCTGCAGATCTGTTCATAGAGTCGCGAGCCTTGCTCGTCATAAATAAAAAAGGAGGGAATACATTTGGGATCGGACAAAAGACCGTTGCGAAGCTCGGATAGTTGATCGGTGACTGTGCCGTTAAAATCGATGAATCGGTACATGTGAGATCTTGCTCCTGTCATGTCCCGCACCCCAGCGTGGGCACGATGTGTTGCGATAATTTTCTTCTTTTTCGTCTTTTTTTCACCACCTGGCACAGGAGTGCCTTATAGACCGGAAAACCCGAAACCGGATCGTATTGATGGATATCGGTCAGTTCATTGACGTTGCAGCGCTGCCATTCGGGGGGTCCTAACGGGCCGCCTCCGCCGGTGCTCACATCGACATATCCTGGTGCTATTCGGTCCGAAACAATCGCCGCCACCGTGACCTGGCCCCGAAGCGTTTTGACAACAACGGTGTCACCCGATTGGATGCCCCGGCGGGACGCGTCGCCGACATTGATCGTGACCGTCGGTTCCGGGCGTTCCTTTATCAATTCCGGTATGCTGCGGAAGCTGGTGCGAAAATCGGATTGGATCAGGGCTCCGGAGTTGAACACCAGGGGGTATTCGCGGGCAAGTTCCGGATTGGACAGTGGACTTTCCCGGGGCTCTTCATATTTGGGCAGGGGGTCATACCCGTAGTGAGCCAGTATCGAGGATGAAATTTCGAACTTTCCCGAGGGGGTGTTAAAACCGGGTTTTCCATCTTGGCGCAGCAGCCCTTTTTCCCATTTTCTGTAAACCATCGGCGTATAGGGCATCTGAAGAATCCCGCCGTTGTTTGTCAAGTCATCCAAACGGAACGGAGAACCCTTTAATGCGCAGGTCAAAATTTCTTCATGAGACCGGGGGTAAAGATGACCGTAGCCCAGCCGGTCCGCTAATTCCGCAAGTATTTCATAATCTCCCTTTGATTCACCGCAGGGGTCGATAACCCGTTCCCTTACCCGCAATGAGGAGCCGTAATAGCAATAGGAATCGATTTCGAACCCGGTGGCCGCCGGCAGGACCAGATCCGCATAGGCGGCATCCGACGTAAACTGCCGATCCACGCAGACTAGGAAATCCAGGGCGCCCAAGGTGCGTCGCCAGAGCACCGGGTCGGGCCATGCGGTGAGGATGGAGCCGCCCATGATCATAAGGAATCGAACAGGATACGGATCATTGTCAAGCACTGCCTTGGGCAGGGCCATGGCATGGGCTTCCGCGCGATAATGGTGATACAAGGGAAACTGTTTTCTTCCAAGGGCCTTTTCCGGAGCAGGATTGGGTATGTGGTCGCGGCGATTTACGGGAAAAATATTTTCCTTCATGGTAAAACACCGACCGCCGGGCACGTCCAACTGGCCGGCCAGCGCCCAGAATATCATTGCGGCACGGATATTCTGCACGCCGCTCGGCGTGTATTCCAGGCCGGTATACATGACCGGCGCCGCACCTTCCGCCGCAGCAATCTCCCTGGACAGCCAAATAATCGTTTCTTTTGGAATACCTGTGATTTTTTCAGCGACATCCGGCGGAAATTTTTCAGCGTAATCGGCGAATTCTTCGAATCCAAGGCACCAATCTTCTGCAAAACGACGATCGTATCGCTCTTCGTGAATCAAAACATGGCTCATCGCCAAAGCCAATGCTCCATCGGTTCCGGGACGGATGGGAACCCAGTGCCCCCCGGGAAGTGAGGCTGCACTGGTTTTGCGCGGGTCGATGACGATGATTCGAGCGCCTTCTTCAGAAGCTTCCTTTATCCGATCATAGGTGATCGGTGGACTGGAAGTCGCTGGATTTGTGCCCCACACTACAATCAGATCGGCATTTTCCAGATCGGAAAACATATCGATTTTCATGGCGCCCATTGTGACATGCGGCGCGATCATGGCGAACGAGACATAGCAATAGGCGCCGGCTCCAAGGGTGTTCGGGGAACCCAGGGGGAAGAATATGCCGGCGGCCGACGAGACGGCTACGTTCCTGGGTTGCATAATATCGCAGAAGGAACGTTCAAAACAGCCCCTTCCGGTGTATACGGCGAGACTCTCGGGGCCATGGGCGTCCTTTGTCGAGACAATTTTTTCGGCAAGGAGGTCGTATGCCTCATCCCAGGAGATTTTTTCAAACCGGTAAGTGCCCTTCGGACCGATGCGCTTTAGCGGATGAAGCAGCCGTTCCGGAGAATAAACAATGTCCTTTGCCTGGCGCCCGATTCGACACACATACGGTAGGGGCGCGTCTTCATCCGGGCGGATCTCCGCTATTCGCTCGTTCTCATCGAAACTTACGATCACGCCACAGCCGGGACTGGCAAAACAGCACCCGCAAACAGCCGATTTTTCTTTGCGCATACCCACTAATCCACCCCCGGGCGACCGGATCGGGGGCCTACCGGTCGCATTGATCTACAATCAGGCGTGCCCCCTTTTTGTAAGAAATATAGAAATAAGCCCACTGCAAAAACACGAACACCTTGTTTTTAAATCCGATTAGATAATAAATATGTATAAACAGCCATATCAGCCATGCGGGAAACCCCCCGATTTCGTAGTCACCCTTTTTCAGGACGGCCCTGCTTCTGCCGATAGTGGCGAGGCTCCCCTTATCATGATAATGAAATTCTCCCCGCAAGTTCCCCGTCACCTCCCGAAGAATGGCTTTTCCGACAAACCGCCCCTGTTGAAGGGCTACCGGAGCAATCGCCGGCAGCGGATGCTTGCCGTCCTGTGCAAAGTGGGCCTGATCTCCCGCAACGAATATATCCGGATGCAGCTGAAGACTCAGATCCTTTTGAACGTAAATCCGGCCGATACGGTCCAGTTCTCCACCCAGTTGCAGGTTCAGGCCGGATGCCCTGATTCCGGCCGCCCAGATGACCGTTTGCGCCGGAATTTTCCCTTTTTCAGTTGTGATGCCTTCGGCATCGATGTGCGTCACTTTTAACGAGGTTTTTACCTGAACAGCCAGGGATTTTAAATCGTCCAAGGCGCTCTGTGACAGCTTTTCGGGAAACCCCGGCAATAATGCAGGGCCGGCTTCAAGGAGAAAAATACGGGCGAGTCTGGGGTCGATATTTTTGAAATCTCTTTTCATGGAATACCGGCACATTTCCCCCAGGGCACCTGCCACTTCGACGCCTGTACTGCCGCCTCCGACGATAACGAAGGTTAACAGCTTCTCACGCTCTTCGAGATCCTCTTCAGCTTCGGCTTTTTCAAAAGCGGTAAGAATTTTTTCACGAATATCGATTGCTTCTCGTACGGATTTCAATGCAGTGGCATTCGTTTCCCATTCTTCATGGCCAAAATAAAATTTGTCAGCACCGCAGGCCATTACGAGGTAATGATAGGGCACTGTGCCAAGACTGGTGTTGACGCGCTTTGTTTGAGGATCGATCGATAAAACATCGGCCTTATATACATGAATATTTTTATGTCTTGAAAAAATGCTTCGAATGGGGACGGCGATGTCCGATGGATTCAGCCCCGCCATGGCCACCTGGTATAACAGCGGTTGGAACAGGTGGTAATTGTTCCGGTCAAGAAGCGTGACGTGCACTTTTCCTTTTCCGGCAAGAACCTTGGCTGTATTCAGACCGGCAAAGCCCCCTCCGACAATGAGAACGTGGGTGGAATTGCTTGGGTTGTTCAACTTCATGTAGTTTAGAAATCATTGAGAGCAAGGTTTCGAGTACATTAATCCGGGCTAAAAGCATAAACTAAAAACAATTTTACCAAAAGCTACCATGAATGTTCGAAATGGCTATGGGGTTTATCGTGTATATTCTGATGGATAAGCGCTTATTTGTAATTTCGGATGGATGACCACGGAAGGGGGGACAAAAAATCCGATGAGGACTTCAAACCATAGCGTTAATGGAAACATGGCCTGTGTCGGCTCTATGCATATGTTTTAATGCACAAATACATTTTAAACCTGATTGAAAAAGAGGAGGGCTTTTCCTATCGTATCTCTGAAAAGCCGGCAGGAAAGCCTCAACCGGGTGACGATTCACCGCGACTATCGGGCGAAAACAGGGGTTGCAAGAAATGGCGGGGGGGGGTGAAATGAAACTTGAAAAAATATTATGGCCAACGGATTTTTCTTCAAATGCGCAAGCGGCTCTTCCTTTGGTTCAATTGCTGAGTGAGCAATATGAGACACAAGTCCACGTTCTTTACGTTATTCCCGAATTGGCGGATCATGGCGCCTGGTATGGGGAATTCGACACCTCACATATTCAAAAGATTCATGAATGGGAAGAAAAAACGGCACAAAAACGGCTGGAAGAAATCTGTGAGGATTATTTGAAGGGCTGCCCGTTGTACGTCAAGCATATCGCCGCAGGGGATGCAGCCGAAGAAATTCTGAAAACCGCCGATAGGGAGAATGTCGACCTGGTCGTAATGGCGACGCGCGGAAGGAAAAACCGATTTTACTTCGGCAGCGTTGCCGAGGCGGTGCTTAAAAATTCGAAAAAACCCGTTTTGACCGTTCCCGTATAAATGGCGGACCAAATGGCACGAGACACCGAAAGGGACAAAAATGGCAAAAAGCGTATACATCGTGACCGAAGAATGTATCGGGTGTGAAAGCTGCGTCGAACTTTGCCCTGAAGTATTTGAATTCGACGCTGAAAATGAAAAGGCCGTCGTCATCATGCCCGAAAACGGAGATGAAGAATGCATTGAAGAAGCCATGGATTCCTGCCCATCCGAATGCATACATTGGACGGAAGAGTGATCAGGCGGTGATCAAATCGTTAACAAGACACCCGTTTAAATTAAAAGGAGTAAATCATGCCGATGCCGAAGGAATTATATCATCGTGACGTCCTGGAAAATATGGAGCAGAGCTGGCGGACACAACTGGACAATATGACTCGGTCTCTGGACCTGATCGAGCAAAATCTCAATGAGGTGGCGGAAATGAGCGATGCGTGCACATCTGAATGGTGTACGGCGACCGAACATGTCTTGGATGATATGGCCAATGCCATCTTTACCATCAGTGAGCCCCGCTGGGCCCCCAAGGAAGACTCGCAGCACATTAAGCAGCTGAAGAGAAGAATGCATGACCTTTACACAAAATTTCAATCGCTGCAGTCCTGACACGCATGCCGGACGGTGGGAGAGTCTCAAAGGGGCAGGGCACCGTCGGTACTTGCCCAAAACGCCCGAACGGTGGTGCCGTTGCCGATCTCTGAGATTACCTCGAACCTGCCGTCCGTCAATTCGACACGTTCCCGCATACCGTAAAGCCCCGTGCCTCTTTTGCATTCCGGGTTTGCTTGGGCTTCGAATGGGGACCTGAAGCCTTTTCCATTGTCCGTGATTTCAAGTTTCAAAAGTTTTTGGAAATCAGCGAATTGAATGTGTACGTGATCCGCACCGCTGTGTTTTGCGATATTGTTCAATGCCTCCTGAGCAACCCGAAAAATGGTGATCTTCAAGTGTTCCGCAACGGATTCTTCGGTCAGGCCGATGCTCATCTCGATCTCGATGTTTTTGTTGATCTCGGAGAATTGCCGTGCAAGAGATTGGATGGATTTTACAATGCCGAGTCTGTCCAGGGCTTCGGGCCTCAGGTTTTTTGTAATGCGCTGAGTTTCTTCAATTGTATCCACCACAGTGGACAGTATCTTATCAAAGGAAAATCCGCTTCCGGCGGAATCCGGTACAAAAGCGGATCGGCTGGCTTCAAGCATCAGTTTGATAGCCGTGAGATTCGATCCGATGCTGTCGTGCAATTCCTTGGCAATATATTTTCGTTCATCTTCCTGAGTCTGAAGGATTTTTACGGATAATCGGCGCAGCTCCCGCTCTGATTCTTTCAATCGTTTGATGTTTTGCCAGCGGTCTATACTGTATCGGATGGAACGCTCCAGCAGGTTCGAATCCAACAGATCCTTTTCGATATAATCGTCAGCGCCCAACTTCATGGCGTCCATATCCAGTTCCCGGTTCCCATGCCCGGTCAACATGATGATCGGTGCGTTGAATTTTTTCTTTTTAAGTTTTTTCAAGACCGCCAAACCGTCCTTGATCCCAAGCCTGTAATCGAGTAGACATGCATCATAATGATTTTTTGGATCAATTTCGACGTCTTCGGCATCACGGACCCATTCGAGGTCATACCGGGTGTAATCGTTATCCGAAAGAGAATCCCTTATCAGGATATAATCGTCTTCATCATCTTCAATTAATAAGATATTTAGGCAATCCATTGTTTTCCAGCCTGACGGAAGGGCGCTTTCGCTCTTATCTGATGCGCCCTCGAAGTGATTGATCTTTTTTATCTTCATAGAATGATAAGTTTTAGGATTTGCACCAGTTTTTCGTAAGTATCCGGCTTGGTGAAAAATGAATTGACACCATGAAGCCTGCAGAATTCAATATCGGATTCTTCACAAGACGTGGTCAATACCACAATATCGATCGCATTGAAGGCGGTATTCTTTTTTAATTTTTCAAGGACCTCGTGGCCGCTGATTTTGGGCATGTTGAGATCCAGAATGATCAATGCCGGCAACAAGGCCGGATCAGCCTTGTGGGTTTGATCCAGATAGCCCAACAATTCTTCGCCGTTTTTCACGAAGTTTACGCTATGAGATCGCGTTATCTCCTCGAAAGCATTTTGGATTAGAAACCGATCATCCGGGTCGTCTTCCGCGACCATTATTGAGGAAATGTGTTGACACCCCATAACAGACCTATTTATTTTTATAAAAGCTGGAATTTGAACCCGGCCTGAAATTCACATGTGATGTTGTCTTGCCTTTCCGCGGGCATGATCGAATTCGCCGGCCACAAGTAAGAATTACCGTAGAGTTTTTTTAAATGATTGTCAAATAGAAAAAAAACCAACGATATCAACGGATTTAAGCAAGAGACCACCATGCGGCGGTTAGATCGCCATCAAAGGACGGGCTAACAACGGGAGAGGGTTCTTATGAAAAAGGAATTTAATTCGGACTCACTGTCAAACCATGACGGTAAAAACGGCAACCCGGCTTATGTAGGATTTCAGGGTGAGGTATTCGATGTCACCGGCAGCATGAAGTGGAAAAACGGCCTGCATATGAACCGGCATCATGCCGGACGTGATCTTACCACGGCATTCAAAGGTGCTCCACATGGTCCTGAAGTATTTGAAAGATTCTCCAAAGTCGGCACGTTTATCAAAGAGGAAACAGCGCCTCCGGCTACTGGTATTCTCCATAGGTTATTGAAGCGATATCCTTTTTTAAAGCGTCATCCGCATCCCATGACCGTTCATTTTCCCATCGCATTGATGGTGTTCGTTTTCGCCTTTAACGTTCTATTTCTCATTACCGGTCACCGGCCTTTTCAAACAACAGCCCTGCATTGCCTTGGCATGGCGCTTCTGGCAACACCGGTGACCATTCTGACGGGGTATTATACATGGTGGCTGAACTATGGCAAAAAAACGATCAGGGCCGTAACCATCAAAAAAAGGGTTTCTTTTTCCATGTTTTTTATTGCCGTTATCCTGTTCGTCTGGCGCTTGCTGGACCCGAATGTCATCGATTCCGTCAAAGCGGCCGCGGTTATGTATTGGTCACTTCTGGTGCTCCTGATCCTCTGCGTTGTCGTGGTCGGATGGTATGGGGCCACACTCACGTTTCCATTGGATGAGGAGTAGGCCGGGGGTGCCGCAATTCAGCGATAGACCCTCTCGATCGTGTCTTTTAACGTTTGGCGATTCACCCCGCTATGAACCAGCGGCTTTTCGGCAATGGCCGGAAAATTTTTTTCATACGGGGGCGTGTCGTTTTTGTAAATAACGCCGACAGGTATTCCTTCACCCCATTGTTCCGACATCTGAATGGCTTTGGCCCAGTTTTCCGGATCATATTCGGCGGGAAGATGCTTGCATCGATCATTATACCATGCGTAGGTGTTGACGTGATTGAAGGAAACACACGGCTGAAGAACATCTAAAAGGGAAAACCCGTTGTGGGTGACGGCCTTTTCAATCATGTCGATCAGGTGCTCTTCCCAACCCACAAATGAACGGGCGACAAATCCGGCTTTTAAGGCTACAGCAACGGCAAGCGGATTGAACGGCGTGAGGGCGACTCCCCCCGGCTGAGCCGGCGTAAATTGCCCCTTGTCGGTTGTAGGACTCGCCTGTCCTTTTGTCAGTCCGTAAACCTGGTTATTGTGAACGATCAAGGTAATATCGATGTTCCGCCGGATCGCCGCCAGGAAGTGGTTGCCGCCTTCGCCGTAAGTGCAGCCGTCACCGCTTTCCGCGATGACGGTAAGGTCTGGATTGGCGAGTTTAGCGCCGGTGGCTACGGGCAAAAATCTTCCATGCAGGCCATTGAAGATGTTGGCGTTTATATAGTGCGCTGCTTTAGCCGCCTGCCCGATGCCGGAAACCACAAGAAGCTGGTGGGGGTGCAGGTCGAGATTGGCAAGTGCCTGCTTTAAGCATTTCAGAAGCGGAAAATTTCCGCAACCCGGGCACCAGGCGGTTTTATAGTCGCCGAATTCATTAACATCCATCATGGGTTTTTACTCCTTTTTTAATGGTCCAAACTCTCTAAAATAAATTCCGGTGTGATTGACAACCCGTCATATCGACAAATTCGTTTTGTTATGTGAAACCCGGTTTCCTGCCGGATCAGCCGGCATAACTGACCCGTGGCATTTCCTTCAATTCCCACGACCCGTTTTGAATCGGTCAAGATCCGGAAAAAATGATCGGGGTTCATGGGCCAGAGCTGGGTAAAGTTAAGGCAGCCGACGGATGTGTGGGCGTCTTGTAATTTCTGCGCCGCTTCCAGGGCCGCTCCCCGGGTGGATCCCCATGTAACCAGCAGAATGTCGGGGTTGTCGGTGCCGGTGTATTCCGGAGGCAGAATTTCCGTTGTTAGCGCCCGGCCTTTTTTCAGCCGTTTCTCAACGAGTTTCGGCCGAAAGCGCAGATCTTCCGAAATATGCCCATCCTGGCTGTGCTCATGGCTGTCGGCAATTACCAAGTGGCGGCTTTGCCCCGGCAAAAGGCGGGGTGAAACCCCCGTTTCCGTCAATCGGTACCGCCAATAGGGTTCCTGTATATTGGATAAGGGGGTGCCGGATCTGACAAACGGGAGATTAGCCGCATCCGGAGGCGACATATCCTGGTATGAGCTCGACAGGTGATGATCGGTTAATAGGATGGCGGGAATCTGATATTTTTCCGCCATTTCCACTGCATGACGGGTAATATGAAAGCAGTCCTCGGCGTTTGAAGGCGCAAAAACCGCTCGGGGGAATTCCCCGTGTCCACCGTAAAGCACCAGTTGCAGGTCGCCCTGTTCTGTTCGGGTCGGCAAGCCGGTCGCGGGCCCGGGCCGTTGAGCCACGACGATGACAACGGGTGTTTCGGTCGCCGCCGCCAAACTAAGCGCCTCGGTCATCAGGGCGAATCCTCCGCCGGAGGTGGCCACCATAGCGGGGGCTCCGCAGTAAGACGCGCCGATTGCCATGTTCAGGGCGCAGATTTCATCCTCGACCTGCTCGACAATCAAACCGAGAGCATCCGCATAGGCCACCAAGGTGATTGGAATCGATGTCGATGGGCTCATCGGATAATACGCACAAAATTTTATGCCGCCGGAAATCGCTCCGAAGGCAACCGCCTCGTGGCAGTTCATCATCCATTTTCGTTCGAGCGTCTCGATGCGGGTCAATTTTTTAAAATCAAGCGGTTTTTCTTCCGCCCAGCGAAAGGCTGTTTTCAGAATATCGACGTTTTCTGCGGCCACATCCGCTTCAAAGCGTTCCTTTACCGCCTTTGAGACGATTTCCAAATCCATTCCGAGAACGGCGGATAGTACACCGATGCCGGCAGTGTTCCAGTACCGCTTCTTGCCGAACGATTGAAAGGGAACGGCGACAAATCGACTGTCATCGATGTGCCATTCATCATTTCCGATCATCAGCCCGTGGGGTCGAAGTCGCGGGCGATCGATCGTTAAATTGCCCTCATTCAACGGTAAGGCTAAATCGACGGGTTCAGAGGGCGCAAGCACCTTTTTGTCTCCGGTTCGGATGACAAATGTGCTGTATCCTCCCCTGATTCTCGATTCAAATGTCTGGTCCGTATGCACCGAGAATCCGCATCGGATCAGGCATTTGGCAAACAGTTGGCCGACGGTCTGGAGCCCTTGGCCGGCCTCTCCGGAAATAAGGATATTGATTGGAGAATTTTCCATGTGTTTGCGTCCTTTCCTCTGAAAGAAAATTATGGACCGATGAACTCGGGTTCGACAGCCCCACACGTTTTCCAGGGAGCCTTTCGCTTTCGATCCGTCGGTGGCGGCTCTTTTAGGGGGGGCTGCCGATCGGGCTCATTTGGAGGTTCTTTTGCCGGCGGCTCGGAAGGTGGAGGAGGCGGTTGATGGTTTTCTCCGGGCTCTTGAATCGGAGGCTTTTTGGGTCCGTTGGGCGGTTCTTTGACCGGTGGTTTCCGTTTTTCTTTGGATATGCCGTTTTCAGACATCCTGATCTCCCTTTTTGCTCTTACTTAAAGGTCGAAAAACAACCCGGTTCAGGTCACCGATCGAGTTGCGCCCGGATTGGTGATGCCGGTGGGAAAAACACGTGCTATTGATCGAAAGAAAACTCCGGACCCAGAAATGGCAGATTCACTCCATTTCTTCGTTGGCCTGAACTTGAAGTGAATTTTCTCATTTCTGGATAAACACTAAATAGGGTTAAACGAGTATATCCTTAACGCACCCATAGTATATCATGACATTGGATAAGATACTGAGAGTCTTAAACACCACGCTGTCACCATACCTGCCTGCCGAATACGTCTACTGGATTCAGGGCGCCCGAATACGGAATTCACCCTATTTATATAAGCCGGTAAAACCTGTAAAAGAGGCATCGGAATCGATGTTGAGAAGGTTATGACGTGCAAACAAGATGTATTCTTTTCATTGTAGTCCTTTTCGAGCCGCCGTCAACGCGGCCGAGATCGTGAACCGCGTTCTTTGATGAAGATACAGCCGAAGACCGTGGTTTTTAACCCGTCAACCTCACTTAGAAAGGGAAAATGATCATGATGGAATCGAGTGAACTGTTGAATTTGCCCGGATTTTTTCTGTGTGAAAAAAGCCAATGTATTCTAAGGGTTGCGATCTGCATTAAACGACAGATGATGAGCAACAGACGATTTAAGGACAGTGACGGCGCATTTGCCATCTGTTTTAACTGTGAACAGGGGGAAAGAAATATGCGTGTCTACAATGAAGCCGATATCCCTTTTGTCATGCCGAAATCTCAGGATTATACATGGACTGCTCACAAGCAGGGCGGAATGGCTTAGATACTGCTGATTGAAAAAACGAATAACTACGTGAAAACCTTTATCAGGGAGGAAATATGCAAGTACAGGACTTTTGCAGCCAGATGGAAAAGCAGTTGGAGACCTTCCAGGAATCCATTTCAAGAATTGAAAAGGCATTGGATGCCGGGGGAACCCAGGCTAAGCAGCAGATTCTACCGGTGGTGGGGGACATTAAAAACCTGTTGACCGAATTATCGGTGCAAAAAGAGAGGCTCGAAAAAGAATGCCCCTCGGACTGGTCGGACGAAAAATCGAATATGGAGGACCTGGTTGGTCGCATCGGTTCGCATATCGACCGGACGTGGACTGAAATATCTCAGGGAAACATCGGCGGTTGATGAGTTTCGGTTTTGGGCACGAACCAAATCGGCGGGCTTGTCGCTCCTTGCGGGATACCCGCCGTTTGGTGCTGTAGTGTTGAGCCTGTTATTTGCGGCTCCAGTTCTAATGCTTTTCCGGTTCGAGCTTATCGGGCGGGGTTAACGGTTCACCGGTGTCGAATGATTTTTCCACGTTAACCGGTTTGTCCTCACCCTCCGCCAGATATTCCGCATCGGTTTTCGCTGTCGGCTGCTGATCTTCGGTACGGTCCCGCCTTTCCCATGCCGTTCGGTCAATAGTTAGATTGTCCACCACTTCATTGAAATCCAGGATATCTTCGATAAGGTGGTGAAGCATATCACGGGTGCTTTCGGCAGGCACTACGCCGTTGAGAAATACGACCCCGTCGCGGCAGTCGATTGTCAGTTCCTCTGAATCGATGTCTTCAGCCCTGCTTATTTCATCCTGAATGGCTTCTATCATTTCATCATCGGATAAAGCCTCATCATTCATTTTAACGGGATTTTCGCTTATTTTCTCCGTGGTAAAACCCTGCCTGCTTTTTGCGCACCGAATGCAATGGCGGGCCCATGGCTTGGCATACAAACGTTTGACCGAAATCGGCTGCCGGCAAATTTCGCATTTTCCAAAAGTTTCCTTGTCGATTTTGCTCAAGGCATTGTCGATCTGCTGCAGCTCCGATTGTTGCCGGTCGGCCAGCGATTCCAGCGGACGGGAGGTGGAAAGATTGGCGGCGGTTTCTTCCGGTTCGATTTCCGACTGGTTGAGCCTGTTCCAGGATTTTTCAAAGCTGCGGCGGTTTGAAAGGATATCCTTTCGCCTTTTAAGAAGTTTTTCCCGAAGTTGGGAATAAATCTCGGTATCAAGCATATGACCATCCTCTGCGGCGCCCTTGTCGCCGCCTGATTGTTAATTTTTACATGTTCGACAGCCCTGCCGTTTGCCTGTCGACTTTATTCCGATCACCGGTTTTCAGCTCCTCTATGTGAACAGCGGTTCGAAAACCCGCTTCAGGATGCACCTTTACAGGATTTTACGGTTCGGGCAACTCTGTCAAAGACATCCGTCAAGCGTAAAATGCCGATAGGATCGTTCTGAGAATCCATTACCAGAAGCGAGTGGAGCTGATAAGAAATCATTTGATGCAGGGCCTCCGACACTTTTCTATCCGCATTTACATATTCTTCTCGAGAAGGGGTGTGCATAATGTCTTTCGCCTTAACGTGAAAGGCTTTTTCACACAGCCGATCAAGCGGTTCCCGCCAAAGTCCGAATTTTTCGATCTGATGTTTAATGAAGTCGGGTGTAAAACCGGTCGGCAGATATCTCTGAATATCCCCCATCCGGGCATAACCATCTTCCAGGCTCATGATAACGTCGAATCGGCTCAGTCTCCCCGTGACATGAAGGTCGTCGTTCATTACCAAAACCAGGGCATGTGAATTTTGATCCTGCGGTTCGGTGAGCCGAGTTTCTTCAAGTGCGATAATCGCCTCGAACAGTGTGGCCTGCTCGGAAACAGCGGCACAACGGGTCAGCGGGACCATCATTTCCTCGACTGTCAATGTATTCATTTTTACTCCCGTATTCTAAAATCGGGTCATATTGCCGCTTTTCTCCTCAACCCGAAAATTAGCCTACATGATGTTCGCATAAAATAGGCGAAATCCTGTATTTTATAAAAGCAAACACGCCTTCTGTCGGCTTTGAGATATTTCCCACATAACACTTTTGAACAGGTTGAATGCAAATCAATATATTGAAGGCCCGATGGCGAAGGTACCATATCAAGAGGAAAAACGTTCTCCGGATGATTTGAAACGACGGCATTTACCCGCTTATTTTCCAGGAAAATTCCGGTTTATTATGGTCGGTATCCTGATAGACAACGCCTCTTTTATCATTTAGATGTAATCGTAAACCAAACTTCGAAATATCACCCGCTTTATCCCACTTGCTTAAAGGATCTGTCATGAAAGTCGTCTGCGGATGGTGCGGCAACAGTAAAAATGATTGGCAAATGTATAGTTGCCGAACGGATAACGTTGTAAGCAACGGGATTTGCCCTTTTTGCGGCCGGTCGATGGCATCCGATAATCTACAGCGCTGGTATCTCGGTGTTTTCAGAAAAGAAGACGGACAAGAGATCGCCCGTTTCGATGTAACGGCATGGCCCTTGAAACAAATTGTCGATGTGGCCTCTATTCAAAAATATATTCTGAACCGGTACACAACGTTTTTGTCGCAGGGAACGTAAATGATTCGGACAAAAAACCGACAACCGTACCGAATGCTGATAGGCGAAGGCGGGAGGAAAGGGCCGGTTTTACGGCTCTGATTACAAAAAACCGGAATCGTCTTTTCCATTGAGAAGAAAAGGCATACAGGTAGTTTGGAAATGAATCAAACGGTTTCTTTACGGGTATTGATGGTCACACCGGAGATCGCCTGTCCCACGGATAACATGGTGGAGGGGTCACCCTCCATATATGCACGATCGAGTTCATTGGCGGACATATGCGGTTCGCTGATTTCATCCCTGCTGGAAAAAAATGTCGATGTGCATGTCGTCACGCCTCATTACCGCCGGGTATTTAACCGGCGGGAATGTTGCGTATATTCCGGCGACCGGATGCCGGGGACATGGAGTGAGCGGATTAACCTGGCCCAGGACCGCTTGTTTTACTACATGAAAGACATCTATCCGGACAATAATCATGATCTTGTGAAAATGTCTATAGCCTTTCAGCGTGAGGTGATCCATCGGTTTATCCCGATGGTACAGCCCGACGTAATCCACTGTTTCGATGCTGCTACCGGTTTAATTCCCGGAATCGCTCGAGCAAACGATATCCCCTGCCTTTTTTCAATTCGAAATCTCTACAATATTAAAACCACGCTGTCTTGTATCGAGAATATGGGCATTGATTGCCTGCCGTTTTGGCAGACTCTCTATTATGAATGGATGCCGACCGATTTTTCGCAGACCTGCGATACCAATCCGGTGGATTTCTTGGCCAGCGGCGTGTTTGCCGCGGATTACGTCGATACGACGGATGAAAATTTTTTAAAGAAATTGATACAGAACCGAAACGGCGGAGCATGTGAGGCATGGCAGCGGGAATTGATTCAAAAATTTTATGCAGGATTTGCAACCGGAATCGAAAATGTCCCGGATCCTTCATTCAATCCACTGACCGATCCGGCGTTGTTTTCCCCGTTCGGCAGCAGGGATCATTACAGGAAAAAGCCTTATAATAAATTATTCCTGCAGGAGAGCTTCAATTTGAGGATGGATTCCGCTGCACCGATGGTGATTTCATTCGCCGATTGTGATGTCGTGCATCCCGAAAACAGTATTCTGTTGCGTGTACTCATGCGTATTCTCCAGAGATTCGAGAATGAGCGGCTTCAATTTGTCTTTTTGGGCAACCATAAGTTCAGGCACTCTGTTCAGAAAATACTTCATGATCATCAACTCTCGGATCGGGTTGCAATAAGACCTTGCGACCGCCGGTTGGTGCGCATTGCTCTTGGCGGTGCTGATTTTATGCTGGACACCGGATTTATGAGAACCTGTGAATCCGCATCCGTTATTGGAATGCGGTACGGCGTCTTACCGATTACGTTTGCTTCGATCGATGCAGACCAGCCGGTTATCCCGTTAAACCCCAACCAGAACACCGGCAACGGATTTTTGTTCAACCCTTTTCATGAAGACGGAATTGTACAAAGCATGCAGGATGCCGTTTTCTTTTACCTGATGCCGCAATCGACGAAAAGCGAGCAGATTCAGCGGATTATGGATCAAAGCGCGTCCGATTTTTCAAAAACGCTCCAAGCCTACAGGAGAATTTATGAGCTTTTGCTGAAAAAATCGAGCGAGAATCGTAGAAGCGGAAGCATATCGCTGTCGCAAGTGAGGCGCACCAAAAGCACCGGAAGGCGGCAAAAAGAAGGTGGGGGGGATGCCAGGCCTTTCAGCGTCTCGCAATAGAAATGCGGGGTGGTTTCCATTACCGTTTTGATTCGAGCCGCTTGGAATTACATGCAACAAAACCGGCATATAAGCGATAAACCCCATTTACGGCATGCCTCTTATATAGTGAAATAAAAAACATTGTCAATATGCCTGAAAAATCCGTCTCTGACTTTTGGAAGAAGCGAAAGCTTGGATATTGAATAGGAGGTAATTATGAAGGTTAATGAAATCATGACAGGCGACATTGCCACAGTTACTACGAACGATTCGATCAAAACAGCGGCTGAGAAAATGAAAGAACTGGATGTCGGCGATATCCCGGTTGTTTTGCATGGCGATACCGTTGGTATGATCACCGACAGGGACGTCACTGTGAGAGCCGTTGCAAAAGGTCTTGATCCGGAAAAAACGCATGTCATAGACGTCATGACAAAGGATGTAATCGCATGCAATGAGCAGGATGATGTCGGAACGGCCGTGGATTTGATGAGACGGCACAAGATAAGGCGGCTGTTGGTAATGAGTGAAGGAAAGAAGTTGTCCGGTGTCATTTCTTTGAAGGATGTCGCGTTGAATTTGGACAAAGATGCCGTTACGCAAATCCTCAGGGATGTTTCAACCTGATGAACGGAAAAAGCCGGGTTTTGGAATTGCCTGATGCGGCCGGTAAATTTCAACCGCCGGAATACTCGAAACATTTTGAGGATTTCAGTTTTTCCGGCCAACGCAGAAGAGGAGTGAACCAGCCGTTTCCTGATAGACAATAAACAGGAGGTACTTTGGACGAAAAGGAAAAATTCAGGGTGGAAGTCGAGGCCAAGCTCGAGCGGATGGGCTTATCACTGACCGATTTGACCACAAAATGGGAGACCAGAAAAGAAACCAGGCCGGATTTGCGGCTGCAGGATCTTGCCGAGAAACAGCAGCAGGCGCAAAATATGTTCGAAGAGTTGAAAGGAGCTCCCGATGAGCATGAATTCAGAAAAAAGCAAACGGATTTGAAACGGATGATGAGCGATATCGATGAAGATATCCGTCAGGCCTGGGCCTATATCATGTTTTAAGCAAAACCGAAAACACTCCCGAGAAAGAAATGCCGCCGTCTGAGCCGGCAACAAACGGATTCAGGGCGGTTTTTTCTATTCCGGACATCACTTGTCCCGCTGTACGGCTCAAGGAGAAAAACAGTCATGACGGATATTTTGGGACTGATTGCAGGGGCGCTGACGACATTCAGCGCGTCACCGCAGTTATATTATTCCTATGTCACGAAAGATGTTAAAAGTATCGATCTTAAATTTATGCTGATGCTCGTATCCGGTTTATTCTTATGGGGTATATACGGCATTATCATTAAGGCATTGCCCATCATTATATTCAATTTTATCGGCTGCCTGCTGTGGCTGCCGATTGTCGCGATGAAGATCAGGTACAAAGCATCGGCTGATTGACGCTGATACAACCGTCGCAAATGGGGGAAATACCGTATTTACGAACGGTCAACGATGAATTATAAAACTCAATTATCATACTTCGGCTAAACGCCTTTGAAGCATCTGAATTCGGTGCTGTTCGCACCGACGGCAAAAGGCTTGGCCCCGGAGAGGTGAGCAAGAAAAACTTACAGAAGAAAGGGTACGTGTAATGACGACACCTCAGACCACACCACAGCATTGCCCAGGATTCGAAAAATTTCGAGAACTGGAATCGTTTACCTGCAGTTGCCCCAATTGTTCGGAGAAAATGGAAATATTTTCCGATGAATTCGACAAGCCCCGCAAATGTCCGAAATGCGGCACTCAGATCGATTTCACGCAATGTACACTCGAGGGTTCCGGAAAGGCGACATCATCCAGGTGAGGCGCCTGGCGGTTGTCCCGGAAAGGCGGCCTGCCCTCGGTCTCAGGGACTATTTCTTTCGTTCGATATAGATGGATCGCTGTTTATCGAAATAGGCCTCATTTTCGTGTATATACTTTGGGCCGCCTTTCCAGGAGCCAAAAGCCAGGACGGCTGTTTCACCCAGGGAGAACTTTCTGCCGCATGAGACACACCCTTCTGTGTTCAATCGGTTCAGGGTTTCAAGGTCCATCATAATTTTTGATCGTGGTTGAGATTGCTGCAATTTCATTTTATCTACCTTTTTAAACAATCAATCCGGCAAGACTCCAATGCGTATCGCCTTCTGCAGTCTTATTGAATTATGGTTTATGCCTTTCTCGAAACTGTGTGTGTGGTGGATTGCCGCCGGTAAAACTGGTAATCAGCGCGGTGGTTTTCTCTGCGATCAAATCCCATTCTACCGAAATAGCCCGCAACAGCTTGTCCCACGAGGCAAACAGATTCGAATCCGGTTCATAACGGAAATGTTCCTCGGATGCGCTTTCATACAGATCGGCCAGTTTTTCAGCACATGTATTTCTGGAAAAATGTTGCGCCGTACGAGCGGCATTTCGCTTAAATAAGTGCTTCAGATTTCCACATTCAGCCAGTTCTTCCATTGCTTCGGCAAATTGTATTTCGGAGGATTCGGGATCTAAAAGCCTGCCGTTCTCGCGGTCCGACATTACTTCTCGAACACCGGATGCCGAAAGGGCGACTACCGGTGTTTCAGCGGCCATTGCCTCGATCAAAACCATTCCCTGTGTTTCTGATCTGGAAGCAAATACAAACAAATCCATAGCGGAATAGGCATCGACCAGTTCCAGCCCGTTTCGTACCCCGGTCATGATGAGGCGGTGCGCCATTCCTTTTTTTCTGAAGATATCAAGCACAGTTTTTTTGCTTTCCCCCCCACCTACCACCAGGAAAACGCCGTCATTTTTTTCAAGGAAAATCGACACGGCCCTCGCCAGGAAGGGAATATTTTTTTCCGGGGCCAGACGCCCGACGTGGCCGATGATCGGCATATCTTCAGGTATGGTATAATGTCGCCTGAAGCGCCCGCTGTCTCCTTTGCTGTAAAAATCGATATCTACACCGGTTGGAATTTCTACAACGGGGATAAGCACTCCGCGCTTTTTTAACAAATCCCTGATACTTCGGCTTGGCGCAATGACCCTGTTGCACAGGTTGGCATAGTTGGTGGAAAGGGTTATGACAAATTTTCGCATCTGCTGGGAATCCATGGATACGTAATGGGTGTATTCCTCATAGCGGGTGTGATGCGTAAAAATCAGCGGTATGTCATGCCGACGGGCTGTTCTAAGGGCTGCGTCACCGAGAAGATAAGGATGATGGCTGTGGATAATGTCCGGCCTGAACTCGTTAATTGTGGTTGAAAGCAAGAACGGCAGGGCGATTCGGGCCGAAAAATCACTCCCGTTAAAGTTTTGAATCGCCGGAACCCGCTTTATTTCTTCAGGCCGGTTCTCCAACATTTTACCGGCAAATGTCGGTGCAATCACCAGGACGTTATGCCCGAGCCGCATGAGATCTTCTGAAAACATTGAAACCGATTTGGCAACGCCACCCACATGAGGAAGGTAAGTGTTTGTAAACATACAGATGTTCATGGGTGTCTTTCCTCTTCCATTTCTGAATTCACTTGCGACGGTCCCGTTTGCGGCGGGCCGTCCCGGAATGCGTCCGGGTTCAACCATAAAGGGCCTTTTTATCCGATCGGGAATCGAGTGGAATCAGTGCATGCCGGCCATTGCCGTAATCGGTAAGTTTTGGACGATATCCCGGCACATTGATTTCGATGATCGGAGGCGGTTTATGCCACTTTGCGTGAGTCTCCAGATAAACGGTGTCCTTTTTCCGGTATATGCGGACACTGATGGTTCCCCAAAATACGGGGGCCGGACCAAATACGATCTCATCTTCCGATGCAATCCATTCGGGAAAAATACCCGAGCCCAGCACGAGCCGCTCTTTTTCTTCCCGGACAAACAAATGATGAATCATCAGCACCCATTCGGCTGCCGCCCATCCATGCTGGCCGTCACCCATGCATCCGCCGCCGGTAAACGGATGAATGGCTTCGGGCCACTGGCCTGTCGACGACGCCATCCTCGCGGTGTTTTCAACGAGCATTTTATACCTGCCGTCTCCCATTCGCAACAACGATTGGGCGATGCACAGGGAAAGGTAGGGATTCATGCCTGAATGAATCATATCCTGGAAAAAGCACCCCGATTGGATACAGTTTTCCATCAGGTAATCGACGGTTTCCTTGATGAGGTGGTGTCCGGGCGGGACGATTTGTAATGGATAATCAGCCACCAGGCTTCCAATGGCGCCGGAATCCATTCTTCGATAGGGTGAAGCCGGTATGCCGCCGCTTGACAGTTTGGAGGAGGCTCGGGCGATGCTGCTGAAAATGGCTTTTTCAAAATCCTCGGCTTCGGACGAACATGATTTTTGCATTTTAACGGATCCGAATATGCCTGCCAACCGAGCGGCGGCTTTCAGACCCGCCAGTCCCCAGAAGTCATCCCAATAATAAAAATCATTTGGACCGAAGTGTTCGGCACTGAATCCGGCGGGAAGAAGTCCGCCGTGATTTCCTTGATTTTTGGGCGTACGTTTGTGTTTGATCCACATGGCACCCCTTCGGAGCGATTTCAACCAGTTTCTCTCGAAGGCGTCTTTGCCGCCCAAATGATAGAAACGATCGAATAACCATAGCACCTGACCGTTCGAATCCCATTCACCTTCCTGGGATTGAAAGTACCCCGAATGTCTTTGCCGTTCAAAAAAGAGGCTCAAAGGACGAGTGCATCGATCAGCCAATCCCATTGTTAAAAGGGCGTGCATGATCATGCAGGCATCCCTGAACCAGAATCGCCGGTATGTATAAGGGCCTGGAAAAACATCGTCTGCCGACAGCAATATAAGGGTTTTTTTGGCGATGTGGTACAGCGATTGGACTGTTTTGTCCGGAATAGTAAGTCCGGGTGTATGGGCAAGTGCCGATTCCCAGGTCTGCCGCCTTCTCGGCTTTCTTTCGAGGTTCCGTGAGAGTTCATCTTGAAGAGGGACGGCGAATTCTATTTCTCTGGCCCGATTCTCTTCCAGTGAAAAAACGGCGGCGGATGTAGCCATTCCAACTTCACAGGAAACCTTGTGTTCCGATTCGTCTTTTTCCATTAAATGCAGAACGTCACCTTTGCGATAATTTGAAAACAGGACTTTTTCAGGCTCTTCTTCCATATCAATCAGGGTTTGAGAATTTATTACCCATGTGCGCATCTTTTTTTTATATTCAATATGTTCGATGAATTGAATTCCTTCGGGATTGTAAGGCCTTAGCGACACTGCCATGCGACTGTTTCGGCGGGGAGAAAATCCCGTTGCGTTGAAAATGAGAAACGGCCGTTCATCTCGAATTTCCATGTGGACACGCGTGGTCAACTCCAGGCCGTCCTTTACACAATAGGTGCGCACAGTCAGGTCCGGCTTTATGAATTTCTGGTCCACATCCCGGATTTTGGACGGCAGCAAAGCAATGCCGTTTTCGTCGAACATCCAAAAGTCGATGGACCAACCATCGAATAGCGGGGTGATGAGCCCGCGGGGATCCACAATGGGATATATAGGAAGATGAGGAAGGCCCACCGCTGTCCAATTACGGTTTGTAAGGTTTACGTGGGTTACGGAAAAAGCCCTCGGTATAAAGGAGGGGTCCTGGGGGTTGAACTGCTTTTCCACCCAGAACGGCCAAACCCAATCCAAGTTATTTTGAATGGTCCTTGTGTTGATGAGCCCCCGGGCGTGAAACGCGATTCCGGCCCGCAAAAGTTCGATAGGGGTTTGAATTGCAGAGGGCTGCGAGAAACGCCCAAGCCTGGCCCACAATGAAAATGGATCGATTAGACCGTAAGAACGGGTAATGTGCCGTATGACGAATTTCCAGGGAAGCAGCCGTTTCAGCAAAACGCAAATCCTCTCCTTTTTTTTTAAATAAATCCGCTTAAGTTTTATTCAATTATCAGATTTCATGCAGAAATTTCATTCTTCTCTATACAATACCAGGTGAAACGAATAAATACATGCATTCATTCATATGGTTTTGTACTGCCTCGTATTTTTGGCAACCTCCGGCAGTTGCGATAAATAACATCGGTTATGAAAATAAATGAATACCCGACTTATTATACGTGCTTTGAGGTGATATAATAAAAGCTCATTGTGATTAGGCGTAGTCCTGCAGCTGGATTTGTCGGCTTAATGAAAGCACGAAATGCGATGCCGTAAAGCTCGAAACCATTTTCGGAACCAGCGTTAACGGCCGCATTCGACTCGCCGGGAGTCATTGAGACCCGGCAATATAACCTGGAAGCAGAATTTATTGGAGGGCGGACATGTATCAAAAGAGCGAATTATGTGAAAAAATCAGAAGCATTTATCCTGAAATCGGCGAGTGCGGAATCGATATTGACGTCGCTTATGACGAGGACATGAAAACGTGGGTGGTATATCTGAATAAGGGAGACACGTCCTTAAAGACGTATCTCGAACCAAAAGATGCCGATCTGTGTATGGAAGGAAAACAGTGTGTGAGTCTCGGCATCGAGATCAATCAATTAAAAGACAGCATCGACAGAATGCCGCCCAGATGAATTCAGGTGGATTCAGATGAAATACAGATGAATTCCTGCGGCTTAAATTTCCCGGCCGCCGTTACCTGTGACGGCAACCGCCCGATTATTGTTCATCGAGTTCAATTTTAAGGGATAAAAACTCCAGCAAATCTTTTAGGGTGATGACCCCCAGCAGGCGGTTGCCGTCGGCGACCAGAAGGCGGCTCTGCCGGGACTTGCTCATCATTGCCAGGGCTTTCATGGCATCTTCAGACGCACCGACCGTATTTTCTTCGTCCGGCCCCCGGACGATGTCAACCACATGGATATCCGGCCATTTTTCTTTTGGAATTTCCTTGACCTGCTTGGTGGTGACATATCCGATCAGGTTCCGGTCCGAATCGATCACCGGAAACATCTTGAAGTGAAATTTATAAATATAGTCGTTTACGAGCGTGCTGATCGTTGCATCAGACGGCACGGTAATCGGATCGGTTTTCATAAACCGGCTGACCTGTTCGCCTTCCAGCGCCCTCCGGGTGAGAAGCTGCTGATAGGAGGATTTGGCCGCGGAATACAGGAAAAATCCGATCAGTCCCCACCACATGCCGCCGATTAGATTACCCATGAGTATGCTCATCAATCCCAACACGATCAGCATAATGCCGAACCCCGATCCGATGGAAGCCGATACCCGGGTTGCCCAACGAATGTTGTCCTTGAATTTCCATAATGCGGACCTCAAAATTCTGCCGCCGTCCAGTGGAAAGGCCGGCACCAGATTGAATGCGGCCAGTACGCCGTTGATTAAAGCAAGATATCCGACAACGGCGCTTATGGGGCGGGGGAGCCAGCCGGTTTGGCCGGACAGGTAAATTGCAAGAAAAACCAGAGCAATGCCGATACTTGCCAGCGGACCGGCGACCGCCATCAGGAATTCGGTTTTCGGCGATGTGGGTTCATCTCCCATCTCTGCAACACCGCCGAAAATAAACAACGTAATTCCTTTCATCGGCAGTCCGTACCGTCGGGCCACAATCGAATGGGAAAATTCATGAACGATAATGGATAAGAACAAACCTAAAGCACCGATAATCCCCATCAGCCAATAAGTGGATGTGGAAAGATTTTTATAGTGAAACGGGAAAAAGCCTGTGGAAAGAGACCATGTGATCAAGATGGCAATAAAAATCCAACTAAGATCAATTTTTACTTCGAATCCCAATAAACTGAAAAGCCGAACACTGTTGCCGAACATTGACTCCTCCCTTTCAGGTGGATGTATCGATGAAGGTCCCGACCAGGTTAATTATCTCATTGATAGTTATCGTATTTTTGGAAATAAAATAATCCGCACCCGCGTCAATGGCGGCTTTTGTGTATTCCGCGGAATCATAATTGGTAATCACGACAACGGGAAGGATGCTGTTTTTTTCCTTTATACTGCGTGTCAACACCAGTCCGTCCGAACCTGGCAGATTGATATCCATGAAAATCAGATTTGGCGATTCGGATTCGATTTCAGTCATGACATACTCACCATTGGGAAACTCCCGGATCACCGCGGAAGGATATGCCGAAACGATGATTTCCTTCAGCGTTTCGGAAAAGAGACGGTTGTCATCGACAATGAATATGGTGAGCATACAATTTATCGCTTGAATTTTTATGGATTTTTCCACATAATAGGAATAAATCCAGAAAACACATGCATATAGTCTCCAAAGTTGTTTGGAATCTGGATGATTTCGGAAAACATTTTAGCATGTCTACACTTATAATATCTTTTTTTATTTCCTTTTTTTGATTTCGTATATAGGGTAAATTATGTATTTTGATAAGGGTTTGGTTGAAAATGAACTGTGGAAGCAAGTTTTTTGAACAAAAAGAAAAACGCTGAAAACCACCTGTTGAACGGCCCTTATCGCCCCATAATGTGGGGGATGCAGCATCACAAGGCCGGAAAACGTAACCCGAATATGCAAACATGAGGGTATTTGGAAATGAACAAAGCAAAAAAAGTCGTCATCGTCGAAGATCACGCGATTATCCGAGACGGATTGAGATCCCTGCTGGAAAAATTTAAAAATGTCGAGGTGGTCGGCGAAGCCGAAGACGGATTGAAGGCCATTCGCTGCATCAAGGAAAAGAAGCCGGATTTAATTATTCTGGACATTAACATGCCCAAAATGGACGGCTTAGCCGTTATTCATGAGATTAAAACCGTGCTCCCTCAGATCAAGATCATCGTATTGACCATGTTTAAAGAAGAGGAATACATCATTGAAACCTTTAAATCCGGTGTGGAAGGATATTGTCTGAAGTCTTCCTCGTTCGAAGAGTTGAAAATGGCGATAGAAGCTATTTTTTCAGGAAAGCAGTTTATCAGCCCCGAAATATCCGACAAGGTGATGGAAGGTTTCATCGAAAGCCAAAAGAAGATAAAACAGAAATCCGCCTGGGAATCCCTGACCCAACGGGAAAAAGAAGTGTTGAAACTCGTGGGTGAAGGATACAAAAATAAGGAGATCGCGGATTATTTGTGCATTAGTGTTAAAACGGTTGAAAAACACAGAGCAAATATCATGAAAAAGCTTGACATGCATACGGCCTCCTCTCTCGCGGCATATGCCGTAGATAAGGGGCTTGTCAATCGGTAACCCAGGATCCTTTGTCAAACCGCCGATCGTTTTCCATCCTTACATACGGTCCCACCACAAACATACGGCAAACGGTGAACCGACCTTTCTTTTAACCTCCGAATGATGCCGCGGAATGCTCCCTGGATTGGGTCGATTTCAAAAGGACAAAAAAAGGGGAGAAGGTTGAAACCGGGCTCTTACTCTTTTGACGATTCGCACACCTTGATGGTGCCGTGGGCTTTTTTCTTACCGTTCGAGAGTTCGACACGATAGGTATACACGCCCTCTTTGACAAACCGGAGACTGGCGGTGGCGATAAACGGCAGGTATTTTGCCGTGTACATGCCGTCTTCCAGGCTGAATCCCATCGCATCGGAAAAGGCAGCGTCCGGCCTTTCTTCAGCGGAGAGGGAAATATTCACATCCTGATCCTTAATGGCATTGAGCCATATGACCACACTGTTTTTGCTGATGGTGAGTTCAACCGGTTCAAGTTGAACGATTGCATTCGCCTCAGCGGCGGCCGTTTTAATCGTGATAATTTTGCCTTCTTGGGCCGCCGCTTCCGCAGCCAATCCACAAAGAAGCACGACATAAAGGGCGATGAAACGCAAGTTGTCGGACACAATTTGAATCATAAACGTCCCGTGGAAATGGTTATGGTGTTCTGCTCAAGTGCCGAAAACAACGGTTATTGAACCATCGATCTCATTTTCAAATGATTGCTCAAGGGCTCTGTGGCACCGGTAATGATCACTGTTGATGTATGTTCTTCAGTACGCAGAACGAGCAATTCGCCTGTAACATAGGGTGGGAGCTTTACCGTTTCAACGGTTTTCGGGTGCAGGCTTGCCTCTTCCTGTTGATATATTTGATAGATTTGCCCCGTTTGGATGCCGTCTGCGACACCTTTATCGACAAATGCAATGGTGTAATCGCCGAAAATTTCCGAATGTTCCTCAGAAGAGATAAGGTTTCCCTGAATACCCAGGGTACTGTCCACTACGGGAATTTGTTCGGAACGCGGGACGAGCGGCATGAGTTTGTCTTCGATATAAATCGGCTTTGGTGAGAAGACAATCGTCCCGACCGCGAAGTCCGATTTTTCTTTCGTAATTTCTACAAGACCTGTGATATAATGTTGAATGCCGTATGGTTCGCCGGTTTTCCGGTTGATTTCCGAATCGAATGTGCGATATACGACAAACCGCCTTCCGGGGCTGAAATCTCCGGTCTTTTCTTTCCTCAGATATACGAGGTCCCCCTTGCTCAGCATTTTATGGTCCCCCTTTACCTTAAAAATGACGGCACTGGGGGAAACCGCTTTTTCCCGGATGAATCCCACCAAATCGATATTCCGGTACAAAAAATAAACAGGTTCGGGTTTTTCCGGCGTGGGCAGATCCATAACTTTCGTCCATTCCTTATGATAAAGGCGTATTCGATTGCCCGGATAAATCCAGTGAGGATTTGGCAGTTGACTGTTTTCTTTCCACAAATCCGGCCACAGCCAGGGGGAGTCGGCAAACCGTTCGGAGAGGTCCCAAAGCGTATCGCCTTTTTTCACCGTATAATAGAAACCCGCTTCCTGGTCGATTTTTTCGGGTTCATGGGACGTTGCTCCAACCGGGCAGACCATCAGAAAATAAGCCAAAAAAACGCTTAAAAATATGGTGAATCCACAATTCCTCATACCGAAAGATCCTGTCAAGCGTGATTTCGTTTTTCCGGTTTCCATTGTATTCTCCGATTTAAGGGGGGTTTAACGGATGTGACGCATACCCTGCATATCTCAAAATCAACTAATTTGTCAAGTTTCCACGCTCTTTTGCACTTTCAAAAGTTCAACTGAAAAAAAGCCCCCTGCCGGGTGACAGGGGGCTTTTGAATAAGCTATCGAATTTATTTAATAAATATCGACACCGGGCGAAACGGCTACATCATGCCGCCCATGCCGCCCATGCCGCCCATGCCGCCCATGCCGCCGCCCATGCCGCCGCCCATGGGTTCCGATTTCTCTTCCGGCTTATCGGCAACCATGGCTTCCGTCGTCAGCATCAGAGAGGCAACACTGGCCGCATTCTGCAGGGCAAAACGAACGACCTTTGTGGGGTCGATGACTCCGGCCTCGATCAGGTCTTCGTAAACGCCGGTAGCGGCATTATACCCGAATGCACCTTCACCGGACTTTACTTTGTCGATGACGACCGAACCTTCCTCACCGGAATTGTTGACAATCTGCCTCAGCGGTTCTTCAATGGCGCGCATTACGACTTTAACCCCCAGTTTCTGGTCGGCCTTGATTTTGATTTTATCCAGTGCATCGAGGCACCGCACCAGCGCAACACCGCCGCCGGGAACGATGCCTTCCTCCACGGCTGCGCGGGTGGCATTCAGCGCATCTTCCACCCTGGCTTTTTTCTCCTTCATTTCGGTTTCCGTGGCCGCACCGACGTTGATAACGGCTACACCCCCGATGAGTTTTGCCAGCCTTTCCTGAAGTTTTTCACGGTCGTAATCCGATGTCGTTTCGTCGATCTGGGCCCGAATCTGTTTCACACGGCCTTCCAGTGCGGTCCTGGACCCGGCGCCATCCACAACAGTGGTGTTGTCTTTGTCGATGTTGATGCGTTTTGCGCTTCCCAGATCTTGAAGGGAAATATTTTCCAATTTGATTCCCAGGTCTTCCGAAACAACCTGGCCGCCGGTCAAAATAGCGATATCTTCGAGCATGGCCTTTCTCCGGTCACCGAATCCCGGGGCTTTGACGGCGGCTACGTTCAATGTGCCCCTGAGTTTATTCACGACCAGCGTCGCCAGTGCTTCGCCGTCTACATCTTCAGCAATGATCAGCAAGGGTTTCCCCATTTTTGCAATTTGCTCCAGAATAGGGAGAAGGTCTTTCATGCTGCTGATTTTCTTTTCATTAATCAGAATATAAGGGTCTTCGAGGGAAGCCACCATTTTTTCGGCGTCCGTTACAAAATACGGCGAGAGATATCCGCGGTCGAACTGCATGCCTTCGACGACATCCAGGGTGGTTTCCATGCTTTTGGCCTCTTCAACCGTAATTACCCCTTCTTTCCCGACTTTGTTCATGGCTTCGGCGATGATATTGCCGATGGTGTCGTCATTATTGGCGGAAATGGTGCCGACCTGGGCTATTTCACGCTGGTCTTTCGTGGGTTTGCTCATTCTGTGAAGCTCTTTTACCGCGACTTCGATGGCTTTATCGATGCCCCGTTTAATGGACATCGGATTGTTGCCGGCAGCAACGAGCTTTTGGCCCTCTTCATAAATGGATCGGGCAAGAACAGTAGCCGTGGTGGTGCCGTCACCGGCCATATCACTGGTTTTGCTGGCCACTTCCTTCACCATCTGTGCGCCCATATTTTCGAATTTGTCTTCGAGTTCTATCTCTTTTGCAACGGTCACCCCATCCTTGGTTACGGTGGGCGAACCCCAGGATTTATCAATGACAACGTTCCGTCCTTTTGGGCCGAGGGTGACCACAACCGCATCGGCAAGCTTTTTAACACCGTTTAAAAGCGCTTCGCGTGCTTTAGCATCATAGGTAATTATTTTTGGCATGGTAAAATCCTCCGTTTCTCATCTTATATTAAAAGAAAGATACTTTTGTTATTCTATAATACCAAGAACATCGTCTTCGCGCATAATAAGATATTCCTCGCCTTCAATCTTGACTTCCGTTCCGGCATATTTGCCGAAAAGAATACGGTCGCCCGTTTTGACTTCAAGAGGAACCCGCTTGCCGTCGTCGCCGAGTTTGCCGTTGCCCACGGCCATCACTTTGCCTTCAGCAGGTTTTTCTTTGGCGGTATCCGGTATGATAATGCCGCCCTTTGTTTTCGTTTCCTCTTCAACGCGCTGGACTAAAATTCGATCCTGTAATGGTTTGAGTTTCATCGTTCAAAATCTCCTTTCCTCTTAAGGTATATGGGTATTAATGTTTGCCGGCGTTTAAACGAAAAATACCTGGAATTCGAGCAGTAACTTCATATAGTCATCAAACCGGACCGAAAACCCTGCCGGATTGAATCGATGTGTAAAATAACTGCAAAAACATAATCACGATTTTTGCCATGTAAAGGGAACCGATAAAATTTTTTCCCTAATTGTAAGCCGAGCATCAGACCCGATTGTTTATTCGGCCTTGGAGCCGGAAGAGTTGCTGTCTGTTTTGGCGCTTTTGGCTTCTCCGCCGCTGTCCGATGAGGCGCCCTCCTGATTTTTTTGCTGGATATTTGCTTTCTGCTTTTTACCGGCGTAATCCGTTACATACCAGCCGGTTCCTTTAAGGTGAAATGTGCTTTGGGAAATGATTTTGTGAAGTTTGCCCGAACAGTGGCCGCATTTTTTCAGCGGCTTTTCCGAAAAATTTTGAAATGCCTCGATGATTCGGCCGCAAGATTCACACTCGTACTCGTAAATCGGCATAACCCCCTCCCCTGATGTTTGAAAAATCAGATTGCGATATGGCTGCTCTCATTAGTGTCTATCCGGAAATGAAAAAATTCGCTGGACACTCATTAGGATCTAAAAAAATTTTTCTAAATATAGTCAGACTTCTGTCGTTGTCAAGGGAGAAAGTCGCCTTTTACGGGGTAATCATATCGTCGATCGGGATGATCCACTGACGATAAAAATCCAACACCTCCTTCATTCCTCCAATATTTATATCCTTCAGGATTTCACGGGTTTTTCGGTGCACCCGCCTTTCTTCATCCATCTTTTCCCCGGATGAGGCGTGAAAATTTTGAAGAAACGTAACAAAGCGCACGATGTGAATCAGTTCATGAATGATGATATACAGTGAAAATGGAAACAGTTTGATTTCGGAAAAACGGTCTATAACGGCAAGGATGGCATGGTCCTGAAGGCATATTTTGTAAAAATCGAACGTCGTGGATTCAAGGTGGGAATTTTTGGGTCGTGCTTCATAATGAAGAATTTGGGCAAAAGGGCCGTGGACGATTTCATCCGGAGCCAGATCGGACAATGTCTTGATGTCGTATCGTTTTCTGAACCACTGACCGGAAGAAAGTTTATACGAATCACTGACCAGTTCTTCGGCCATGAGAACCGAATGATTGATGGTGTCGATCTGAAAGGAATTAAAGGTTGCCAGGTGATCCATGATGAACGATTCTGTTGAATGTGAAATCGATTATAATCTTAAGCTCAACTCCCTTCATGTCTAAGGGCAGAGCCGTTTGGGCCGTTCGTGACGACCAAACCGCGTTGTCATGAACCCGGAAATATGAACCCTAACACATCGAAAGGATCATAATCAACCGGTTTGACAACGCCGGGCAAGGCTACAGAAACGTAAGTAAAAATAACTATGGACAAATATATTAAAACGATGTTATAAAAAAAAATTATCCTTCCCTCGAGAAAGGGGATGAAATCAAATAATAGAATTGGAGGTGATCTGTTGGGTAGTGTCGTCAAAAAGCGGAGAAAAAAGATGCGTAAACATAAGCACAGAAAACTCTTGGCCCGCACACGGCATCAGCGGAGAAAGGGCAAGTAGCAGGAGCGGCATCAGCCGCATGCGGATGCATTACAAAGATAATACCGGACCCCTTATAACAGGAGCCCGGTATTTTTGTATTGTCGAAATGCCGTTACGGCGTACCGGAGGCATATGTTTCAGGAATGGTTTCGGGACTGATGCCCTTTAAATATTTCAAAAATTCGGAACTGGTGGACAGAACGACCGAACTGTCCTTGTCAAAGGATTCCCCATAAATTTCAAGTGTTCTCGCAAATGAGTAAAATTCCGGATCAACGCTGAATGCCTTTGCAAAGATTTTGGTCGCCTCGGCATCCGCTTTCCCTTTGATTTCCTGGGCCGTTCGATAGGCCTCGGATGTGATGCGTTTCAGCTCCCGCTCTTTTTCACCCAGTATTTCGCGGGCCTCCCCACGGCCTTCAGACCGGAACTTTTCTGCGATTTGCTTTCTTTCGGCGATCATTCGATTATAGACCGATGTTCTGACCTCCTCAACGTAATTGATCCGCTTGATTTTCACATCGACCAGTTCGATGCCGAATTTCACCAGTTTGGGCTTGGCCTGATTCAAAATGCCCTCGGTTATTTTCTGACGTCCGGTTTGTATGCTATAACGGGGCCGATCAACAGGCCGCCGGCCCGAGCGATCTTGGCGTCCGCGCCCAACTCCTCGGCGATCATCCCCGCCAACTTGGCCGTCTCGATGGCGTGGGCGTACTGGTTCTGTCCGTAGCTGGTGCGGAACTTGAGGCGCCCAAGATCACCGAGCTTCTTGGGCGCCTCAAGTTCCGCACCAGCTACGGACAGAACCAGTACGC
>JAWODC010000079.1:0-40073 GCA_046483495.1 Desulfobacterales bacterium
ACGAAAATTGTTTTCTACTGTATAATGGTTTTGAAGCGTTTCAACAGCACCCGGAACCCGAATAAAGCAATGAACAAAAAAGAGTCTGGAAACAAAAACGTGACGATCAAAGACGTCGCAGAAAAGGCGGGGGTAGCTGTGTCAACCGCTTCCATGGCTCTAAACAATAAACCCACGATAAGCTCGGACACGAAACAGATAGTACTCAAAGTCGCTAAGGATTTAGGCTACCATCCCACTGCCGCTGCCCGGGCTCTGGTCGACGGCAAATCAAGCAATCTGGGGCTTTTGGTACCCGTAAAAGTCGATAGCCTCTTCTTCTCTACCGGCTTCTTTCAGAAACTGATCGCGGGCATGAACAGGGCGGCAAACGAGTCGGGCAATTTGATTTCTCTCCAGATCGTGGAATCCCGGGATGAAACCAAAAGAGTGGTCACGGAGGCTTACCGAACCAAAAACGTAAGTGGTTCAATAATAACTCACCCAACCCAGGAGATGCCCTATCTCGACGTCATAGAGGAATTCAATTACCCCGTAGTATTTCTGGGAGAATCGCCCAGGGATTTTCCTTACGTAGATAATGATAACTACGGTGTGGCAAAACTAGCTACCGAACACATGATCGAACATGGTTATAAACGAATAGCTTTCCTCGGCGGTCCGGAGGAACTGATCGCTTCGGAAGCCCGGGAACGTGGCTACAGGGCTGCACTCGAACAAAAAGACATCGAAGTGCAAGCCAAACTGATCTGGCGCTCCCGTCACGACGAACGGATGGCTTACCGGGAAGTTATGAGCAAAGCCTCCAATAGTGACTTTTCCGCTATTTGTATTTCTGTCGAAGAACAGATGGCCGGTGTATACCGAGCCCTCAGGGATCTTGGTAAATCAGTGCCCGAAGACGTAGCCTTGATAACGATAGGCGATTCCCAGCTGGCGGAGCATATGAATCCGAGCATGACGGCCCTCGATCTGCATACGGAGAAACTGGGCTACCTGGCCGCAAAAAAGCTTAACCGTTTGATCAACGGGGAAGTAGAAAATGACGACAACATTGTCAAAGCGGATTTAATCAGGCGAAAATCGTGCGGGTGCAATGCCGATAGCGGGGGTGATAGATCCGAATTGACGGTGAGAAACAGGTCGGTCTAAATTTACACATCAATTTCCACCACAAGGAGGGAATACGATGATTGATAAAAAACTCATATCTCTAACGTTCTTAACTCTGGTACTAAGCATAGGATTGGTCTTTGCCGGAACTTTCACGGTACTGGGACAGGAAAAAGTAACTTTTGTTACCAGCTTCGGCGGAGATGAACTGGACGTATTTAAGGACTTGATGGATCAATTTACTGAAGATACGGGAATTGAAGTAGAGGTCCAGGCGGTAAGCCGTAACATGAGGACTGCTCTCGGCTCCCGCGTCGAAGGTGGAAACCCACCCGACATGGCCAACGTCCCCAACAATTGAAAACTATATGTTTTGTGCGGCGGGCCGGAACCGTTTCTTTATAGGGGCCGGCCGGTTCTCTGTCGGCAAAATAAACGGTTATTTCCACGTGCGCGTCTTCACCGGAAGCATTCAGAATGCAAACGGTCTCGTGGCTTGCAAATTGCGGCTCCGGGCCGTGACTCCATCCGGGAATATACCCTTCGGCAATGGCCCAGCGCTTCCTTCCAATATGTATGATCATGATTACGCCTCCTTGTCAGATATTTTCTCTTCAGAGCCCGCCTTGCAATCCGTGTCACCAGAACCGCCACTGCGACGGTTGCCGCCAGTCCCATCCAAGGCTGTTGGGGATACATCCTTACATAGCTGAATCATAACCCGAGCAGTACGAATGACAATAAAGGTAACGATGTATTTTTCCCCAAACAGTCTGTATTTGTGAGGATCGCTTGAAACCGCCGCCGGTTGCCTGTCAATTATAAGGACGTGTTCTTCCATTACCGCAAGGCCCTAGAATACGACAATACCGCAGTTGAAATACAATCCCGACCGTATTGCGCGTTACCACCGTCGTTCCTATCCTGCACCTGATAAATTCTGAAAAGAACCATTGCAGTCAGCACGCATTCTTCAATGTTATGTTTAAATAAGGAGCAATTATGAGATCCCATGAACACCTTGCACAAATTGCACGTCTGGTTCGCCGGTATATTCTCATTGCCTCCACTAACGCCGGCTCGGGTCACCCGACCTCTGGCCTTTCGGCAGCCGATTTGATGGTCGGGCTCCTGTTCGGAGGTGTTTTCAGGTACGACATTGATCATCCCGATCATCCCAACAACGATCGCCTGATTTTTTCCAAAGGCCACGCATCGCCGCTTCTGTACGCGCTGTGGGCGGCCGCGGGCAAATTATCCCGCGAGGATATCCTCGCCTACCGAAGATTCGACAGTCCCCTGGAAGGACATCCCACCCCCGCGTTTCCGTACGTGGACGTGGCAACCGGTTCCCTGGGTCAGGGGCTTTCTATCGGAGTGGGAATGGCTATGAATTCCAAGTTCCTGGACAAACTTTCTCACCGGACTTATGTGCTGCTTGGGGATAGTGAAATGAGTGAAGGCTCCCAATGGGAAGCCATTCAGGCGGCTGCCCATTACGGCCTCGACAATCTAACCGGAATCCTGGATGTCAACCGGCTCGGCCAGCGGGGAGAGACCATGTACGGGCACGATATAGATGCATATGTAACGAGAGTTTCGGCATTCGGCTGGAAGACGGTAAGCATCGACGGCCATTCATTCCGAGACATTCTCGATGCGTTTGAAACGGCGGCGGCCGGCTCCGGAAGTCCCACCATGATCATTGCAAAAACCTTCAAGGGGAAAGGGGTTTCTTTTCTCGAAGACCAAAACCGATGGCACGGCAAGGCCGTCGAAAAGGAAGACCTGGAAAGCGCCCTTGAAGAGGTGGGAGAAGTTGATGAATCGATTCGCGGCGATATACCCAAACCCGAAGATTTGAAACCGAAACCGCCGGCGCCCGGCAAAGTCAATGATGTCGAGGGCCTTCCATACGAATCCGGCGAATCGGTCCCCACCCGAAAAGCCTACGGCAACGCTTTAAAACGGATTTATCCACGATTTCCTCAAATCGTCGGCCTGGATGGCGAGGTGAGCAATTCCACCAAATCGGAAACCTTCAAAGAGGCCTTTCCGGACCGGTTTTTCGAGATGTATATCATGGAGCAGAACATGGCGGGAGTTGCCCTGGGCCTGGCAGACCGCGGAAAAATTCCTTTTGTCTCCACCTTCGCCGCGTTTCTGACCCGCGCCTTCGACCAAATCCGGATGAGTCGGTATTCGGATCAAAACATCAAATTCGTCGGATCCCACGCAGGTGTATCCATCGGCCAGGACGGCCCTTCCCAGATGGGGCTTGAGGACATCGCCATGTTCAGAACGATTCTTGATGGTGTGGTGTTGTATCCGGCCGATGCGGTGTCCACGGAGAAGCTGGTCGAAGAAGCCGCCAAGCATACGGGAATCGTCTATATCCGCACCACCAGAGGGGGGACGTCTGTTATTTATGATTCGGCAGAGTCATTTCCCATCGGCGGATGCAAGGTGGTCAGAAGCAGCGACAGTGATAAAGCTACGGTTGTGGCTGCCGGTATTACAGTCTATGAGGCGCTGAAGGCATACGATACACTCAAATCGGAGGGAATTTTGATTCGCGTTATCGACTGCTATAGCATCAAACCGATTGACCAAAAGGTCTTGGGCAAGGCTGCAGAAGAAACCCGCGCGATGGTGTCCGTGGAGGATCATTATGCCGAGGGTGGACTGGGAGAGGCGGTGAAAAGTGCGCTGGCTTCCGACCATCCTGTTCCGGTTCATTCACTGGCCGTCCGCAAAAAACCTAAAAGCGGCAAGCCGGAGGAACTGCTTGATTACGAGGAAATTTCTCATACAGCCATCGAAACAAAGGTTCGAGAAATCATTGCCTAACGGCAATACCCGGCCAGGTGAACAAAGAATAAGACCACCAACCCTGTTTTAAGGAGGACATCGTGGAAAAGGCCGAAAGCAAACTTGCGGCGTCGGCAAAGGCTCCGGTTGTGGATATGAAGTCTTCCGAGCATTTTCGTGACCAGCGGATTGACCCCTGCATCATCGTTATTCTTGGCGCCACCGGGGACCTGACCACCCGGAAGCTGCTCCCCGCCTTGTTCAGTCTGTATGCCAACGGCAGCCTGCCGGATGTTTTCGCCATTTTGGGTTGCGGCCGCACCGAACTGGATGATGATGCGTTCCGGAAACAGATGGCCGATGCTCTTGAAAAAAAAGATGCTTTCGATAAAAAGCGATGGGATTCCTTTGCGAAGACGATTATTTATCAAATCATCGATTACCAGGACCCATTGTCTTATAAACCGCTTGCGGACCGGATCGGCAAAATCAATGAAGAATACGGCACGGAAGGAAACCGGATCTTTTACTTCGCCATCCCCCCCATGCTTTACAAAGAAGTCGCCCGGAATCTGGGAGAAGCGGGTCTTCACAAAGAGAATCGAAAAGCCCGCAACTGGTCGCGTATCGTCGTCGAAAAGCCTTTCGGCTATGACCTGGATTCGGCGATGGATCTGGATCAAAGCCTCCACGAGCATTTCAGAGAGGAGCAGATTTTCCGGATCGACCACTACCTGGCTAAAGAGACGGTTCAGAACGTGCTGATGTTTCGGTTTGCCAACACCATTTTTGAGCCGATCTGGAACCGCAATTATGTAGACCATGTAAGCATCACTGCAGCGGAAAAATTGGGTGTCGAACATCGAGGCGGCTACTACGAAAAAGCGGGGGTGCTCAGGGATATGTTTCAGAACCATATGATGCAGCTTCTGGCGCTGACCGCAATGGAATGCCCGTCTGTTTTCGAGGCAGACCGGGTCAGAGACGAAAAGGTGAAAACGTACTGGTCCCTGAGGCCTTTTCCGGTATCCGATCTTGAAGAAAATCTGGTACTGGGTCAATATGCATCCGGAGAGATCGACGGAGAAAAGGTTCCTTCCTATCGTAGTGAAGAAGGGGTGAATACAGACTCGGTGACGCCCACCTATGCCGCCATGAAAATCTTTCTGGACAACTGGCGGTGGCAGGGAATTCCGTTTTATCTCGTATCGGGCAAGCGGCTTGCAGAAAAAAAGACAGAAATCGCCATTCAGTTCAAAAAGGTTCCTCATTCCATGTTCCGCAATATCCTCGGAGAGACGATTATTGCCAACCGGCTGATATTGGGTACCTATCCCGAAGAGAAAATCATCATGACTTTTCAGACCAAAAGCCCGGGAGCCCAGGTGGACCTTCGGACCGTTACCATGGAATTCGACTATCATCAGAATTATCCCGGCCCCCTCCTTGAGGCCTATGAGAAAGTGTTGATGGATTGCATGGTCGGTGATCAGATGCTTTTCTGGCGTCAGGACGGCGTGGAGCTCTGCTGGTCGTTTTTAACGCCCATCATCCAAGAATGTGATGCCTGTGTCGATGATAAACGGCTGCTTCACTTTTACAAAGCCGGAAGCTGGGGGCCCGAAGCCGCTGCAGATTGGCTTCCCTTTCTTAAAGGGTAATCTCAAGAATAATCTGATTGGCTCTGCCGGGACTGATTCAACAGTAAATATGGAACAATCCTGCAAGTTATGAATCTGCCTGGACCTGACGAATTCCTTGACATACCGCGCAAGCGCGATTGCCGAACCTGAACTGCTGGTGCTGTTTGAAGACCGGCTTGAGGAACTGGAGGCGGAAGCACAGGCAATTTTGAACAAACACGGCCGGTTGAATGAAAAAGCTCTGGCTGAGAAGCTGGGCTTGTCCCAAAGGGGGACGATGTTTTTGATCTCCAAGCTGAAAAGGAAAGGAGGATAAATTTAAATTGCTGAGTTGATTGTGTTTCACAGCGGCAATCCTGCTTGGGTCTCATGCAGAAAGACTATAGGCGTAGCCAATGACATGAAGCAAAAATTCTGTAAGAAATTCAGGAACCTGCCCGATCGGCTGGATGGACGATTTATACGAAATCGCCATGGAAGCCGACAAAACGTTCACTTTCTAAACACATCACAAATGTTTTTTTAGTGGATCGATTCGTGTCGGCTCTACTATAGACCACCCGAATCCTTTTATGTCGTGAGTGTCCGTGTAATATAACAGCTGGTTATCGCCGCCATGATATTTGAATATTTTCAGATGGAAACGGAAACGGTCATTCGTTTTGGCGCTTTCCTCGGCGTCTTTGCCCTTCTGGCCACAGCGGAGGTTTTCGCACCTCGACGACGGCTGACAAATTCCAAAAGCCGCCGCTGGTTCGCCAACCTCAGCATCGTAGCGTTGAACCCGCTATCGATCGCCTTGGTTTATCCCATTCTACCCATAGGGGTGGCTCTGCTCGCCTCCGAGCAGAATTGGGGTCTGCTCAATCAATGGGCCTTGCCCTATGGGCTCAAGGTGCTCATCGGCGTGGTGGTCCTGGATTTCGTCGTGTACACCCAGCACGTCATGCATCACGCCATCCCGGTTCTCTGGCGGTTGCATATGGTGCATCACGCGGACCTGGACTTCGATATGACCACCGGGCTGCGATTCCACCCCATTGAAATCATCGTATCCATGGCCATCAAACTGTCGGCTGTAGCCGCGCTCGGCGCGCCGCCTTTAGCCGTGTTGATTTTCGAAGTGGTTCTGAATGCCACTTCCATGTTCAACCACAGCAACCTCCACCTCCCGGAAAAAGTGGATCGGATACTCCGGCTGTGCGTGGTCACGCCGGACATGCACCGGGTCCACCACTCGGTCATCATCCGCGAGACCAACAGCAATTACGGGTTCAATCTCCCCTGGTGGGACCGTTTGCTTGGTACCTACAAAGCTCAGCCTGCCAAGGGGCACAGGGATATGGTGATCGGCCTGTCGCAATTCCGAGATCCGCAGAAGCTTTCCCTTCCGCGCTTGCTGATCCTGCCGTTCGCGGGTGATCCCGGCCGGGTACCCATCAACCGGCATTGACGCGCACGGTCGTTTCAATCAGCCTGCCGTTTTCCGGCAAAACACGGACAAATTCCCGAAGCGCTCTTTCCGGATTTTCGAGAAAACATAAGGCCGGCGCCATGGGTATGCCTCGTAATCTTCCTGACACTACCTTTTTTGAACCAACCTTCTCTGTTGGGCTACAGTAGCTTTGTCGATTCCGTCGGGTGAGGTACTTTCACCACAAGGAACCTGAGAACCGCATCATTTTCATTATACCAGCAATGGGGTATCCTTGCCGGACTGTTTACCCGTGTATCCTCGCCTACCTCCGTTTTCTCGTCGCCGATTTCCACCATACCCCGTCCATCTAAAACATAAAAAAATACATTGAAAAAAATGATGCATTTTTTTAATTGACAACAACCAGTTGGTATGCATATATTCCATTTGGACGATATGGAGGTAATCTTATGAAACCATTTATCAAGGTGATGAAGGCGCTTTCAGATGAAAACCGGGTGCTGATCATCAAGCTGCTTCAGCGAAAAACCATGTGCGTCTGCGAAATACAGGCTGCACTTGGATTGGCGCAGTCGACCGTAAGCAAGCATTTGAAAATATTAGCAGACGCAGGAATGGTCACTCATTCCAAAGACGGCTTGTGGGTTAATTACCGGCTGGCGGATGGAACCCAGAGTGCCTATGCCGCATCCCTTCTGGGAAATCTTCGCCATTGGCTGGAGGAGGAGCTGCGGGTTGCAAATGCTCTGGCCCTGCTGCCCGGGATAAACCGTGACGCTATATGCGGCATCGATTCGAAGGAAATAACCGGCGGGGACCAACCGCGAGCTCCGGACAGCAGACAAAAACAGGCGAATCATATATCGATAAATCGCGAACTATAAAATTTTTGCGGGGTATTGCCCAAAGCCATGCCGCACGTCAGGAGAAATAAACATGAAGGAACGCACCAAACTCTTGCTGATCGTAATGGTATTCGCCGCTGCTTATTTTGTTCCATGGGGTCACCCGATCATTCGGCAGTCCGGGCTGGAAGCCTTCATGATGCTCCAGGAATACGCCCGGGAGCATGTGCTGACCTGCCTGGTTCCGGCCTTCTTCATTGCCGGCGCCATCGCCGTTTTCGTATCCCAGGCATCAGTGCTTAAATATTTCGGTGCTCAGGCAAGCAAGATTTTATCCTATTCGGTTGCGTCTGTTTCGGGAACGATACTTGCGGTATGCTCATGCACAGTGCTTCCGCTGTTTGCCGGCATATACACCCGGGGGGCCGGTATTGGCCCCGCGACCGCATTTCTTTACTCGGGGCCGGCCATCAACGTACTGGCCATCACCTTGACGGCTAAAATACTCGGGTGGCAGCTGGGCCTGGCCAGAGCCGTGGGGGCAATCGTATTCGCCATCATCACGGGACTGCTCATGGCGCTGATTTTCCGAAAGGATGATGCCAAAAGGACATCGGGACAGATCTATTTGCCGGAGGAAGAAGGGGATGGGAGATCTCTTTTTCAGGAAGGCATTTACATGCTGACCATGGTGCTCATACTGATCTTTGCGGCGTTCGCCAAGCCGGCGCCGGATGCCTCCGGAATATGGCCGACGATTTTTTCCGCAAAATGGTACATCACCGGTTTTCTGCTCATCGCCCTGGCCGTCATGCTCAAGGCATGGTTCACAAAGGACGAGATGAAAAGCTGGGTGGACTCCACCTGGGGATTTATGAAGCAGATTTTTCCCCTGCTCTTCGGCGGCGTCATTGTGGCCGGGTTTTTATTGGGCAGGCCCGGCCATCCGGCATTGATTCCGGAGCACTATATTCAAACCTTATTGGGGGGAAATACGCTTTGGGCCAACCTGTTCGCGTCTCTGGCGGGAGCGCTGATGTATTTTGCCACGCTTACCGAGGTGCCTATTCTGCAGGGGCTGATCGGCGCGGGCATGGGACAGGGACCGGCATTGGCGCTGCTGCTGGCCGGACCGGCCCTGAGCCTGCCCAACATGCTGGTGATCGCAGGAGTTCTGGGGGCAAAGAAAACGGCCGTCTTTTGCGGCATCATCGTGATCATGTCCACGATCGCCGGGATGATATACGGGGCGTTTTTTGCCTAAACTATATACAGTAATTACATAAATAGAAACAAAAGCAAGCAGCCGAAAAGGAGATAAAAATGAATGACAAAAAAGATATCAAGGTACTGGTCGGAAAGGACATCAAGGTGTTAGGTCCAGGATGTCAAAAGTGTCACAAGGCCGAAGAGGTGGTCAGGGAGGCGCTGGCCGAGGCCGGTATCTCCGCCAATATCGAAAAAGTCACCGACATGATGAAAATTGCCGGTTACGGGGTTTTCGGCACACCCGCTGTGGTGGTCGACGGCGAAGTAAAGTCCGTGGGGAAAATCCCCTCCAAGGAGGAAGTCAAATCCTGGCTGAAAGAATAAATGGATGCGAGGGCAAATGCTGCTGAAGACTTACATGCTGAAGCTCTTCAATTCCGCGTGCAACCCCGGTGCCCTGGCGCTGCACTGCTTTGCCGACCTGGACCGGGATGTCGGAGAGGCGTTGCCGTATCTCAATGCCGTACTTGGCGGATTCGAGTATACTGTCGACCCGCCGTCGGTCACCTTCAAATCTCAAGGCAAGCTGATCACCGTGCACGGCAAGAGAATCGCCATAAACGCACTCAAAGACGAGGCCGAGGCCCGCAAGATCATCAACTGGCTGATTCGCGAAATCAACGGCGCCTGGGAAAATCGAGACTGCATCGAACCCAGCTACACTGGTGCGGCACGACCGCAGTTGATCCAGATATTGAAGCTGCTGCCCAAGACCAACTGCAGAAAATGCGGATCACCGACCTGCATGGTGTTTGCGGCAAGGCTGATGGAAGGCGGCGGCGGGGCCGAAGATTGTCCGGAATTGACTGAAGACAAGCGGATTGCGCTTTCGGACTACCTGTCGGGGTTCCGGTTCGATTGAATCAGGATAGAAAGACGACATAATGAAAACCAAACCAAAGATACTGTTTCTCTGCACGGGCAACTCGTGCCGCAGCCAGATGGCCGAAGGCTGGGCCCGGCATCTGAAGGGCGATGAACTCGAAGCATATTCCGCCGGCATTGAAAAACACGGGTTGAATCCCGTGGCGGTGAAGGTGATGGCCGAATCGGGGGTGGATATCAGCGGGCAGACCTCCAAAACGACCAACGAACTGCCGACAATGGAATTCAATTACGTGATCACCCTTTGCGGCCATGCCAACGAAACCTGTCCGTATTTTCCCGGCAATGTGAAACGGATTCACAGGGGTTTCGATGACCCGCCCAAGCTGGCGGAACTTGCCCGGACCGAGGCGGAAGCGTGGGAAATTTACCGCAGGGTCAGGGATGAGATAAAAACGTTTGTAGAAGGTCTGCCGCAGGCACTTGAACATTCGGATTAGAGTCGAGGAGAAGGATAGATTATGTCTGGTAGGGGTAATGCATGGAAATGGATATTCTGGTTATGTCTTGTGGTGTTAACAGGATTGACGGCAGCAGCGAAGATCAGCGGGTATTGGGCGTTGACCGCCCTTCCCGTGGGATTTCTCTTTGGATTTTTCCTGGAAAAAGGCGATCTTTGCGGGTCCTCCGCCTTCAGTGAAGTGATCCTGATGAACAGCTGGAAAAAGATTCAGGGTATCTGGATGGTCATCGTGGTCAGCATGCTGGGGTTTGCAATATTGTCCGGGTTGGGCCTCGTAAACCTGAATCCGAAGCCCCTGGTGTGGGCGAGCTATATTGTCGGCGGGATTATATTCGGGGCGGGCATGGTGTTTGCCGGGGGGTGCGTCAGCGGCAGTCTTTACAAAACCGGCCAGGGAAACATCAATTCCATGGCTGCGCTCATTGGCATTCCCATCGGCATCATGATGGTGGAATACGGTCCTTTGAACCTGTTTCATAAGCATCTCAGATCGTATATCATACCGAACGCGGACGGCGGCCCCGTAACCTTCACGTCCGTTTTTCCTCTGCCGTACGGGGTGTTGGCCGTTCTCTTTGCATCCGCTACCGTTTTAGCGTTTTTTTACCGGAAAAAAGGCAAAAATAAGAACCATAAAACACCCGATCCCGATACACCGCGTCTAAAAAGCATCCTTACCCGGAAATGGCCGCCCTGGCAGGCAGGGATCGCAATCGGAATCCTGGCCTGCTTTGCCTATCTTTCGTCTGCATCGACCGGCCGGAACTATCCTTTAGGCGTCACTCACGGCGTAATGCATGCAAATTTGTTATTGACGGAGACAAACCTCGCGTATGTTCATGGTCCCAAACCAAAGGCTCCACCCGCTTTCAAAACCGGCGGCCCGCAGGATCAAACCGTTCCCGGAAAAAAAGTGTCCGTTTGGCTGATGTTGGAGATTTTCGCAATGGTTCTCGGAGCTTTCGTCAGCGCCTCGTTATCCGGCCGGTCTCGACTGTTGCCCAAGCCTCCGGGTCAAACCATTACAGCACTGTTCGGCGGGTCACTGGTGGGCATCGGGGCCGCCATTGCCGGGGGATGCGTGGTGGGCAATATCATGAGCGGCGCCGCCCTGATGAGCGTCGGCAACATCCTGTTCGCCGCGGTGGTCATTCTGACGAACTGGATTGTCACCCATTTTTATCTCATGGGGGGAAGCGTTAAAGATCTCGTTTGGGCAGGCAGTTATTTTAAACGATAAACCGTGTCTCCGGGGCGATACCCCGGCTGTCTATGAAGATCGATACGCGAGTTCGAAATCAACAAAAAAAAAGGAAGTGTTCATGAACTATTTAAAATACCTGATTCTATCAGGCATCATACTCGGCTTCGGTGTTGCGACCCTGCTGCATGGCGTCGAACCTCAAAAAGCGGGTACTGCCAACAAGGTGCCGACACCCGATATGGTTACCATGGTGGATCTGGGCGCCAAAAAATGCATTCCCTGCAAAATGATGGCGCCGATTCTCGAAGAGCTGCAAAAGGAGTATGCAGGCCGGGCGTCCATCGTATTCATCGACGTCTGGGAAAACCCGGCTGAAGCCGAGCGGTTCGCCGTCCGGAGCATCCCCACCCAGATTTTTTATGACAAAACCGGCAAAGAAGTCGGCCGCCATACCGGATTTCTGGACAAAAAAAGCATTATATCCGCACTCAACGAGCTGGGGGTACCGGAGGAGGCCGGACGGTGATGACGGATTTTTTAATAACGATAAACGAATGGATGTCCACGGGCACGGGAATCGCCGCTCTGGGCTGTTTTTTGTGGGGCGTGGTCAGCGTGGCTCTGAGCCCCTGCCATATGGCCTCCATACCGCTCATGGTGAGCTATGTGGCGGGCCAGGAAAAGGGGGTGCATGCCAGGCACGCGGCCTTCTATGCCCTGGCCTTTACATCAGGGCTGTTCATCACCATTGCGCTGGTGGGGGTCGTCTGCGCCATCCTGGGGCGAATGCTGGGTGATGTCGGCCCGTGGTGGACGATTCTAGTCGGCGCGATATTGATCTGGGTGGCCCTGGACATGCTGGGGGTCAAGGGCTGCTCCATGTCGTCCGGCCTGATGGGCCGGCTCAGGGTCAAGGGGGTGGGAGGTGCATTTGCACTCGGCCTTGCCTACGGTGTGCTGTCCGGCTCCTGCACCTTTGGATTCATTGCCCCCATTCTGGCCATCATTACCCTTCAGGGTAAGATCGCTGCGGGCATTTTATTCATCGTGCTGTTCGGCATCGGCCATTGCATCCCGATCGCCGTAGCCGGGTCCAGCATAGCCCTGGTCCGCCGGGTTCTCGAAAACAGCCGCTTTCAGCAGGGGGGCTTCTGGTTCAGGCGGTTTGCCGGTGCGGCCATTGCGCTGATCGGCATCTACTTCATCGTTCAGCCTTTTGTTGAATCTGTGTAGTACGGTTGTTATGAATTTCACGCCATCTCGGGGCTTGGCCCCGGCGGCATAAGATGGAAACCAAAAAAACCGTCATCATGCAATGGCTTACAGCGGCGATTCGGGGAAAAAACATAAGCTGCAAGTGAGCGAAAGAAGGACGGTTCGACCATTCAGCTCTACCAAGGAGATATACAGATGAAACAAAGCAAAACGGCAGGCATCAGCTTTTTCGAGCGGAATCTCACGTTATGGGTCATTTTGTGCATGATCGCCGGGGTGTTGATCGGAAAATATCTTCCCGCCGTTCCGGATGTTCTTGCCCGGTTCGAATATGCCAGAGTTTCCATTCCCATTGCGGTTTTAATCTGGCTCATGATTTACCCCATGATGATGAAGGTTGACTTTGCCAGCATCAAGAATGTCGGGAAGAATCCAACCGGTCTTTTTATCACCTGGACCGTCAACTGGCTGATAAAGCCGTTTACCATGTTCGGCATCGCCGCCTTTTTCTTCTACATCGTTTTCAAGCCGCTGATTCCACCGGACCTGGCCAGAGACTACCTGGCCGGCGCAGTCCTCCTGGGGGCCGCCCCCTGCACGGCCATGGTCTTCGTCTGGAGCCATCTCACACGGGGAAACCCGGCTTACACGGTGGTTCAGGTGGCAACCAACGATTTGATCATCCTCGTCGCCTTTACACCGATTGTAGCGTTCCTGTTGGGTGTGGGCGGCATTCGAATTCCCTGGAACACGCTGTTCTTATCCGTGTTCCTTTTTGTGGTCATACCGCTGGCCGGCGGTGCTTTTACGCGTCACCGGGTGATAAAGAACAAGGGGGAGGAATATTTCGCCAAAACATTTATACCCAAGTTCAACAACATCACCATAGGAGGATTGCTTCTGACCCTTGTTCTCATCTTTTCTTTCCAGGGGGATGTGATCCTGGAAAACCCCTTGCACATCATTCTAATCGCCGTTCCCCTGATCATACAAACCTTCTTTATCTTCTTTATTGCCTACCTGGTATCCAAGCGGCTTCAGGTATCTCACGACATCGCCGCGCCTGCCGGCATGATCGGCGCATCGAATTTTTTCGAACTGGCGGTTGCCGTTGCCATAACCCTGTTCGGTGCCGCTTCACCCGCGGTTCTGGCAACGATTGTCGGCGTGCTGGTCGAGGTTCCCGTGATGCTGTTCCTGGTCCGGATAGCAAACAGGACGGCGTACTGGTTCCCCGCGCCTCCGGCAGTCAAAAAGATTTGAAGTTTTTTTCATCAAAGGAGATGACATCATGTTCAAACGCTTTATCGTAGCAACCGATCTTTCGCCCGCGTCCTTTGCCGTGGTGAATTGCCTCGGCGAACTGAAGGCTTTCGGAGGAGAGGAATGCCTGCTGCTTCAATGCCTGTCCTTTAAGGATGCAGCATCGGAAGCGCTGTCCTACAGCACCGAGAAGCTCGAGGGAATGCTGAATGAACAGAAGAAAATACTGGAAGACCAGGAATTCAGGGTCGAAGCCCGGACCGTTGTCGGAACGCCCAAGCATGAAATCGTGCGAATCGCAGCCGGGGAAAATTACGACCTGATCGTTGTCGGGGCGCAGGGCCAATCGCTGATCGAGGAGAAGCTCATCGGCGGAGTCGCATACGGCGTTATCAGCCGGACGGAGAAGCCCGTGCTGGTGATTCCGGTCGAGCCTTCGGAAGAAGAAAATACGTGCAGGCCGGTGGCCCGCAGCCGCTTCGGCCTCCATGTCCTGTTCGCGACCGATTTTTCGGAAATGGCCGATAACGCATTCACCTTTGTCGAGCAGATGGTGTCTCACGGCGTGGGAAAAGTTACCCTGGTTCATGTCCTGAACAAATCGCGGTTTGAGGACAGCCTCGAGCAACTGACTGACCTGAGTGAACGGGCCGTGGAACGCCTGAAAAGCCTTAAACAAAAACTGCCGGCGCAGGATAAATCGCTGATCGATACCGTGGTGACCTATGGTGTGCCCTACCAGGAGATAACCGGACTGGCGATGGAGCGTGACGCGCAATTGGTGGTCATGGGAACGCAGGGACGGGGGTTTATCGGAGAATTTTTCCTGGGCAGCGTGAGCCACAATGTCGTTCGCCATTCCGTCGCGCCGGTATTGCTGATACCGGTTCCCCGCTGATATGGGCAAATCCTGAAAAATAAAGGACGGAGGATTGAGGATGTATGCTCCCGGCGGCAAAAAACCGCTGTTTGGCAATTGGTTATGTCGAATGAATGGGTTCGCGAATTGGGCAACGAAATAAATGCCGCCCAAGAAATATATATTCCGAGAGCGGATTAATGGCAAAAAACATCGATCAGCAGCGGCAGATCGAGTTGCTTCAGGAGAAGCGATCCGCCCTGATCAGCCACGCCGTTAGCCAGGGTCTTGCCGATCTTAAAGACCATCTGAAAGATCTTGATGCCCACGCACACGATTTTTAGCCATGAGGCTCATGTCGAGACCGTGACCATTCAGTAGGTCGCCTCGACCGGAATTTCAAATACAGGTTTGACCCTATTTGACCCGAATGCTCGATGGCTTATCCTTTCAGTTGTGATATTGGAAATGCGGTTTGGATCCGTGTCATTTAACCGGGCCCATTCAAATCCGTTTACGTATAAACGGATGTATTGCCTTGCAAGTTGGAAATATAGGCGGGACTCGGAAATTGAGCAATGGAGGCCGCAGCAAGCCTAAAGGAAATCGTTTTGTTTTTGTAATTTTGGAAGGAAAGCATTCCATGGACAAACCGATATTTCGCGCCGGTGAAGTGCTCGATATGGCCGTCCGGGTGGAAGAACAGGGGCTTGCCTTTTATGAAGCCTGCAGGAAAACCCAATCGAAGCCGGAAATCGTTTCCGTATTAGACTACCTGATTGACCAGGAGGAGCGGCACAAGGAAGTCTTTTCCCAAATGAAATCCGATGCTCAAGAAAGACCCATTCCGGAAAGCTACCCCGGGGAGACGAGAAGTTATCTCGACAGTTTCGTTAAAGATCGTGTTTTCCCCGATACGGAAAAGGCTTCTGAAGAGATCTCGGAAATAAGAAATATCGATCAGATTGTCGAGTTCGGCATTCGCTTTGAAAAATTGTCCATTCAATTCTATTCGGCGGTCAAACAGTTGGTGAGGGGCTCCGAACAGCGGGCTATCGATCAAATTATCGATCAAGAACACGATCATATCCGCCGGCTGTTGAAACTTAGAAAGGATTTTTGAAGCATGAGGCGCCGGGTTGAAGGTTATGTGGAAAAGTATGGACCGGATTGTGTAATCCCGGCCGAACAATTGTTTCGGCTTATTGAAACTCAGCTGGAGAAGCATCCGGTTATGGCTCCCCGCGAGCGGTCCGGTATGCCCGGTTTTTACCGTTTTGAATGGCTGAGAGATGCCGGAAGTTTCGTTCCCGATTATACCGCCACCACCCTCCCGCCAAAAAAAGCATTCTTTGAGCCGGATGAAAGACTGTTTCACTTCGAGTCTGATTCTCATGTTGGGATTAGGAACGCCTGGGAGGATTTCCCTTTTATTCTTGCCGGAGTTCATCCCTGTGATCTTGCTGCATTAGAAGCGCTCGATGCAGCATATTTGCACCCGCCGGCAGAAATCCGGTGGGAGCATAACCGTAAGCGGGCATCGATAATCGGCATCGACTGCATGCCTGACGAGTATTGTTTCTGCACCTCGGTGGGTGCCTGGGATGCACGATATCCATCCGATATTTTTCTCACCCACATCGGGAACAATTATCTTGTAGAAACGTTCACCTCCAAAGGGGAAAAACTTCTCGAAAGTGTAAGCAAACGTGACGCAACCAACCGTGATCGGGAAAAGGTTCAACGGCAACGGCTGCGGAAAAAGGAAGCCGTATCGGCCGGTTTCAATGCCACTGTTTCCGTTTTGGCCGATATACTCGAAAAAAAAAGTCTGACGAATGTTTGGAAAGAAATCGCCGGGCGCTGCTACAGCTGCGGATCCTGCAATACTACGTGTCCTACATGTTTTTGCTTCAATATGCATGACACGTTCGATTTTTCATTGAAAAGGGGTATTCGTCACCGCACGTGGGATTCATGCCAGCTGCTGGAATTCGCCTTGATTGCCGGGGGAGAAAACATGCGGCCGGAACGCTGGCAGCGGGTCCGGCACCGTTGGAACCGGAAATTCTTATACCTGTATCGTCAGTTCGGCAGGCCATACTGCACGGGTTGTGGACGATGCAGCCGGGCCTGCACGGCCGATATCAATATAGTGGACGTAACCAACCGGATTATTGAGGCTTCCCGCAAAGGGGACGCGAAATGAGTGAAAGCATCCGCCAAAAAATCGCCTATTACATTCCCGAGCCGGCCGTCGTCAATAAGGCAACCGAACTGACCGAATCCGAAAAAAGCCTCTCGATCAGAAAAAAAAGCGGAATCTTTCATTTCAATCCGGGGCAATTCGTACAGATTTCCGTATTCGGATACGGTGAAGCCCCTTTTTCCGTGTGTTCTTCACCCATTAATTCGGAAGATTTCGAGATCTGTGTCCGGGCGGTCGGAAACGTCAGCAGATCCCTTCATCATCTGGTCCCGGGAAGTGAAATCGGCATTCGCGGTCCTTATGGCAAGGGATTTCCCATCGATCAAATGAAAAACAAAAACCTGATGTGCATTGCAGGCGGCATTGGCATAGCGCCATTGCGATCCCTGATCACTTTGGCACGGGAAAATCGAAACGATTTTAAACGATTAATCGTCGTTTACGGCGCCAAAACGCCTTCAAACCGTCTGTTTCAGGAAGATCTGGACCGGTGGGAATCCGATTCCGGCATGGAGACGCATCAAATCGTCGATAAACCGGATGATTCGTGGAAAGGACCTACCGGTGTGGTCACCGACCCTCTGAAGCAAATCGATATCGAACCTGAAGAGACTGTGGCAGCGGTGGTCGGGCCGCCGGCCGTTTTTCGTTTTGTGGCCATGGAACTGCTTAATATGAAGTTGCGCGAGGATAATATCTTTTTTTCGCTGGAAAGAAGATTTCAGTGTGGTGTCGGCAAATGCGGGCACTGTCAGCTGAATGACCTGTACGTTTGTCAGAACGGGCCGGTTTTTGCCTATTCCGATTTGATCGGGCGCACGGAGGCTCTGGAGGCCTGGGCGCCGGAGGATGAGTAGAATCGGTAATAAGGTCTTTCGCCTCGATTGTAGACGGATAAAAAAATGGTCAAATACATGAAAAAACCCAAAATCGCCTTTTTCGATTTTGCCTGCTGTGAAGGATGCCAGTTGACTGTACTTCGAATGAACGAAAGGCTGTTTGATTTAATTGCTCATGTTCGCATCGTTTCGTGGCGGGAGGTGATGACCGAAGAAAGTGCAGACTACGATATCGCCTTCTGCGAGGGAAGCATCAATCGAAGGCAAGAACTCGAGCGTATTCGGCGCATCCGGGAAACGGCGGACATCCTCGTATCGCTGGGCACCTGTGCCTCTATCGGGTGCCACAATGCCCTTAAGAATCATTTGGGTCCGGATGAGCTGCGGAAGGCTGTGTATTCAGACCCGGATTATCCTCCCGATGTTATCCGCGCCCGCCCCATCACTGCTGTCGTTCCCGTGGATTATCAAATACTGGGCTGTCCCGTGAGCATGCCGGAACTGGCAACGGTGTTCAAACAGATTCTCACCGGTCAGGAATACCGTCCCCCCAATCAGCCGGTGTGCGTTGAATGCAAGCTCAACGACAACCTGTGCGTTTTTGAAAAGGGGTTGGTCTGTATGGGGCCGGTGACGCGATGCGGGTGTAATGCCGTTTGTACCGCCTACGGGGACCCCTGTCAGGGATGCCGGGGATTGATCGATGATGCCAATCTCAAGGCTGCCGTCAGAGTACTGACGGGCGATCAGCTCCATTCAATTATGATACAGGTAAAAATGAAAAACCAGTTGACTGAGGAAGAAATCCGCCGGAAATTTGCTGTTTATAACAATTGGCCTGAACTGAAGGAAATGAATGATGAAGCATATCAAGGTTCATCACCTGACACGCGTTGAAGGACATGGAAACCTCGAGGCACGCCTCGTAAAAGGACAAAAACCGGAAGTTCGTTTTTCCGTGGTCGAAGCCCCGCGTTTTTTCGAAGTGCTGCTTCAGGGGCAGGATTATCGGGAAGTCACCCACATCGCATCGCGGGTCTGCGGTATTTGTGCAGTAAGTCACAAGTGCGCTGCCCTGAAAGCCACCGAAACCGCTATGCACGTATCTGTCAGCAAACAGACGGAAATGCTCAGGCGTTTGGCTTTTCATGGAGAGGTTCTGAGCAGCCATATACTCCACATCTACTTTCTGGCCGGTCCGGATTACTTCGGTGTCCCCAGCATTTTCCCTCTGTGGCAAAGCAACGGAGCAATGATTAAGCGTGCAATCCGCCTCAAGGAACTGGGATATTCCCTCTGTGATTCGATCGCCGGTCGGCACACCCACCCCGTTGGAATGACTGTCGGCGGGTTCAGTTTTGTGCCGGATGAGAGTGAACTCCAAAAATTACGTGAACGCCTCGAAAACGCCCTTGAGGATCTTGCGGAAACCGTCCGCATGTTCAAAGAAATCCGCATGCCTGCATTCGAACGCAAAACCGAATATGTCAGCCTGAAGCACCCCGACCATTACCCCTTTTACGACGGTGAACTTCATTCCAGTGAAGGGGAAACCGTTTCTGTTCAGCTATACAGGGACAAGATAAAAGAAAGGATCGAATCCCATTCCACTGCAAAATATGCGCGTTGGCATCTTCCTGAATACATGGTTGGAGCCCTTTCCCGTTTTAACAACAATTTCGAACAACTGTCTCGATCAGCCAGGCAGGCTGCAGCCGATTTGAACCTGTCGGCCCCCTGTTTCAACCCGTTTATGAATACCGTTGCACAAATCGTCGAATGCATCCATTGCGTAGATGACAGCATCGAGTTGATCGACAGGTTGCTGGAATATAAAATACATTCCGCTGCGGCGCAGACCGAATTCCGGCCCCGGGCCGGAAGAGGGGTCGGTGCGGTGGAGGCGCCCCGCGGAACACTTTTTCACGATTTTGAATACGATCATAACGGCAAATGCATAACGGCCAATATGGTAATCCCCACCGCCCAGAACCTGGCCAACCTGGAGGCGGACCTTAAGGCCTGGTTGCCCGAACTGGAGAATACAGACGAACAGGGCGTCACGCGAAATCTCGAGATGCTGGTTCGTGCATACGATCCCTGCATTTCCTGCTCAACGCATTGATAAAATGTTCAAGACTTGCCCATGTGCGGAAAGCATGAAAACGGTCGGCCGGTTATCCTTTAACAGATTCTTGGCACCAGTTCTCCTTGGGGAAGGGAAACGATTCGACGGGATCCGATGCGTGTTTTCATCACTACCTTACCGGGATGTCGTTCTACAAATTTACCAATGAAAGCGGCCCGGCGGCCGTATTCATGACGATGCATCCGTGATATAATTTCCAGGGTGTCTTTTCCTGCAACCGCTGCGACAAGTTTGCCTTCGTTTGCAAGATGCAATACGTCTAAACCAAGAAAACCGCAAAGGCTTTGAACGGCCGGTTGAACCGGGAGACGCTGCTCTTCGATTTCGATGCCCAGGTTCGACTGTTCGGCCATCTCGTTGAGCGCGGCGGCTAAACCGCCCCTGGTGGGATCCTTCAATGCGTGAATCTCTTCAGACGCGCTCATCATCTCGGCAACCAGATGATGCAAAGGCGCACAGTCACTTTCAATAGGGGTTTCAAATTGAAAGGATTCCCGTTGGCCTAAAACGGAAGCGCCGTGGTCGCCGATGGTGCCGCTTAAGAGGATATGGTCGCCGGGAAGAATGTTGGAGGAGGATATATCGATTCCGGTCGGTATGCGTCCGATTCCCGCGGTATTGATAAAGAGCCGGTCGGCTTTTCCCTTTTCGACGACTTTTGTATCACCGGTCACGATGTCAATGCAGGCCTCGGTTGCTGCGGTTCGGATCGACTCGACAATCGTCTGAAGTTGTTTAACTTCAAGTCCTTCTTCAATAATCACCGAAAGGCATAGATAAGCGGGTTTGGCCCCCATCATGGCCAGGTCATTTACCGTTCCGCAGACCGATAGTTTGCCGATATCTCCCCCTGGAAAAAACAGCGGCCGAACAACATAACTGTCCGTGGTAAAGGCCAACCTTCCGGATTCATCGAGTAATGCCGCGTCATCCAGCGGGGCCAGAAATGGATTGTACAAGGGACCGAGAAAAAGCTCCCGAATCAAATCCCTGCTCAATGCCCCGCCACCGCCGTGAGCAAGAAGAATTTTTTCATTCATATGCCGATCTCAAACCTCTCACTTAAAATTATCAAGTCCGCCATAGCGCAGATGCGCCGCACAGCTTCCTTCCGGCGATACCATGCAGGGGCCAACCGGGTGTTCCGGCAGGCACTTTTTTCCGTATAAGGTGCAATCCGCGGGTGTTTTGGTTCCACGAAGAATGCTGCCGCAGATACAGTTTTCCGGTTCCTCGCACACGCCGTCATGCAAATCGAAGATTTTCTCCGCATCGAAGGCGCTGTATGCATTCTTCAGTTTCAGTCCGCTGCCGAAAACCCGGCCGAAGCCCCTCCATCGGTCAGTAGCCGGTTGAAACACCTTTTCCATTAGATTCAGCGCGGTCGGATTTCCTCCCGGTTGAACCCCTCTTCGGTATACACGATCAACATCGAACAGTCCGGTACTGATCTGCCGGCACAATCGATGAAGCGAAAAAAGAATGTCTATCGGCTCAAATCCGGAAACTGCACAGGCCACCCTGTAGTCTTGGGGGATGAATGCATAGGGCTCGACTCCGATGACAGCGCTGACATGGCCCGGACAGAGAATTCCGTCAAGTCGGGTTTCGCCGGCTTCAAGCATCTCCCTCATGATGGGCGGGCATCGTTTATGAAAACAGAGCAGATAGAAATTTTGTACATTTCTTTGACGAGCCTCGAGAACGGTCGCCGCAACGGTCGGTGCCGTAGTTTCAAATCCGATAGCGACAAAAACAACAGGGCTGCCCGGATTGGCTTGGGCGATAGAAAGAGCCTCGGCTGCTGAATAGATAACCCGAACGTCTGTACCATTGCTTCTGGCATCCAGGAGAGACCCGCAGGTTCCGGGCACTTTCAGCATGTCGCCGAAGGTGGCCAGGATCACACCGGGAATGTTCGCCGCCATCATGGCTTTGTCGATATCCGAAGCGTCAGTGACGCAGACCGGACAACCCGGTCCGGACAGAAGCCGAAGGTGTTCCGGCAGCATATTTCGAATGCCGCTTTTAATAATCTCGACGGTGTGACCACCGCAAAATTCCATGAAAACCACCGGCCTTTGCAGCAGACGTTTCATGTCCTTGACCAGGCCTGATGCCAGGTGGGGATTTGAAAATTTTTCAAGCGTTTTCATGTTCATCGGACCTATTCAAAACCCCATGAACCAGCTCAAGGGTTTTAAGGGCTTCTTGTTCGTCAACAGCGGCTATGGCAAAACCGGCGTGCACAAGAACATAATCACCGTTTTTAATTTCCGGGGTCAACACAATTGAAACCGATCGTTTCACCCCATTGACTTCCACATCCGCCGTTGATTTTCGGGTGAACGTCACCCGCGCAGGAAGTGCTAAACACATCGTTTTCTCCTTTAATGGTGCCGTCTAAAACAGCTGGTTGCCCGGACCTGTCAGCCGTGGCGGATTCGCCCGGCAGCACGCGTTTTGTTTGCTGTGTGATGGGCCACTGCCGCCTGCCCAAGGGATATGCCCCCATCATTGCAGGGAATTTCGCAATGACGATACACGGTGAACCCAAGCGACTCAAGGTCTGCGCATACCTGTGTGGAAAGCAGGCGATTTTGAAAAACCCCGCCGCTTAGGGCTGCTCGGTTTATTCCTGTAGACTGTCGCAACATCGCGCACATTTTAACGATTATCGCAGAAAAGGTCCGGTGAAATGTCGCTGCGATCTCACCAGGGGGCGTGCCCCGCAAAACATCCTTAATAATGTCCTGGAACAGTTTGCCAAGCTTAACGATTTGTATTCCTTCGCTTTCCTGAATATCGAAAGTGTAGACGGTGCGGTTCCGGGCATATGTCTCTGCGGCGGATTCCATCTCTATTGCCGCCTGAGCTTCATAATCCACCACGTTTCTTATCCCGATCAACGCGGAGACAGCATCGAAAAGACGCCCGGCACTCGAGGTCAGCGGGGTATTGATGCTGTATTTTATTTGTCGCTTTATAAAGTGGAGCTCTTTTTCTGAGAGAAAATTATAGAATGGCAGATCTGGTCTTAATTCACTCTCCCCTAAAAGCTCGTAAATATATCCGGCGGCCGTACGGCATGGCTTTAAAACTGCAGCATCCCCGCCGGGAAGCGGCATGTACTCCAAATGTCCCAAACGTTTAAAACGCTGTTCATCAGCCAGCAGAAATTCTCCTCCCCAGATGCGGCCGTCGGGTCCGTATCCCGTACCGTCACATACAACACCCAAAACGGGAAAGTCTCCCCTGTTTTCGATCACGCAGCTGACCGCATGTGCATGATGATGCCAAACAGGGACCAACCTGCTCTCAGGGCGATAATTTGTGAGTCGTCGTGCAAATCGGGAGGAGTGATAATCCGGGTGGCAGTCACAGGCAACAATTTCAGGTTGTATACCAAACATGGATCGATAAAAGGCAAGCGTATCCTCGAAGTGGTCAAGCGTATCGATATGCTCCAAATCCCCGATATGCTGACTTACAAAGGCATGCTCCCCTTTGGCAAGGCAAAATGCATTCTTCAGATCCCCTCCGCAAGCCCATATGCTTTCGGCATTGAAAGGGAGTCCAATCGGAGCCGGCGCATATCCCCTTGCCCGGCGGATCACCCGGGGTGCACCGTCTTCCACCGATAAGACACTGTCATCGCATCGCATGGAAATGTCCCTGTCATGGAGCAGAAAAAGGTCAGCCACTGAGGACAGTCGCTTAAACGCATCCGCATTGTCTTTTATAATCGGTGATTGCCGCAGGTTGCCGCTGGTCATCACAAGCGGCCGGTCAATTGCCTGCATGAGCAGATAATGGAGCGGTGTATAGGGGAGCATTATCCCCAATCTGTTCATATTCGGTGCGATATGGGAACCCATTCCATTGTCGTTTTTGCATCTCAAAAGCACGATCGGAGAAGGCGGAGAATGCAGGTTCTGCGCTTCTGCATCCGACACGAAACAATACTTCTTTATATCTTCAATGGATCTCATCATGATTGCAAAAGGCTTATGAGGCCTGTTTTTGCGGATACGCAGCTGATTGACGGAATGCGGATTTTGAGCATCACAAGTCAGCAAAAATCCGCCAAGTCCCTTCATCGCAACGATCGCCCCCCGAATGATAAAGTCGGCGGCTTCAATTATAGGGTTTCCAGGTATTGCAGATCCGTCGGAAGACTTCAGAATCAGACGGGGGCCGCATTTCGGACATGCGTTGGGTTGTGCGTGAAACCTTCTGCTCTCCGGATCTTCATATTCCGCTCTGCACCTTGCACACATCCGGAAAGACTGCATCGTTGTATTTTCTCGATCATATGGCAATTCTTTAATGATCGTAAACCTTGGACCACAGTCGGTACAGTTGGTGAAGGGGTAGCCATGTCGCCGATTCCGCAAATCCTCGATGTCGACTATACAGCGCCCGCAGATGGAAACGTCGGGTGATATCATACGGCATTCTTCCGTTTTGGGAATACTTTCGCGGATTTCAAAATCAATGTACCCCGATGCTTCTGATCGGCGGCAGAAAATCGTGTCGATTTTTGCCAGGGGGGGAGCCTTTGCTTCAATATCGGCACGAAATCGTTTCAGCAATTCTTCGCTGCCCTCTACCTCGACGGCTACATCTCCGGACCGGTTGCAGACCCATCCGACGAGTCCATGAGCTTTTGCCAGCTTATAAATAAAAGGCCGGAACCCGACGCCTTGGACGATCCCTCGAATATGCAGGCAAATTGACTTCATGTTGTCGGCAGGGCATGCCTCCTCGGTCTTGAGCACGCTTCGTTCTTCCGCGAACATTTCATCTCCTCTTTTTAATATACGGGCATGCTGTTTTAACATAAAGGACTTCATGTAAAAGCAGGAGATCCATGCGGTAATTCGGCCTGAAATGTTACGGTCGAACCCGATCTGTCGCCGGTTTGAACGGTTCGGTTTATCGGGCGGGCAAATACAGGATTTAACGCATTCACTACATGGTTAAAAATCTTTAAAATACAGAATATTGTATCCATTTAACCATTAATCAAGGGAAGATGCCATGCCGCGAAAAGAAATCGACCTTCCTTACACGATTGAATATCTGTCCGTACTCGACGAGAAGGGACATGTGGATAAGGACCTGGAACCGGATATCCCGGATGAAACCTTATTGAACCTGCATCGCACCATGCTCTTGAGCCGCCGTTTTGACGAACGGATGCTCACGCTGCAGCGGCAGGGCAAAATGGGGACGTTTGCTCCGATAAAAGGGCAGGAGGCCGCTCAATTGGGCGCTGCTGCCGTGCTGGATGAAAATGACTGGCTGGTCCCCTCCTTCCGGGAAATGGCGGCCGAATTGTGGCGGGGAAAAAGCATGGAACATATTCTGCTGGTATATGCGGGTTACAACGAAGGATGTAAGATATCGGAAAACATGAACAATCTGCCTGTAGCGATACCGGTCGCGACACAGATCCCGCACGCCGTAGGTATCGCTTACGGCATACGCTATCGCAATGAAAAACAGGTGGTCATGGTGTTTTTCGGAGATGGTGCGACTTCAGAGGGCGATTTTCACGAGGCACTGAATTTTGCCGGCGTTTTTAACACTCCCGTTATTTTTGTTTGCCAGAACAACCAGTGGGCGATTTCAATACCACGTTCCCACCAAACCCAATCCAGGACCCTTGCCCAGAAAGCCATGGCTTACGGCTTCACGGGAATTCAGGTGGACGGCAACGACATCCTGGCCGTTTATGCCGCCGCTAAAGAGGCGGCGGAAAAAGCCCGCTCAGGTAAGGGCCCCACATTGATCGAATGTGTAACGTATCGTCTGTCGGTACACACAACAGCCGATAATCCCAAACGATACCGATCGGATAAAGAGGTTAAGGAATGGGAGAAACGCGATCCTGTCACCCGGTTCCAAAACTACCTGATCGATAAGGACCTGTTGGATGAAGATCGGATTGAAACACTGGAGAAGGAGATCAGGGACGAAATCAAAGAGAACGTAGAAAAATTGGAAAGAACGACGAAGAAACCGGCGAGCCCTCTTGCCATGTTTGACCATGTATTTGCCCGAACACCTCCCTATTTGGAAGAGCAAAAAGAAGAGCTCGAGCGGGAAATGGAACACAATAAGAAGGGGAAGACCCATGGCTGAGATGACAATGGTTCAGGCGATCAATCTGGCCCTTCACCAGGAAATGGAAAATGATGACACGGTAATGGTATTGGGCGAAGACGTCGGGGTGGACGGAGGCGTTTTTCGGGTTACCGAGGGCTTGATCGACACATTCGGCAAGGATCGTGTCATGGACACCCCGCTTGCGGAATCCGCCATTATCGGTATTTCCATCGGCATGGCGGTATACGGCCTCAAACCGGTCTGTGAAACGCAATTTTCGGGTTTCAGCTATATGGGCTTTCATCAGTTGGAATCACACGCATCACGCCTCAGGGCTCGCTCCTGCGGCCGCTTCAATGTCCAAATGGTGCTCCGCACGCCTTACGGGGCCGGTGTACGTGCCCTTGAACATCACTCGGAAAGCCGCGAGTGCTATTATGCACACACACCGGGCATCAAGGTGGTTATTCCCTCCTCCCCCAGGAAAGCGCGTTCACTGCTGGTTGCCGCCATCCGCGATGCCGATCCTGTGGTTTTTTATGAACCCAAGGCGCTGTATCGGGCATTCAGAGAAGAAGTGCCGGATGAGGAGGAAACGTTTTCCTTAGGCCGTTCTGAAGTGGTCAGAGAGGGAAAACATCTGACCATGATAACCTACGGCGCAATGCTCCATCCCTGCCTGGAAGCGGCCTCCATGCTCCAGGAAAAAGACGGAATTGAAACCGAAGTGATCGATCTTCTCACCATCTCTCCCATGGACGACGAATTTTTCTGCGATTCCGTCCGAAAAACAGGGCATGTTCTCGTCGTTCACGAAGCCCCGCGGAGTTTTGGACCGGGTTCGGAAATCGTATCGCGCCTTATCGAGAAATCGTTTCTCTACCTCGAGGCCCCCATACGTCGGGTCACGGGATTTGATGTACACGTTCCTCTCTTTCAAAGGGAAAGGGATTATCTGCCCGGTGCTGAACGAATTTTTCGGGCAGCGCGGGAAATACTTGAGTTCTAAAAAGCAGTTTCAAACACGGAGGACCAGACATGTCGATAGAATTCAAGCTTCCGGATCCGGGCGAAGGTATCCAGGAGGCCGAAATCACGGAAGTCCTTGTATCCGAGGGTGATGAGGTCGAGGAGGAGCAGTCCGTGTTGGTTATTGAAACGGACAAGGCTTCCGTTGAAGTCCCTGCTCCGACTGCGGGCATAGTAAAAAAAATACATGTCAGTGCCGGTGACGTGGTCAAGGTGGGAGAAGTGTTGATGATCTTCGAGGAGGCAGACCAAGCCGGGAAAGAACCGGAAGAACGTGAAGAAGGAGAAGAATCGGAACCGGGCCGCGAAAAAGAAGAGGCAAAGGATAAAAAGCGGGAAGAGCCGGCCGAGAAGCGGGAAGAAGCAGCCGGAAAAGAAAGGCCGGTGCCCGCCACGCCATCGACACGCCGACTGGGCCGTGAACTCGGTATAGACCTGCACAAGGTGCCTGCAAGCGGTCCCCGGGGAAGGGTTACCGCCGAGGATGTCCAAACTTTTGCAAAAGAACAGAAAACAGCCCAAGGCGCCCTCGAGGAGACGACTGAAGCTGAAGCACCTTCGCCGGCTGCCCCGTCTCTACCCGATTTCACCCAATGGGGGCCGGTGGAGCGCCGGGCGTTGCGCTCGGTTCGACGCACCACTGCCAAACGGATGCGTTTGGCCTGGTCTCAAATACCCCATGTCACCCACCAGGATGTCGCCGACATAACCGATATGGAAGCGTTTCGCCAAAAACACAAAACGGAAATAGAGCGCAAAGGAGGCGTCCTGACGCTGACCGCGTTCGTCCTTAAATCAACCGTAGCGGCTCTTAAATCCCATCCTCGGTTCAATGCCAGTATCGATATGAAATCAGAAGAAATCATATTAAAAAAATATTACCACATAGGGGTGGCCGTTGATACCGAGAAAGGTTTGATTGTTCCGGTCATCCGGAACGTCGACCGCAAGAGCCTTACCGAGCTTGCTCTCGAGCTGTTCGAATTGGCCGAGAGAACCCGCAACGGCAAAACGAAACGCGAGGACATGACGGGTGGAACCTTTACCGTCACCAACGTCGGTCCATTGGGGGGGACCGGATTTACACCTATCATTAACTATCCGCAGGTGGCCATTCTCGGACTCGCACGGGCGAAACTGCAGCCGGTTGTTTACGGCAGTATCGATGACAACGAAATCGTTCCTCGTCTATTGCTTCCGTTTGCGCTTGGTTTCGATCATCGCATCGTTGACGGTGCAGATGCGGCCCGTTTTGTCCGAATGATCATCGAGGTGCTTGAAAATCCGGAACGATTGATGATGACGATGTGAGGACCATCGAACATCGCGCAAAGCATTCATCTGTTCGGAATGCATGTGGAGACAGATTATTATGGTAATGGGCGAATTTACGGAAGAGGCGGACGTTTTGATTATCGGCGGGGGGTCCGGCGGATACGCTGCGGCTTTCAGGGCTTCAGATCTGGGCAAAAAGGTAACCCTGGTGGATATAGAAAAACGCCCCGGAGGCGTATGTCTGTTCAGTGGCTGTATACCTTCAAAAACATACCTCTATGTTTCCGAGCTTATTCAGGAGACGCGGCAGGCGAAACAGATGGGGGTTTCATTTGGTGAACCCGAGATCGACCTCGCGGGGCTTAGAAAATGGAAGGACAAGGTGGTTGACAAGCTGGCGAACGGCCTGGTCCATTTGAGTGAGAAGCGGGGGGTGCGCCTGATTCAGGGCAAAGCGGTTTTTGAAGGATCGGACAGGGTTCGTATTCTTGAATCCGAATCGGAAATCTCACATGTCAAATTTCGGCATGCCGTCATCGCCACAGGTTCTTTTGCCGCATCCCTGCCGAATATGACATTTTCGGAGAAAAGCCGCATCATGAACTCCAGCGCTGCTCTGGCTCTTCCGGATATTCCTGAGACCATGCTCGTCATCGGCGGCGGTTATGTAGGTGTTGAAATGGGGTCGGTATATGCATCCCTGGGCAGTCGCGTTACCATGGTGGAAATGGCCGACAGGATTATGTCCTCGGCTGATGCCGATATGGTCGACATTTTAATGAAGAAGCTGAACCGGCTCTTTGAAAACATCCATACCGGCAGCCGAATCGAAAACCTCGAAGAATCGGAAAACAAGGTGAAGGTAACATTCGCCGGCAACGGGAATGAAGGCGAACGCTCTTTTGACCGCGTTCTGGTCGCTATCGGCCGGCGCCCCAACACCGAAAACCTGGGACTGGAAAACACCCGTGTTCAAACCGATGAAAAGGGATTTATCATTGTGGACGAAACGATGCGCACCGGGGATGACAACATCTATGCAATCGGCGATGCGGTAGGGGGAATGATGCTGGCCCACAAGGCCAGGTATGAAGGAAAGGTGGCCGTGGAAGTTATTGCAGGAGAGCCTTCAGCCTACGATGTTCGGGCAATACCCGCTGTGGTATACACGGACCCGCAGCTCGCATGGTGCGGATTGACCCAACAGGAAGCAGAGGCCATAAACCGCCGGGTCAAAATTTCCCGTTTTCCATGGAAGGCTTCCGGCAGGGCTGCCTCCATGGGCCTTTCAGATGGCATGACCAAAATCATCGTCGATGATGAAACCGGGCGGGTATTGGGTATGGGTATCGTGGGCAAAGAGGCCGGTGAAATGATAGCTGAGGGGGTTTTGGCCGTTGAATTGGGTGCCTTGGCCGAAGATTTGGCCTTGACCGTACATCCCCATCCGACCCTTTCCGAAGGTGAAGAAGAAGCCGCCGAAGCCTTTTTGGGCAGTTCGACCCATATTCTTCCCCGGAAAAGGCGATCGAAATGATCGAAAAAGATGATGGTCCCAAACGTGATTCGTGCCGAAAATCCAAACCGGAATGGCTCAGGGTAAAACTGACGTCGGGCAAACATTATTTTCGCCTCAAACAAATGATTCGCGAAACGTCATTGCATACGGTATGTGAAGAAGCCCATTGCCCGAATATGGCCGAATGCTGGAGCCGGGGCACGGCTACATTTATGATTTTAGGAAATACGTGCACCCGAAACTGCACGTTTTGCGCTGTAAAGGGCGGGGTACCCGAACCGGAAGATCCTGGTGAACCGCGGCGGATTGCCGGAGCGGTCGATTCCATGAAGCTGAGCCATGCCGTCATTACTTCGGTTACCCGTGATGACTTGCGTGACGGAGGAGCCTCGATGTTTGCTGAAACCATTGCGCAAATCCGGACCCGTGTTTTCGGGTGTACTGTAGAAGTGCTGATTCCGGATTTCAAAGGGGACATTCATGCACTGAAAAAAGTGATTGAATCGCAACCCGAAATACTGGGGCATAACCTGGAAACCGTCCCGCGCCTGTATCAGGAAATAAGAACCGGGGCACACTACAACCGCTCTTTGGAAATATTACAGACCACCAAACAAGAATCCCCGAACATCCTTATCAAGTCGGGTATTATGGTGGGCCTTGGAGAAAAGCCGGAGGAATTGAGAGCCGCAATGACCCATTTAAGAGAGGCGGGTTGCGACCTGATTACCATAGGTCAATATCTGCAGCCGACCAGAAGGCACCGTCGGGTTTTCCGCTACTATACACCCGAGGAATTCGAGCGCCTGAAGCGATCCGCACAGGATGCCGGTTTTCTCGGGATAAAATCAGGACCGCTCGTCCGCAGTTCCTATCATGCCGAAGAAATCCTTCGCGACCTACAGCACATTTGAAAAGGGCTTCAATGTTTTTTGGGGACGATATCATGGTACCACCGGTGAAATGTGTGCTGAATCGTACCGGAGAAATTTATGTAGACGGTGTTTTATTGACACTCACGGAACTTGAAAAAATGAATTTCCGGCCATTTTTCGGTCGTGTAGTTGAGCTGCCATTCGTTTTGGGCCAGGTAGGTCAGATTACCTTCCGCATCCCGGAATAGGTTGGACCGGCGCTCCTTTTCGAAGGCGGCAAGCACTTTTTTATCATTACAGCGTATCCATCGGGCGGCGGCAAAATCCACCGGTTCATAGACGGCATCAACCCCGTATTCGGCCTTGAGTCGCGCCATGGTAACCTCGAATTGCAAAACCCCCACAGCCCCCAGAATCAGAGCGTTTCCCATCATCGGATGGAACAGTTGGATCGCGCCTTCCTCGACCAGCTGGTGAACGCCTTTTTGAAGTTGTTTCATCTTCAGCGGGGATTTGAGCCTCACCCGGCGGAAATGCTCCGGGGCGAAATTCGGTATGCCGGTGAAATTGAGCGGTTCCTTTTCCGAGAACGTATCCCCGATCCGGATAGTGCCGTGGTTGTGGATGCCGATAATGTCACCCGGCCAGGCTTCCTCTACAACGGCGCGGTCCTGGGCCATGAAGATGATCGGATTGGCGATCTGGATGTCTTTGCCGGTGCGGTGGTGACGCACCCGCATGCCCCGCTGGAAGCGGCCCGAGCAGATCCGCAGAAAAGCGATCCGATCCCGGTGGGCCGGGTTCATATTGGCCTGAACCTTGAATACGAATCCGGAAAATTCATCCTCCTCCGGCAACACCACGCGTGAGACCGCCGACCGCGGCATTGGCGCAGGGGCGATCTCCACGAACGTGTCGAGCAATTCGCGCACGCCGAAGTTGTTGATAGCGCTGCCGAAAAAAACCGGGGTCTGGCTGCCTTTTAGAAATTCCTGCAGGTCGAAGGGATCGGCCGCGCCTTCGATAAGGGCGGTGTCCTCGCGCAGTTCGTCGGCCTGGCTGCCCAGCCGCTCATCGAGAAGGGGATCGTCCAGGTCCTGGATTGTGAGCACCTTGTCGGTCAATCGATCCTGGCCCGGTGTAAATAACATCAACTCCTTACGATGAATGTTGTAAGTCCCTTTGAAGCGTTTTCCCATGCCGATGGGCCAGGAAAGGGGGGCGCATTCGATCTGCAGCGTCTCCTCGATATCACTCAGGATGTCCAGCGGCGACATGCCTTCGCGATCCAGCTTGTTGATGAAGGTCAATATCGGCGTGTTGCGCATACGGCAGACCTCCATCAGCTTGCGGGTCTGGGGCTCCACACCTTTGACGCTGTCGATGACCATGACCGCGCTGTCCACGGCGGTGAGCACCCGGTACGTGTCTTCGGAAAAATCCTGGTGGCCGGGGGTGTCGAGGAGGTTGATTTCAAAATCACGGTAGTTGAACTTCATCACAGAACTGGTGACCGAAATGCCGCGCTCCTGCTCGATGGCCATCCAGTCGCTGGCGGCATGCCTGGCCGCCTTTCGGGCCTTGACCGATCCGGCCATCTGAATGGCTCCGCCGAAGAGCAGCAGTTTTTCGGTCAGAGTGGTCTTGCCGGCGTCCGGATGACTGATGATGCCGAACGTGCGCCGGCGGTCCACTTCCGGCTTGCAAACGTTATTTGTAGTATGGGTGTTCATTATTCTAATGCCATTTATCCTTTTTTTGGAAACAGGCCACGGCAGCGCAGCCTTCAGTATCCGGCCGAAAATGTTCACCATGCCGGAACCCTTGAATTCGGCCAACGCCGATATCAGTGCTCGATGCCTTAATCATATCGCTGGCTGGGCCGGTGAAATCGCGGACTTTATTATCCGGTTTGATTTACAGAACGAGCAGTCGGATACACCGCTTCTCGTTTAGGGAAGGCGCGTTGCTGGAAAAGATGGTGAAATCTAATCGGGGGTGTGCAGCTGGAGCCCCGCCGTTTTTTTCTCGGATATCATGACAATCCTCAAGGCGGGGTCAGACGGAAAAAGATAGGGTTGGGCGCGATATTTTGCAAGGCTGCCGCAACTGACGCATGCCGGCCGGATTTTTTCGATTTCATTCTGTCATTCCATTCATCACTCATGAGGCGTTGTTTTTATAATTCCATCTCCCGGATGTCAAGCATAAAAATACGGATGGGCACGGGTTAATTCATTTTGGCCGGTATAATTGTGGTGATGCCGAAAATAGTTGTTTTTCCCGGTTCAGGTCTGTTTAAGAGAGCTTCTTACGTTCCCGGATTTGACGAACAGGACCCCCTTGTTTTGCATATCTTCAATTGCTTTTTCCACGCTGTCCGGCGGGGATCCTACCGGATAGGTCAAATCGCTGAGATAGAAAACTTCATACCCCTTTTCGGCCCCGTCTGCAGCCGTGAAATAGGCGCAATAATCCGCTGCAAGACCGCAGATAAAAATCCTCTTCACGCCTCGATTGTGGAGATATCCGTCCAAACCGGTTTCGGTTTTATGGTCGTTTTCCAAAAAACCGGAGTAGCTGTCGATTGCTGTATGGTACCCCTTCCGTATGATGGCTTCTGCAAACCGGATATCCAAATCGGGATGGAACTCGGCCCCGCCGGTTCCTTGAACAACATGGTCAGGCCATAGTACGGGACCGATTCCCGGTTCTTCATGGGGATCGAAGGGTTTTTTTCCAGGGTGTTGGCCGGCGAAACTTCGATGGTCGGGAGGATGCCAGTCCTGCGTGAATACAATCGGAAAATCGTGCGGCTTGAACAGCGTCATCAATGCATTGACGCGATCCACGAAGGAGTCGCCTTGGTCAACGGGGAGGGCCCCTCCCGGCATGAAATCGTTTTGAATATCGACTACAATAAGGGCATCCCCCTTTCGTAATTCCACGGAATCAAGATGATGAATACCTTTCAGTTCCATAATTCACCTCACTTTTTCGGGTTTGCATCCCGTAAAACCATCCGGATTATGCCGCCGATTTCACTTCAACGTCTGCCTTTCCATGTCGGGCCGGTATGTGAGACAGAATCGTTCGGTGATCGGCAGAAGGTCGGCTGCAAGCAGTTTCTTGACCTTTTCGGTAATATGACCTGCAACGGGGCCGTAGTATGCTTCGGCGATGCCGCCTGCGATACAGGCAAGCGTATCGCTGTCGCCTCCCAGGGAAACGGCATTACGGACGGTGTCCTCATAACCGTCGGCTTCCAGAAAGGAAATGATCGCTTCGGGCACCGTGCCCCGGCAGGAAACATCAAAGCCGTAGGACGGCCGGATACGATCCACTGTGCGATCGAGATCGTAACCGAATCTTTCGATGATTTCCCGTTTAATCCATTCCTTGTTCCGTGTCGTCCTGGCCAGGAAAACGGATAAGGCAGTGGCCTGGGCGCCTTTGATCCCTTCGGGGTGGTTGTGCGAAATTTCCGCTGTCCGGGCTGCCTCCCTCAAAACGTCATCGACGGCGTCAAAGGCCCACCCCACAGGACTGACCCGCATGGCCGAACCGTTGCCCCAGCTGTTGTAGGGCTGGGGATCACCGGAGGAGAGCCAGAGAATAAAACTTCCCCCGTATCCGGCATGGGGATGACGCCGGCCGATTTCCCATATCCACCGGCGGTAATCGCCATCGGTCAAAATCGCCTGGGCCACCGCGATCGTCAGCACGGAATCGTCAGTGAAGCGGCACCGGGGATGAAAAAGGGGAAAATCCTTGGTCTTGATGGGATGGGCTTCGTATACCGAGCCGATAATATCGCCTGCAATAGCACCGATCATTCGATTTCCTCCCGTTTATATATTGCCGATTTTGCCGTAATAATAACGTTTTTTTGCCGACTCAATGCAGTTTTACTTTTGCGGCTTATGCAGGTGTTGATCACTTCGCCGGCTGTTATCCGACATCATCTGCGCTGCTTCTTCAACCTTCATAATTATGACACAGTCTATAATAAGCGTGAAGCGATCGATTAGCAATGGGGGTTCTACCGTATTCCATAGAAGCAAGCCGGTCGAAGGTATCGTCTTGCTTTGATTCCATGTATCGCTTTTCTTCATCGGTATCGAAATCGGAATCAATTTTTTAATCGCCAAATTACCACTAGACGTCTTACGGCTTGGGATGCCAAACCCGTCAGGTCGGATGGCGGATATTTTCCAATATGCGGTCGATCTCAATCTATGATATATAACCGGGAAACGAACTGAAAAGAATGGATTCATGATGACAGCGAAAATCGACTCGTTCAATTGGCACCAGGCCTGGATGTATTCTACCTCAAGATTCCGGATCAAAAACGTTTGCGGCATCGTAAAAAATTCAAGAAAATGCTGCACTGGAAGAGAACCTGCATAATTTAAATCGGGAAAAAAGGGGAGGAGCCTGTGGTGAAAGACAAGTATTATGAAGGATTATCTATAAGGCATGTCGAGGACAGAATGATAAGCACCCTGAACAAGGTAATTCGCGTGGGGATAAGAGCCCTTGCGATTCTGATGACCCTCGTGATCCTCTGGGGAATCGGTGATGTCGTGTGGGTCATTTATCGGCATATTGTGGAGCCTCCTTTTATGATTTTGAAAATTCAGGACATCCTGGAGACCTTCGGTGCATTTCTCGCAGTACTCATCGCCATTGAGATTTTTCTGAATATAACCCTTTATTTGAGGGAAGATGTTATCCACGTGAAACTGGTGGTTGCCACGGCACTTATGGCGATTGCAAGAAAAGTGATTGTGTTTGACTACACCACCATGTCTTATCAACATGTGATGGCTACCGGTATTGTGGTCCTGGCGCTCGGGGCCACCTATTTTCTCATTTTAAGGAAAGAACCAAAAGAGACCCCGCACGAAGAAGCATTAGATACTATGCATCTTTAGTTTTGATTTTTTGGCAAAGTTATTGGATTGGAAATTCAATTCTCCATCCCTTGTTCAAAGTCATCCGAAAAGCAGTAATTTTCGGCGATCGGCATCTCTTGCATACGGGGAAAGCTGATGAGGAATTTCGTGAGGATGTCCTTTGCGCGGATCGAGTTCAGTTGCCGATTTCCTTATCCAGGCATTCATTCACCACTTCCGGGGAGAGGTCGGGTTCGGCGGCGGCGGTTTCGCGGATGGTTTTGCCGGTGCGGTGCGCTTTTTGGGCGATTTCGGCGGCGCGATCGTAACCGATGCGTGGAACCAGGTAGGTGGCCAGGGCAAGGCTTTTTTCGAGTTCCGCCTTGCAGGCGTCCGCGTCTGCCCGGAGGCCCGCTACGCATTTTTCGGCGAAAGCCCCGGCGGCGCCCGCCATAATAGCGATGGATTGGAGCAGGTTGTGGGCGATGAGCGGGACGGCTGCATTCAATTCGAAGTACCCCCCCTGAACGCCAAGCGTTATCGCAGACGTATTTCCGATGACCTGGTAGCCGACCTGGATGACGGCTTCCGGAATCACCGGGTTGATTTTGCCAGGCATGATCGATGACCCGGGCTGCAGTTCCGGAAGGATGAGTTCACCGATGCCGCATCGTGGGCCGGATGCGGCCAACCGGATATCGTTGGCGATCTTGATCAGTCCCGCCGCCGTCGTATTCAACACCCCGGCGACTTCGGCGGCGGCATCCCGGGCGGATTGAGCCTCGAAATGATCCGCCGCCTCAAAAAACCGCCATCCGGTTTCGCCGGAAATTTTTTCAATGACCCTCCGGGCGAATTCCGGGTGGGTGTTGACGCCGGTGCCAACGGCGGTTCCACCGAGTGCCAGTTCCGACAGACGGTCTAAGGGACCCGAAAGCCTGTCCTTTCCCAGTTCCACCTGCCGGGCGTATCCCATAAAAACCCTTCCTAATCCGACGGGAAGGGCATCCTGCAGGTGGGTGCGGCCGATTTTCTGCACAATGGCAAATTCATCGGCTTTTTCCAAAAAGCGGCTCTTCAGCAGATCGAGCGCCGGCAAGAGCCGGTTGCGGATCTCGAGCACGGCCGATATATGCAGTGCGGAGGGGATCACGTCATTGCTCGATTGCCCCATGTTGACGTGATCGTTCGGGTGAACCGGCGATTTCGTCCGCCTCAGGCCGGTGATGATTTCGTTGGCCCGTGTCGCCACAACTTCGTTCATGTTCATGTTGGTGGACGTGCCGGAACCGGTTTGGAAGACATCTACAATGAACTGGCTGTTCATCTTTCCTGCATGCACTTCCCGCGCGGCGCGAGCGATCGGTCCGGCTGAATCGGGCGCCAGAAGCCCGAGATCCCGGTTCACCTCGGCGGCGAACCGCTTGATCGAGGCCAGTGCTGCAATCAGCGGCCCAGGCATTCGGATGCCGCTGATGGAAAAATTGTCGGCCGCCCGTTTGGTTTGTGCACCGTAATATGCCCTTCCGGGGATTTTTACCTCTCCCAGGCTGTCCTTTTCCGTTCTATACGACATGGAACTTCCTCTTGCCGTCAACATGCGCCCGACCGTTTTTCAGCATACGGTCGTGAAGCCTCTCCGCTCTGATGCAGAATGCTTCCAGTTTCGCATTGAGCACCTGGGGGAAGGGCGAACCGTCGCTTTCAATGGAAAGAAACGGCAGGTCGTCCATATCCGCCAGAATGGCATTGAGGCTTTTGTCGTTGCCGTTTAATGACAATTTAATCGTTTTGTTCATGGTTTCGGTCAGAATGGCTTCTGAAAGCCGGGTGGGCATGCAGCCGAAAGGACCGATGGAAATAACGCCGCAGGCATGGGCCGCCACTTCCGTCAACGCGCTCCCAACCGTGAGGATGGTCTCTCCACCCAAAGTGGGTGAAATATATCGACCGCCGTTGGCCATCACCGTTTTGACATCGACGAGACGATGGTGAACCAGACCGGACAGTTCCAATTTAGATTTAATTCTGGATTCAAACAGTGCTTTGATGCGGTTTTTCGTAAAAATTCCCAATTTTTGGTTTAGAGAGAAGGTTTCACAGGACAGGCCTTTCAGCGCCAATGCGTCGAGATAGTAAAGCCATTCGGCAACAGGTGCGCAGTGAACGGCGAACCCTTTCTTTGCAAGGCGTTCGGTGATGAATTGCCGCGAGATGCCGTCGCGGCGAACGAAAATTTCACCGATCAGGGCGATGACGGGAACCTCCTCCACGGGTTGCTTGAGGCGGATGTGCCGAAGACGTCCGGAAACACGCTCCAACTGCGTGAGCAGGTACCAGAAATCCCCCTTTTCAAGAACTTGTTTTACCGTATCCCAGGACGAATCAAAAACCGACATGGCATCCTCGGGATCGACTGCATTCGCCAGAAGCATTGAACGGATATCCTCCATGACATCGGATACGATTACCGCCCACCAGGCTCTTCGCTCGAAGGTGTTGCCAAGCCCCGCATAAGTGTTTTCCGAGGTCAGTGAGAAGAGGGCTGTATCGGGTATTTTCAACTTCCGAATCAAATCATTCATAAAAACCGAGTACTGACCGAATCGGCACGGGCCCTGAGTGGTGGGCATGAAGTATACCAGGAGTTCATCTTCCCTTTTGATATTACGGATGTAATTCAGCAGTGATCCGGTGGTGAGAATCAAAGGCAGGCATTCCTTGCAGGAGGTGTTGGCGCGCCCGAGCTTTAGAATGGCTTCATCTGCCGGCGGATGCGAGAAAGAACGGTAGCCGGATCCCTTGAATACGGCGGTAAATGCCTCGGTGGACAGTTTTCCCATGGAGGGAATAAGGAGGGTGATGTTTGGATGGGTAAGGGGGTACAATTTGCCCGAAGACGATCTGAAAGCCGTGGCGCCGTTTTGGGAAACCAGGGCGGCCGGCGTGAAATCAACGATTTTCGTCAATGCCTGCCGGCTTGTGCCGATCTGACAATAAGCGGCGACGATATCCAAAAAGGCCTCTATACGGGTTTCCAGCCCCGCATCGGCGGTATGGCTGTCCAGTTCGAGTGTCAAAGAAGGTTTGCGGCCCATAATATCGCGAAAGTAACCGACCAGAAACGAATCCGGTCCACAGGAGAAATTGGTTATGAAGACGCCGAAGAGTCGGGGGTGGCGCTGCACCAATCGGGCGGCTTTCATCAGCCGCTGCCCCACACCCCAGTACATGTGGTGCTTGGATTCTTCCGAAGACGCATCGAGAAAATCCCAGGGGATGACGGGTACGCCCCGTGACGCCAGCTTATGGGGAATACCCATATGTGCTTCTTGCGGAAAACCGTTGTAGGACCTGCAAAACAGTACAACGCCGATTTTATCGGGATTTCGGGCAAGAAAATCGAGCATTTGCCGCCCCTGCTCTCTCATGCTCTCCGTGCATCGGCGCTGCTTTTCAAGAGCCGTTTCAAACGCCCGGGATGCAACCGGTTCGTTCATGCCCATTTGCCGTGCAACACCGATGAACACGTTTTTGACGTCTTCTTCTCCAAACGTCATATCGAGAATCGGCGCAAGCAGCCGAGTGCCTTTCTGCTTGAGAAGATCCAGTTCTTTTTTGAAGGTTGTTTGCAGATAAAACGTTTCTCCCTGGACGATCGGGCACACCTGGGAGGAAAAATTGTGTATCTCCGTGGGGAGTGCCTTAAAATAGGGAAGAAAAATATATTCCGGCGGCGGGTCGATGGAAACCAGGGTGTGGAAAAAACCGTGGGCCAGCTCCCCCGGGTAGCAAAAGGCCGAATTCCTCCGGTCGATGCCGATTTTAGAGGGCGTTTTCGGGAGCACCGGTTCAAACCCCAGTTGGCTGAAGAAGTTCGCATAAAGCGGAAAATAGGTATTGACCATAAAGCTCTTGGTGATGCCGATGCGGCCACGATTTTTTGTCATGCCGGAAGGTGCCTCGGCTGTTCCGTAATCCTCGAAAATATGGGTGTGCCCTTCGCCGAGCGGACGATCCGATTCTGTACGCACTGGGACATCTCCGACGAGGATATCGAGGAGGCGATTGCGGCCGTCGAGCGTGCGATCTGACTGAGGTTTTTGATACTGGTGGCTGTAAATTCGTAAAGATATGCGCCACCCCGGGGTGGCG